>NZ_AZEG01000029.1 GCF_001434935.1 Liquorilactobacillus uvarum DSM 19971 | reverse complement strand
TAGGATTGGCCGATCAGGAATGTTGTTCGTGAAGAGCATAGATGGCAAAAGCCACTGCAAGGAAGAATATTCACGAATAGAAGACATTGAAATTGCAGGAAATGTATTACTTAACACGATACTTAGGCTAGATGAGGAGTTGGAATAATGAATAAAATACTGTTACCTAAATACGTCTATTTTAATAGTAAATTTGAAGCAGGTTTTGGAATAGCTTTAAGGGATAACAAAATTATTGAGGTTGCTCCAGCAAATGTTTTGTTAGAAAAATATCCAAATTTTTCACAGCAAAAATATCCAGATAATGTTTTTGTTCCAGGTACAGTAAATACCCATAATCATTCATTTCAGAGCCTACTGAGGGGAATAGCGATTGATCAGCCATTTCTCAAGTGGCGTGACAACTCGCTTTATAAATATTCTCCCAATATGAGATTGGACGATATCTACAATGGGGCGTTGTTTGCTTACGCGGAAATGATGAAATGCGGTGTAACGTCCGTGTGCGATTTTTTCTACCTGCACAACTATGGCACTGAGTCCGATGAGGCAGTTATTCAAGCGGCTAAAGATGTTGGAATTCGCTTAGTATTAGCACGAACAATGTACGATTGGGAAGGAGCTCCATCTGGCTACTTGGAATCAGTAGATGAAGCAGTTGCCAATACACGTCAACTTGCGCTTAAATACCAGAATGATTCGATGGTAACTGTTATTCCAGCACCACACAGTTTACACGGTGCAAGTCCTGAAATGATTCAGGCGGGGCACAAGCTAGCTAATGAACTAGGCACGAAGTTTCATATGCACGTTGCGGAAGAAACTTTTGAGGTAGATGCTACTATTCAAAAACATGACAAGCGAACAGTTGAATTTTTGAATGAATTAGGTGTAGTAGATCAAAGCTTAGTAATCGTACATGGGGTTTGGTTAGAGGAGAATGAAGTCAAACTACTAGGGAACAGGCATGCTTCACTTAATTATTGTCCATCCAGCAATATGTTCTTGGCAGATGGTGTAACTAATATTCCTAGAATGGTTAACAACAATATCAATATTTCATTAGGTAGTGACGGCGCGTGCGGCAATAATCGTATCAGTGTATTTGAAGAAATGCGGATGACAGCTTTGTTGCAAAAAGCAGTGACAAGAGATGCACTATGTGTAAAATGCAAACAAGCATTTGACATGGGAACAAAAAATGGCGGACAACAACTTGATTTAGATGTTGGAGAGATAAAAGAAGGTCAATTAGCAGATTTTGTCGGAATAGATCTAAATAATTTTTCAATGAATCCATTAAGTGATGATTTGGAACAAATGCTGCCGAACATTGTCTATTCATTACAACCAGATGCAATTTCAACGGTTATCGTTAATGGGGAAGAAACTGTAAAAAATGGGAATTTAGTCAAAGTATCTGAGAAAGCAGTTTTACGTAAAGTCAATGATACGATGAAGTATTTTGCAACATTGGATTAACTTGAAAGGTGGTAATTTAACATGTCAAATATCAAAGAACAAAATAAGAAAATAGCTGATTTACTCAATAAAGTTGAAGGTAATGAACCCCAAGTTGAGTTGACACTGATTGAAGATGACCAACTTCCAGAATATCCTGAATTTGTTGAAGGGATCAGAAGAGCTCCTTCACGGGGATTTAGATTAACAGAGGCACAAACCAAAATCGCACTTAGGAATGCATTAAGATATATTCCTGTTAAATTTCATGAACAATTAATTCCAGAGTTTCTGAATGAGCTTTATACCAAGGGGAGAATTTATGGGTATAGATTCAGACCGGAAGGAAGAATCTATGGTCATTCGATAGATGAATATCAGGGCAATTGTATTGAAGGAAAAGCATTTCAAGTAATGATTGAAAATAATCTCGATTTTGAAGTGGGATTATATCCGTATGAACTTGTCACTTATGGTGAGACTGGCAGTGTTTGTCAAAACTGGATGCAGTACCGATTGATAAAGAAATATTTGGAAAGATTAACTAGCGAACAAACACTAGTTATAGAATCAGGACATCCGGTAGGGTTGTTCCCATCTGATGAAACTGCACCACGTGTCATTATTACCAATGCTTTGATGATTGGTGAATTCGACAATCAAAATGATTGGGAAATCGCTGAAGAAATGGGCGTAGCCAATTATGGCCAAATGACAGCAGGCGGCTGGATGTATATAGGGCCGCAAGGAATTGTCCATGGAACTTATAATACGTTATTAAATGCAGGACGCCAGAAACTAAACATACCTTTAGACAAAGACCTTGCTGGAAAATTATTTATAAGTTCTGGCTTGGGCGGCATGAGCGGTGCACAGCCTAAAGCTTCTAAAATAGCAGGCTCAGTGTCAATTATCGCTGAAGTTGATCCATCGAGAATCAAAACACGCTACGATCAAGGATGGATTGATATTTTCTTGGATAATTTGAGTGATGTTTTTGAAAAAGCGAAGGAAGCTCAAGCAAAAAAAGAAGCATTATCGATTGCATATCAAGGGAACGTTGTTGATCTCCTAGAATATGCAGTTAATAATGATATAAAAGTTGATTTGTTATCTGATCAAACATCTTGTCATGCTGTTTATGAGGGTGGATATTGTCCGCAAGGCATTACTTTCGAAGAACGGACAAATTTGTTAGAAACTGACCGTTCTAAGTTCAACAAATTAGTTGATCTAACATTAAAAAAACATTTTGAACTAGTTAAGGAACTTCATGCGAAGGGCACATATTTCTTTGATTACGGAAATTCTTTCCTAAAGGCAGTGTATGACGCGGGGGTTAAAGACGTTTCAAAAAATGGGATAGACGATAAGGATGGTTTTATTTTTCCATCTTATGTTGAAGATATCATGGGGCCTAACTTATTCGATTATGGATATGGACCATTCCGCTGGGTATGTTTATCGGGTAAAAAAGAAGATCTGCAAAAAACTGATGAAGCGGCTATGGATTCGATTGATAAGGATAGACGCTATCAAGATATGGATAACTATAAGTGGATTAGAGATGCTGAAAAAAATGAACTTGTGGTAGGAACGCAAGCAAGAATTCTTTATCAAGATGCAATTGGACGAGTTCAAATTGCTCTCAAATTTAATGAACTTGTTCGCGATGGAAAAGTTGGACCTGTAATGATCGGGCGCGATCATCATGATGTCAGCGGGACAGATTCACCGTTTAGAGAAACATCTAATATTTACGATGGAAGTAATGTGATGGCAGATATGGCGGTTCAGTGTTTCGCAGGAAATGCGGCACGCGGGATGAGTTTAGTTGCTCTGCATAATGGCGGTGGAGTTGGGATCGGTCGTTCAATCAATGGCGGTTTCGGCTTAGTACTGGATGGAAGCAAGAGAGTTGATGAAATTATCAAGAAAGCTATCCTTTGGGATGTAATGGGTGGTGTAGCTCGAAGAAACTGGGCTCGAAACGAGAATGCGATGAAGACGACTTCAGAATTCAACCAAAAGCATCAACAAGATGCACATATAACTGAACCGTATTTAGTTGATGATCAATTAATCAATACGGCAATCAATCACAATTTTCCAAAGGAGCAATAGTAGATGACAAATTTATTAATAGTGCATGCAGACCAGATTGCAACACCTACTGGTCAGGACATGAAACGCGGTTCTGAAATGAATGAAATTAGTATAATTAATGATGGCGCAATCTATGTAGAAGATGAACTGATTGTGAGTGTCGGGAAAACTGACGAAGTTCTAGCAGAATTGAGAAGAAAAAACATTACGAAGTTTGACCAAGTAATAGATTCCACAGGTTCTGCAGTTATTCCCGGCCTTATAGATTCGCATACTCATTTTTTGTACGCGGGTTATCGTTTGAACGAGTTTTATGAGAGAGTTTCTGGTTCTTCATATATGCAGATTATGCAAAATGGCGGCGGAATTCAGGCAACGGTTGATGCAACTAGGGAAGTAACCTATGAAAAATTAAAGCAATTAGGATTGCAAAGGCTTAATGAAATGATTGAACAAGGTGTGACAACTGTTGAAGGTAAGAGTGGGTATGGGCTTGATCAAGAAACAGAGATCAGACAGCTTCGTGTTCTACAGGAATTAAATTTGGCACAGCCATTAGATATTGCTGTTACTTACTTGGGAGCTCATGCTGTTCCACCTGAATTTCAACATAATAGTGAAGAGTATCTTAACTTGATGATTGATGAGATATTACCACAAATAAATGAAGAAAAACTTGCAGAGTTTGTGGACGTCTTTTGCGATGAAGGTGTGTTTGACTATGAGCAATCACAAAAGCTGCTTGAAGCTGCTAAAAAGCTAGGGTTTAAGGTCAAGATGCATGCGGATGAAATCGCTAATTTGAATGGAGCCGGACTGGCTGCAAACATCGAAGCTACTTCAGCGGATCATTTAATTAAAATTTCGTCTGAAGAAATAGCAAAATTAAGTGAAAAAAAGAAAACTGTCGCAACACTTTTGCCATGTACTGCTTTTTGTCTGCAAGAAAACTTTGCACCAGCTCGGGAATTAATTGACAATGGCTGTGCAGTGGCATTGGCCTCAGATTATAATCCTGGAAGTTCTTTTACATGTTCTATTCCATTAATAATTGCATTAGCTAGTTTCAAAATGAAAATGACTATGGGTGAAGTTCTCACTGCACTTACACTGAATGGAGCCGCAGCGGTAAATGCTGCAGACAAAAAAGGCAGCATTGAAGCAGGCAAGGTTGCGGATTTAGTGCTTTTAAAATATCCGGACTATCGTTATTTGATGTATAACACAGGCAGTAATATTGTAAAGAAAGTTATTAAAAGCGGCAAATCAGTGTTTGAAAAATAAGACTGTTTTTGAGTGAAGAAAATTATGGATTATAACATTCTTAGAGAAATTGCAGGTGGACACGATGTTGCTTAAAAGAGCCGAAAATTGTCAAACAACACAGTGGTCAGGTGGAAAAACGACTGAGCTTTATATATTCCCAGAAAAAAGTTCTTATCTTGAGAAAAATTTTGATTTTAGATTTTCTTTTGCGACAGTTGATGTAAAATTAAGTAAGTTTACTTCGTTACCTGGATACAAAAGAATATTGATGCCACTTTCAAATTCGATTGAACTGAATAATGGTAAGCAAGACACCACAATTCAAGTTGGAAATGCGTATGAATTTGATGGAGGTACCCCAATAGAGTCGAAGGGAATCTCAACAGATGTTAATGTAATGCTTAACCATGAATTCAACGGACAAATTAGTTTAATTGAGGAAGAAAATAAGGTTGTTAAAACTTCAATGGATTATATTGGAGTATTTAATCTGGGATCAGAAATTGAGTTAGAATTAAAAAACGAGAAGTTAGTTTTGTTCCCAAAAGATTGTGTTATTATTGATAATGCTAACGGCGAGAACTTGAATGTTAATTTAAATGTAGTCGGCGATGTGAAGCGGATAATTTTATTTGAAGTGAAAAAAGGTGATGAAGCTGTCTGACACAAAAATTAAGGAAATTAAAAATAAAGAGGAATTATTAGATCGGCTCATGGTGGTTGGGAAGACATCAGCTGTTAATAAAAAAATAGCGATGTATATCGAGAAAAACTATAATTCGATCGTATTTATGACGGCAGATAAAATTAGTCAAGAAATAGGAGTTAGTCAAGGGAGTATTTCGCGTTTTTGTACAAAAATGAAATACCGAGGGTATAATGACTTTTTACGTTATTTGCAAAAAATCATCAGTTCTGAGATGACAACAAGCAAGAGATACTCAATTCTTGATAAGGCAGATGATAACGATAAGAATTTAAATATACTTAATCAAGAGATTAACAACTTGCAAGAGCTTCAAGAATTGGCCCAAACCGAGGAATATGCGCAGGCAGTCGAACTATTAGCTAGTAAAAAGAGAGTTTTCTTGATGTCAAATCGGATGTCGGCCACAATTTTACCGTATATGAATTATATTCTTAGCAAATTGAGACCAGGTGTTTCTGAGTTAAAGTATGGTTCACCAGAATGGGAAAACATTGATTTGGAACCCGCTGAGGAAGTTGTAGTATTTACAACGATTTTTCCGAGGTATTCGCGGACATTATTGGAAAAAACAAAAAGATTAAAAAAACGAGGGTTTAAGATCGTAGCTTTGACTGATAGCCGGCTATCACCGATTATCCAACATTCGGATGTATCTTTAATTACTCCAATCACAATTTCCTCGGTTTTTGATGTTTACAGTACGCCGTTATTGTTGATTAATTTGTTAATGAGGGATGTTTCAAAGAAGATTCCTAATATCAACAAGAGACTTGATGAAATAGAGAAGTTGAATAAAAATAATAATTCTTTTTTATAAAACAAAGGATCATTTTTGTGTAGGTGACAGTAGTTACGTAGAAAAAATTGTTTTTGAATCATAATCCAGACAATGCAAAGCTAAATAAGAAACTAGGTCAAAATTGGATATCTTCAAAGTTAAAGTGAAACCACTTTAACTTTGGAGGTATTTTTTATGGGTAAAATTTCAAAGAAAACGGAACTTAAGGTCTCCATAGAAGATTTTGATGGTCGTTGTTTCATCAAAATGGTTATTCGAAGATATAGGTTTCTCACTATTTTTTTCGAGGATTGTTCTTTAAAATTGAAACTCCGTTTACTCAAAGCTGATCTGAGGTTATTTTTGCACGCAGTTCTTGCTGCAGCATACCCATTAACTCTGTTTGTTGCTGAACCCAATCGGGATTGGCTGCATTGTTTAATGCGAAACGGATAGAAGTAAGTGACAGTTCACTGTAAAAATGCGCCAAAAAGTCAATCGAGAATTGGCTGTTTAAATCTTGCCGCAGCAAGTAGTCTTTGCAGACTTCAAATGTGATTTGCCTGAGCCTGAATTCTAAAGTAATTGGTGTCTCATGCAGATCAAGCAAAGCATTGAGTGCATCAGGATTTTTTGACAAATTCAAAAAGATATTTGTCAGTGATTCTAAAATTGTTTCAGTATTAAATTCAGAAAATTTTTGCTTGATTTCGAAAGCAAAGTCTTCGCTAAGTGATTGAATGATTTGATCTAATAAATCGTATTTATCTTTAAAATGATCGTAGAAAGTCGATTTGGCAATCTCAGCTTCTGTATAAATCTTTGCAACCGTTATTTTTTTAAAGGGAATTTTACCAAGTAAATTTAGAAAAGTTTGAATAATAGTCCGCCGTGTTTTTTTTACTCGAATATCGGTAGTCATATGCTTAACCTCCATCTGTTTTTCCTACTATATCACATGAAAATGTTTGATAACCTACTTTTTCGTTAATTTTGCGTGTTGTTTTAAATGTTAATCAGCTTTATCATGACGTTGAAATTCAAAAATATATAATTTTCAATAAATTGAGTAAAGGGAGTATTGCTATGCAAACTTTAGAAAAAGAATTAAAAGAGCGACTAACGATCTTGCAAGATAATTTGAAACAGGCTGAATTAGATGCGTATGTCATTACCAACCAAGAAGACATTTGGTACTTTACAAATATCAATTATAAACCCGAACAGCGTCCGTTCATATTTGTGGTTTATCCTGATAAGAAACCACTGTTTATTGTTCCACAATTAGAGGCAGATCATTTCACTGTTTCATATTTTGATTATGATATGGACAATTACTTTGATGTTACTTCAAAGTCCGGTCAGAACTGGTATGATGTGTTAACAAGATACCTCGCTTCTTCAGCAAAAGTGGGGATCGAAAGCAATGGTGAATTGCTAATAACTAAATTTACACCTGAGATCAATTGGGAGACTGGTTTCTTCATTCAAAATCAACGAATGATCAAGAGCGACTATGAATTAGAAAAACTGCAATATGTTTCAAATATTTGCAGCAATGTAGTACAGCAAACATTGGAAATATCGCATGTAGGCACAAAAGTAATGGATACTTATGCCATTGCAATGAAAGTCGGTGCGGAAGAATTAGCTAAGCATTTTAGTTTGGAAAACCGCACAATTAATGCAGTCTGGCCAGCAAAATACAGCTTTATGCCACATAGCATTCCAGATGTTAATTCTACACTTGGTGCAGGACCGAATATCGATATTGCACTTTTCAATCTTCAAGGATACGCAGCTGAATGCGAACGAACTTTTTTTGTTGAAAACCCAACAGATGAAGAAAAAAAACACTTTGAACAAATGAT
Source organism: Liquorilactobacillus uvarum DSM 19971 (assembly GCF_001434935.1). Taxonomy (GTDB): domain Bacteria; phylum Bacillota; class Bacilli; order Lactobacillales; family Lactobacillaceae; genus Liquorilactobacillus; species Liquorilactobacillus uvarum. Next base: position 12,354 of record NZ_AZEG01000029.1, on the reverse strand, counting down.
GACGGCAAGAAAGCTCTTCTTAGAAAACTTAAAACCTGGTAATAGAGCAAGTGATATTGAAAGAATAGTAGATGGCTACTTTGAAAAAGAAGGTCTTTCTAACCGCATCTTGCATCGCCCAGGTCATGGGATTGGTTTGAATAATCATGAATGGCCAACATTGTCATTTGGCAATGACGATTTGTTGCAAGAAAACATGGTGATATCCGTAGAGCCAGCTATATACTTCGAAAATCAAGGTGGTTATCGTCATTCTGATACGGCATTAATCACTAAGGATGGTTATCAACTGATGACACAGGCTCCAACTAAGCTTGAAGATCTAATTTTGAAATAATTGATTGGAAAACGGCCGTAAGAAAGAAAACTTATAGTCGTTTTACTTTCTTTACGAAAGGGAAACGTAAAAGTGGATAAACATATTCTTTCTAATGTCCGCAAACTGCTGGTTGCTGTAGTTTACGGTTTATTATCAGCGATAGGGATAAATTTATTTTTAAACTCCGCCCATGCATACTCTATTGGCGTGCCAGGTATTGCACAGCTATTGAATAGTCTGTTGAAATTTATCCAAATCAACTTGAGTATCAGTAATCTGGTTATTATACTCAATGTCCCATTAGTAATCTTGTCGCTGCTCCTATTTGGCTGGAATTACACTTTATTTTCTTTGACAGCTGTTGTCTCTAACGTTATCTTTTTAGGGATTATTCCAGAAATGTCGATACTACAGGAACGTTTGACCAACACCATTGTAGGGAGTGTTATCATCGGTATTGGTATTGGATTGTGTTTCCGCAATAGTTTTTCTACTGGGGGAACCGATGTTATTGTCAGCTTTATTCAGCAAAAGTATCATAAAGATATTGGGTTCGTAAATACAGTGATGAACGGTATAATTTTGGGAGTAACAGCGATTTTCTTCGGTATTCCGGGAACTGTTTACAGCCTAATTAGTATGATTGCAACCAGTTATGTGATGGATAAAATTTATATCCAGCAAAAAAATGTAACACTGGTTGTTTTCACTAAGCGCCTTTCAATTTTAGCAAAAAAATTACGTAATTATAGTCACGGAGCAACACTGTTTCCAGGCAAGGGAATTTATGCCGAACAAGAAACAGATATGCTCCTAATGTTGATTCAAAAAAATGAGATTTCGTTCCTGAAAAAAATGATCCTTGAAGGCGATCCGGATGCTTTTATCAGTGTCCAAACTACCGATTTTGTCAGTGGAAATTACATTCGAAGATTTTAACATAGATAACAGCTGAGTTAGATCAGTTAAGTTAGGCCCAAAATGTCCGTTTTTATTGAACAAAAAAAGTTTGACTTCTGAAACACATTAATGCGGAAAACTTAATTTTTAGGATATATATCTTAGTAGTTTTGATAAGATCGAAAGCTAGAAAACGATATTATCTTTTCTGCCATAACCTAGATACAACTGAGAAAGTTCAGTAAAGAAGGGAAGGGTCTTGGCAGAAAGGGAGGCATTAAAAGATAGTAAGGATAACTGGTTTTTGAGACGTGCTGCCACTGCTTGGTCGTACTTGCCCTCGTCTAAACTATGTCTAGCTTCTATAAATAATTTGCGCTCAGCATCTGTCAGATTGGTATCTGAGATTAATTCATCCATTTTTTCCCAGATTAATGCTTGTTTTCTCATAAAAAATCACTCCAAAGTTTATTTATTGCTGTAAGTATAACAGATTTCTTTTAAGCCGAAGCATCATTTGGGAGAGACTGTAACAAATAGGCCTTTAACACAGTCACTACTTAATATGAAAGAGTTAATTAAAAAGAAACAAAATTCCGCAAAATAGTGGAATTTTGTTTCTTTTAGTTAGGTGTTTGTTTGAGTATAGCGATTAAGTAAATATCAAGAAGTAGAATGAAGGAATTTTTTTAGAAAAACATGAAATTGTTGGTGTTGCTGAGGCAATGTTTTTTGAACTGTTCGCCGGAATGTGAGGCAGATATTAATACCATTTAAGCACGCAATCAGGTTTAGAAAATGAGTTTTTAAATTATGGGGCAAATAACGATAGTTTATTTTTTGAAATAATTGTGCTAGAGATATGGAATTAAAAGTAAACTTGAATGTATTGTTTCACATGGAACTTTTTGGGCGCCTTGAATGCCAAACTAATTGGATATCCTTAGTATATAATACGGTTAAAATAATATGCTTATTTAACATTTTAAAAGATTATAGCAATTGGCTATAGTCTTTTTTTGTGTCTTCTTTTGATTGCATCATCGTATAAAGCTCGGTTTTTAGTGGAAAATATCCCTTGATTTGAATACTGAGCATCCAACTTACTTATCTACTGTGTTACACATATTTTTAGTGTAAACATATAATGTGTAATATATTGATATATAAACATTTGTTATGTATAATTCTAAAGTATATAAGTGAGAAAAGCCATCATAAAGGAGAGCTTTATTTGAAAAAAATAATAAAAGTTGTTTTCTTGTCTGTAATAACTTTATTTGTTCTTGAGATAACTTTAACAAGTCAGGTTCATGCAGACGCCACAAATAACAATGTTTTTATAAGCAAAGCGGGCGGAACCGCTGAAGAAGATTTTCCGGGACTTGAGGGAAATCCATTGGGGATTGCATCAGTTTTTCATATTTTTGCAATGCAAGCTAGTCTGTCGGCCCATACAGCTGGTAACTTAGCTGTAGAGAACCTTGACGGAAAGGTGAACTTTGGGACGAGTGTTAATGAAGGAACATTAGCCAAAGAGGTTTCATATATTCAGAATATAACTGGCATTCAAAACTCATCTTTTGTACAGAGCCAGGGCAGTAGAACAAACAAAATCATATTGGGTAAAAATATCAATGTCACTTACACGGACAATGGCAATTATTTAGCTTTTAATGGGATAAAAATGGATCATGTGAAGGAAAGCGAAGTTTATCAGGATCAAGGAAATGAAAAATATATTGATTTTGAAAAAGAATTTGAAAAATTGAATGTGAATTCAAATAATTTAGCACAAGTATCGACAACGTATACATTTAAAAATAGTGATTTTAGTGATGAGAACAATCGAGTGATAGATGTTTCTAAAATGAGTCCTAATGAAGATAACAAGATTATTATTAATTTGTCTTCGGACATTTTAGAGCGTGATCGTCCGTTAATAATTAACGGATTATCCAAAGAGGCTAACGCACCAACAATTGTTTTTAACGTTGATGGAGATGGATCAAATTATAATGTTGCATCTCAAATAAAGCTTAGATATAGTGACGGTACTGAACGACATAACAAGGAGACAGAGGATTTTTCTGATGCACATGTTCTCTGGAACTTTGAAAATACGAAGAATGGTCAAATTATTAATATCAATTCTCCATTACAAGGGAGCATTTTAGCGCCTAATGCGGAACTGAACGTGAATCAAAATGTGGATGGAAATCTTGTTGCTAAAATTGTTAATATAAAATCTGAATCGCATCGTTGGGATTTACAAAATACGACGACGTCGACAAACACAACAACAAGCACAACAGAAGAGCCTTCAACAGGTACGACAACAACAGGCACAACAGAAGAGCCGTCGACAAGTACGACAACGACAGGCACAACAGAAGAACCATCAACAAGTACAACAACGACAGGCACAACAGAAGAACCATCAACAAGTACAACAACGACAGGCACAACAGAAGAGCCGTCGACAAGTACAACAACGACAGGCACAACAGAAGAACCATCAACAAGTACGACGACAAGCACAACAGAAGAGCCGTCGACAAGTACGACAACGACAGGCACAACAGAAGAACCATCGACAAGTACGACAACAAGCACAACAGAAGAACCATCGACAAGTATGACAACGACAGGCACAACAGAAGAACCATCAACAAGTACGACGACAAGCACAACAGAAGAGCCTTCAAAAAGTACAATAACGACAGACACAACAGAAGAACCATCAACAAGTACAACAACGGCAGGCACAACAGAGAAACTGTTGACAAGTACGACAATAGACACGATAAACAATGGTTTTCAAAAGGTTACGTTGGTTTCTTCGAGTGACCAAACATCTTCAGATAAGAAAAGCAATAGTGCAGGAAATAAAAACAAATCACTGCCTCAAACTGGTGAAATGAGCAATAAGACAACTTCAATTGCGGGAATAGCTTTCCTTATAGGCGCAGTTATTAGTTTAGTGATTTTGAGAAAAAGTAATCGCACAAAAGACTAATATTTTTTGAGCAGTAATTTTATTTAAAAGCGCTACTCCATAGTTTGACATGGAGTAGCACTTTTTTTAAGCGGAGGTTCAACTATTCGATGGAAAAAACAAAGAAAATATCCAGATATATTTTAGCCTTTTTGCTGCCACTATGTTTAATAATGTTTGCTTATTATCTTAATGGAATATATTGGGGTAGTACTAAGAGCATTCTGGCTAGTGATGCTTTTACACAAACTGCTAATTTTTATGCCAGTTTTCATGATGTTCTTCATGGTAAAGAAAGTTGGCTATATACTTGGAATGCTGCACTTGGATTGAATTATCTGGGCTTGTATAGCTATTATCTAGGCGGACCGGTTACTTTTTTAGTGTATTTTTTTGACAAATATGATATTCCCAATGCTGTATATCTTATTACATTGGTAAAATTTGGCCTGTGCGGCTTAACGAGTTATTGGTACAGCAAACGAAGCTTTACCATTGCGGAATGGAAACATTATTTGTTGAGTGCTTGCTATGCGTTAATGTCTTTTGGAGTAGCATATGCTGAACAGCCCATGTGGTTAGATGCTATTTACATACTTCCGATAGTGATTGGAGGTATAGACACATTATTGGCAAAGAAAAAATACACTTTGCTCTTTCTAGCGTACTCGCTATTGTTTTTGACTAATTTTTACATGGCTTATATTGTTGGTGTTTTTTCACTGCTCTATTTTATTGCGCAGAGTTATAGTTTATCTAAAATGAATTGGCACAACTTCGGAAGGTACTTTGCAACGATTATTTGCTCAATAATGACGTCGGGCATTATTATCGTACCGACTGTTTTCAATATGTTTAGGACACATGAACCATTATCTAAGGTCACAGGGCTTTTGACTGATAATTCTGGATTATGGGATTTAGTAATAAAAAATATGGCTGGTGTTTATGATACAACAAAGTTTGGAACTGTTCCTTTTATTTATGTTGGATTATTTCCTTTACTGCTGGCGATTGCCTTTTTTCTTCATTCTAAAATAAAACGGCGATCAAAGTTAGTTTTTGGAACACTGCTTGTTATTGTTGGTGGAAGTTTCTATCTTCAGCCGCTTGATCTTTTTTGGCAGGGTGGGCATTCGCCTTCGATGTTTCTATATCGCTATAGCTTAGTGTGGTCATTCCTGATATTTTGGCTTGCGGGAAAGTCTTGGGAAGCGGGCCTGGAAAGAGATAAATTTACAAAGCTTGGTTTGTTTTATATTGTTTTGACGAGCGCAGCATATCTTGGAAGTTTTGGGCACTATCGTTATGCTGGAAATACTAATTTTATACTCACACTATTTTTAGTGACAGCCTATATTTTAATCGTTGCAGTTAGACCTTCACTGTTTAATATGCAAAGAAAATTTATTTTGTTTTTGTTAGTGATGGCAGAAATAGGGTTCAACAGCTATGCATTGATACATGGTACAGGTATAGAATGGCATTATCCTGCAACGAGTCTATATAATGGCACTATGACGGACATCAACAATATAGTAGGAAAATACAAGGGAAATGCAAAATGGTTGCGTATGGCCTCTTTAGATCCTATTTCACGAGATGATAGCCTGAATTACGGTTACAGTTCAGTTGATCTTTTTTCTTCAATGCGGAATCGTCCATTCCAGGAACAAATGAATTTGCTGGGATTTAAATCAGGCGGTAACAATTTGAACATTAGTTATGGAAACAATACGCTTTTGATGGACAGTTTATTGGGTGTTAGGCTGAATATTGCAAAAGGGGCTATCAGCAAGTACGGTTTCGTCGAACAACAACCTAGTGGAACCTATCGTGTTTACAAGAATAAATATCAAGTAGGATTAGGTGTAGTTTCACCCAATAATCTTACAAACATTAAGTTTCAACAGACTGATAATCTTGGAAATCAGACTAAGTTGATGAATATGGTAAGCGGTTCTGTTTCCAGCACGAAATATTTTGGCTCTGTGACACCTAAAATAGTAGATGTTCAAAATACTAAAGCGACAACTGATCAAAGCCATTTTTATTTAAATGCTCAGAATGAAAATTCACTTCAAACAATCACGTGGGAAGTTGATGTTCCAGCACATGCTCAAGCTTATCTAAGTATGTTTTTAATGCAGTCAAAGAGTGGGAATTCTACTATCAGTTTGGAAGTGCCAAATAAAAATATTGTTAGCAATTCTAATTTATCAATGGTTGGTCAATATTTAGATTTGGGAAAATACCAGAGCGGCGAAAGAATTCGATTTACGACTAAGATATTCGGCAGTTCCAGCATGGCTTTTGCAAGGCCAAATGTAATTTTGCTAGATACAAAAAAGTATGCTGCTGCTGCGAAAAGACTGAGTAAAAATTCAGCCTCTTTGGTTATAAACTCAAGCAAAATTACGGGTGAAGCAAGGGCGCGGCAAGCAAAAAGCTGGTTATATACATCTATTCCATATGATCCAGGATGGCGAGCAAAAGTGAATGGAAGAAGTGTGAAAATAAAGTCTATCAATAATACATTTTTAACGTTGCCATTAGCAAAAGGTAAAAATAAAATTAGCTTGCAGTTTTGGCCTGAAGGATTAGGATTAGGTGCTTTAATGAGCCTTTCTGGAATAGTCGGTTTTTGTACAATTACCTTTTTTGAACGTAAAAGTAGGAGAAAATAGCTATCACTTGAATAATTGGTTTGAGTTCGATTATTTTTTTGCTTTCTTTAACCAATAAAAGTATCAGTGAAATCGCTTATGAGGTAGGGTATGCTGCTACGACAACTTTAGTCAGAGCCTTTAAATTGGCAGAGAAAATTACTCCAAAGCTTTTTAGAGATAAAAATTTTTACAGAAAATAATTTATTATAAAAGGGGGAACGTGATGTGAATTTGACATACAGAACTCCGAAACAAAAAGAGGCAGATAATTTATGGCAATTAATGAATCAGTTGGATAATGAAACACAGTCTATGATGTATGAACCTGATGAGAGAGAAAAACTGAGCAGTAGGCTACAACCTCTGCAGGCGATTATAGCGAGAGCTAACAAAAAAATAGACTTCCTAGAAGTTGTCAGTGAAGATTGTAAATTAGTGGGTTACTTATCAGCTGAGAGGGGAAAGCCGCGCCGAATACAGCATTCAGCGTATATTGTTATCGGTATTCTGTTTGATTATCAAGGAAAAGGGATCGGGTCCAAACTATTTCATGATTTAGATAAATGGGCACGAGATAATGCGATTAAACGTTTAGAATTAACGGTTATGCAAGATAATGTTGCAGCCCAACATTTGTATACTAAGAATGGGTTTATCATTGAGGGAATACGAAAGTGCTCGATGTTTGTCAATGGTCGGTATATAAATGAATACTACATGGCTAAGATATTGTAAGATTAACCGCATGTGCTCGAGAAAAGTATTGTTTTTGATGACTGGCATCAATTTAGAAAATGTGTTTTCCAAACTATATAGATTATGTGAGCTAGTATCGAATCAAAATAATATTAAGAGCCTGAGTTTGCCGTAAATCAGCATGAAAATCTTAGTAAGATACATATTCAAAAAAACAAGTCTTCTAAGTGTATAAAATCAGTTGAAACCGTTACAATATGGTACAGTTGTTTTGAACAAAATCTGTGAGCAAGGGAGTGTTTGTTATTAAAATAAAGGCAATTGCAATCGATATTGATGATACATTGGTTAATTCAGAAAAAAAGTTGACTGCTCCTGTCAAGATGGCGATTAAAAAAGCCAAAGATGCAGGCATTAAAGTTGTGCTGTGTACGGGGCGCCCTCTATCAGGTGTGCTACAGTTGCTAAAGCAATTGCAGTTAGATGATCAGAAAGATCAGTATGTCGTTAGTTTTGGGGGATCTTTGATGCAGACTACAGATGGGACAGTAATTTCCTCTGATCCGCTTAGTTATGATAATTATGTTGATCTTGAATATTTAGCACGAAAAAAGGGTCTTCATTTTCATGCGATTAGTAAAGATAGAATATATACAGCTAATCGGGATATCGGAGAATATACAATTTATGAATCTAGCTTGGTGTCACTGAATGTTTCATACCGGACTCCTGCTGAAATGCATGATATTAAAATAGTCAAAGCAATGTTTATTGACCAGCCTGAAATTTTAGAGACAGCTTTGGAAGATTATACTGCTTTTGCAGAATTGGAAAATAGAGTCACGTTTACTAGAAGTACGCCCTTTTACTACGAAGCAAATGCAAAAGGTGTTAGCAAGGGAAGTGCTCTGAAAAAGCTTTGTGAAGAACTAAAGATTACTTCCGAGAATTTAATGGCAATTGGTGATGGGGGCAACGATTTAAGTATGATTAAATTCGCTGGAAATGGTGTTGCAATGAAGAATGCTATTCCAGAATTAAAAAAATCTGCACAAATAATTACAGCGGATAATAACCATGACGGTGTGGCACGTGCTATTGAAAAATATGCGCTGAAATAGTTACTTTACAATTAATACGAATAGCCATAGATATTTTATAATGGTAATAAGAAATTTATATTAGGCATACCTTGAGAGAAAGAATCTTGTTTTTACTTTGAGGTGTGCTTTTTTTATTGCCTAAAAAGTTGCTGCTAAGTGAAATCTGTAAATTCGCAATTAGAAGTGAGTTTATGAAAGATTAAGAGATATTATTTGACCTTATTTTGCTTTGTGCTATTATATGTCGTGTACGATATTTGTTGAAAAGGAATGACAATTACAGTTTTAAAGCCCCAATTGTAAATTGAATTTTATTCAATATGTATACGACTGATTATTATTTATATATTCAGATTACTGTGAAGTCATTTGATCTAGTGTAGCGGTACTTATAACCATTAAAAAGAAAAAGTGGAAGTTGTGTACCTGCTTTTTGTAAAAGGAAATGATTAGCTGATTGAATGGTTAGTTATGCAGTGATGATTAAGTAAATGACTAGCAAGAATTATTAGATATTTGAAAGGAAGAAAAAGTAATGAAAGCAATTGTAATTGATGAGTATGGTTCTGCGGATAAATTGCATGAGGCAGAACTTGAGGTTCCCAGAATTGAAGCAGATGAGGTGCTAGTAAAGATTGCGGCGACTAGTATCAACCCGATTGATTGGAAGGCACGTTTGGGGATGCTGAAACCTATGTTTGATTGGGCTTTTCCAATTGTGCTGGGTTGGGATCTTTCAGGTACCATTACCGAAGTCGGCAAAGATGTTAAATCTTTCAGAGTCGGAGATGAGGTTTTTGCACGGCCTGATATATATGAAGATGGCAAACGTGGAACCTATGCAGAATTTGCGGCCGTTAAGGAAGATAAATTAGCTTTGAAACCCGAAAATGTTTCTTTTGAGGAGGCTGCTGCGATTCCGCTTGCTGGCCTGACAGCTTGGCAGGTCATTGTAGATCGTTTACAGGTAAAAAAGGGAGAGAAGGTTCTAATTCAGGCTGGTGCCGGCGGTGTTGGTATTTTTGCGATTCAAATTGCTAAATATCTGGGTGCATATGTTGCAACCACAGCTAGCCCTAAGAACAATGAGCTTTTAAAAAAATTGGGAGCTGATGAGGTCATTGATTATCACACCCACTCGATTGTAGATGTTTTAAAGGACTATGATGCGGTTTTCGATACCGTTGATCAAATAGATGATGGATTAGAGATTTTAAAACCAACAGGACGTTTAGTTACAATTGCCGGGCAACCCACTGAAAAGCAAAAATCTGCTACACAGTCAGTTTCAACATGGTGGCTGCAACCCAATGGAAAAGAGTTGAGCCAATTAGGCGAACTGGTTGCTCAAGGCACAGTCAAAGTAATAATTGATAGTGTTTTCGAGCTAACTTCCAGCGGATTACAGGCGGCGCATAAGCGAAGCGAAAGTCACCATGCACAGGGAAAAATTATAATTAAGGCTTAAATATAAGGAGACTCATAATGATGGAAAAAAAGTATGATATTATTTTCATCGGAAGCGGACATGCTAACTGGCATGCTGCTGTAGCATTGCGTCAAGCAGGTAAAACAGTTGCCATCATAGAAGAAGATACCATTGCAGGGACATGTACGAATTACGGATGTAATGCAAAGATTCTGCTAGATGGACCAGCTGATGTGTTGCATCAAGTTAAAGCCTATAAAGGTGTTGGCATTAAAGGTAATGTAAAGATTGATTGGGCAGAACTTATGGCTTACAAACAGAAAACGATCACACCTATACATCATGAACTGGAAAAAATGTTCAATGCATTGGGGATTGATATCATTGATGGACACGGCGAATTTGTGAATAAACATGTGATGAAGGTTAATGAAAAGGAATATTATGCAGAGAATATTGTTATAGGAACCGGTCAAAGACCTGCAGTACTTAATATCCCAGGAAAAGAATATCTGAATACTAGCCGGGATTTTCTTGATTTACCTGCGTTACCGGAACACATTACATTTATTGGTGCAGGCATTGTCTCGCTGGAATTTGCAGCATTAGCACACCAAGCTGGCGCAAAGGTTGATGTGATCGAATTTGCAGATAGTGCACTGCGTGGTTTCTATGATAAATATACTGAACGAGTAGTTGAGTCGATGAAGGAACAAGGAATCAAGTTCTACTTCAACGAGGCAGTTAGTGAAGTAGCAAGGGTTTCGGGAGACTATGAAGTAACAACCAAGACAGGTTTGCGAATTGTAACGAATTATGTTGTTGATGCTACCGGGCGTATCCCGAATGTGGAAAAACTGGGTTTGGAAAACGCAGGAGTAGCGTATAATCGGCGTGGTATTGAAGTTAACGATCATTTGCAAACAACACAGGCGAACATCTTTGCTGCAGGAGACGTTATCGATAAGGCGATTCCACGTTTAACACCAACTGCAACTTTTGAGTCAAATTATATTGCGAAACTGTTGAGCGGTAAAACGAAAGCAGCAATTGTTTATCCGCCGGTTGCGTCTGTTGTTTTCACACTTCCGCGTATTGCTCAAGTTGGAGTAACTATACAGGATGCAAAGAAAGAACCGGGCAAGTATACGGTTAAAACAATCCCCCATGGTCAGCGTTTGTTATTCCAGACAAAAAATGAAGAACAGGCTGAAGTTACAGTGGCTTTTGACTCGGATAGGTATCTGGTTGGTGCAGCAGTTTATGGGGACGAGGCGCCAGAACTGATAAACTTTTTGACAATGATTATTGCACAGAAAATGACTGTGGCAGATTTGGAACAGGCTGTTTTTGCATTTCCAAGTCAAACGATCGGGATGTTAAACTTTTTAGAAGGATCTTTAAAAGCAGGCTAAAAACAGCTATGTCTGAATGAAAGCAGATAACAGTTCATTTTGGAGTATAAAGACAAATAATCATGTTTTAAAAGTAATGCTGAAATTTTGATTTTTAAAAATTTCAGTTTTTTTTGAATATTTTTTCAGTAGTTGTTATAGGAATGGAGACTTTAACTACGAGTTAATCATAGATAGCATTGAATTATGTTTGTGTTTTTTATTTAGTGTTCAAAGCTTTCTGCTGTTTTACGTTACCACACATTGTTGAAATAAAACTGCTATACGAAATTTTAACAAATTAACGACAAGTCTGTTTTTTAGGATATCGATTTTTTAGTTTTGTGAGGGATCATTTGCATCCCAATTATTGTCCAATGACAGTTATTCGAATGATTTAATCAAGAGAGCCATTTTGCAGGACAAGTGCAGGTAGAAATACTGATCAGCATTCGTTAGATTAATATTTAGAATTGATTCAATTTTATGCAGACGATAGTGAATTGTTTTTGGATGAACAAACAATACAGCAGCTGTTTTGCTGATTTGACCATTAGATGAAAAATAGGTAGCGAGAGTTTCGAACAATATTGGAGACTCTTCCTTTAGTTCTAGTAATGATGGAGATAATAAATGTTTATCAGCATGGGTTTCAAGAAGCATTAATAGAATACGATCAAGTTTTAGTTTTTGATAGTCGAGATAATAAAGATCCTGATGAAATAAATGCAAGATTTTTAGAGTATAGCAACTGTTTATATAAGCCTGTGGAAGATTGTCGATGGAAACATGCTCCTATGTCAATAAATGGCACATCTTTTTCTAAACACTCGTTCTAATTCTGTC
>NZ_AZEG01000028.1 GCF_001434935.1 Liquorilactobacillus uvarum DSM 19971 | reverse complement strand
ATTTTATTATGGCACAACTGTCTAAATATTTGTGTACCAAATACTAGGATAAGAGCAATGTCTATTTTGTAATTAATAAAAGAATATTACAAAGTAATTTTTTGTTCTACCTATATTTGATAAGAAAATAATGAAAAATTCTCAGAAATATAGTTACAATTGCTACGTTCAATAAATTTTAGAATTAGTAAAAATACTTGAAATTTATGGTGATCTTCAATTTTTGTTATACACTAATAGAGAATTAAAAAGTATATAAATTTCACAGCTGGGAAATATGGAGGATTAACGTAATGAAGAAAATAATTCTTTTAGTGGAAGATGAACAAGGCCTAGTTGATTCATTAAAAAAAGAATTTCAATTCGAAAATTATAAAGTTTTAATTGCTAAAGATGGTATATCAGCACTTAACATTTTTGCAAAGGGTTCCAATTTAATTGATCTAATTATTCTTGACTGGATGTTACCTAATCTAGATGGACTTGGTGTATTACGAAGAATCCGACGTAATAGTGATGTTCCTGTTATTATGTTAACTGCTCGAGATTATACTGGTGACAAGGTAGCCGGCCTGATGGGTGGAGCAGATGATTATGTTACTAAACCATTTGATATTGAAGAACTCTTAGCACGAATGAAAGTTGTTCTACGTCGTTCTAGACAAATAACAACTACTTCTTCTCAAATTTATCGGCTGGATAACTTGGTGTTTGATACAAAGAAAAGACGAATTACTCGAGATAATCATAATATTCAATTGACACAAAGAGAATACAAATTGTTACTTGAAATGTTTAAATCTGTTGGTAAAGTGTTTACTCGTAATGAATTGCTGGATCTAGTTTGGGGAAGTGATTTTGAGGGAGAACCTAATATTGTAGATGTATATATTCGTTATTTACGAAATAAAATTGATAAATTTCCTAATTCCAAGAAATTGATTCATACTGTACGAGGAATTGGCTACTCATTAGCCGATGATCAAGTAAGGAAGTAATTTTATGAAAATATGGCCAAAAGCGAACCAAAATAGTTCTTCAATTATGTTACGAAGTTTTCTTTTGCTCATAACAATTATTATTATGACTTCTGGTTTGATAACTATCTTAGCAGTTGGTCATCAGTTGCTAGAAACTAGTAGATACAGTTCAAGTAACATTATCAAAAGTTTAAAAAATACTGTAATCGATAGTGATCATGATTGGAAACAATGGAGATTTAACAGTACTCTGAATACAAGTACTAGTTACGTTCACGTTCATAATATGCGTAGAAATGCTGCTATTGAAAATTATTATTCACCTGATACAAAGACGTTGTTAAAAATTCGTCCTCAAGTAGTTTTACCTATAAAAGGGCTATACTATCGTCCACATATTGGATTCTTAATATATAATGAGGGACATGCTCGTGGTATAAATTATGAGTTGTGGATCAAGTTAAATTCACAGTTGGAAATTCTTGAACGTGTTGTTATTATTACAATTATCATCTTGATATTAACATTAATTATTACGCCTTTGTATATCAAACTAATCGCACAACGTTTAACAGGATCTTTAACACAATTAACAAAAACTGCTGAGATAATTTCCACTAAAGATCTACAAACAGACGATAAATTACCTATACCTAATACACCAACAGAAGTAAAACAATTAGCTATGAGTTTCAATAGATTATTATCAAATTTGTATCAACAAAATCAAAAGGAAAAAGTATTTGTTTCTAACGCTGCACATGAGTTACGAACTCCAATTGCTACCATTCAGAGTCATGCACAGCTGCTTCAGCGACGCAGTAAAGAGCATCCAGAAATTATTGATAATTCTTTAAAATACATTACTGAAGAGTCACATCAAATGGCCATACTAATTGATGAGTTGCTAGCACTTTCAAGAGCAGATAAAGCAGTCTTAACATTACACGAATACAACCTTAGTGATTCTTTAATTGCAGTTGCAAAAAACATTTGCTCAATAATACCCCAGAAATTAATTATAAAAATAGATAAAAATATCCATATAAATGCTCATCAAAAAAGTGTTGATCAAATCATCACTAACATCATAAGCAATGCAAGTAAATATTCAGATAGCAATAGATTGATAGAAATGACTTTGAAAAAAATACAAAAACAGGTAATTATAAGTGTAGCTGATCAAGGCATAGGAATTTCTGATAAGGATAAAGAACATATTTTTGAAAGATTTTATCGTGCAAGTACTGTCCGGGGATCGATCGAGGGTACTGGATTAGGGTTAGCCATTGCCAATCAGCTAGCAATTTTGAATAATGCACAATTGACAGTTAAGGCTAATAAACCTCGTGGTACAATTTTTTTACTGCACTTTTTTGTGTAAATATAAAAAACTTTGTTTTTTCTGAAGAAATTTTATTCTAACTCTTATAGGGCTGTGCTATAAGTCCTTCAAAATAGAAGAGATTAGCGAAAATCGTTCTTTACTTTTCACTAATCTCTTCTTTTCGTTAATACTTATTTTGCGAGGATTTCCACTTTTAGTGAAAGCTCGGTGGTCAATTTTAAAATTATTATCATATTTGTTTGCCTTATACTCTTTAAATTCACGTACAAACCTATACTTGTCTTTGCACTTACGGTAAGCGTAAAAACTAAATCTAACTCCTTGCGGATCAATAAAATAATCATCTTTAAGGTGATACGTCCAATTCATGACCTTACAATCATCACTTTGCCATTTGCAACTATTTTCTTTCAGCATTGTCTCATATGAAATCAATGCTGTATGTTCAGGTAATTCATCTTCAAGGTATCGATAATTTGATTTTGAACCGTATTCTTGCGCCAAACAAAACTATATTTATTGGTATCAGCTAAAATTTTAGTTCCATCAATAAAGGTAACCTCATCAATAAGGTTATTTTACTTTAGATATTTGGTTAGTTTTTGAATACATTGATTGCTCAAGTTCTCAACTTCGTCTGAAATTCTAAAGCGGCAAGGAACGTTCTTGTGTCAGCCAACGGGCTGCCAAATTCTCTTCTACCAAGGTGTTAATCCGACAACTACTGGAAATCCCTTTTGTGTACACAAACAAAATTAATTTTAGAAGTACACGCAGATCATACTTACGCGGACGTCCAAAGATGTAGGGATCTTTAATTTTAAGAGCTTCAACTATTTGATTAATCATCCGCGCAGGATGATTTTCTTTTGGTTTCCAGTTAGTTTTGATAATAAGTACGGTCTGATTTATGCTATAATTATTGTACATTTTGGATATCCTTTCATGGGGTATTATTTTTGAAGGTGCTGGCTGCGACCAGTGCTTTTTTTAATTATACCAAAAGAGCTTCACCAGAAAAATCATTACTTTTTCTGGTGAAGCTCTTTAACCTAGAGACTTATGACCCAGTCCATTTCTGAATTTTTTTCATAAAACTTTTATTTTAGTTACCTTTTAGTAAGATTCTAAATCAATTAAGTTATATAAAGTAACCAATAGTTTTAAATCGAGATAAAAATTAGAACAAGTGTTATTTTTGAATATTTTTTAAAGAAGAAAAGGTGGAAATCTTTTATATGTCAATAAATATAAGCAATTTATTACTGAATATAATGACACAATATGGATGACTATTTTACATAATATTATTCGTTGTAATTTTTATTGAAACTGGACTAGTAATATTTCCATTTTTACCAAGATATTCACTGATCTTCTTGACTGGAACAATTTCAGCTATAGGAAATTATATGATAAACCCACTCCTTTTAATTTTATTACTTTCAATTTCAGCAATTATTGGTGACACTGTAAATTTTAAAATTAGTCAATATTTTGGTAATCAGTTAAAAAAATCAAAGTGGCAAAAATTTACTATTTGCAACAAACAACTAATTTTTTTAGTAGACATGGTAATAGTGCTATCTTTTTAGGACGTTTCACACCTTTTATTCGAACGTTCATACCATTCATAGCCAGTTTAAGTAAGATGAATTATCGTAATTTTATTAAATTCAATATACTTGGTAGTTTCTGTTAGGTTTCGATAATTTTTCTTACTGGGTTCTTTTTCGGGAATATTTCAGTTATTAAAAACCATTTTGAATTAATCATAGTTATGATTGCTTTTATTTCAGTATTCCCGCTAATTTTAAGTTATTCAAAAAGGAGAAAAAACAATTGATTTTAATGAATAAAAATAAATATTGGTTAATCACAGGTCTTATTTCATCAATTTTGTTTGTAATTTTGGTAAGTGTAATTTGTTTAAATCAATCATGGATTATTGATTTAGATTCACAGTTTCAACGTTTACCTACAATGACAGTTACAACAATTAAAAATCAATTCTTTTCTATAATTACATTTTTTGGTAGTCCTATTGTCAATATTTGTTTAACGTGTTTAATAGCACTGGGCGTATGGTTTAGACAAAACCAGTTATTAAATGTAATATGGATTATTTCAGCTCAAGTAATTGGAGATATGTTAGTTTTTCTTTTCAAGGAAATTATTCGCCGTCCACGTCCTAATAATCAAGTAATGAAAGATACTGGTTTTAGCTTCCCAAGCGGGCACACTTTTAGCACTGCTATTGTTGTTTTAATAATATTATTTATTGTTATTCCTTGGTTGGAGGATCAAGAAATACAATTCGCTATATCACTACTTTCTATTTGTTGGCTAGGTGTCGTAGCTTTTTCACGGCTCTATTTAAGAAATCATTTTTTAACAGATGTACTAGGAAGTATTTTACTAGCATTAGCATGGTGGGAAATAATGAGAGGTATTTATTTTACTTTGTATAATCCTGCTCTGGAGTCAATAAAACTTAAACATTTAAAAGAGAGGAAAAAATAATTATGAAAAAACTAACAATTGTGATTCCAGCATTTAATGAAGAAAAAATTTTACCTAATTCAATTAGAAGATTGCTTAAGATTGAAGAAAGATTAATTAATAATCAAAAACCTGATTATATGGCTGATATTCTAATTGTAGATGATGGTTCCTCTGATAAAACGTGGAAAATTATTGAATCTGAACATAGAAAACATACAACTATTAAAGGCATTAAACTAAGCCGTAATTTTGGACATCAGAATGCTTTGATTGCCGGGTTAAAAGAAGCTATTAACACAGCCGATGTAGTTGTAACAATTGACGCCGATTTACAAGATGATCCCACTGCTATTTTAAAAATGTTTAGTAGATTTATTGCGGGTGTAGAAATCGTTTATGGTGTGCGGAACAATCGAGAAACAGATACTTGGTTTAAGCGTAACTCAGCATTATTTTTCTATAAATTATTAAATTTTATTGGAGTAAAATTAATTCCTAATCATGCTGATTTCCGTTTAATGTCTAAAAGGGTAATTAAAGTTTTTCTGCAGTATCAAGAACGTAATATATTCATTCGTGGAATAATCCCAATGCTTGGTTTTAGGACTACTAAAG
This sequence comes from Liquorilactobacillus uvarum DSM 19971, assembly GCF_001434935.1. Classification (GTDB taxonomy): domain Bacteria; phylum Bacillota; class Bacilli; order Lactobacillales; family Lactobacillaceae; genus Liquorilactobacillus; species Liquorilactobacillus uvarum. The sequence continues at coordinate 16,095 of NZ_AZEG01000028.1, read as the reverse complement.
TTTACTATAAACGAACTCCTCGATTAGCAGGAAAATCAAAATATCCTCTAACAAAAATGTTGTCTTTTGCATGGAATGGAATTACTTCATTTTCAATTATGCCTGTTCGTTTTATTTTAGTACTTGGAGTTTTTGCAAGTTCACTTGGAATAATTATGTTTTGTTATTCAATTATTACTAAATGGTTAGGTTTAACTACCCACGGGTGGTCATCATTAATGGTTTCAATTTGGGTTTTAGGCGGCCTACAAATGGTTAGTTTAGGTATAATTGGTGAATATATTGGCAAAATAACGACTGAAGTCAAGCATAGGCCACGATATATTATCCAAATGCATTTAGATTGAGCGTGATTCTATGAGAAAAAATTTAAAACTTTCGATATTCCCCATCTCACTGATATGTTGTTTAACAATAGGTATTATTAGTAATCTTTTTAGCTCAAACAAATTTATTACTAGTATAGTCATTTTGCTTATTAGTATGGCAATATTCATAGCTGTCTACCAGCTTGCACCTTATATCGATAGTTTCTCTAAAAAAAGGGTCATGTACTTAATCTGTAGTGGGTTATTCTTCATGTTGATAGTACAAATTCTTATTCTTATCTTCTTACCGGATACAGTTTATCACGATCCATATCGTGTACTTTCACAGGCTGATCAAATGGTAAAGGATGATTCTTGGAATAATACGTATTTCTGGCGTTATCCTAATAATGTTCCACTGACCTACTTATTATCACTATGGCTTCGTCTAATGCATCTTATTAATTTGACTACAAATACTGAATTGCATATTTTAAACTTTTTCTTTCTAGATGGTTTTATAGTCTTAATGTTAGTGACGCTGTATCAACTAAATAAACGTAAAAGCATAGTAATTGGTGGTTTTACTTTTCTTGTCATGTCACCATTTGCGTATACTTATTATCTTCAAATATTTTATTCAGATTTGCCATCGATGTTAGTTTTGTTAATAATTTTTCGTAGCTTACTGTTATGGAATCAAAAATCTAAAAAACAGAAGATCATTTCTGGAGGCATTTTAAGCCTAATGATATTGATAGGGGAGTTAATTAGACCAAATTTGATTGTTTTATTACCGGCCATTGCCATTGTTTCAATATTCCTTGTTTTGGGGAAAATACTGAAAAAATCTAAGTTAATAATTCCAATAATAATTATAATTATTAGCTTTAGTTTAAGTTTTCCTATAACAAAAATAATTTATAGTGCTAGCAAGTATCACAAAGACTCGGCCTATGAGTTACCCCTTACTTCATGGGTAATGATGGGATTAAATCAAAAAACCAATGGGACTTATAGTGGAAGTGATATCAGTCATGAAATAAAAAGAACTAGCTTAATAGTTCGGCAAAAATATGATAAAAAAAGGATTATGACGAGAATTAAAAAACTAGGACCCTTTGGAGTTTTAAAGCAATGGATTATTAAACTTGGTGTATTGCTTAATGTTGGGTCAATTCAAAGTTGGTACAATGGGGGATTTCGGGAAGCTCCAAATTGGTATCAAAAGAATGCAACCTTTTTTGAGACACTGACATCTATTAGCTATCAAATAGCAACAATTGTTTTATGGTTGTTTGTCATCACGTTTTTATGGAATTGGATTCCTAATTTATCAAAAAAAAAAGATCCTATTATTTTATTAGTTATTATTACAATTTTAGGATATCTAGCTTTTCACACATTAATATGGGAAACTGAAGAGCGATACGGGCAAATAATTTTACCATTAATTTTGTTTTTATTTGGTGCTTTATCAGGACATACACCAAGGCCCATGATTGTAAAATCAAGGTCATTGCTAATGTTAATTACTTTGGCTTTTCTGAATTTGTTGAGCTCAGCAAATTTAATTTCGACGCTTTACCCAAAGCCTCAAGTTGTTGTAGCACAGCGAAGTCAGCTTTCAACGCAGTACCATGCTAAAAGGTTGTTAATTAAAAAAGGGTCAGTCATTTCAGAGAAATTAGTTTTTAATTATAAAGCTAATAAATTTTATATAGAAATACCAGCCTCATCAAATTTCAAAGTTGAGCTGATAAATACCAAAAGCAAACATCGTTATCGATTAAGACCCAATGGGACAGCTTATGATTATCAAGGAAAAATTATCAGGGGTGAATATTATATCATATTGAAAGATAAGCAAAATGAATCGCAACAAATAGAAGTTGTCCAAACTAGAAATTATAAATTATCGCCGTACAGTTTAATGTTTAACCATCATACAATGCGATATGCATCATTAATTTATAAAGGTATTTATGATCCTAAAAGATAATATTTTTAAATTGTTAACGGTTATCAAATAAAAAACTCAAAAGAGAGAATGTTAATTAACAATAATTTACGGTCAAATATAATTATTGTTAATTTGTAATAATTACAATATAATAAAAAATATAATATAGTGAATAATTAAAAATTATAAATAAAGTTGAGGTACTAAAGTTTGAATCATTTAAAAAAATTATGGATTATTCTAGGAATAACCCTAACAGCTATAATTTTACAATTCATATTATATCAGCAGTTATTAGCTCAAATTACAATTACTATTGTTGGAATTGCTTTTTCTCTAATTATGTTAAAGGAAATGCTTTATACTCTCCAATCTGGTAGTTACGGAATTGATTTATTGGCCATTACTGCTATTATTTCTACGTTAGCAGTAAATGAGTATTGGGCATCTATAGTAGTTTTAATAATGTTAGTTGGTGGAGAGACCCTAGAAGACTATGCTACAAAAAAAGCTAATCTGGAGTTAAAAGCTCTACTTGACAATTCACCACGAATTGCTCATAGAATTAAAAATAATGTTACAACTGATACTAAAGTTGAAAATATTAAGATTAGTGAGTCATTATTAGTAAAACCTGGTGAACTAGTTCCCGTTGATGGTTATATTATTAAAGGAGAAGGTCAAATAAATGAGTCTTCTTTGACAGGTGAAGCTCAACCAATATTCAAAAGACTAGGTGATTATTTAATGTCTGGTTCTTTGAACCAAAACTCTTCAATTATAATTAAGGTTGATAAAACAGCCTCTGATAGTCAATATCAGCAATTAGTTAAACTGGTTAAAAAAGCTAAGGAGAAACCTTCACATTTTGTACGTTTAGCTGATAAATACGCTCTTCCTTTTACTTTAACAGCATATATAATTGCTGGTATTGCTTGGTTTGTCTCTAAAAACCCTGTACATTTTGCAGAAGTTCTTGTCGTAGCTTCTCCATGTCCATTGATTTTAGCAGCTCCAGTTGCTATAATTTCCGGAATGAGCCGATCCTCACGCAATGGAATTATTGTTAAAACGGGTGACATAATTGAAAAATTAGCTACTGCTAAAACTGGAGCATTTGATAAAACTGGAACTGTCACAGATGGTAATTTGACAGTTAGTGACTTGATTATTATGAATAATATCAATAAGCGTGAAATGCTTAACTTTATTGCAAGTATTGAACAAAATTCAGATCATATTTTGGCTCGTGCTAGTGTAATCTATGCACTAAAAAATAATGCAATTATTACAGAAGTTGATTCTTTTTCAGAAGATGTCGGTAAGGGAGTTTCCGGAGTAATCAATGGACAATTCATTAAAATTGGGAAACTAAGTTTTGTAGCTCCTGATAGTAAATTAACCCCGACCCAACAAACAACTCTTTATATATCGGTTAATAGTAACCTATGGGGATATATTAACTTTGTTGATCATATCCGACCAGAAGCATCGAGAACAATTTCAATGCTAAGAAAATTAGGAATTGACAATTTAATGATACTGACTGGTGATCAAGAAAAAAGTGCTAATTATATTGCTGAACAAATTGGAATTAAAGATGTGCACGCAGATCTTTTACCAAAAGAAAAAATTGCGGCATTGAAAAATATTTCAAAAAAAATTCGACCCATTTTTATGGTTGGTGATGGTGTTAATGATGCGCCTGCATTAGCAACTGCTGATATCGGAATTGCCATGGGAATGCATGGTTCAAGCGCAGCCAGTGAATCTGCAGATGTTGTTATTTTAAAAGATGATTTGACTCGTGTTTATAAAGCTATTTCTATTTCTCGAGATACAATGCTAGTTGCTAAACAGTCAGTTTTAATTGGTATTGTCATTTGTTTAGTTTTAATGCTAATTGCCAGTACAGGAATCATTCCAGCATTTATCGGAGCAATGTTGCAAGAGGTTGTTGATACTATTTCTATTTTATGGGCTTTAAAAGCGCGTAATTCAAGTGAGACAAACATTCATTCCAGCAAATAAAATTTATACAAATTAAGTTAAACCGATTTAGTATGTTTAAAAAATATTTTGTGAGTTGTTGATTTGCCAAAACTAGTTCAAAAAAAGCTCACAAACGCGAATTGCTGTACCAATTGCTGGAAGTAGAGTTGATAAAAAAACAGTGATGCAACTAATGAATTGATATTTGAGTACCATCTTTGATCAAGTCAGTAAACGAATTATCACTTCCAACATCGACCAGGACATGGAATCAGAATTAACTATTAAAACGTCATTAGCCCTAGGTAAAAGCTCCCAAACTAATATTTTTACGCTCTTACATGAGGGTTCACAGTATACTAGTATTGGGATACGAAAACCTGTTAAGAACAGCATAACATCGGACATTACTATTCCAAATAAGATTATCCGTATGATATAATAGGCCGCTGGAAACTCTTTACTTAAACGAGAATTTATTTTTCAACCACGATTTACTAACTTTGAAGATTAAGTCCTCAAAATTGAGAATTACATTAATTGGTACAATACCGAAAAAATTAGGATAAAAGTCTAAATTTTTTAGTGATAAAATTTGACGTAGGAATAGATCGTACTATTTGCAGTATATTTGAATTAGCTTAATAAACTATTTCAACATTTCTTTGTGTTTTAAATAATTTAAAATAGACCATGTTTTAAGCTTAAAACTCTTTTTTAATTTCATCACGAACGCTTCTAAAAACTTAAAGCTGTTCTTCATCAAAACCATTTACCTTAGCAGAATCCGATAGTGGCCAGTGAAGACTAGTCGTCACTTGTGATAGAATATGACAGGACATTTGTCGCGCGTATCTCCGCAAAGAGTAATAATCAAATCTGCTGAATCAAAGTAATCTAAATTAATTAACTTGGAATATTGCTCCTACGTCAAGTTTTGGTACTAAAAAAATTAGCCGTTTATCCTAATTCTTTCGGTGTTATACCAGTTAATGTAATTTTCAACTCTGAGGACTAAGTCCTCAAAACTAGTAAAACGTGTTTGAAAAATAAATTCTCGTTTAAGTAGCGAATGGAAAGCTTCGAGCGGACCGTTATCATATGGATAACCTTGTTTGGAATATGAATGCCTAATCAGGTGCCGCTTTAACAGGCCTTCATAAGCAATACTGATGTATTGTGAACCCATATCAGAGTGCAAAAAGGTTGGCTTAGAAGCCCTGCTCAAGGCTTGCAACAATGTCTTAATAATCAGTTTCGATGCCATCTCCTTGCCAATGTTGAAAGCGATGATTTGCTTACTAGCTTGGTCAAAGATGGTACTTAGATAAACCCAAGTGCCTGGTCTTAGTTCTAGGTAGGTTATGTCAGCACGCCAAATAGTTCCGATTGGATGGTTCTTAATCAAGTTAGGCCGTTGAGAATAATCTACCTTATTCATAATAAAGCACACTCTATGTTCGCAATTTCTTAGTTTAATGTTGATTATTGTAAATAAAATAACCTTTCGCGTGTACAATTGGTACAGACTAAGAAGAAAAGTAGATGATTCAATTGCTACTATTGGTAATTTGTTCCGTCCAGCGAGTTACACGTTGATCAGCCTGATCAACTTTATTCCCATCTACAACCAATGGTCGCGTAAATGTGTTATTTCTTGATCCTTGATTACGGAGAATTCCTTGAATACGCTGAACACTATTACCTTGCCCATAACCGCCTTGTGTCATGAACGGAGCAATCCTTTTATTTGAAAATGTCTTACCATAACTATTTAAAAAAGATATCATTGGATGTGCCAAAGTCATTGCCCAGATAGGGTAACCTAAATAAATCGTATTATATTGACTTAAACTTGGTACTTTCATATCAATTTTGGGATAATCTTGATTTTCACGTTCAGAATTGGCCCTTGAAAGTGTTCTCTGGTAATTTGCAGCATATGAATCTTTTACAACAATTTCTAAAATGTCAGCATGAGTTTTTTCAGCAATTTTGCTAGCAAGCAACTCAGTGCTGCCTGAACGTGAGAAGTAAATAATTATACTGCGAGCATTTTTGGTAATCTTTCTTGTTGGTTTATTTTTGCTATTAGTATCCTTACCGTCAGACTTCGTTCCAGAACCATTTCTCCATAAACTATCTGTTTTTCCCAATTGTGGAGCGGAAATTGGCTGTTCACTAATTCTTCCGGCAATTTGCCTATCAACTGCTGTATTAGTTGTGTGACGCAATATCATTGTTCCCCCAATTCCTAAAATAAGGAAAATAACTATTATTAACATAACTATCTTTCTTTTCCTCATCTTTTAATAACCTCACTTTCAGAAACAGATAGTTGAAGTACAATATAAATTCACTATTTGTTCGTTTGATACATATAACCTCTCGTTCTTGGTAATATGGATTTATCTGTTGTCTTTACCAGTAAGTATTGAACAACATCGATATTGCCAACTTCGAATGAAGCTGCACAAGCTTGTAAATATAAAGACCACATTCGATCAAATCTTTCTCCATATTTCTCAATTACTTGCTGCTCAACCCTGAGATAATTTTGATACCATGTTTCGAGAGTTTTTTGATAATGGAATCTTAGTGGTTCAATATCAGTAAATTGTAAATTAGCATCCATAATATGTTTTAGATTTTCCGCTATATTTGGAATGTAGCCACCTGGAAATATATATTTACTAATAAATGGATCTACACCAGCACCCATATGTTGTCCTGTAATTCCGTGAATTAATGCTCGTCCTTCGGGAGTCAAAAGTTCCTGTACCTTTTTAAAATACAGACCGAGATTTTCTTTCCCCACATGTTCAAACATTCCAACAGAAGTTATATAATCAAAGTTACCCTTTAATTCACGATAATCTTCCAGTAGAACTGTTACTTTATTTTGCAAATGACGGCTTTCAATTTGTTGTTTTGTATAATCATACTGTTCTTGGCTTAACGTAATTCCAGTTGCATGCAAATCAAATTCTTCGGCAGCCATAAATAATAATGTTCCCCAACCACTTCCAATATCTAAAAGCTCTTTTCCAGGGTTAGTTGCCAATTTCTGTAAAATATACCGATCTTTGTTCAGTTGTGCCTCTTTCAAACTATCATCATCACTTCTGTAATAAGCACAAGAATAGGTCATAGTCTCATCAAGCCACAGACGATAAAAATCGTTACCGATATCGTAATGACTTTTGATATCGCGTTGACTAGCTCGCTCTGAGTGTGACATTTTGGGTAAATATTTTAAAAACGAGCTCTTTGTTAAGAAACTTTCAGATTGACGATAGGCAGAGGCAACCAATTCCTGAATGCTTCCTTCAATTTGAATATCTCCATCCATATAAGCTTCTCCAAGTACCAATGTTGGCTGATCTGTTAACTCCTGCAATGGAAGTTTTCTCTTAAGACGAACTTTAATAACAGGTTCTCCAACACCATACACTTCAAATCTGTTATCCCAATAAGTAACTGACACTGGTATATCAAACGCATGACTTAGTAATTTTCGATAGATATTTTTTTCTAACATTATTTTTCCTTCTGTCTCATAATTGACTGCTTTATTTTTTTATTTTCCAGCTCTTTTTTGTAGCTCTGCTGTATATCGATTTCCAACTATTTTAATTTCGCTTGACAGCTCATTAAGTTGGATTAATTCCGTTTGATTGAATTTAATGTTCACTGCCTGTAGATTTTCTTTTAAACGACTTAATTTAGTAGTCCCTGGAATTGGAACCATCCACGTCTTTTGCGCTAAAATCCATGCCAAAGCTATTTGAGCCGGTGTAGCATTCTTTTCTTTTGCAAAAATTTTGATTAAGTCCACCAAAGCTTTATTTTTTTTAATTGCTTTTTCAGTAAAACGAGGCAATTTAGTACGTAAATCATTTTTTGAAAAAATAGTTTCAGTATTAATTTTCCCAGTTAGATACCCTTTGCCAAGTGGGCTGAAAGGAATAAAACCGATACCTAGTTTTTCTAGCAAGGGAAGCAGTTCATCTTCGGGTTCTCTAGTCCACAACGAGTACTCGCTCTCCACTGCAGTTAGTGGTTCAACATTGTGTGCTTTCTTTATTGTTTCTACTCCAGCTTCTGAGAGGCCCCAGTGTTTAATTTTTCCTTCTTTTTTTAACTGTCCCATAAGTTGGGCAACTTCCTCAATTGAGACCTTAGGATCTACCCGATGAAGAAAGTAAAGGTCAATCGTCTCTCTTTTGAGACGTTTTAACGATCCTTCTAATGATTTACGAATACCTGTTAAATTAGCATCTATGACTTGTTTCCCATCTGCTATTCTAATACCACATTTAGTCGCTATCGTAACCTTGTTCTTATAAGGTTTTAGTGCATTTCCTAATAACTCCTCATTTATAAAAGGACCATACACTTCAGCTGTATCAAAAAAAGTTTCCCCAAGTTCAACTGCTTGTTGAAGCAAATATGTCATTTCTTTGGTACTTTTTGCATCACCGTAACCGAAACTCATACCCATGCAGCCTAAACCAAGTGCATCAACTTCTAAACCTTCTTTTCCCAAAACACGTTTTTGCATAACACAAAATCTCCTTTCACTAACTAACGACTATTCTGAAATAGTTTGTCGTGCAAATTTGAAACTTGTTCATCAGTAGTTGCCTCACCGATAAAATTCATTTGAAATGTATTAGAAATATGCTCTACGACATGAGTAATCGGACGTATAGCATCAGAAGGATCTGACCCTTGAATTAAAAGATACACATTTTTCCCACGCAAGCTTCCATCCTCATGCTCTCCCATCCTATCAAGTAAAGTTTTTAAGTAACCACTCATATCAGACCAATACACTGGAGTTCCAATAATAATATTTTTGGCATCTTGCATTTTTCTAAAGACAGTGTCAAATTGATCTTTGTCAACTGAACTTTGTCCAATTTGATGAATATGATAGTCAGCAAGATTTAATTGTTCGTACTGAATGTCCCCTAAAAGTTCTTTTCCAAGTGTAGCGGTGTTCCCATCTTTGTTTTGACTAGCATTAATAAAAAGTTGCGTGCCCGAATTGGATATCGTGCTATCCTTTGAAGTCTTTTGAACTGAAGATGTGTTGTTACTAGCACTCTCACTACTTTCGCGCATGCTAATCTGTCTTAATTGATATGTTCTCCAAATAACTAATCCGGCAATAGCTAAAATAATAATAAAAAAAGCACTGAAGAAAATTTTCCTTTTCATAATTCCCTCCTAGAATAATAATTTTTTATAGCTTTCAGAAGATATTACTAAGGTATCATTTGGAGTGAACTCTAAGTCAAGTATTTAGTTTTTAAAATAAAAAGAGATTATATTTGACTTGAAGTGTACTTCAAGGAATATAGTTTAGACGTTGGTTAATCCAATTACAGGCAAATCTAGTTATTTAAATAAATTTAGGAGGATTTTTCATGGCTTATAAAACAGTAAATCCGTACACAAATGAAGTCGTTAAGACTTATGACTTTGCAACTAAGGAACAAATCGAGCAAACATTAAGTACAACACACAATTTGTATAAGAAGTGGCGCAAAGAAAAAATATCAGATAGAGCTACTACTCTTCATAAAATCGCTGACTTGTTCAGAGTTAATAAACAAAAATTGGCTAAAATCGCAACTGTAGATATGGGAAAACTTCTTAGAGAATCAGAAGGCGAGGTTGAATTATGTGCGCTGATCGCTGACTATTTTGCGGAACATGGTGAAGAGTTGCTATCATCTACACCAATTATGACTAGAGCAACCGGTGCTGCCGAGATTGAAAAACAAGCAATAGGAACGATACTCGCAGTCGAACCATGGAACTTCCCTTACTATCAAATCATGCGTGTGTTTGCTCCTAACTATATAGTAGGGAACCCAATGATTTTGAAACATGCTTCTAACACCCCGGGATCCGCAGCAGCTTTTGAAAAAATCGTTATTGAAGCTGGAGCATCAAAGGGAAGTGTGGTAAATCTATTTTTGAACTACGATCAAGTAAGTGAAATTATTTCAGACCCGAGAGTTCAGGGTATTGCGTTAACTGGTTCAAAGAGAGGTGGTCAGTCTGTAGCTAAAGTAGCTGGTGAAAATTTGAAGAAAAGCTCAATGGAGCTTGGGGGAAGTGATGCTTTCATCGTTTTAAGTGACGCCGATGTAAAGCAAGCTGTAGATCTCGCCTGGAGAGCCCGTTTGTATAATGCAGGACAAGTATGTACTTCTTCTAAACGTTTTATTGTTGCTGACAATTTGTATGATGAATTTCTTAAGCAATTAAAAGAAAAATTTGCAAATTTGAAACCTGGCGATCCGATGAATCCAAACACAACACTAGCCCCTATGAATTCTCAAAGAGCTAAAAATAAATTACAGGATCAAGTTAATCGCGCCATTGCTGCGGGTGCAAAAGTCTATTATGGCAATCAGAAAATTGATCTTTCTGGCCAGTTTTTTGAACCAACAATCTTGGTCGATGTTAATAAAGACAATCCATTGTTCTACGAAGAAATGTTTGGCCCGGTTGCGCAGGTTTTTAAAGTGCATAGCGATGAAGAAGCAATTGAATTGGCTAATGACTCTCAACTTGGTTTAGGTGGTATTGTATTTTCAAAAGATCCACAACATGGAAAAAAGATTGCACAACAAATTGAAACTGGAATGGTCTTTGTCAACACCTTCTTGAGTTCATTACCTGAGTTACCATTTGGTGGCGTAAAAGGTTCAGGTTATGGAAGAGAATTGAGCTCATTGGGATTAATGGCATTTGTCAATGAAAAACTAGTTGTAACTGCACAGAAACCAGATTTTGGCAACGCAGCCGGTGGATTGGCAATTATCTAAAAATAACGTTAGTTACCTTTTGTGGATAAAAAAGCGTATTGTGGTATGAAAGATTTTAGCATAAGAATCAAGCAATCAGTTAATATGCAGTTTTAGCTATAGGCAAAGGTATAGTAGATTTAAACTTCCATGTTTTTTAAGATCATTAATATAGTAAAAAATATTAAGTTAAAAGTAAAAGGCCTGTGACGAGCATCTGTTTCGTCACAGGCCCTTGTTAGGGTAATTATAATACTTATTAGCAAATTATCTAAAAACTAATAATTGTATGTTTGGAGAATAGTTTTAATGAAGAAAAATAAGCAAATAATATTAGCAACGGTCTTGATCAGTTATTTTTTAATTATCTTGAGTAATTCGGTTATTTTCACTGGCATTGTGGATATACAACACGAATTATCATTATCAACGAAGACTCTTTCATGGGTCAGTAATAGTTATTCATTGACATTTGGTGGATTACTTCTGTTATCTGGTAGATTAAGTGACATTTTTCCTAAAAAAATAGTCTTTTCTGTGGGCATAATTATCTTTGGAATTACCTCTCTATTGGTAGGTATTGCTAATACAGGAACGCTACTAATTTTAGCGCGTGCAGTGCAAGGAATAGGTGCTTCCATTATCGCTCCTACATCATTGGCTCTATTGCTGGACACATTTGATGGAATGGAACGTACAAAAGCAATTGCCTTATATGGAGCAACTGCTGGAATAGGCTCTAGTGTTGGTTTGGTCTTGGGAGGACTTTTTGCAAGTTTATGGACCTGGAGAATCGGATTTTTAATTAATTTTCCTTTGGCTGCTGTACTACTCGTTATTGTCTTTAAATACGTTACTTCAAAAACAAGTAAACAAGCAATCAGTATTGATTATTGGGGAAGTATTTTATCAATTTTAGCTGTAGCGAGTTTATTATATGCAATGACTGCGGACAACAATCAAATAATATTTCTGATAATAGGTGCCCTCTTACTTGCAGTATTTGTTATTTTAGAATCAAAGTTAAAAAAACCAATTATGCCCCTTTCTTTATTCAAAGACTTTGAACGTACAGGTGCTTTTATAGCTAGATTTTTTTATATGGCAGCAATGATGAGTTTTTGGTTTTACACTCCCCAGTTGATGCAAGGTGATCTGCATTTTGCGCCACTTTGGGTGGGCTTTGGCTTTTTCCCTATGACAATGGTTATGTACATTGTGGCACTTAAATTACCTGAAATGACACAAAAAATTGGAAATGCACGAATTTTGCATATTGGAATGCTACTAACACTAATTGGAATGATTATTGTTTGTTTCTTCCAAAATAGTTTCGGTTATTGGTGGGGGATTGGTGCTCCAATGCTGCTAATTGGTGCAGGTCAAAGTATGACTATAAGTCCTCTAACAGTGTCTGGTGTTATTAGAACCCGTGGAGAAGAATCTGGAGCAGCATCGGGGCTGGTTAATGCAGTTCATCAAATTGGTGGAGCTGTTGGCTTAGCATTTGTGGCTCTGGTTGCTGGGAATATCAACAATCAAGTTATGCGGTATCAAGTATCTATGATTACAGCAACTATTTTTGTGATAATAGCCCTCATATCAAGCTTTTTTCTGATTCATTCAAATAGAATGCGTAGATAATTTTAATTGCTTAGCTCATGCAATTAAAGAAGCATATCCAAAATTGTATAAAAATATAATTAAGGAGCTACGTCGAAAGTTAACTTTCGACGTAGCTCCTTTGTTTACTCCGTATAAATGTGTTCGATAAATCCAAATATAAATTCTTCTCAAATAAATTCATTCTTGAAAACCTATTTATTGTTTACTTACATTGCGTCTTTTCTTTAATCTAGGATAAAGGACAGATATATAAAGAATCAATGCAACAACTGTGAAAATTGCCAGACCACCAAAAGCAGGTGCATATCCTAAAAATTTGATTCCAATTCCTAGTATCAGAGCTCCTAGCCCATAAGCCAAATCCGCTGTTGCAAAAAGAGTTGCACTTGCCACTCCACGCCGATCAGGTGAACAAAATACATAGCCTGTTGCTTGTAATAGAGGAAAAACCACACCAAAACCAAGTCCAAATAAAATCGCTGATATCAAGAAAATAGTTAAATTAGATGCCCAACCTAAAACAATTAGGCCACAGAACATCAGCACAATACCAGGAATAATTATAGCAGTTATCCCATAACGATCTGATAACCGTCCAACTCCCAGCCGTACTACAAACAAAGATAAAGCATACATTGAAAAGTATAGACCAATGTTTTCAATTCCTTGATTGATACCGTAACTGGCGATATATGCCATAATAGCCCCATAAGGCATAATAGTGAATAGAATCACTAAACAAGTAGGCATAACACTTTTTTCAAATAACATATCTAGTTTGGAATTTGCTTTAGCATGTGGGGCGGTCTGAGAAACAGAGGAACTTTTTTTTACCGAAGATTGCTTTCTTTCATAATTTAATGATAAACCTGTTACTAAACTAATAATTCCTATTAACGTTCCTGCTCCAAATAGCCACCAAGAACCACGCTGAAACATATTCAGTCCCAGGCCGGGGCCAAGTGCCATACCAATAGTATTAGCCAAAGTATAGTAACCTATACCCTCGGTTAGCCGCGAAGCAGGTACTAAGTCTGCAGCTATGGCACTCCCAGAAGTAGAAGATGCACTGAACCCTATCCCCTGCAACGCTCGAATGATTAAAATCCCCCCCAAAGATGAAACAAGTCCAAAGAAAGGAGCCGCTGTTGCCATTATAATGACGCCCACGAGATAAACAGGTTTACGTTCCCAGTGGTCAGCTGTATCCCCCCATATTGCACGCGAAGCCAGACAACTTATGGTATATACTAAAATAATAATTCCACCGACTGAAGGATCAGTAACACCAAGATTGCGAGCGAACAGAGGAAGAGTTGGTATAAACATAAATGTTGTAATATACATAAAAATAGCAGTAATTAAAAGTAGAACAAAGTTTCTTGTCCACAAAGGCTCACGATAAGATTTTCTCTTCAAAAACAAGATCTTCTTTCTTGTGGTAGTAATATTTCATTCTGATAAACTGTTTAAATGTTTCAATTATTTTTGAAATAGCTAAGAGGAAAGTTTTATCCAAAATATACTAAAATAACCACCCCTCCTTCAAACATAAAAAAACATTTTAGAAGTTCATAGCAATAGAGAGTGGACTAAAAGCTAACTTTCAATCCACCCTCTTATCCCGACTTGGTGTAATGAAAATCAATTATTACCTAAATAATTTTAAAAATTTACACCACAGCATGCGAGTTACAAATATAATTTAATTTGTATATTTTTTATTTCGAACTAATTTGTTTGGTTGATCTTTATGCTCTTTTTCAAGTTTGCGTAATTCTGCTTCAGACTTAGCCATGTGATCTTCATAATGCTCTAATTTCCAATGCAAATGGTCAATAGCAGCTTGTAGGTCATCTTTTCGTTCTTCCATTACTTCTAACTGCTCTTTCAACAATTGTTTTTGTTCTGCAATGCTTCCTTCAGCCGAATCAACTAAATTCATATATTTAGAAAGATTCTCAATAGACATACCTGCTGAACGCATTTGTTTAATAAAATTAATTCTACCGATAATACGTGTACCAATATCCCTTATTCCCGAAGAGGTCCTATCGATATGTGGTATCAATCCAATTTTTTCGTAGTATCTGATTGTATCTGAACTTACTCCAGTTAATTCACTAGCTTTTTTAATATTCATTATTATCATTCCCTTTGCAAATACATAAACTATATATTATATGGTAGTTATATTTTTGTTTGCTACTTTTGTAGGAGTAACAATACCACAGTAGCGCATTGAAAATCTATTAGTAAAAGTTTCAAAAACATGATTGATTGATCTAAATACTTCCGAATTATCAGGATTACTTCCTTGCGCTAAAATAACCGTCTTTTTATCTCGATAGATATCGCTTACTAAGCGGTGTCTATCGAGCCAAGTCTTTAATGAACCTGTCATATCATTCCAATAAATAGGCGTTCCAATTGCAATTATATCGACTTTTTTTAATTGTAAAGCTAATTCAGTAAATTGGTCTTGATTAGTCACCTGACCCAATTGATCAATATGATAATCAATTAAATTATAGGTCTGATATGGTTCTCCATCAAAGAATTTTTGGGCCAGTTTAGCAGTTTCACCATTAGTGTTTTGACTTGAGTTCAAAAATACATTTATTTTCAAAATCTACCTCCACTGTCAATTAATATTATTAAAAAAGCTAAACTCAATGCTAGAGTTTAGCCATTTAAGAAATTGCAAAATAAAAAAATAAATTTTATTCTTACACACTAACCTTGCTGGTTTGATGGTCTCATAACAATTTCATTTATATCAGAGTCTTCTGGTAAATCAACAGCTAATGAAATTGCTTGCGCTACACGTTCTGAAGGCATCGATACACTGACATAAAAATTTTCCATTGCCTTTTTAGTATCTGGGTCAGTTACATGATCAACTAATTCAGTCGATACAGCACCTGGTGAAACAACAGTCACTCGAACATGGCTCTTTGCAGCAACTTCTTCCTGACGTAAGGCTTCACTAATCATCCAAACGCCAGCTTTAGTTGCACTATACACACCACCACCAGAATGAACTGCATGTGCTGCAACGGAAGCTATATTGATAAACTGGCCTGATTGTTGTTTGCGCATCTGCGGAAGAGCCGCATTTATTCCATAGAGGACGCCGCGTAAGTTGATATCAATCATCCGATTCCAATCTTCAACCCGCCCTTTAATAAATTCAGAATGTGGCATTAATCCCGCATTATTCATCCAAACATCCAACCGACCATAAGTGTCGATAGCTTTTTGGGCTAAAGCTTTAACCTGTTCAAGTTCACTGACATCAGTTGCCAAGTAAGTTGCTTGTCCCCCCGATTGTCCAATATCCTTAACAATTTTTTGCAAGCGTTCTTCCCGACGTGCC
>NZ_AZEG01000027.1 GCF_001434935.1 Liquorilactobacillus uvarum DSM 19971 | reverse complement strand
TCAAAGAACGATTTTCACTAATCTCTTTTGTTTTGAAGGACTTATGGCACGGCCCCATTTTTTTATAGTAAATAAGTTAAAATAAGATGTTCATTCTAATTGAAATGCAATTTTTTGAACTGTTGGTTCTAAAACGCCCCAATGAAGGTGTTAAATGTGGTATAATTATGTTTCAATAAAGTGAGAAGAAGGTTTTCAATATGAACGGATATCGTGTCGCCGTTGTTGGCGCAACAGGTGCAGTTGGTACACGCATGATTGAGATGCTGGAACAATCAAGCCTGCCGATTGCTAATGTAAAGTATCTAGCATCAAAACGCTCTGCGGGAAAAATTCTTAAGTTTAAAGAACAAGAAATAACTGTTGAAGAATTGGTACCTGAATCATTCGAAGAAATCGATTTAGCATTATTTTCAGCTGGTGGCGGTGTTTCTAAAAAGTTTGCACCAGAAGCTGTCAAAAGAGGCGCTGTTGTTGTTGATAATACAAGTGCGTTTAGAATGGATCCAGAAGTGCCACTAGTCGTTCCAGAAGTTAATGAAAATGCGCTCTATCAGCATAAAGGATTGATTGCTAATCCTAATTGTTCTACGATTCAAATGGTTGTTGCACTCGAACCTATTCGTAAAGCCTTCGGTCTAAAAAAAGTAATCGTTACAACGTTGCAGGCTGTTTCAGGTGCGGGAAATCGGGCCATCAAGGAGCTGCATGACGAAACGGAAGCAGTTTTGAATGGTGAAGCTTACGAACCGCAGATTCTTCCAGTTGCTGGTGATAAGAAACATTATCAGATTGCATTCAATCCTTTAGCACAAATTGATGTATTCGAAGATGACGGTTATACTCATGAAGAGTGGAAGATGATCCACGAAACAAAGAAAATAATGGAAGATGAGAATATCCAAGTAACTGCAACTTGTGTGCGTGTTCCAGTTGCCGTTGCACATTCTGAATCGGTTTGGTTTGAATTAGAAAAAAATGGTGCCACGGTTTCAAAACTGCATGACCTTTTAAAAAGAGCCCCTGGGGTCGTTTTGGAGGATGATCCGGAGAACCAGATTTATCCTCAAGCGGTAAACGCAGAAGGGAAAAAAGAGACTTTTGTTGGGCGTGTTCGTCCCGATCAGGAACAGTCCAATGCTTTTCATTTGTACTGTGTTTCGGATAATTTGTTAAAAGGTGCTGCTTGGAATTCGGTACAAATAGCGGAAAGATTGCATGCTTTGGATTTATTGCGTGTACCAAAATAAAGTGAGGGTTAAAAATGGATTTGAAAAAAGCTGAGATTATCACGGCTATGGTTACACCCTTTGCGGAGGATGGTGCCGTTAGCTATTCACGTCTTGAGAAGTTAATTAATTATTTATTGGAAAACGGCAGCCAAGGAATTTTGGTTTCTGGAACAACTGGGGAAACTCCGACTTTGACAGAAGCGGAAAAATTGGCTTTAATAGCTGAAACAGTTAAACTAGCAAAAAACAGAGTCCCAATAATTGCAGGAACTGGTTCTAATTCCACGAGTGCCACAATTGAGTTCACGAATAAGGTTGCAAAAATAAAGGGAGTTGATGCAGCGCTTGTGGTAGTGCCTTACTATAATAAGCCTGATCAGGCTGGGATGATAGCTCATTTTACTGCAGTGGCTGATAAAAGCGAGCTGCCTTTGTTTATCTATAACATTCCTGGGCGCACAGGTGTTACGATGGAGGTAGAGACAATTGCTAAGCTTGCAAAAAATCCCAATATTATCGGGCTTAAAGATTGTACGGGAAATGTAAATCTAGCCCGAATCGTATCTGAGACACCTGATGACTTTTTAGTTTATACTGGAGAGGATGCAGATGCATTGGCTGCTAAGACGCTTGGGGCACAGGGTGTTATATCTGTTGCTGCACATTTATATGGAAATGAGATAAATGAAATGTACAGGGCGGTTGATGATGGTCAATATAAAAAGGCTGGAGCTTTGATGTGTGACTTGACTCCCAAAATGGTCGCTGTCTTTTCAGCGCCTTCTCCTAGCCCTGTTAAAGCAGCTTTAAATTACAAGGGAATTGAAGTTGGTAAATGCCGTTTGCCAATTCTGCCATTAAGCGAGAGCAGGACAGAAGAATTAGTGAAAAAACTAGGTATTTAAAAGAGAGGTGAAAGAATGAGTAAAATAAAAATCATTCCACTTGGCGGAGTACGAGAAAATGCAAAAAATATGTACGCCGTTGAGGTGAATGATGAAATCTACGTTTTAGATTGCGGGTTAAAATATCCTGAAAATGAATTATTAGGAATTGATATTGTAATACCCGATTTTGGTTATTTGCGTGAAAACGCAAATAAAATAGTTGGGGTGTTTTTAACACACGGACATGCGGATGCAATTGGTGCATTACCTTATTTTCTTAGTGAGTTTGATGTGCCGGTTTTTGGTACTGAAATGACAATTGCCTTGGCAAAAATAAGTGTCCGAAATGATCCTAAAGTAGCCAAATTTGATGATTTCCATGTTATTAATGATCAAACCGAAATAGATTTCAATGATGCAACAGTTTCTGCCTTTAAAACAACACATTCTATCCCAGAATCGATTGGGATTGTTATTAAGACAGATAAGGGTAGTATTGTTTATACAGGAGATTTTAAATTTGATCAAACAGCGGCTAAAGGCTATCGGACTGACTTAGCTCGTCTAGCTGAAATTGGTAGTCGTGGAGTTTTGGCGTTGATGAGCGATTCAGCTAATGCTGAAAATCCTAAAGAAACAGTAAATGAGAGCAAGATATTTGAATTCATCAGTGATAATTTTGAATATCGCAATGGGCGTATTATTGTTGCATGTGTTGCATCAAACATATTGCGAATCCAACAAATTTTTGATGCAGCGGCAAAAAATGGACGTAAAGTTGCTTTAACAGGACACGACATCGAAGAAATTGTGGATACTGCACTTGATTTAGGAAAATTACATCTGCCGACAGAGGATTTATTGATTTCGATTAAAGATGTTGATAAATATTCAGATGAAAAGCTGGTCATTTTAGAAACAGGTCGTTCAGGTGAACCATTAAAATCTCTGCAGAAAATGGCGACCAAAAAGCACCATGAAGTTGCATTACATGAGGGAGATTTGGTGTTCATTACAACAACTCCATCACATGCAATGGAAACAGTCGTTGCTAAAACAAGAGATATGATTTATCGTGCAGGTGCGGATGTCAAAGCTATTTCGGATGAGCTTAATTCTTCTGGTCATGCTAGCCGCAATGATCTTCAATTGATGATGAATTTGCTTAAACCAGAGTATGTTATCCCGGTTCAAGGCGAATACAGGTTATTGGCTGCTAATGCTGAATGGGCACGTGAGTTGGGAATTACTAAAGATCATATTTTTATTACTTCAAAAGGTGATATTTTGGAATATGATCATGATAAATTACTGCTGGCGTCATCGTTTGAAGTTGGAAATACACTGATTGATGGAAGCGGTGTTGGCGATATAGGCAATATTGTATTGCGTGACCGTAAAATTCTATCTGAAGATGGTGTTTTCATTGCAGTTGTTACGATTGATAGGCGTAAGAAAAAAATTGTTGAGACACCTAAGATTACCTCACGTGGTTTTGTATATGTAAAAACAAGCCATGACTTGATGACTGAAAGTGCAGAACTTGTTTCAAAGGCAGTTCAACAGAATCTTGATAACAAGGAGTTTGACTGGGGACATTTGAAACAAGATGTTCGTGAACAGTTAAATCATTTTCTATATGAGCATACTAAGCGGCATCCGGTCATCTTACCTGTGATTATGGAAATTAATCAGCATCGTCATTTTAACAAGAAAAAAAAGAAACCGACTGTTGATAAGGATTAGTTTTGTTCTCATTGATAAAAGAGCAGCAAAATAATTTTGAATATAGCTAAAAGTATATTGTGATAGTAAGCAATCAGAGGAATATGGCTTTGATGACTTATGGAAACTAGCAGTAAATTAAGGGTTAGGGCAAAAATGTCCCAACCTTTTTTGTTGAGGAGGGTTAGTGTGGAGAAAGATTACTCATTATTGTTTGAACGAGGAGTGACAGCACTTAGTAATAACGCATACGGGCAAGCCTGTGAGCTGTTAACAGAATGTTATATCAATAAGAAAAGTTTTCGCAGCAATTTCTTGCTTACAACTGCATTGGCCAAACATGGTGATTATGAAACAGCTGGAAATTTAGCTGAAGAATATCTCTCTGAATATATAAGAAATAACGATTATTTTGAAAAATATATTATAATTAATGCTAAAGCGGGACACTTTATACATTTAAAGAAAATTCTTATTTCAATAGATGATTATTTAAGCGAAGCAGAAAGAAAAAGTTTTATGGCATTAATTGCAGCAGAAGAAAGAAGTTATTTAATAGAGAAGAACAGCTTGATTGATGTTTTGAGAAAAAAGATTATGCATTGCGGACAAAATGGTGCACTTGAACAGAGAGTAATCTTTAAAAAAGCTTATCTTTTGCCTAGCAAAATTTTTTTTCAAGTTGGGGAGTATCTTCTTAATGATCCTGATATTCATTCATTAATAAAAGCGAATATTCTTGATGATTTTAGAGTACTGCAGGTGATGAATGAAGTTTCGTTTTATTTTATTGATCAGGGAAAATACACATTAGTGCCTGGAAAATTACATGAATTGGAAAATACAGCTATTTATAATTATTTTCAAACAAAAATTTTTAGTGATAAAAATCAGGTCTTGCAGACTGAATACTGGCGTGAAGTCAGATTAAAGTTAATTTTGCTTTATCCATACGAACAGGAGTTAGTCCAACCAACAAAACTGTGGTTGCATGCACTTTTAATGGATGATCCCTCGCTACAATTTCCATGTCAAATCAAGAAGTGGGCTGAACTACTTGAGAACGAGCTTTCAACGTGGCAAATAAATTAATATTACTCATTTTTAAGACAATTTCTTTTTTTCAAACTTAAGTATTTACAAATAGTTCTTTCGTCTATATAATAGCTTAAGGATTCTTCTTTACGGGATAACTAAAACTTGGTATTTCCGTTCGGAAGTAGTATAATAAAATTTAAAGGATTATCAGCAATTGTTTTTGTTGCGGATTTTTCTTGCAAAAATACAGGAGGTTCGTATTAATGGCAAAAGAACATTATGAAAGAACAAAACCCCATGTAAATATTGGTACAATTGGCCATGTTGATCATGGGAAAACAACTTTAACAGCTGCTATTACAAAAGTTTTAGCAGCCAAAGGATTAGCAAAGGCTGAAGATTATGCTTCAATCGATGCTGCTCCAGAGGAACGTGAACGTGGTATTACAATCAACACTGCTCACGTTGAATATGAGACAGAAAAACGTCATTATGCACATATTGATGCTCCAGGGCATGCTGATTACGTTAAAAATATGATTACTGGTGCTGCTCAGATGGATGGTGCTATCTTAGTTGTTGCTGCAACCGATGGTCCTATGCCACAAACACGTGAACATATCTTACTTGCTCGCCAGGTTGGTGTTGATTACATTGTTGTATTCTTAAACAAGTGTGACTTGGTTGATGATGAAGAATTATTAGACTTAGTTGAAATGGAAGTTCGTGAATTATTAAGCGAATATGATTTCCCTGGTGATGATATTCCAGTTATCCGTGGTTCTGCTTTGAAAGCTCTTGAAGGCGATGCAGATGCAGAAGCTAAAATCCAAGAATTAATGGATACAGTTGATGAATATATTCCAACGCCAGAACGTCCTACTGACAAACCATTCTTGATGCCTGTTGAAGATGTCTTCACAATCACTGGACGTGGTACAGTTGCTTCTGGACGTATTGATCGTGGTACAGTTAAAGTCGGTGACGAAATTGAAATTGTTGGTTTGAGAGACGATGTCTTGAAGACAACTATCACTGGGTTGGAAATGTTCCGCAAGACACTTGATCTTGGTGAAGCTGGGGATAACGTTGGTGCGTTGTTACGTGGTGTTAACCGTGAGCAAGTTGAACGTGGACAAGTTCTTGCTGCACCTGGTTCAATTCAAACACATAAGAAGTTCAAGGGTGAAGTTTATATCTTGACTAAAGAAGAAGGTGGACGTCATACTCCATTCTTCTCAAACTATCGTCCTCAATTCTACTTCCATACAACTGATGTTACTGGTGTTATCGAATTGCCAGAAGGCGTAGAAATGGTTATGCCTGGTGATAACGTAACATTTACAGTTGAATTGATTGCTCCAGTTGCTATTGAAAAAGGTCTTAAATTCACTGTTCGTGAAGGTGGCCGTACCGTTGGTGCTGGTGTTGTCTCAGAAATTGACGACTAATTTTACTTTAAAAGTTCGGAATTTTCCGAACTTTTTTTGTATTTATAATTTTGGTAATTCGTTATCAAGAGAAATTATAGAAAGAACTTACTCGCGCTTGTAGCGGGTTTTTTTAGTTTTAAAACAGGTAGTAATTGATGCAAGTATGAATATGGCGGACATTGTAACTGGATTTTAAATGGTGCTGCAAAGCTTAGACATTGAAATTTAAACTAAGTTTTTGCTGTTGTTTGGAATAAAACGGTTTATGTAGGTCAGCTTTTCTTGCGGATATGAGTAAATTGTCGAGGCATAAATGTTAAAATATACGTAACATGTGCTAATTTGGCGGGTTTTTGCTTTTTTTAGCAAGAATTATTTACAATTTGCTTCAACTACGGTAAACTAGCTTAGTATGCAATTAGTAAATAAATTGTACAAATTTTTTCGCTCGGAGGGAAAATAATGTCTACAAAATGGGAAAAACAAGGTGCAAACACTGGAAAGTTAACCTTTGAAATTACACCTGATAAAATAAAAGAAGGCTTAGATGCCGCTTTTAAACGTGTTAAGAAAAATCTAAATGTTCCAGGATTCAGAAAGGGTAAAGTTCCTCGTCAAATTTTCAATAGAATGTATGGCGAAGAATCACTTTACCAAGATGCTTTAAACATCTTATTGCCAGATGCATATTCAGCAGCTGTGCAAGAAACAAAAATTAAACCAGTTGATCAGCCTAAGGTTGATGTTGAGAGTTTAGAAAAAGACAAAAACTGGGTTTTAACTGCCGAAGTAACTGTTGAACCTGAAGTTGAACTTGGTGAGTATAAAGGCTTGGAAGTAACACCTCATCCAACACGTGTTCTTGTAGCTGATATTGAAGCTGAACTTGAGAAGAAACGTCAGGAACAAGCTGAATTAGTCTTAAAAGAAGACGAACCAGCTAAAAAGGGTGATACTACTATCATTGATTTTGAAGGTAAAATCGATGGTGAACCATTTGAAGGTGGAAAGGCTGAGAACCATTCACTTGAATTAGGTTCTAATTCATTTATTCCTGGTTTTGAGGATCAATTGATTGGTCACAAAGCTGGTGATAAAGTAGCTGTTAAGGTTACTTTCCCAGAAGATTACCAAGCTGAGGATTTAAGAAACAAAGAGGCAGTCTTTGACGTTACAGTTCATGAAGTTAAAGAAAAGCAACTTCCAGAATTGGATGATGATTTTGCTAAAGATGTTGATGAAGAAGTCGACACACTTGAAGAATTAAAGGCAAAGATTAAAGACGAGCTTAAAGAAAAGAAGGTTGCAGATGCTAAGGCTGCAATTCAAGATGAAGCAATTGATCAAGCTGTTGAAAATGCTAAAATTGGCGAGATTCCTGATGCAATGATCGAAGATGATATTCATCGTCAAATGGATCAGTATTTGGCAGGAATGCAACAACAAGGCATTAATGCAGAAACATACTATAAGCTGACAGGAACAACTGAAGCTGACTTGCATAAACAGTTTGAAAAGGATGCTGAAAAACGCGTTAAAACAAACTTAGTGCTTGAAGCAATTGTTGCAACTGAGGATGTTAACGTTAGTGATGAAGATATCGATGCTGAAATTAAGAAATTAGCTGAGCAGTACAATATGGAACAAGATGCTGTTCGTTCAGCTTTGAGTAACGATATGTTGAAGCATGATATTGCTATCCGCAAAGTTGTTGATGAAATAGCTGATTCTGCAAAGCAGACTCGTGAAAAAAAGACAACGGAAGACGGAAACAAATAAATAGTTAATCAGGTTTATATTTGATATCTAATCACGTTGGACTTTTTACAGCCAACGTGATTCTTTGTTTCTTGGCTTTTCTTTATTTGTTAATCCAATGTATTATAGAACTAACTGTTAGCCTTTAGAATGTTAGTTTGTTAGAATGTAAGAATAAAGATGGTATTAAGGGGGATAAAGATATTTGAAAATACGGATAAAAATGGACCGGTCGTATGCTCATTTTGTGGCAAATCTCAAGATCAAGTTAAAAAAATTGTTGCAGGCCCTGGAGTATATATCTGTAATGAGTGTATTGACTTGTGCAAAGAAATAATTGATGAAGAATTCAGAGAACAGGCATCGGAAGAACTCTTAAGTGTGCCTAAACCACGCGAAATTGTTGATATATTGAATCAGTATGTGATTGGTCAGGAGCAAGCGAAAAAGACATTAGCAGTTGCAGTATATAATCATTACAAACGTGTCAACGCCGCATTGGAAGAGAGCACGGATGATACAGAGCTACAGAAGAGTAATATTTGTTTAGTTGGACCAACGGGTTCAGGTAAGACATTTCTTGCTCAAAGTTTAGCTAAAATATTGCGTGTTCCTTTTGCAATTGCAGATGCAACGACACTGACAGAGGCCGGATATGTTGGTGAAGATGTAGAAAACATACTCTTGAAATTATTACAGAATGCTGATTTTGACGTTGAACGTGCTGAACGCGGAATTATCTATATTGATGAAATTGATAAAATAGCAAAGAAAAGTGAAAATGTTTCGATAACACGTGATGTTTCTGGCGAAGGTGTTCAGCAGGCACTTTTAAAGATTTTAGAGGGAACAGTTGCAAGCGTTCCTCCTCAAGGGGGACGAAAGCATCCACAGCAGGAGCTCATTCAGATTGATACAACGAATATTTTGTTTATCGTCGGAGGAGCTTTTGATGGAATTGAAACAATGGTTAAAAATCGTTTGGGTGATAAGGCAATTGGTTTTGGTGTAGACACTAAACAATCTTATGACGAAAACAAAAGTTTGATGCAGCAGATAATCCCTGAGGATCTCTTAAAATTTGGACTGATTCCTGAGTTTATAGGTCGTCTTCCAATTTTGACTGCACTTGAAAAATTAGATGAAGATGACTTGGTTCGCATTTTAACGGAGCCTAAAAATGCTTTAGTTAAACAGTATTCCAAGCTTTTGGAATTGGATGATGTCGGTTTGAATTTTGAACCCAGTGCCTTGAAGGAAGTTGCACGTCTTGCTATCGAACGTAACACAGGAGCGCGTGGGCTGCGCTCAATCATTGAAAATACCATGCGAGACGTCATGTATGAAATTCCTAGTCGTGACGACATAAAAAAAGTTGTTGTCAATAAAAGTAGTGTTGACGGCAATCGTTTGCCTAAATTAGTTGTAGATGATAAAAAGGCTTCTTAAGCATAGTTGTTGCCAAGCCAAGAATTTTGAAGTTCTTGGCTTTTTGCTTGAAATAAATTCCAGTGAATTTTGTTTTATCGCGACAATTTGCTAATGCTGCTTTAATTTTGTTCTTGTTTTTGGTAACATTAGGAAGTAAATGAATAATGTAGGAGGTTTGATCATGGATAAGCCGCAAATTGGTGTGATCGGTATGGCTGTTATGGGTAAGAACCTTGCTCTTAATATTGAAAGTCGTGGTTACACTGTTGCTTTATATAATAGAACAGGTTCAAAAACAGAAAAGGTGGTCGCTGATCATCCCGAAAAACATCTGGTTCCGAGTTATTCGATTAAAGAATTTGTAAATTCTTTAGAGACTCCTCGCCGAATAATCATAATGGTCAAGGCTGGAGCACCAACTGATGGAATGATCAAGCAGTTACTCCCTCATTTAACAAAGGGGGATGTTCTGATCGATGGAGGGAACACCTTCTTTGAAGATACAGTTCGTCGTAATGCTGAGCTTGACCAATCTGGAATCAATTTCATCGGTATGGGTGTCTCTGGTGGTGAAAAAGGAGCTCTTGAAGGGCCATCATTAATGCCTGGTGGACAAAAGGCTGCTTATGATTTAGTTGCTCCTATCTTAGAGAAAATTTCAGCTAAAGCTGAAGATGGCACACCATGTGTTACCTACATTGGACCGGATGGTGCGGGACATTATGTTAAAATGGTGCATAATGGAATTGAATATGGTGATATGGAGTTAATATCAGAAAGTTATAACTTATTGCGTAATGTTTTGAAGTTAGATGTTGAAGAGATTGCGGCAATTTTTGAAGAATGGAACAGGGGTGAATTAGACAGTTACTTAATGTCGATTACTGCTGATATTCTTACTCGTAAGGATGATGAAGGAACTGGTAAACCAGTTGTTGATGTCATTTTAGATCGTGCTGGCAATAAAGGTACTGGGAAATGGAGTTCTCAAAGTGCACTTGAGTTGGGTGTGCCACAATCATTAATTACTGAGTCTGTGTATGCACGCTATATTTCAGCTTTGAAGAGTGAGCGTGTGGCAGCTAGCAAAGTTCTCAGTGGTCCGAACCTAAGTGAATTGAATATCGATAAAAAAGAGTTTGTTGAAAAGATACGACGAGCTTTGTATTTCAGTAAAATAATGAGTTATGCGCAGGGATTTGAACAGTTGCGTGTTGCTTCAGAGCACTATAGCTGGAACCTTAAGTATGGTGATTTAGCTATGATTTGGCGTGAAGGTTGTATCATCAGGGCACAATTTTTACAGAAGATTACTGATGCGTTTAACAGCGATCAGGCATTGAATAATCTGATGCTTGATCCATATTTTAAGGATATTACTGATAATTATCAAGCCGCTGTTCGAGATGTTGCTGCTCTTGCAATTAAAGCAGGGGTTGCTGTACCTGGATTTACTGCAGCTATTACTTACTTTGATCAATATCGTTCTGAAGTTTTACCAGCAAATATAATTCAAGCTCAACGAGATTATTTTGGGGCACATACTTATGAACGTACTGATAAAGAAGGCACATATCACTATGAGTGGTATCATGAAGAGTAAATAATTTTTGTTATTCTGGGTGTCTATTTAAACGAAAGAGCAATGGATCAAAAGGATTCATTGTTTTTTTTAAGGTCTAGATTAGGCAAAAGCCATCAAAAACAAAAAAATTTAATTAAGATAACGAATATTTTTATTTTTTGTGTTAAATTAAGCATAGGTGATATTAAATAGTGATTAATAAGGATTTGGATATTTTAAAATAAACAGAAAGTCATAGGAGTGTACACAATGAGTCGAATTTTAATAATAGAAGATGAAAAGAATCTAGCTCGATTTGTCGAGCTTGAATTACAACATGAGGGGTATGAAACTCAAGTTCATTATAATGGACGTACGGGCCTTGAGGCTGCCTTGGAACAGGATTGGGATGCAATCCTACTAGATCTGATGCTGCCAGTTCTAAATGGCTTGGAGGTATGTCGTCGAGTCCGTCAGACAAAGAATACGCCGATTATTATGATGACAGCACGTGATTCAGTTATTGATCGGGTATCTGGTCTTGATCATGGTGCTGATGATTATATTGTCAAACCGTTTGCGATTGAAGAATTGTTAGCACGTTTGCGCGCCCTTTTAAGAAGAATTGATATTGAAAGCGAACAAAATGCTTCTAAACAAACAAAAGTTACTTATCGTGATCTGACAATTGAAAAGGAAAACAGAGTTGTTCGTCGCGGAGATGAGATAATTGAATTGACTAAACGCGAATATGAATTACTACTTGCCTTGATGGAAAATGTGAATGTTGTTTTAGCACGTGACGTTCTTTTGAAAAAAGTTTGGGGTTATGAATCACAAATCGAAACTAATGTCGTTGATGTTTATATCAGATACTTGCGTAATAAGATTGATAGACCTGACGAAGAAAGTTATATTCAGACAGTTCGTGGAACCGGGTATGTGATGCGTTCGTGATGAAAAGCAAGGTGAAAAAAGCACAGAATAAAAAACATGCATACAGGTTTTCGTTAAAAATGAAATGGTCAATTGGAACTGGAATCGGTGTTTTGTTGATTTTTGCTGTTTTTGCGGCCTTGTTGTATCAAAGCTTTTCGAATATTTTATTGAAACAAGAGAAACAATATGTAACAGATGCAGTTAGTGTTGTATCCGGGCGTTTAAGTCGAAGAGATGATGAATTGACAAGGAGTATGGTTAAGCCTTTGCTCAGTTCTAATTTCAATTCAGTTGAAGACAGAGAAGAAAACTCTTCTAGTCTATATTCTGATTCACTTTTTGTTACTCTTTCGCGTAAGAATATTGGTGTTAGTGTATATAATTTAAGTGGGAAAATGCTTTTTGCTTCACGTAGAGTTCCAGTTAAATTTACGCGCGCAGGTTCATCTGAGAAAATTCAAAAGGTCGGCGAGACTAATGTTTTTGTTCAACGTAGTGCGATTTATTCGAAGGATAATCACAAACTTCGAGGATATATCCAAGTTACTAATCGCTTGGTCGAATATGATGCTGCACGTAACAAGCTGCTTTTGATTTTTCTTGTGTTTGGATTAACAGCTGTGCTAGCTAGTTCACTTTTGGGATATGTTTTGTCCCTGTGGTTGCTACGGCCAATTGGTGACATCAATAAGACGATCGATAAAATTAACGAAGCAGAAGATGGAGATCCGGTGGCAAATATCCGTGTTCCTGCACTGCGCTACAATGATGAGCTTTCAAATTTAGGCAATTTATTCAATAACATGCTTGACCAAATGCAGCGTTATATTGAGCAGCAGCAACAGTTTGTTGAGGATGTTTCGCACGAGCTACGAACTCCAGTTGCAATAATACAAGGTCATCTTGAATTGTTGAATCGCTGGGGAAAAGATGATCCAGAAGTACTGTCTGAGTCAATTTCTGCCTCATTGCAGGAAATAAATAGGATGAAGAGCTTGGTTCAGGAAATGCTTGATCTGTCTCGAGCTGAACAGGTTGAAATTCATTTTGGCAAAGAAATTACAGATGCGCGGGAAGTGGTACTGCAAGTCTTTAACAACTTTAAGATGATCAAACCGGATTTTGCTTTTGTCCTTGATGATGATTTGAATGAATCGACAGCAGTTCGAATGTATCGTAACCATTTGGAACAGGTTTTAATTATTCTGTTGGACAATGCTGTGAAATATTCAACTAAACGCGAAGAAATTCATTTGTCTGTTGCAAAAAATGCAAGATATGTGGATATTGCAGTTCAGGACTTTGGTGAGGGTATCTCTCAAGAAAATATCAAACGTGTATTCAATCGCTTCTACCGTGTTGATAAGGCTCGTAGTCGCGACAAGGGTGGCAATGGACTTGGTTTATCCATTGCACAACGCTTGATTGAGGGCTATCATGGAAAACTAACGGTTGAAAGTGTTCTTGGACAAGGTTCAGTTTTTAGAATCTCGTTGCCGATAGTTCAAAAGAGCAATGATAGTGATGAAAAAGCCAAGGAAAATGAAGTCAGGTAAAAAAATTAGATTAAAATAATAGCAGGATATTCATTAGATTCGAATATCCTGCTATTATTTTTTTAATAAATTTTAGTTCTAGTTACTGAAGATCAAGAAGGAGTACTTAGCATTTAACTTCGATTTTGCTTACCGGCGTTTCGTTTTCGATTACTATTGTGATTAACTGTTTTACTATGTTTTTGTGTATCCTCAACAACCTTTTTGGAAACTGGTGCAGGTGATACGGTTACCTTTTTTGGAGGATTCTTTTTCATTTGTGCTTGTATTTCAGCACGTATTTTTGGACGCATCAAATTGATAAGGACAGTTTGTACACATGCAAAAATTCCACCGATGAAGAAGTAAAGGCCTAAGCCAGCAGGTGAAATAATTGTCATAAATGTAATCATAATTGGACTGATTAACATCATCGACTGCATTTGCTTCTTCTGTTCCTTAGGTATTCCGATTGTTGAAAGGTAACCTTGAAGTGCATAAACAATAAATGAAAGAACTGTAAATACAAAACTGGTTTTTCCTAGGTTGATACCCATAAAATAGGAACGCGAAAGTTCTGGAGAATACTGGATAGCAGCATACAATGCTGCAAAAATTGGCATCTGAATTAATAAGGGAAGACAGCCGATACCACCAGTCATGGAAATGCCGTTATCACGATAAATTTGCATCATTTCCTGACTAACTGCTGCCTTTTCTTCTTGTGTTTTTGCATCTTTTTGTCGCTTTTGAATGTCAGCCATCTGTGGTTTGACTGAAGCCATCTTTTCCTGCTGAATCGTTGCATTTTTTGATTGTTTGAGCATGACAGGAAGTAATGCCATTCGTACGATGAACGTGATGACAATAATGGCCCATCCATAACTGCCGCCAAGATGACTTGATAACCAAACAAGCAAATGTTGTCCTGGTATTGCTAAATGATCATAAATCAGACCATAAGGTTTGCCGCTTTTTGTTCTTTGAACACAGCCGCTAAGAAGCAAAGTAACTGTTAGAAATGCTGGTATCAAAGTTAACTGTTTTAATTTTTTCATCATTCATACCCTTTCAAATAAACTACGTTTATAACTATACTGTATTAGTCCCCCTTTTTCAATCAACTCATAGAATTGGCAGATAGTAAGAGTCGCTTTTGTGAAAAAAGTTTAAAAGTATTATGATGGACTGCTTTTTATTGTTTAGTAAGTAATCTGAAAACTCGAATAATCAATTGGCGGTATTTTAGTAATAACTAATTTTTCAACTTTGCCGCTAGGCGTAGGGGAGGTTTTGATTTTTTCAATAAAGGTCTCCAATTCAGAAAGTTTACCTTGTGCCTCGATATAGACGGAACCATCTGGTTCGTTGCGTACGATACCTGAAATTTCAAGCTGATCTGCTACCATCTTGGTACAGTATCTGAAACCAACGCCTTGTACGCGGCCATACACGTGTAATTTTACAGCTTGCATAATAATAATCCTCCTAACTTGTGATTTGAACAATCTTATTATATATTCAGTATAAACGAACAGACGAATAATATGCTATACTTATAGCCTTAGTTGAAAATGTGGAAGAGGAAGAAAATGAAAGTAATTCGGTCGGCACAAAACAAACAGGTCAAGGAATGGAAAAAACTTGCTACTAAAAAAGGAAGACAGAAACAAAAAGCTTATCTTTTAGATGGTTGGCACTTAGTGAAAGAAGCTTTTATGGCAGACATAAATATAAAACTTCTGCTTATGACAGAAAGTTTTAAATATATTGATGAAATTGAAGCTATGAACAAGAATAAATATGAAATCATTGTTATTTCAGAAGAAGTTGCGAATCATTTAAGCGAAACTCCGAGTCCGCAAGGTATTTTTGCGGTTATTTCCTTAGAAAATACTCATGATGATGAGACTTTTCTCCAAGGAGCGTGGTTAATGTTAGATTCAGTTCAGGATCCTGGTAATATTGGAACCATGGTGAGGACGGCAGATGCTGCTGGATTTTCAGGTGTAATATTTGGAGATGGGACAGCGGATGTTTTTCAACCCAAAGTTGTTAGGGCAATGCAAGGCAGCCAGTTCCATATCAAAGTGCTCACAGGTTCATTAAATAAGTGGATTCAGCAAATGCATACACAGCATGTGCCTGTTTTCGGAACTGAGTTGAATCCAGACGCCAAGCCATATGATACAGTCGGAAAATTCCGTGATTTTGCTGTTGTTATGGGAAATGAGGGGAATGGCATGCATGAAGAACTTTTAAAGTCTACAACTCACAATCTCTATATTCCTATAAAAGGTCATGCAGAATCATTAAATGTTGCAGTTGCTGCTGGAATACTGATGTTTCAGCTTAAAGCTTAAATTTTAAGTTTATCTAAATGAAGCAAAGTTATAGTTCATTTGGATTGCAAATTATTTAAAATCAGTTATTATGTACTTAGAATAATAAAAAGGGGAATTGCATGAAGACGAATGAGTGGCGTAAAGATTCCGAATATATGAGTTATGTCGGCGAATTGCTTGAAAAACCTGCAGTTCAAAAACTTGCGGATTTTAAGCAGCATTATTTTTCTAATCGACTCGAACATTCGATTTCTGTCTCTTATGATAGTTATCGGATTGCTAAGAGAATGCATCTTAATGCTAGAGCGACTGCGCGTGCTGGATTGTTGCATGATCTGTTTTATTATGATTGGCGTACCACTAAATTCAGTTCTGGGACGCATGCATGGATTCATCCTCGAATTGCGGTACGTAATGCAGAAAAGATTACAACATTATCAAAATTAGAAAAAGATATTATTATTAAACATATGTGGGGAGCAACAATCGTGCCTCCTCGTTATTTGGAGGGTTACATTGTAACTTTCGTTGATAAGTATGAAGCAACATCTGAAGTGAGTGTTCCGCTGCTTGAACGTTACGAGTCTAGGCTTAAACATGGTTTGGGACTCATTAAATAAGCGGCTTTTTGAAAAGATCTGCAGACTGTGAATTGTGGATCTTTTTTTGTATAACAATCAATTAGTTAATTCAAGGACTTTAAAGTGGAGGTGATTTGATGTTAAAAACAGCCAACAATTATGAGCAGTGTCCTTTTTTTGAGAAAACATTCAGCATTTTGGGTCGCAAATGGAACGGACTCATCATTGATGTTTTACTAACCGAGGGACCGCAGCGTTTTAAAGATCTAGCAATTAAAGTTCAAAAATGCAGTGACAGAGTACTTGTTGAACGACTAAAAGAATTAGAAGAAGCTGGTCTGGTACAGAAGACTTCATTG
Organism: Liquorilactobacillus uvarum DSM 19971; assembly: GCF_001434935.1. Classification (GTDB taxonomy): domain Bacteria; phylum Bacillota; class Bacilli; order Lactobacillales; family Lactobacillaceae; genus Liquorilactobacillus; species Liquorilactobacillus uvarum. The sequence continues at coordinate 8,252 of NZ_AZEG01000027.1, read as the reverse complement.
GAAGACAGTTGCCGCTTTTGTTACCAATTAACAGATCGAGGCGAGGATTTGAGGAGTATTATGCGAAACTTACATCATTGGTCTAAAAAATGGTATGACATAGAAGATTGTTAGTGAGCCTTGACGAATGCTTGATTCGAGTTTAGAATAGTGAATTAGTAAAAGACGAAGACGGAAAAGAGTACAGTTGATATTGACGTATTCAAGAGAAGAACACAATGGCTGCGAGTGTTCTATGAGATATCACTCGAATTTCACTTCCTGAGTTGCCACTGGGATTCGCAAGATGAATAGTGTGCCGGTTGTTTCGTGACCGTTAACATGTTAAGTGTCAGTGTGATTAAATCTTTTTTGCACTGGAACAAGGGTGGTACCGCGAGGCCTCGTCCCTTTTTGGGGGATGAGGCTTTTTTTGTACTCATTTACTTCTGACCGTCAATATCTGTTTTGAAATGAAAGGAATGAAACATTTTGGGGTTAAAGGATAAGTTAACTGAACTTAAGAGAAATGCGCTTGAAGAAATCAATGATGCTAAAGATTTAAAGAAAATTAATGATATTCGTGTTAATTTATTAGGGAAAAAGGGACCAATTACAGAAGTTTTGCGTGGAATGCGAGATTTGCCAAAAGAAGAGCGTCCCAACGTGGGTAGTTTTGCAAATAAAGTTCGCGATGAGCTTTCGAATGCTATTTCTGAAAGAAAAGAACGTATCGAGATTATTAAAACTTCAAAACGATTAGAAGAAGAGAAGCTTGATGTTACTTTGCCGGGAGTACCCGTTAAAATTGGGCAGCCACATATTATTATGCAGGTTATTGATCAAATCGAAAAACTCTTTTTAGGAATGGGATATCAAGTCGTAGATGGACCTGAAGTTGAGGAAGATCATTATAATTTTGAAATGATGAACTTGCCGAAAGATCATCCAGCACGTGATATGCAGGATACTTTTTATATTACCGATAAGTTTTTGATGAGAACACAAACCTCACCTGTCCAAGCAAGAACGATGGAGAAGCATGACTTTTCCAAAGGTTCGCTAAAAATGATTTCTCCAGGCAAGGTTTATCGCCGCGATACCGACGATGCTACACATTCACATCAATTTCATCAAATCGAAGGACTTGTGATTGATAAAAGTATTACGATGGCAGATTTAAAAGGAACTTTACAGCTTATCGCTAGAACAGTTTTTGGAAAAGAACGCGAAATTCGCTTGCGGCCTAGTTATTTTCCATTTACGGAACCATCTGTTGAAGTTGATGTTTCCTGTTTTAAGTGTGGTGGAGATGGTTGCTCTGTCTGCAAGCAAACTGGTTGGATCGAAGTTTTAGGTGCAGGGATGGTACACCCAAATGTTCTTAAAATGTCGGGTATTGACGCTGATATTTATGGTGGGTTTGCTTTCGGGTTAGGTCCTGACCGCTTTGCAATGCTGAAATACGGTGTTGATGATATTCGCGAATTTTATTTGAATGACATGCGTTTTCTAAAACAATTTTCACAGAGAGGGTAGGATAGATTAAATATGAAAATTTCAACAAAGTGGTTAAGTGACTATGTGAATATCGATGTTGAACCTCAAGTTCTTGCTGAAAAGATTGAAAGGACAGCAGTTGAAGTTGATGAAGTATATCGTCTTGAAAAAGGTTTGAAAAAAATTGTTGTTGGCGAGACACTGAAGGTCGAAAAACATCCAGATTCAGATCATTTGCGTATTTGTCAAGTGAACGTCGGCGAAGATGAACCTTTACAGATTATTTGTGGAGCTCCCAATATCGCGGCACATAAAAAAGTGATTGTCGCTCTTCCTAATTCACGTATTGCAGGCAACGTTAAGATAAAACGCGGAAAAATGCGGGGTGAGGTTTCAGAAGGAATGATCTGTGCACTTCAGGAAATCGGTTTTGTCGAAAGTGTTGTTCCAAAAAAATTTGTTGATGGAATATATTTTTTGCCAGAAGATGCAGAACCAGGAGCTCCGGTTTATTCATATTTAGGAATGGACGAAGACATCATTGATCTTGATGTGACGCCGAATCGTGCGGATATGTTGAGTATGCGTGGGACAGCTTATGAACTAGCCGCAATATACGATAAGAAAGTTACATTGCCCCGTTTGGAGATTAAAGAAAGTAAGAATGACAATATTGAAAATTATCTAGAAATTGCAGCAGATTCTAAATTAGCTTCAACATATCTGATGCGTATAATTAAGAATGTGACAATTGGAGAAAGCCCAATGTGGTTGCAAAAGCGTCTTTGGAACGCTGGTATTCGTCCGCTAAATAATGTCGTTGATGTAACTAATTATATTTTGATGGATTATGGTCAACCAATGCATTCTTTTGATTATGGAAAAATTAGTGAAAAAAAGATAATTGTACGACTCGCTCAACCAGGTGAAGTATTGACAACAATTGATGAGAAGGAACGTAAATTAAATTCTCATGATATTGTAATAGCTGATGGGAAAGGCCCAATTGCATTAGCTGGGACAATGGGTGGACAAGCCACGGGTGTTGATAATGGAACAACGACAGTTGCACTTGAGGCAGCGGTCTTTAATTCATCATTAGTCCGTAAGACAGCTAGAAGGCACAATCTTCACAGTGAAGCCTCAATGCGCTTTGAACGTGGAATAAATCGTGCAACAGTTGTTGAAGCTTTGAATACAGCTGCACAATTAATTGCCGACTTGGGAAATGGTGAAATTGTGTCTGGAATTGCAGAAGGAACAAAAGAAGAAGCAGTTCCCGTTGAAGTTTCTGTTTCACTTGATAAAATCAACAAGGTTCTTGGTACGAGTTTAGCGTCTACAGATGTTGAAGATATCTTTAAACGCCTAGGTTTCGGCGTGGATGTTTCGAATGCGGTCTTCAATGTTTCGGTTCCCCCGCGTCGCTGGGATATTAGCATTGCAGCTGATTTAATAGAAGAAGTTGCACGTATTTATGGCTACGATAAACTACCAGCAACATTACCAAAGGGTGAATTAACACCAGGAAACTATAATCATTCACAAAAAATGATTCGAGCAGCCCGTCAATTGCTTGAAGCTGCTGGGTTGACACAAGCTATTTCTTATGGGTTAACGACAGCTGAAAAAGCCGGTCGTTTCTTGATGCAACCTTCTGAGACAACTCAGCTTAATTTTCCCATGAGTTCAGATCGCACAACTGCCAGAATGAATTTAGTAAGTGGCCTTTTAGATGATGTAGCATATAATGTTGCGCGAAAAGTTGATGATGTAGCTCTATATGAACAGGGCAGGGTCTTTTATAGGAAGGCAGGTACTGTTCGACCAATTGAGGTAGAACACATTGCAGGGGTTATGACAGGCCTGTTTAAAACAGCAACATGGCATGAACCAAAGGTACCAGTCGATTTCTTTTTAACTAAAGGGATTGTTGAGCATATGCTGCATGCATTAGGAATAACCGAAAATATTAGCTATATCCAAGCTGATGGGCATGAAGAAATGCATCCTGGGAGAACTGCGGACATTTACGTTGACGATGAATTTTTAGGTTTTGTTGGGGAAATCCATCCGAACCTATGTAAGGAATATCATATTGATCGTACTTATGTTTTTGAATTGGATTTGCAAAAAATAATTGATATGGATAAACAAGTAAAAAGTTATATTCCGGTCTCAAAATATCCGGCTATCACACGTGATGTTGCAATGGCTGTAGATAAGGATGTTAAAAATAGCGATATTATAGATTGTATTGAGAAAAATAGTGGTAACAATCTGGCCAAAGTTGAACTATTTGATGTCTATGAAGGCGAGCATATCGCAGCTAACCTCAGATCTTTAGCATATAAGTTGACTTATCAAAATAAAGAAGCAACTTTATTAGATGAAGAAGTAACTAAAGATTTCGATAAAGTAATCGATAAATTAAAAGAAGAATTTAATGCTAAGATTCGCTAATAGTTTAATGAAAAAGTACTATCTCTTTAGCTTTTTAGGAATATAATGATTTCATTGCTTTTCTATTATTATTAATGCAAAATAAAAAAATTTTTTGTATAATAGGAAAAGCAGTTTTAAGAACGGAGGGATAATTTGGATAACCAGAAAGATGAAAACACTGACAAGAAAAATAATAATGATAACAAGCCAAAACAAACAAAGTTTGCACGCCAAATAGTTATAGGTGTTGTGCTTGTTATCGTACTATTGGTCATTACAGTTGGTGTAATTGGTTATCGCTATGTAAATAGGGGCTTACAGCCGTTAAATTCAAAAAGCGATGAAAGAATAGAGATCAAGGTACCAATCGGAAGCACAACGAAGCAGATTGGTAGTATTCTTGAAGAGAAAAAAGTGATCAAGAGTGGTTTCGTTTTTGACTACTATGTTAAAACTAAAAAGTATGGTCAATTCAAGGCCGGTTATTATGAATTGAAACCTTCGATGACTCTTAAGCAAATTTCGAAAAAGCTTCAAAAGGGCGGTAGCAACGAATCACGTTATTCGGGTAAAGTGTTGATTCGTGAGGGTGTGACAGCTGATTCAATTGGTGATGTTGTTCAAGCGAACACCCGTTTTTCTAAAAAGGATTTTCTTGCATTGTTGAATGATCAAGATTTTGTCAATAAACTTAAGAATACGTATCCGGACTTGCTATCTTCAGCAGTAAATGCGAAAAATGTCCGCTATAAGTTAGAAGGCTATTTATATCCTGCTACTTATTATGCTGGTAAAAATGTTTCTTTGAAGGAACTTGTTACGAAGATGGTTGCAAAAACAAATTCAGTAATGACACCATATTATAACGAAGCAAAGAAGCGAGACATGTCGGTTCAAGAGGTAATGACACTGGCTTCTTTAGTTGAACGCGAAGGGGTGACTGAAAAAGACCGTTATCGCATTGCAGGTGTTTTTGAAAACCGTTTAGATAAAAAGATGATGATCCAATCAGATATTTCTGTTCTTTATGCATTAGGAAAACATAAGAAAAATGTAACTTACAAAGACTTGAAGGTCGATTCGCCATATAATTTGTATCTTCATCAAGGTGTTGGTCCAGGACCGTTCAACAATCCAAGTCTAACTTCGATTAAAGCGGTTTTGAATCCGACTGATAGAGATAAAGGGTACTTGTATTTTATTGCTAATATGAAGACTGGAAAAGTTTATTATTCTAAAACATATGAACAGCATCAGGCTTTAACAAGTAAGTTAGCAAAGGAAAATAATGCAAAATAGGATCTTAAAAGTGTATTTTTTATTGTAAAATCTTAATGATGGCGATTATAAGGAGTATTTTGTGAAGATGAAACAAGCAACTAGGCGACGTCCAGTGATTATCGGTGTGACAGGCGGTTCCGGCAGCGGAAAAACTACAGTTAGCCGTGCTATTTTTAATCAACTTCAAGGCTATTCATTGATGATGCTACAGGAAGATTCATATTATAATGATCAATCTGAGATGTCACTTGAGGAGCGCGCTCAAGTTAATTATGATCATCCAGATGCTTTCGATACGGATTTATTGCTAAACCAGCTGCAGAGTTTGTTAGAGTGGAAATCAGTTTCAATACCTGTCTATGACTACAAGACACTCACACGCAGTGATAAAGTACTTAAGCAGGAACCGCGTGAGGTAATTATTGTTGAAGGAATTCTAGTATTGCATGATCCACGATTGCGGGCTTTGATGGATATCAAAGTTTTTGTCGATACTGATGATGATATACGAATCATTCGTCGAATTAAGCGCGACATCAAAGAACGCGGTCGGTCTTTGCAGTGGATTATTGATCAGTATCTGAAGACAGTTAAACCAATGTATCATCAATTTGTTGAACCAACTAAACGATATGCAGACATAATTGTTCCAGAAGGCGGAAAAAATCAGGTTGCTATCGATTTATTAACAACTAAGGCCAGAGATGTACTTCGAAGCAATCATGGTTAGTGATAGGCCTTAAGGGATTATTTTTCCTATATTGTTTTGATTGTGATAGGCTTTAAACGTAATTAATATTATAAGAGGTGTTTTGTTAATGGCAGAAGAAAAAAAATATCCAATGACCCTTGAGGGAAAAAAGAAATTAGAAGAAGAATTAGAAACTTTAAAAACGTCAAAACGTGCTGAAATCATTGAACGAATTAAAATAGCACGTGGCTTTGGGGATTTATCCGAAAATTCAGAATATGAGTCCGCTAAAGATGAACAATCATTTGTTGAAGGTCGAATCAAAACAATTGAACAAATGATAAACCATGCTGAAATTATTGATAATGGAGATGTTGATGCCGACGAAATTGCGGTCGGTAAGACAATCACTTTCAAAGAGCTTCCAGATGAAGAACCGGAAACTTATACAATAGTTGGAGCCGCTGAAGCTGACCCATTCTCCGGTAAGATTTCAAATGAATCACCGATCGCAAAAGGATTAGTTGGATGTAAGCTAGGGCAAGAAGTTTCGATTCCAACGCCTGGTGGCAACATGAAGGTTAAAATATTAGAAGTTAAGTAGTAAGCAGCAAATAAAGAATGATTGAATAGCAGATACAAGAAAAGTGTCTTCATAGACCTCATGACGAGGGAATGAAGCCATTTTTTGATAGCAAGTAAATTTATCTTATGGTAAAATTTTTGTAATTTCACCATAACAGCAAAAATATGGTTGCCTAAAAAAAAGTGGTAAGCGTATAATTCTTAGTGAATTATTGTTGTTTCCAAGTCAACCTTATTAAGACAGGAATAATGTGGAATCAAGTATTTCAAAATCATTTTAGGGAATCAAAATACTGCTAGAGTTTAGTTAGGAGGAAATTAATTGATTAAAAACCAGACAGTTAACAAGCAGATACAGCATCGGACGATTCGTGCTTTTAAAGATCATAATTTGACAGCAGATGAGCTGGAAACAATCAAGCAGGTCGCAAAACATACATCAACTAGTATGTTTACACAGCAATGCTCAATTTTACATATTACATCCGAGAGCAAGCGGGACAGAATCAGACAAATAACTGGGCAAAGTTATGTTGGAGCCAACGGAGATCTTTTTATTTTTATCGCGGATCTTTACCGTAATCAACAGATACGCCATCAATTGGGTAAAAATGATGGTCGTCTCCACAAAACTGATATGTTTATGCAGGCTGTTCAGGACACGGTTCTGAGCGTTCAGAATGTGGTCAATGCAGTCGAAAGTATGGGTTTAGGCGCCGTTATTTTAGGAAGTATCAATAATGATCCTTTCAAATTGCTTGAAGAACTGAAACTGCCAAAACTGACATATCCGATACTAGGGCTTCAAGTTGGTGAACCTAATCAAAAGCCTCAGATGAAGCCTCGTTTGCCATCTGAGTTTACTTTTTTTGAAAACACGTATAAGCAAGACATTGATGTGAAAAGGTTGCACGATTATGATCAGATCGTACAAACATATTATGACTTGCGTGATGCTAACCGTAGAATAGATTCATTTACAAACCAAATGGCCTCGCAAAAGCTTGATTTGCGTGAAACTAAACGAGACCGATTGCTGAGTGCTATCCGTTCACAGGGATTGTGTTTAGAGTGACACACAAAAGACCATTGCTTTTTTTACGATAAATTGGTATACTATTTATCGTTGTTGGAGAGTTGGCAGAGTGGTAATGCACCGGACTCGAAATCCGGCGAACCGGTTTATACCGGCGCGCAGGTTCAAATCCTGTACTCTCCTTATTTAGATGATTTAAGATGATTGGTTAACATGTAAAACGTTGATTTGATGGTATTCCTTAATTTGAAAAAACATAAAAAGTCATAAAAGAATGAAGTTTTTCACGCAAGAAAGCTACGTGAGTGTGCCTCAGTGTCTTGTTTGCTGCTGACGATGTCGAGACAGCATGAGATTGGTTCTCAAATATCTGATTATGGTTGTTATCTTTCAGTTGGTTAATGCAATCCAATATCTTATCATTTGAACGAATTGTCCTTTTGGATGATTCGTTTTTTGTATCTTTAAACTTTTTTGTTGTTCTGTTCTAAGACTTATTGATGGTCATTGTTTTAAATTTAAAGTTTAGACTTTTCCAAGTTAGGGTTTGTATCTCATTTAATCTAGCACCTGAATAGATCGCAAACATTATCATATACTTAGAGGTGGAGTTATCATTAAGCGTGGTATGCAAATAAATATCTAGCTTTACTGTTTCTACGATATTAAGAAAATCAATTTGCTCCTATGTCAATAAATGGCACATCTTTTTCTAAACACTCGTTCTAATTCTGT
>NZ_AZEG01000026.1 GCF_001434935.1 Liquorilactobacillus uvarum DSM 19971 | reverse complement strand
ATATGGACAGCAGTATCTAAGCAGACACTGGTACTTGTTCGACAATAATACTGGAGCGATGAAAACAAGTTTTCAACGTATTTCCAATCAAAATAAGACGGTCTATTATAACGGCAGCGGTCAAATGCAATATGGACAGCAGTATCTAAGCAGACACTGGTACTTGTTCGACAATAATACTGGAGCAATGAAAACAGGTTTTCAGCACATTTCCAATCAAAACAAGACAGTCTATTATAACGGCAGCGGTCAAATACAATATGGACAACAGTATTTAAGCAGACATTGGTACTTATTCGATGGAAGAAGTGGGGCAATGAAAACAAATTTTCAACGTATTTCCAATCAGAACAAGACAGTCTATTATAATGGCAGCGGTCAAATGCAGTATGGACAGCAGTATATAAATAAACATTGGTATTTATTTGATAGCAGCACCGGGGCAGTTCAAGTCGGTTTTTGTTATATAGTTAATCAGCATAAAGTTGTTTATTATAACAACAGTGGTCAGATGTTATATGGTTCACAGGCAATTGACGGGGTACGGTATTACTTTAAACTCGGAACCGGCGAACTGACAGGGGGAAAATCTCTGGCAGAGCGAGCGATTAAGTGGTTTTACGAGCGTGAAGGGCGCATCACGTATTCGATGATGGGCTCACGTAATGGTAATGACGGGACTGCTGATTGTTCAGGATCTGTGACTCAAGCTTTATGGACTGCTGGATTAGGAACACCCGCAGCTTCGGCACGAAGATGGGGCGGTTATAATACTGACAGCCTGCACAGTTATCTTACGAGCAATGGTTTTAAGCTTGTTGCAGAGAATCACCCGATAAATGTTCAGCGTGGTGACGTGATTATATGGGGCAAGAAGGGTTCAAGCAGTGGTGGTGCCGGTCATACTGGGATCATTTCATCGCCTGGTTATATGGGCTCAGCCAATACAACAGCCAAGTTTATTTCGACTTGTTATTGGACAAATGGACAGCGCAACACTGCTATCCAGGATCTGTCATACTACAGTTATTGGTTGTATGATGACAAACCATATTATTATGTATATCGTCATGCATGACATCTTGATTGGATTAAGAAATTAACTTTAGAGACAAGGGACTAGGTCAATTGTGACCTAGTCCCTTGTTTTGTCTCTGTTTTATATGAATTAACGATTTTGAACAGTCAGTTTGTCTGTTTAGGCATGAATGATTCATAGTCAAGCTTGGGCAGTATTTGTAATTTACAGTTAAAACGCAAATTTAGCGAACTATTTATATACTAACTGGGCTTAATCTAAGAGCATTTTAGTTCTACGAATATGGATCTTTTCATACATGAACTATTTAACCTTTTGTTGAGCCCATTTAGCGGAATATTGCTTACCAGCTGTAAGATCGTATTGAATCAGCAGATAGTCATGCAGCAGGTTTTTTTGTTTCTTTGAAAGTGATTTTTTTTGAATAATTTTGTTAGCTTGGGAAACAAAGATATTGTAGCTTTTGTTTTTTTCACCATCAAAGGATGGGTTAGTATTCATTGCTGGCAAATCAGTAGAAACTCTAGTCAGTAAAGCATAATATGGTGAGACTTTGTTATTGCCGGCTGCTAGAGATAACGCAGAAAATTGATAAGGACTGGCAATGTTTTGTTTTAGGTTTATGGCTTCTTGATTGCTATAGATAAAGTAGTCAGTTTGATGAAGCTGTAATCCGTACCTGCTCATACTGTCACCAGAATACAAACCTGGCAAATGGTCTCCGTACCATACCAGAGTGACTGGCCGATCAATTTTATTAATTTTGCGAATAAATGATCTTAGAGCCCAATCAGTATAGTTTAGCCCTTGCGAATAGGTCTGCAATTTTTGCTTGTCAGCAGCATCGACAGCTGAACCAGATATTTTATATTTGCTAGAAGTGTAAAAATCATTATATGGCTGATGATTCTGCATAGTTGTTAGTTGAATAAAAGTTGAACCTTTACGATACTTTTTAGCTTGTTTGATAGTTTCATTGTATGCGGAACGATCTGAAATTAAGGTGCTGTTGTCTAGTTTTTGCGTGTAAGTCAGTTTATTTTTGCTGCCAACATAATAAAACTTTTGAAATCCAAATTTTTTAAAAACATTGATCCGATTGTAAAAAGTTGCAGTAAATGGATGAATCGCAATTTTATTCTTAAAAAGGTCAGTGAAAGCTGGAGCACTCTTTTGCTGCGGAACAATTTGATAGTAAGGCAGACTTAAGGTAGATGAAAGATTACTGTAGGATAAACCTGTTAAAGACTGCCATTCCAGGTTGGCGGTTCCACCGCCGTAGCCAGTACTCAGCATTAAGCCTGAAGATGTCTGCTTTTTTAAACTTGTGAGATAAGGAATAGGATTGGGACTGACTTTTAAATTCGGCACACGGTTGGGATCGCTGTAACTTTCACTTAGAACGAAAATAATAGTTTGGTTGTCCAGACTGTTTTTGCGTGTTTTATTGATTTCATGCGCTTGAGCGGTATACTTTTTTGTCAGTTGTGTGATCTTGTTTTTTGAATAACCAGATGGCTCTGTCATAATTGAAGGGCTTAAGCCGCTGAAAAATTGAAGAACTGGTCCATTCAACTGTGCATTACGTGTTGCATCCCATGCAATATTCTGAACTGAAAAAGCTCCTTGGATAATTGCCGAGACAGAGCTTTTGTCACTGATACCAAGCGAGAAAAACAGGATAATTCCAGAAAAGACAAGTGTTAGCAATCTTTTACGCCAGCTGTGAAATCTGTTGTGATAAATTCGTTCAAATTTTAAGGTAATCAAAATACTGGATATAGTTAGGACTACAAGTAATGCAATAATACTATAAAGAGCAAAATTACCGATCATTTTTGCAAGTTCATCGATTGAGGTAATCATTGAAAGATCGGCTGGCAGGATTGGTTCATTACGCATTTTTATCTTCAAATATTCTGAAATGGAGATAAAGATTGAAATACCTGTCGTAATGAATAGAGAATAAATATAGCGATTGATCAAGGCATAGAGTGCAATAAATAGTGTGAGGAAGATAAGTATGTTTAAAAGTATTTGATTTTGTGAAGTGACCAATGTTTGTTTGAGTAAATTGAACGTGAAACGATTTGTAGCAAGTGCAACACTCCAAAACTGAATAAAAGTTAGGGCAGTACCCCATAAAAATGATAGTATAAGACGCCGATTATTTGTTAGTAGTTTCTTCGCAAAAGTGGCAAAACGATAAACGTCACTGAGTCTTTGAGGTGAAACCTGTCGAAGCCTTTTACTGATCAAAGGCATGCGTGTCAAACGATTGAACAGCAGTGTGAGGCATATAATAATTATTAGGATTACAGCGGTGTTGGTTATTAATTCTGTGAGCCAAGAAATTAAACTGAGTTTGTTTGCGATCGTAAAATTCGTTTTTAAGCGATAATTGAAAATGGGGAGTGAGGTAAAAATTACTGCAGTAAAAATCATCCATGAAGAATAGTGCTCTTGCTTGGTACTAGAAGCGCTACTTTCGATCCCTTTTTTCAAGAGGTTAAAAAGACAAAGGCTAATTACAAATGGGAGCAAGGCATAGCTTGAAAACAGACGGCTACTGAGGTTTGTGGGTGACTGACTGATTGGTGCAATTTTTAAGAAAAGAGCCAAGGAAAGAAGCGACAGTAGAAAAAGCCCGGTGTATTTAAAAAAATGTTTTTTCGAAGAAATATAATTATCTGAAAAATAATTTCCCAAAACAAATAAAAATCCCGTCCATATGAGACTGCTTCCGGAATTAATTCCCCAAAGGGGTTTATTAAAGATAAAAGGCATAACAACGAAGAACCATGTTAAGAGCAAGATAAGTGAGTTCTTCTGCGTAGCAGATAGTGAATCTAGATAAACGGAAATTTTATGTCCAAGAACATACCAAATTAACAAGGAGGCTGCAAGGGGGAAGTCGTTATGACTAAGCGGGAAAAAAAGCAGCCACACATCGCGTGCAGCAAAACTCTTAAATAGCAAAAGTGCCAACAGTACACCACTTATTCCGATTGAGAGAAAAATAAAGCCTATCTTACCTAATTTTTTAATTGGATTGCGATTCTTTCGTGCCAGTGCTCCCATGTAGAGAGGTATCAAGTTAATGGAGGCACTGCTGAAAATAAGGAGAAACCAATATAGCAAATAGCGGTAGGGTTGATCTCCAATGAGCGGCGGTGTTGCTGCAGATGTTAGTATCTGGTTAAGAATAAACAAGATAGAAATTGTGAACGGTATCATATTCTTATACGGTCGAACGAGCTTCAGCATTGAGACATACACTTCCTAACGTACGATTAGTTTAAACTATATATCCATCTATTTTAGCACATGACTCGTACTGGTTTGCATTAAATGCTCAATATTTAGTGGTGGACTGCACCCCTATTTTCTTAAGGTAATATTCATATTGTTTGGATGCAAATCGATGTTTTCAGTTAACTATAATTTATGGAAAAAGTATGGTCGTTGTAGATAACGTTTTCTTTATTCCAAGACAAATTAATTCATTTTAATAGTTGATATAGTATACTTAAATAAAATGATTAAAAAGTTACATAATTTTTGCGATGTAAATTCAAAAAGACAAATAAATTGATTAAAAATAAATATTGTGTAAAACTTAAATTATTATGATAGCGCATACATAATAATACTTAAGTTTTATGTCTATAAAGAGCAGTGTCTAACTTGTAGGAGGGATTTTTGATGAATAATTCATATGTAATGGCAATTGATGAAGGAACCACTAGTACACGAGCAATTATATTCGATCATGATGGGAAAAAAGTGGCTGATTCACAGAAAGAATTTACGCAATTTTTCCCACATCCGGGATGGGTAGAACATAATGCAAATGAAATTTGGAATGCAGTGCTGTCTACAATTGCTACAGCATTTATTGATTCTGGAATTCACCCGAACCAAATAGAAGGAATTGGAATTACCAACCAGCGTGAAACAACCGTTGTTTGGGAAAAGAAAACGGGTCTCCCAATTTATAATGCGGTAGTTTGGCAATCCCGTCAGACAAGTCCTTTGGCCGAAAAGTTAAAAAATGAAGGACAAGCAGAAATGATTCATCAAAAAACAGGATTGGTCGTTGATGCTTACTTTTCAGCAACTAAAGTAAGATGGATATTAGACCAGGTACCGGGAGCACAAGAAAGGGCCGAAAGAGGGGAATTGTTATTCGGGACGATTGATACATGGCTCGTTTGGAAGTTAACAGGAGGAGACGTACATGTTACTGATTATACGAATGCCTGTCGGACGATGTTGTTCAATATTCATGAACTGGATTGGGATCAAGAGATCCTGAATCTTTTGAACATTCCACGATTGATGCTGCCAAAGGTAAAGGAAAATTCAGAAATATACGGTAAAACAAAAGAATACCACTTTTATGGGAGTTCAATTCCGATTGCAGGGATGGCAGGTGATCAGCAGGCTGCATTGTTTGGACAATTGGCGTTAAAAAAAGGAATGGTAAAAAATACCTATGGCACTGGATCATTTATTGTGATGAATACAGGTTCAGATTTGACTCTCTCACAAAATGATCTGTTGACGACGATTGGATATTCTATCAATGGAAAAGTTACGTATGCGCTTGAGGGTTCGGTGTTTGTTTCGGGATCTGCCATGCAGTGGCTGCGAGACAGTATGAAGATGCTGCGTTCAGCGCCTGAATCAGAAGAGGCTGCGCTTTCTTCTCAGAGCCGTGATGAGGTTTATGTTGTACCAGCTTTTACTGGACTGGGTGCACCTTATTGGGATAGCGAAGCTCGGGGAGCGGTTTTTGGACTAACTCGAGGAACAACACGCGAGGATTTTATCAAGGCTACTTTGCAAGCGCTATCTTATCAAACAAGAGATGTTGTTGATACGATGAACAAAGATACAGGGCTTAATATTCCAGCGCTGAGAGTTGACGGAGGCGCAGCTAATAATAATTATTTAATGCAATTTCAGGCAGATTTGCTGAATATTCCGATAGAAAGAGCTAAGGATCTTGAGACAACTGCCTTGGGTGCTGCCTTTTTGGCTGGACTTGCTGTCGGTTTTTGGAAAAACACAGATGAACTGCAGAAGATTTTTGAAGTAGGCAGAACTTTTGAACCTGAAATGGGACAAAAGAAACGTGAGAATTTATATACAGGCTGGAAGAGTGCAGTCAAAGCGACCCAAATGTTCAAGTTTAGACCAGAAGATGAGGATGATTAGGAAGGAAGGTAGAACAAATGGAATTTTCATATATGACACGCCAAAAAAATATTGAGCGTCTGAAAAATGAAGAACTTGATTTGTTAGTGATCGGTGGTGGGATAACAGGCGCAGGTGTGGCTGTTCAAGCAGTGGCATCTGATATCAAAACTGGTTTGATAGATATGCAGGATTTTGCGGAGGGTACTAGTTCGCGCTCAACTAAACTAGTACATGGGGGACTGCGTTACTTAAAGACATTTGACGTTGAGGTTGTGTCTGACACAGTGCGTGAACGAGCTGTTGTGCAAGGAATAGCACCTCATATCCCAAGACCTTTTCCAATGCTTCTGCCAATTTACGATGAGCCGGCGTCAACTTTTAATATGTTTAGCCTGAAAGTAGCAATGGATTTGTATGATCGGTTAGCTGGGGTTGATGGAACTAAATATGCTAATTATACAATTAACAGAGAAGAAGTAATCCAAAGGGAACCAGAAATTAATCAAAATCGATTATTAGGGGCAGGAGTCTATCTTGATTACGTAAATAATGATTCAAGATTGGTCATTGAAAACATCAAAGAAGCAAATAATTTGGGCGGAATAATTGCTAGCCGCATCAAAGCCCTTTCCGCAATTTATGATTCTAATGGAAATATCAAGGGGGTGACAGCTGCAGATGAGTTAACGGGGGAAAAATTTGATATACGGGCTAAATTAGTAATCAATACTACAGGTCCATGGGTGGATAAGCTTTTTGCGCTTAATAAAGCTAAAAGTAAAATTCCAAACATGCGTCCAACCAAGGGGATTCATCTGGTTGTCGATGAAACGCGGCTGTCAGTTCCACAACCTACTTATTTTGATTCTGGAATGGGTGATGGGAGAATGATTTTTGTTGTTCCACGTGAGGGAAAGACCTATTTTGGAACAACAGATACTGATTATCATGGAGATTATAGACACCCTAGAGTTGAACGTGAAGATGTTGACTATCTGTTGAAAGCACTCAATAAACATTTTCCTAAGACAGAAGTTAGCTTGAAAGATATTGAGGCTAGTTGGGCTGGTTTGAGGCCATTGATAGCTGGAAACAGCAGTTCAGATTATAATGGCGGTGGAGCTAATACGGGTAAAGTTTCTGAAAAAAGTTTTTTGCATTTAACCGAGACCATAGGTTTGTTTAATGAAAACAAAGCAACACGTGAAGATGTTGAACAGGCAATCAGCCAGTTGAAGACGGCCAGAACGGAAGCAGACCTTAATCCATCACAGGTTTCACGCGGATCTTCACTCGATGTAGGAGAAGACCGTTTGATAACTTTATCTGGAGGGAAGATAACGGATTATCGAAAAATGGCTGCGGGAGCGTTGGAATTGATCAGGAAAATGCTTAAGGATAATTTTGATGTTGAATCCAAACAGATTGATTCTAAAAAACTGCAAGTATCAGGTGGACACTTTGATCCTACCAATGTTGAAGATACACTTGAATTCTATAAAACAATAACGATGGAGAAAGGTATTCCAGAAAAACGTGCACTTGACCTTGCCAATCGTTTTGGTTCTAACACACCGCGTGTTATTTCATATGCTAAAAAAGTAAAGACAGAAAAGACAGCACTTGATCTTGCAGAACAGCTCAGTCTCTATTATTCAATTAATGAAGAAATGACTTTGACACCCGTTGATTATCTTTTGCGCCGTACCAATCATATCTTGTTTCATGCAGATCGGATTGAAAAAATAAAAGAACCAATTGTTGAAGAAATGGCTATCATTTTGAAATGGTCGGATGAGCAAAAAAATAAAATGCGCGCAGAGCTGGAGCAGGTAATTTCAGAATCGAAGTTGAATTATCTTAAAAAAAGCAGGCAAAAACAATTGATAGGGTAGGTGGAGAAAATGAACAGCATTGCAATTCAAGCATTAGGCGAATTGATAGGAACTTTTATTTTAGTGTTACTAGGAGATGGGGTTTGTGCTGGAGTTAATTTAACTAAATCGAAGGCTAATAACGCTGGTTGGGTAGCTATATCATTTGGTTGGGGATTTGCTGTTACGATGGGAATTTACACTTCTGCATTTTTAGGACCAGCACATCTTAACCCAGCAGTTACTATCGGAATGGCGATAGCAGGCAAGTTTCCATGGTCAGGTGTCTTGTTATTTATTGTCGCACAAATGCTGGGAGCATTTTTAGGAGCTCTGCTGGTTTGGGTTCATTATCTGCCGCATTGGAAAGCTACTAAGGACAAGGAAATGATTCTAGGTACTTTTGCTACTGGACCAGCAATTAGAAGTTATTTTGCAAATTTTATGAGTGAGGCTATCGGGACCTTTGTTTTAGTCTTTTCACTTTTAGCTTTTACGCGGGGGCAATTTACGGCAGGTTTAAATCCGGTCATTGTTGGTATATTGATCATTGCGATAGGTCTTTCTTTAGGTGGAACGACAGGATATGCTATTAACCCTGCACGAGATTTAGGACCACGGTTGGCCCATGCTCTTTTACCGATCAAGAACAAGGGTAACTCCGATTGGAGTTATAGTTGGGTTCCAGTGCTAGGACCAGTCATAGGAGGTATTTTAGGAGCTGGCCTTTTCATGATACTGCCGTGAATCAATAATGAGAGTAATAAACAAATACTCTAAATAATCTGTTTTTATAGGATCAGAGCTAGCTTGAAGTGCTGCTTGGGAGGCAGTCTTGTAGGCTAGTTTTTTTGTGGCATTAAAAATAGGTTTAATTTCCAATGAAAAATAGTTTTTTGGTGTAATTAGTGCATATTTAGTATTTATAAGTGAAAATATTTGCAAATGCTTTATTTTACTTAAATTGAATTTATTATTTGAATTATTCCAAAGTATAGTTTTATAGTGCTTTGTTTTAGTGTATTTGTTGGAATTGAACTTTTATTTATTATTATTGCTTCTATACGGTTGACATTATATGAAAAGTGTTTATTATTATATTTGTGAACTAAATCACATTATCGATAATGATTCCACACTTATTGGAGGAATGATCATGGAGAAAATACTCGCTGTCAATTCAGGAAGTTCCACTCTTAAGATCCGGCTTTTTGAGATGCCTTCAGAAAAAAGTCTGGTCAGTATTTTATTTGACCCTATTAATGCTAATTATTGCAATATAACTTTTAAAGAAGATAACTTTCAAAATAAGCTCCATTTAGATACGGCTATCGATTATACTGAGGCAATTGAGCTCGCACTTAAACTATTGAAAAAATATCATGTTATTACTGCCTTTACAGAAATACACGGGGTGGGGCATCGAATAGTGGCTGGAGGAGAAAAATTCACTTCATCAACTGTGATTACGGATGGAGTCTTGCAGGATATCGAAAGCTTGGCTGAATTTGCACCTTTACATAATCCGGCTAATGCCAAGGGAATTCGTGCAACCGAAAGGCTTTTACCTCATGCACGTCAAGTCGCAGTTTTTGATACATCCTTTCATTCATCGATGGAAAAAAAGAATTATTTGTATGCTCTCCCATATGATTATTACCGTACATTGAAGGTTCGTAAGTATGGCGCACATGGGACTAGTCACCGTTATGTAGCGATGCAGGCAGCAAAACTTATGAAAAAACCACTTAATTCATTAAAACTAATCACTTTGCATCTTGGGGCAGGAGCATCTGTTACTGCTATTAAAAACGGAAAAAGTGTTGATACGTCAATGGGATTCTCGCCGGTTTCCGGTCTGGTGATGGGAACACGTTCAGGAGATATTGATCCGTCAGCGCTCTTCTATTTAATGCATAAAGGTGCAATTAAGAATATTGATGACTGCTTAACTATTTTGAATAAAAAGTCAGGTCTGCTAGGAATTTCTGAAATGAGCAATGATATGCGTGTTTTAGAGGAACAAGCAGCTTCTAATCCACAAGTTAAATTAGCGATCGATATGTTTGTCAAAAAAATTATTGATTTTATCGGTGCCTATTGGCTTGAACTAGGAGGAGCTGATGCTTTGGTTTTCACTGGTGGAATTGGAGAAAAAGATGCAGCGATGCGTGCTCGTATTGCTGCCAAACTAGAACCGCTGAATATTTTTCCAGCAGCCGAGGGACAACGAACGGCGAAACATGAACTTGATTTCACTGGAAAAGGAAGTGCTGCCAAGTTGTTGATGATTCCAACAAATGAAGAATTAATGATTGCACGGGATGTTTTCAGTTTGAACTCGGCGCATAACCATGATAACGATAGGGAACTTTCACTTTAATTATTTTATTATAAGAATAAAAACAGCAGAGTCGGAAGTGTTTTTTGCTTCTGACTCTGCTGCTCTTTTAGAATGTTAGATTAATATTAAAAAATGTATTGTTTAAATTTAGTGAATGGCTGTTAGCGTTGGGCCTTGAACATTTTAAGCCTGTTTTAGAAAATACCTATGACTTTCATCCATAGAGTTCCTACACCTAGCCAGATAACCAGATAGAATATTCCAAGAATGGCATTTAAAGTCCACCAGTCTTTTTGAAGGACATAACCGGAGGAAAATAAAATAGGTGCAGGTCCATCGCTATAGTGAGTCGTGGAAGCAAACAGATTTCCGAAGAAACCAAGCATCAAACCACCAAGCAGCGGTGGAACTCCGGCCGCAATTGCCACTCCAAGCAAAGCAGTATACATTGCACTGACATGTGCAGTCGCACTTGCAAAGAGATAATGTGAGTAGAAGTAGAATAAAATCAGGACAATTAGGACAACCGGCCAACTGAGGCCATGTAAACTATTCGAGATCGTTTTGCTTAGCCAAGGGATAAAGCCTAAAATATTTAATTGATTAGCCATCATCACAAGGATAGAGAACCAAGTTAAAGTATTCCAAGCACCTTTCTCCTGTAAAATATCAGACCAAGAAAGTACGCCGGTCAATAGTAGAAGCGACAAAGCAATAAAAGCAGTCAAGGTTGCGTCAATTTTTAATGTTCCACCTAAAACCCAAAGAACAAGTGCAATTATGAAAATAACAGACATAAAACGTTCTGCCAAAGACATATGCCCCATTTCACTTAATTGATCTTCAGCCCATTTTTTAGCATTAGGTGTTTCTTTGACTTCAGGTGGATAAAGTTTGTAAATCAAAAATGGAACTAAAATTAATGAGATAACTCCAGGTACAAGCGCAGCCAAGAACCAGCCCATCCATGTGATGTTGACGTGAGCTGCTTTAGCTAAAGATTGAGCTAATGGGTTTCCTGCCATTGCGGTTAAGAACATTGCTGAGGTAATTGTATTGCCGTGAAATTCGGCAAATGTCAGAAAAGAGCCGATTTTTCGTTCGGTTTTATCTTCAGGATTAGACCCAAACGATCGTGACAAGGAATCAATGATTGGGTACATAATACCGCCGGCCCGAGCCGTATTGCTTGGAGTTGCGGGCGATAAGATTAAGTCAACACCAATTAGTGAATACGCAAGCCCAAGCGTCTTTTTACCGAATATTCTGACGAAAACAAGTGCAATTCGTTTTCCAAGTCCAGTTTTAATGAAGCCGCGTGAGATGAAAAAGGCCATAGCAATCAGCCAGATACTGTCATTACCAAAACCAGCAACGGCTGTATCAATGTTAACTTCTCCAGTGATAACGGTAATAGTGAATCCTAAAATAGCAACTGCGCCGATTGGCAGTGGTTGCGTGATACATCCGATAATTGTAGCCACAAAAATTGCCAGCATATGCCATGCAGCAATTGAAACGCCGACAGGCTTAAGGGGTGTTAAGAGCCAGATAAGCAGACCAACGATAAAGGGCAGGATAAATTTTTTGTAATTTATTTTTTCAATATTCAATTCATTCACGCTCTCTTAATAATGAGGAATCCACTTGGTGTCTTCAATAGCTTTATCCACATCAGTGATCTGTGTTCGGGTTAATCCTTGTTTAACGGCACTGTTTGCGACAGCTCTTGCAACAGTTGTTGAAAAGACATTCAATTTGGATACAGGAGGTAAAACAGCAGCTCCTGGTTCAGTAGGATCGACAATTCCGCCCAATGAGTGAGCAGCTGCTGAAATCATTTCATCATTCAACAAGGTAGCTGTTGAAGCAATTACACCAAGGCCAAGTCCAGGATAGACTAAGGCATTGTTAGCTTGACCAATTTGATACTTGACGTGATTGAATTCAACATCTTCAACAGGAATCCCAGTAGCAACTAAGGCTTGACCGTTTGACCATTTTAGTAAGTCGGCGGCTTTTGCTTCTGCTAATTTAGTTGGATTTGAGAGTGGGAAAATAATTGGACGTTCAGTGTGTGCCGACATTTCTTTAACTACATTTTCTGTAAAAGCGCCAGGTTGTGTTGATGTGCCCACCAAGATGGTTGGATGTATTGCTTTAACAGCCATTTCCAAGTTGGTTAATTCATCTGCATTTTGAAATTCACTGCGTGCTCTTGCAAAAGGTTTTTGTTCAGGGGTTAAGGTTGGATCATCATCGAACAATAAGCCTTGCTTATCTACCATATAGAAATGCTTCCGTGCTTCAGAAGGTGTTAACCCTTGTTGTAAGAATTCATCGTAAATACGCTTCGTAATACCGGCTCCCGCTGTTCCAGCACCAAAGCACAAGTATGTTTGATCAACCATTTTTTGTTTAGAAATGTTCATGGCACCTAAGATACCTGCTAAAACGATAATACCTGTACCTTGAATATCGTCGTTGAAGGTTGTGATTTCGTCTTTGTACTTGTTGAGAAGGTTAGCTGCATTGTCGCGTCCGAAATCTTCAAAGTGAAGATAAAGGTTAGGAAACAATCTTTCAGCTGTTTTTACGAAATGATCAACAAAATCGTAGTATTTAGCACCCGTAACGCGTTTGTGACGATTGCCGAAATATAAAGGATCTTTTAAAAGCTTTTCATTATTTGTACCTGTATCTAAAACAACAGTGAGAACTTGACTTGGATCAATCCCTGCAGCTACGGTATAAACCATCAGTTTACCCACAGCAATATCAACACCGTTTGTTCCCCAATCACCAATACCCAAAATTCCTTCAGCATCTGTGACAACGATTAGGCGTATATTGCGGTTATTTGCAGCATTCCGCAGTGAATTTTCAATAGCATCTGGATCATCGATTGATAGAAAGGTCGCATTTTGCGGATCAACAAAAAGTTCGCTGTAATTCTCGATTGTGTCAGCAATTGTCGGATCATAAACGATCGGCATGAATTCAACAACATGCTGACTAAACATTTTGAAGAACAAGACATGGTTTTCATTAAAAATTTCCATCAAAAATAATCTTTTTTCGAGATTTGAAGTTTTGGATTGAAATTGAGCATAAACGCGTTTCACTTGTTCATCCAGTGTCTGAACATAAGGAGGAAGAAGTCCTTCTAGCCCAAGTTCTTTTCGTTCTTGAGCAGTAAACGCAGTTCCTTTGTTTTTGAATGGATCATTAATAATATTTATTCCCAATAGTATTACTCCCTTTTTTAAAGTTGTTCTTATAATATATGAGAGTTATTTTTATAGTCAAAATGTTGTATTATAAATGCTGTTATATCAGTACATGTGGGGGGCTGAAATGAATACACGAGATATGGAGTATTTTATAAGATTAACGGAATTGAAAAACTTTTCGAAAGTTGCGCAGGAATTTAAAGTTAGTCAGCCGAGCATCACATTTGCACTTCAAAGGTTAGAAAGGGAATTGGATGCGAAACTGATTATCAGGCATCGTGCGCACAGTCAGTTAGTTGTTACTGATAGCGGCGAGCAGTTATTGCGGCATGCAAAAAGGATGCTCAGGCATTATCAACTTATTAAAATGGAAATAACTGATATTAAGCAGAAAAAACTAGCGCTTGGACTTCCGCCGATTATTGAAAACAATTACTTTCCAGCAGTTGCACGTGTGTTGAAAGAGAAAAATCTATTAAGCAAAATTAAAACAATGGAATATGGCTCAATGCGCACGCTTGAAGCATTACGAAAAGGTGAGGTTGATTTGGCACTTCTTGGATCAATCGATTCATTGAGCGATGAAGACATTATTACCGAGGAATTTGATCGACAAACTTTCAGTATCTTTGTTTCGCGAAAGCACGAACTTGCAGTAAAGAAAGATGTTTATTTTTCAGACCTAAAGAAAGAAGATTTTGTGATGTTTAAAAATGGTTTCGTTCATAACCAAGCTATCAATACTTTAGCAAAGAGAAATCATTTTAGACCGCACGTTGTTTTTCGTTCTAATGGGACACACAGTCTGATGAATCTAATTGCAGATGGAGTTGGTATCGGATTCCTGACGTCGGTCATCACGCCAATGAGAAATGATATTGTAAAAGTTGATTTACTGGATAAAGATATGCCGCAATTTGTGACAAGTATTGCATATCGGCATGCCTATTTTTTTAATGATCTTCAAAGTGAAATTTTAAACAATATCAGGAAAACCTTATTTAAAAACAATGACAACAATAAGAGCTGAGGCGCGTATGATATACTGTTAAGAACAAAAGTCAGACTAGAAGGCACTCTAATTTCAGTGCGGCTAGTTGTTTAGGAGGAAATTAATGCTTAAAGTTAATGCTCTTTGCAAAAGCTTTTCAGATAAAAAAGTTTTAAAAGGAATAAATTTCGCAGTTCCAAGTGGTCAAATTGCGGGTTTAGTAGGCAAAAATGGGGCCGGTAAAACAACTATTTTTCATAGTATTTTAAATTTTGTTGGCTTCGAAGGTGAAATAACTTTTGACGGGAGAAGTTTAACAGAAAAAAATTATTCAAATATCGGCTATTTACCTGAGGAACGCAGTTTGATGCCTAAACTAACGGTTTTTGAGCAGGTCCGTTTTCTAGCCAATCTTAAAGGGGTCTCAACCAAGGATGTTCAAAAGCGTCTTGGGGAATGGCTTGAACGGTTACAGGTCAAAGGAAAGCCAGAGGATAAAATTAAAAGTCTTTCAAAAGGAAATCAACAGAAAATTCAACTGATTTGTACACTGCTACATGAACCAAAGCTAATTATTTTGGATGAACCGTTCAGTGGACTGGATCCGATCAATACTGATTTGTTAAAACAAGTTATTCTTGAGGAGAAGAAAAGAGGAGCAACAATTATTTTCTCGGATCATGACATGACAAACGTTGAAGAAGTATGTGATGATTTGATAATGATCAATAATGGAAAGGTTGTTCTAAATGGCAATATCCAGAAAGTTAGAAATAGTTTTGGTCTAACACGTATCTTCGTCAGATCAGAGTGGACAAGAGAACAGCTGGCAGGGTTGGAACATGTAAAGAAAGTTTCACAGACTAGGTCTGGAAGCTGTCGCTTGGAGATAGACGATGAAAAATATGGTGCCGGACTTTTTGAAACAATTACAAAAGGCGAGTATGTTCAAACTTTTGATCAGCAGCCCCCGACTTTGAATGAAATATTCAAAATAAAAGCAGGTGAAGATAAATGAGTCAAATTGGAGTCGTAATAAAAGAAACGTATCGACGACAAGTCAAGGCATGGAGCTTCTTGATACTTGTGATCTCCCCCTTTGTCTTCATTCTGATTTCTTTTGGTGTGGGATACGCTGCCTCTAATACTGGGCAGGATAATAATCAAATCGCCATTGTGGCTTCTGATGCGACATTGCGATATGAATTGCAAAATAGTAAGACAGCAACTACCAAATACAGTTCGATAACGCAGGCTAAACAGGCTGTTAAAAAAGAAAAAATCAAAGGCTATTTTGAGATAAAACAAGATAAAAAGAGGATAATTGCAGCTTATCATGGAACGAAAAACTTGACTCAGGCTGAAAAAAGAAATTTTTTGCAGATTCTTAATCAAAAACAGCAGGAATTAAATATTCAGAATGCAAATTTAAGTCAAAATCAGTTTAAGACACTTGGAACGCAACCTCAATTTGAGCAGATGGTTAAATCAAGTGATAGGGGTAATCAAGAAGCAATTAAGACGGCCTCCTTTATGTTGTTGCTTTTTGTCATGTATTTCATTTTAATAACGTATACTTCCGCAACAGCACAGGAGATTGCTGCCGAAAAGGGTACAAAAATTATGGAAATGATTTTTTCAAGTATGACTGCTCAAAAGTATTTTTATGGTAAAATCGGCGGCATTATTTGTGTGATTGCGACCCAGATTTTAATATATATTTTGGGCGGTGGTCTATTGTATAATCTTGCACCTAAATTTGAATTCTCCAAACAAATTTTCAATGATAATAAATTGTTTATAGACAAAATTGTTGCAAATCTGGGATCTTTGAGTTTGTTGTATGTCGTCATGGCTGTTATTTTGTTCACTGTTTTAGCTGCACTTTGTGGCGCGTTAGTCGTTAGGCCTGAAGATGCTACTAAAGCAACACAACCGGCACTATATATAGTCATGGTTGGCTTTTTTGGAGCTTTGGCGCTCGGACAGGATCCAACGAATGTTATCGTTAAAGTATTGTCTTTCGTCCCATTTCTGTCATCATTTTTTATGCCTGTCAGAATAATTGATGGGAGTGCTGGAACATTGCAGATTGTACTTTCCGTGCTGATTTTATTGATCAGCACAGTTAGTTTGACTGTTTATGTTGGGAAAATATATTCAGGACTGATTTTGCAAACAGATGATATTGGACTACTTAAGAGCTTCAGAAAGGGAATCAGAATTAAGTAATTGTTAAATGAAATGGTTTGATGTGAGAAAAATGCAAAAGTTGTTAGTCACATTCAGTGTTACAGAAAACACATTGCGTTTTTCAGTTGATTAAAGATAAACAAAGAGAGCGGATGCCGAAGTAAAAGGCTTCCGCTTTTTTTGCTAAAAATGATAAAAGTTGACTCTTGAAATATCTAGTGATATGGTTAATTACGTAAGTAACTAACTAGTGAAGCTAAAAAGGAGGTCAACATATATTGAATACATCAGTTGTTAAGGTTGAAAATCTAAAAAAAGTATATGGGAAAAGAAATCAAAAAAAGTATGAGGCTCTTAAGTCAGTCGACTTTGAAATGCAATCAGGTGAATTTGTTGGCATAATGGGGGCATCAGGCTCAGGCAAAACAACCTTACTGAATATGCTGGCAACTTTTGACAGACCAACGGCAGGATCAGTTAAAATTGCTGGAGACGAGATCAGTTCATTAAAAGGAGATCATTTAGCTGATTTCAGAGCTAAAAAAATTGGATTCGTTTTTCAAGATTTTAATTTGATTGAAAGTTTGACAGCAGCTGAAAATATTTCCTTACCTCTGTCGTTACAATCAGTTCCTGCTGGCGAAATAAACACAAAGGTAGAAAATGTGTCACGGATATTAGGCATTTTTGAGCTTTTGAAAAAATATCCGTATGAATTGTCTGGTGGTCAAAAGCAAAGAGTTGCGTGTGCTAGAGCGCTAGTACACAAACCAACTATTTTGTTCGGAGATGAGCCAACTGGAGCGCTTGATTCTAAGTCTGCACGTGAATTGCTTAATCTTTTAACTGAAATCAATGAAAAACACAAAACATCTATCTTGATGGTGACACATGATGCTTTTTCAGCGAGTTTTTGCAGTAGAATCCTCTTTATAAAAGATGGATGCATCAATCGTGAATTGCTTAAGAGTGAAAAACAGACGCGTGGAGGTTTCTATCAGGAAATACTTGATACTTTAGGGGTTTTCGAACCGTAATGAACGGAGGAATATGATGTTACGAAAATTGGCGGTCGGAGGTTTGAAAAATAGATGGAAAGATTACTTGATCTTGCTTTCAGGCCTTATTATTTCCAGTGCAATTTTTTATCTTTTTGAAACACTGGCAACAAACAGCAGGTTTTTACACACTAACGGAAAGGTTGTTAGTTTTACCGGTTATATTTTTAACTTTGGGTCGATTTTGTTGATGCTGATTACATTTGTCTATCTGAACTATGCAAATAGTTTTTTGCTGAATATGCGCAAACATGATTATGGACTCTTTATGATGTTGGGAGCGAAAAAAGGGAAAATAGGTCAGCTTGTGTGGTTGGAGACAATTCTAATCGGTATTTTGTCAACAATTGTTGGAATTGCGGTTGGAATTTTAGCCAGCTCATTTGTTCCCAGACTTTTAACGAAGCTGCTTGGAATAACACCCAAGTATTATGAACCACTCTGGGGTAAAGCTATTTTATGGACTGGGTTTTTGTATTTAGGTTTGTTTGTGCTCGGAGCAGTTTTTAACACAATTGTAATGGTACGCAAACCAGCATTGAAGCTTCTTAAAAGTGAGCAGACAGTCAGCAAAAATTTTATGCCATGGTATTTGCAGCTGTTACAGGCTTTTGTGGGAATTCTGCTTTTGATTGCTGGATATTGGCTGATATCTGACTCGACTATTCTAAAACAAAAAACAATTCCAGCAGCATTGATAACTTTATCGCTGGGGTCTTACTTTTTATTTAATGCCAGTATAATCGTAATTATTGATTTTTTGCGAAAAAGTCACTTAGCGAAAAGAGGACTGAATACTTTTACGCTGGGACAACTAAAATATAGAATATATGATTATACTAGGATATTAACAGTTGTCTCAATGCTCTTTGCTTTAGCTTTGGGAGCAATAACCACAGGGATCGGTTTTAGGAATTCGATTGAAAATGCGGCACACGCACAGTCAGCTTATACGATGGGAATCGTAGAGCCTAGCAGGCAACAAAAAAGATTGATTGGAAGATTGAATATCGAAAAACAAAATACATACAAGTTAAAAGCTACCGAAAATGCTATTTATTTTGACAAACAGCAATTAAAAAATACCCCACTTCAAATGGTTAAGTTCGGTAACAGCTTGTATAATATTAAATATGTTAACCAAAAAATCTCTGTATTTGAGAAAAGTAGTTATGAAATGATGTCATTTTTGCCACCAGATTATAGTAGACATCGTTTGAAAATTGCCGACAAGAATGTATTTAAGGGAATCAACACTAAAACTGAGACTCTATTTTTGTTCAGAGTTAAAAATATAACGAATGATTATGGATTGCTGCAAAAACTTGAAAATACTAAGGATAAAAATGGAGTAGCAATTGCAGAACAGATGACAGCGAATGCTTCTGTTAACGGAAGCTTTGGCAGTTTTAAACAATTGAAGACCATTTTTGGTGGTTTGGAGTTTATGGGAATTTTTTTGGGGATTGCTTTCTTAGCTATGCTGGCAAGCTGTTTGATGTTTAAAATTCTTTCGGGTGCCTTTATGGATGTTAGACGCTATCAGCTGCTTGCAAAATTAGGTGTAAGAAAACGTAATTTAAAGTGGGCTATTAGAAAAGAAATAGGGATCCTTTTTGTTCTGCCAGGAGCACTCGGTGTAGTTCATGTACTTTTTGGACTGAAGTTATTTAAAGTATTGCTAAATAATCCTTATCATGCTATCTGGGTGCCTTTTACTATCTTTGGATTGTTATATTTCGGATATTATGCAGTTATGGTTTTGATGTATGAGCGCATAGTGATAAAGAAGAAAGGGCAAAGTGACTGACGTGTTTTGCCCTATGGATGACGAGGTGAAAAAGATGCGTTTTAATTTTAACAGTTCGGAACCAATCTATTTACAAGTAGCACAGCAGATTCAAGATGCTATTTTCACCAAGACATACGCAGAAGGTGAGCAAATACCGTCGACGACAGAAATATCACGTGATTTTCACATTAATCCGGCAACTGTTTTAAAGGGAATGAACTTGCTTGTCGCAGATGGGCTAATTGAAAAAAAACGGGGGATCGGGATGTTTGTTGTAGAAGGTGCGCAGGGGAAGATCGTTGAAAAAAGGAGAGAATTCTTTTATCAAGATGAGGTCGTTAAGCTTATCAGCGAGGCTAAAAAATTACAGATCTCGCAAGAAGAGTTGGTCGATTTAATAAAAAGGGGGTTCTGAGTATGGATGGAATAGTCGCTAAGGAAATCAAGAAGAACTTCAGTAAAAAAACAGTTTTAGAGAATATCAATTTGCAGATCAAGCCTGGCAAAATATATGGCCTGCTAGGACGAAACGGTGCAGGGAAAAGTACATTGCTAAGCATTATCGCCAATCGGATTTTTCCGAATGAAGGAAATGTAACACTGGATGGCAGCACTGTCTTTGAAAATGATGAAGCACTTGGAAAAATATATTTGATGAGTGAACGTAACTTATACTCTAATAGCAGTAAATTAAGACAGTTGCTGAATACTACAGAATTGTTGTATGGAGATTTTGACTACAATTATGCACAGAAATTGGCAAATATTTTTGAGCTTGATTTAAATCAAAAATTTGGCAAATTGTCGACAGGATATCGCACGATTTTTAAATTGATTATCTCGCTTTGTGTGCCAGTAAAGTATGTTTTCCTAGATGAGCCAGTTTTGGGGCTTGATGCGAACCATCGTGAACTATTTTATCGTGAATTAGTAGATAATTATGTCAAAACTGGGAAAACATTTGTAATTTCAACACATTTAATTGAAGAGATCGCGAATAGTCTGGAACATGTTTTTGTGATAAGAGATGGGAAAGTCATTGTTGATGGGGACGTTGAAGATGTGCTTGAGAATGCATATTTGATCTCCGGTCCTGCAAAAGAGGTTGAGCAATATACGGTCGGATTAAATGTTATTGGGCAGGAGACCTTGGGCAACATTCAAGGAAATTATGTTTTCGGTGAATTAGATGGTGAACGTATTCTGCCTGATACGGTCACTGTTGAAAAGATGGACCTGCAGAAGCTATTTATTAATTTGACGAATGCAAGGGGGCAATTAAAGTGATGACAGCAAAAGAAAAAAGCGTTGTTTTTTTCTTATTCAAACGTGTTTTTCGCCAGCTATTATATGTATTGATGTGGTTGTTGCTAGGTGGAATTGTTTTTCCAATGGTATTATCTTTTATAACAGGTACCAATTATAACTTAGTCGAAGCAATTAAAAATATAATACTTGGACCGATGCTATATATTATTGTGGGCTGCCTTGCACTGCTGAGCTACAGCGATTTTAAAGTACTGATCCAAAATGGAATTTCACGGCATACATACTGGAAAGCCAAGATAGTTGCCTTTTTGGGAATCAGTGCGTTGAGTCAAGCAATAGGCATCTTGTATGTTTTTCTGCTTAAACTGACTTTGAGCGGTCTTAGTTGGGAAAAACATTCGTTGTTTATGCAGGTGTATGGGGGATTCTTCAAAAATACAACAGTTGCGTATCTAATGAGTTTTCTTTTTGCCATACTATCATCTTTTGTATTCTCACTCGGCTGTATTTTAACTGGAAGTATTTTTAGCCTTTTCGCAAAAAAGCAACGGAGGCTTGTTATTTTAGCAATGTTGACACTGTTTATTGTAGCGGTGGCAACAATTAGCAATGCATATGACAAAAACGGCTTTACAGTGGCACCTAAAATTATCGAACTGCTGAATTTTCTGGCAGGATACGATAAGAGTAGTGCTGGCAAGGCTTTGAATCCAACGATGCCTTTTATTGATTTGATAATATTTGGAATTGTTAGCAGTCTATGTAGCTTACAGGTTATGAAACGCTTTAAGGTTAGAAATGAGTAGTTATTTTTGAAAACTTTATCCTAATTTATTTGTCCTTGATGTATAGTAGTTTATACTTGAGGGGATAGGTCATGTAGGATGAGGAGTGAAACAATGAATAAGAATATTAATCAATTAAGCAGGCGCAGTCGACAGACAGCAAAGATTCCGGGACATGCGATCAGCCGCTGGTTGGTTGTTCTGATAGGTATTACACTTTTTTTTGCAGTCAGTGCACATATTCTGCAGAAGACGGTTCTAAATGCCCAGTTTGTAACCGTGCAGGCAACTAAATCAGATTATGTCAATGAGGCCACAACAACCGTAAATAATGTTGTGGCTGATTTGGCATCTTCAAATGGTGTTCCAACTTCTTTATCAAGTGGCTTGGTCACTTCAAAGCAAGTTAAAGAAGATTTGACAGAAATTGTGGAAAATGTTTATGCAGGCAAAGCAAATGCAATCGACAATCAAAAAATAAAAAATCAAATCAGTCAAAATATCGCAGTGAAGGCACAAAGTGTTGGTGTTTCAACAAATAATGAAGAATTCTCAGCAGTTCGGACTGCTCTATTGGGCAGTATAGACAGCTATATCGATCAGACTATTCAGGAGAGGTATTTAGATAAAGCAACAGCAATTATAAAAAAAGCTGATAATCTAACTAAAACGGTTTTTTGGATTAGCACTATCGCAGCTTTTATCTTTGCAATTATTCTGATGTTGCATGATCGTTCATTGCTTCGATGGTTCCATTATCTTGGATTGTCAGCCCTTTGGAGCGGTATTTTAGTGACAGTATTAGCTTTTCTTGCCAATAACAGTGGCTTTTTTGCACAAATTGCTGAACGAGCAGCTCAAGCAAGCGGATTAGTAGAAAACTTGCTTGAACTTATTGCTGCAAATTTTCAAAATGCTGGGTTGTTGTTGATATTATGCGGTATATTCGGGATAGTTGTTGGATTTTTTAGAAAAAAATCTTAAATTTTAATTAGAAAAGAGAGTTTTATGCAGTACACGTGGAGTAATCTCAATGAAAATGTAACTGTTAAACGCTTTTTAGCAAATCGCGGGGTAAGTCACCGTCTTTTGAGTATTGTAAAAAAAGGTGGTGGAAAAGTTTTAGTTAACGAAAAAAGGACATTACTGAGTGATCGTGTTTCTGGAGATGAGAAGGTGACTCTTTGGCTGCCTCCAGAAAACAATCAGGAAGTTCTTGCCGATCATGAAAAAATAGAGATACTGTTGGAAAATAAAAATTGGCTTATCGTCAACAAACCGGCAGGATTGACTAGTGTCCCAGGACCAAGTGATCGTTCTCGAACACTGGTCAATCGTGTAAAGGGATATCTGCTGGATAGTCATGCTGAGGATCTGGTCCCACATGTAATAACACGACTTGATAGGTTTACAAGCGGGGTAGTTTTGATAGCTAAGAATCGCTTAGCTCAAGGGTTAATTAATAAACAGGTTGAAGAAAAAGCGCTCAACAAGGTGTATTTAGCTGTTGTTGAGGGCAAATTTCAGAAAAAACATGGGGTGATTGAGCAACCAATAGGACGTGAAAATAATCAAATTAGAAGATCTGTGCTGACAAACGGTCAATACGCAAAAACAGAGTACTGGGTAGTCTCAGAAAACCAAAAGGCATCACTGCTCAAGGTTAAGTTGCATACCGGCAGAACGCATCAGATCAGAGTGCATTTTGCATATTGCGGGCATCCCTTATTTGGTGATGAGCTTTATGGGGGGCAGATGGATAAAAAAATATCAAGACAGGCTCTGCATGCAAAATCGCTAGAGTATACGGATCCATTTGATGGCTCAGCTCAACGGGTTTCCGTCAACCCACCGGATGATATTTTAGAACTCTGCCGCAGGCTCAATTTAGTATTCCCTTCTTCAGAATAGATGAATTAATTTTCTGCGAACAGTTATTAAAATCATTTGTTCAAACAGATAGGGAAAATTCTGGTATAATGGCTATTAGAATTTTATTTTTTGGTCTACAGTTAACGACAAATTAAGTGAGGTGAATGATATGACACCCATGAAGGAAGATTACTTGAAAATTATTTTTGAGTTAGGTGGAACACAAACAAAAGTTTCAAATAAACAAATTTCATTAAGTTTAAATGTTGCTGCTGGTTCTGTTACAGAAATGGTCGGCAAACTGGTCAAAGATGGTTTAGCTGAACATACGCCCTATGCAGGCATTTCACTTACTCCTGAGGGAATTAAAATTGCAGAAAATTTGGTTAGAAGACATCGTTTATGGGAGAGTTTTTTAGTTTTTAAGCTGGGATATAAACTCCAAGATGTGCATACTGACGCCGAAGTATTAGAACATGTGACGAGTGACCATTTAATGGATCATCTGGATGACTTTTTAGGTCACCCGTCTCACTGTCCGCATGGCGGTGTTATTCCAAACAAAAATGGCAATTATAAGGAAGATAGCCATCAAGTTCTGGCGGATGCAGAAGATGGACAAAGTGTTGTAATTGATCGTTTTATTGACAATCATGATCTGCTTACTTACTTAGATGATATTGAATTGAACATAGGTGATAAGTTAACAATAATAAATCATGCTCCCTTTGAAGGACCTATTAAAATATTGATTGAA
This sequence comes from Liquorilactobacillus uvarum DSM 19971, assembly GCF_001434935.1. Taxonomy (GTDB): domain Bacteria; phylum Bacillota; class Bacilli; order Lactobacillales; family Lactobacillaceae; genus Liquorilactobacillus; species Liquorilactobacillus uvarum. The sequence continues at coordinate 2,605 of NZ_AZEG01000026.1, read as the reverse complement.
GAGACGGGGCAGGAGACCAATGTTAGTTTTAAGGCTGCTCATTATATATTTGTAAAATAATTTTTTTTAGGCTATCTTTTTTGACAATGGCATGGTATACTATATTTGTATTTTTGTATGGGTTACCGTGGTTAGATTGTTTCAAATAACTTTCCCCATTTGTGCCGATCAAGAATTACAACTATTTTAGTGCCATGAGGCACAAGGAGGATTTTATTTATGGAACAAGGTACAGTAAAGTGGTTTAATGCAGACAAAGGTTTTGGTTTTATTACTCGCGAAGATGGCAGCGATGTATTCGTACATTTCTCAGCTATCCAAGGTGACGGATTCAAAACTTTAGACGAAGGCCAACATGTAACTTTCGATGTTGAAGAAAGCGACCGTGGCCCACAAGCTGTTAATGTTGTTAAAGACTAATTAAATTATAAAACAATTTAACCGGAGTAAGGCAGCTAGCTGTCTTACTCCGGTTTTTTTATTTTAGGAGAAAACATGAGAAAAGGGGAAATTAAACTAAGCTGGTTGCTTCTTGGAAGTTTGATAGCCAGCACCGGAACAAGTTTTGTATGGCCACTAACAACGATATATGTGCATGATTACTTGAAACAGAGTTTAACAACAGCGGGATTTGTTTTGTGCATAGAATCAATAGTTATGATTGTTGGAAGCTATTTTGGAGGGCATATTTATGATCGTCTAAACAGTCACCATTGGTTGCTGGCATCAATTGGGCTATCAATGGCTTCAATGTTTATTTTGATTTTTTTTAACGGATGGCCGGCCTATCCAATACTTTTGATTCTCAATGGTTTTGGCGGAGCAATCGCTAATACGCTTGTTAATTCTTTAGCTACTTCAATAAAAAAGTATGATTCACGTTACGTTTTCAATATGTTGTATTTTACCGCTAATATAGGAGTGGTTTTAGGTACATTGCTTGTAGGTTTTATTATTGATATCAACATCCGTTATATTTTTTTTATAACATTTGTTCTGTTCTTCCTCTTTTTTATGATAGCTAAGAAACATTACAATAATCCTACTAAAAGTCATCAAGATCAATCTGAAGTGAAGTCAGACAATGAAGTTGTAAAAACCAATATACGTAATATCGTGATTATCGGACTGATTTTATTAACATATTTGGCAATTCAGATCGGCTATTCGCAATGGCAAAGTAACTTGTCAGTTTACATGCAAAGTTTGGGGATTGCAGTCAAAAAATACAGCTTACTATGGACACTTAATGGATTATTAATTGTCTTGGGTCAACCACTGATAAACTATATTGATGAACATTTTAATGTTAATGAATATGCCAAAATATATGTGGGTTTTCTTTTATTTGCGTTAGCTTTTGCGTCACTGATTATTGCTAAGGACTATACTCATTTCGTTTTATCAATGGTTGTTGTAACAATCGGAGAAGTGATTACTTTTCCAACAATCTCATCGCTGGTCAATAAATTAAGCAGTGCTTCTGAAAAGGGCAGATTTCAAGGCTTTGTCAGTATGGCAGCTTCTTTAGGCCACGCTATTGGTCCGCTGCTGGGGGGATTAATTATTGAGATAAGTTCATATGAAATCCTCTTTTTCTGGATGGTCGTGTTGGTGGTTCTTAGTGGAGGCACATGTGTTATGCTAACTGGAATCCGAGGTAAAAAACAAAGAAGGTAGTTCTTGCAAACTCTACCGGTTTATTTAAAAATATAAATACGAACAAACGCAACAGCCTTTAGGTTGCAGTTTAATATTTCACGCTAAAATTTTTTTGCATTATCACGCTAATTGCTGAAAGATTTTGAATTCATAGTAACGAAAAAAATTCAGTAAGAAATTGATTTTATACAGTTTCTTACTGAATTTAATTTTTAAAATGTTTTAAGTATGATGCTTGTAATTAAGCAAAATTTCTTAGACTAAACAGTTTCTTCTTTTAGTTGAACGATAGTGTAATTTTCGGTCGGAACATGGTGTTTTTTCATCATCGCGACAAAACACTGACTAAAGACATTTAATTCTGGGATGATAGATTCAATACGCCATTTTTTATGCTTGAGTGGCGCAACAGTTCCTAGTTCCTCAACTTCAGGGAAATCATTGATCTGTGGTGCCAGTATGCTGTTACTGAAATTTATTTCATAAATGTGTGGTGTCGACTCGGCCCAAGCAAGATAACTTTCTTCATTCATAAAAAAATCCTCCTTTATTCAATGTAAGCGTTTTCTTTGACTTGCCATTACTATACTATGTTGCTTGGATAATTGTCAATAGCATTTTGGCAAAAATTGATTTTCTATTGATTTCCTACAGTAACTTAATTTTAGAATAAGATATCAGATTTTTCTTAGATATTACATAAATGAGATTTTTGAGTATAAGCGGCGAAAGATGAAATTTTAATATTTTTGAATAGGGAGGGAGTTGTGGAAAAATAAGAAATTTGCTCCTTACTATGAGAACACTAAATAAGTGTATAAAAAATAAGCTGAGGAACCGAGAGGAAATCTAGGTCACAGCTTATTTGTTTTCTAACTAATATTTATCCCGAATTATTCATACGAGGTTTAATATCGGCATACCGCACAATTTTGGACCAATT
>NZ_AZEG01000025.1 GCF_001434935.1 Liquorilactobacillus uvarum DSM 19971 | reverse complement strand
CTGCAAGCCAGTCTTCATTGCTCCAGTATTGTTGTCGAACAGGTACCAGTGTCCATTGATGTATTGCTGCCCATACTGCATTTGACCGTTGACGTTATAGTAAACCGTTTTATGTTGGTTAGCTATATACTGCAAACCAGTCTGTTTTTTATTATCTTTATAGAGATACCAATGGGCATCCTCATAGAATTGCCCATTTTTTGATGTTGTTTGACTTGAAGCTTCTTTGTCAGCATTTGCTTTTGCCGTATTCAAAGCCGCTGTATCAACCTTGAGCTTATTAACAGCTGCTGTATATGCAGCACTAGCTGTGTTGTATGTTGCTGTAGCATTGTTCAATGTTGTTTGAGCAGATGCGATTTGTGCAGCTGTAGCACCGGTTGTATTTATTGTTACGTCAGTCGTATCGAAATTCGCCATTTTTAAATTTTCTTTTTCAAAACAACTAATAAATTCAAGGTGGATATTCCCATACTTATCAAAACTAACAGCAAAGAAATTCTCTCCAAAATCATTCTTTAAAACAGAATCATCTATACCCAGCAAAGTAAGTGCACGTTCATATTCTCTGGACTTATCGTTAAATAGTATGTTGTGAATTGCATTGTATAAATATTGCTTAGCGGTATACATTGTCATTGAAGTATCGTAATAGTCAGACAACGATTCCATAACTTCAATGCAATTTCCACTGGACAATAAACCGTCATTAGCAAGAACTGTTTCAACAGCTGGCACATCTTCTCCCTTATATGATCCCTTATAATCATCATTTCTATGTTTGTAGCCACTCCACTGATCATTATTATAATTCTCAGCAATTTTTTTAGCATTATCAATCGAGCCATTAGTAACGACAAGCTTGATTATACTTTTTTGATTATCTGCCCCCGACTTGCTGTTATGTTGAACAAAGCTTACTTGTTCTCTAAGATTATTAATCAACGCTGCTGCATACGATGATAGTTCAATTGATTGCGCACTTGTCAAAGTATTTACATCAATTTTTGAATTCTTATCAGATGAATTATTATCAACAAATTTGCTATTCGTGCCAGTCCCTTCATCCAGTAATGCTGGATTATCAGCAACATTAACTTTCTGTTTATCTGTTAAATTAATTGTACTTCCATCAGCAGTCGATGTTTGGCTATTCTTAAGGGTATCTAAGTTTGATTGAGCTTTGTCTTTTGCGGTTGATGCAGCTGTTTTAGCACTAGATGCTGAATTAACTGCTTGTTGATCGTCGTTTACTTTTGTTTGTGCTGTTGCGACGCTATTATCCGTACTTGATGACTTTTGAACACTTGCCCCTGCAATTGGTTTAGCCGCATTGGCTTGCGTAGAGCTTTTGCTCTGTGTATTAGTTGAATCTGATTGCATCATCTTTACTTGCACTGCTTGTGTTTTATCTGTCTGATTTTGTTCTGTTTTATCTTGGACCGTTTGTGTTTGCTGCTGTGAACTTTCACTAGCGTCCTCAGTTTGTTTTTGCACATTCTTGGTATTCGTGCTAGTGCTAGAACTAGAACTAGTACTTGAGCTGCTCTGATAACTGCCAGTTGCTGGCTGGGACGTGCTGCTGGAAACTGTATTGTCATTTTTACTAACAGTATCTGCCCGAGCTGTCGTAGCTATCGCAGTTCCAGCCGTTACAAACGCGGCTGCAACAGCAGTTCGTTTAATTAAGGTATTAATTTTTTTAGTCTTCATTTTGACAAGTCCTTTTTTAATTAGGTAGTTTTTTATGTAGTAATTTATAATCTGCATGATATTACTGCTCGTACTTGCAGTAAAACTAATCTGTTTTGATCGTAACGTGTCACTTATAATTCGACCAACCCTTTAAAAGCTTTGCTGTATGAAGCATTCTTATTGATTAATAATTTACCATAAACAATTATTAATCAATAATTTATTTAAGTCAATAGATATTTTTAGTTTGTTTATTACTTGCATTCACTGACTAAAGCAACGCAAAACTTAGCCAGCTGCATAAGTTAATTACTTATCAAGCGACCGCTTCTGCCTAAAAATTCACTCTGGTGCGCTTATTTCTTCCCAACCTTTTCTTCTCGAAAACGAGAAATAAATACTTCCAAACAAAAAGCTTTGACAAAAAGCGGCAATGCATTTTAACCATTATTGTTCTTTCAAAAAAAATAACTTGTCAGTGCTACGTATGGAAGTTTGCAAAGAAATTATCGTAATATTTCAATTGTTGGCAATAAAAAAGACATCACTAATTTTTTATTTTAGGTTCTGCGCATCCAGAAACCTTAAAATAAGAAACAGCGATACCTCAAAATTATTACATTTATCTAAAAACTTCGGTGTTTATAGCTATAACTAATTCATCGTCATTCCACCGGTCACATTAATTGCCTGTCCCGTCATATAATCGGATAAATGACTGCCTAAGAATAAAACAACATTTGCGACATCTTGTGGTGTACCGGTTCTGCCCAACGGGACTTGACTGTTATCTTCAGCTTGAACTTCTTCTGGAGTCAATCCCCGTATTTTGCCGCCTTCAATTCGCTCTCTGTGCTTCATTTCGGTTTCAATTATTCCTGGGCACACCGCATTGACATTAATACTATCCTTAGCAACTTCTAATGCTAACGTTTTAACTAAGCCTAAAACAGCGTGTTTAGATGCAACATATGCGGACATGGCCCGATACCCATTCTTTCCAGCCTGTGAATCAACTACAATTATTTTTCCTTTTCGCTTTTTAGTTTTAAGGAACTTAGTATAATACTTTGCAGTTAAGTAAAAGCCTTTTGTATTAATTTCCCAGTTTCTTTGAAAATCTTCACTTTTACTCTCTGAAAAGTAATCCATGGTCGAAATTCCAGCAACATGCACAAGTATATCTGGTACTAGTCCTTTTTCTTCTAGTTGTGCAAATGTTTTCCTCACTTGCTGTTCATTGCTGACATCCACATTTACAGCATAAAGTTTTTCACTTTGTTCCTCTAAGTCTTTGTTCTCATATGCAATATCGGCTGCAATTACAGTTGCTTTTTCTTTAAGAAAAGTTGCAGCAACCGCCTTGCCTATTCCTTGAAAACTTCCAACAACAAAAACAATTTTATTTTCTAATTCTTCAAACATTTTAGCCACCATTTAAATTACATTTCGCTCAAACGGATCATCACTGATCCCTTCGTCAAGTATTTTCTTTGACCATTCCTTGGCAGAAAATAAAGAATGATCCCGGTAATTACCACAACTATAAATATCCGTCCCTTGAACATCTTCCCATTCAATCTGTTCAGCAATTTCTTTTAATGCTCCCTTTAAGGCCTCTGCAACTTCCGTTGTTGAGTGTTCCCCCCACGTTATTAGGTGAAAACCTGTGCGGCATCCAAATGGAGAACAATCAATAACCCCATCAAGCCGATCCCGTAAGAGGCCAGCTAACAAATGTTCAATTGTATGCAGACCCGCTGTTGGAATGGCATTCTCATTGGGCTGTACCAACCGAAGATCATAGTTGGAAATAACGTCCCCTTTTGTTCCTTTTCCTTGTGTTATCAATCTAACATATGGGGCCTTTACCTTCGTATGATCTAGTGTAAAACTCTCTACTTTTGCCATAATCAAATCACCTTTCCTTGCTTAAATTATTAGTATTTTTGAAACTCTTCATATTAAAAGAAAACAACTACCGATTGTGGTGTATAAAACCAAACTACTTTATTTTGGGATAAACAAGATGAGCTCCAAGAATTTTGCCGTTAACTTTGCTTTACGACAAAATCTGCATCATCTCCTTTCTTTCAAACTTAAAGAGGTTCAAGTAAATAACATCTTTTTAATATTCAAATGCTGGCGTGTAGACACCTTTATGCGTTTTTTCAATAACTTTAGCAACAGATTTTGTATGATATGCTTTAACAACCTTCTTATAAGTAGCATTATCTTTATCACTTGTTCTAGCTACAATTACGTTAATCCAAGGTTTATTTTTAGAATCATTAATATCAGGTTTCAAACTATAAATTGCATCCTTGATTGGATTAAGATGAGCAGCTTCTGCGAAATCGCTATTAGTAATGCCTGCAGCAAAGTCAGGTAACAAACTAATAATTTTTGCAGGATCAACTTGGACAATCTTCAAATTATGTTTATTTTCCGTAATATCTTTAATTGCTGGCAAATTGCCTTTACTTGGGTCCGTTTTTATAAGTCCTGCGCTTTCCAAAACTTTCAATGCACGTCCAGCGTTAGTAACATTGTTTGGAATCGCAATCTTATCTCCATTTTTTATTTGCTTCAAACTGTCGATTTTTTTAGAAAAGACGTTCAAAGGTACTAGATATGATTGTCCAATAACTGTAAATTTATAGTTTTTCTCTTTTTCTTCTTGATGCAAAAATGCATAATGCTGAAAAGCGGTCAAATCTAATTCTTTATTATTTTGTGCTTGATTTGCTAAGATTCCATCCGTAAAAGAGACTGTTTTTACTTGAATGTGATCTTTTTTCAAATTCTTATTAACCTGCTCCCAAATTGGTTTGTCTGTGGTTCCTACCAGACCAACTTTAACGACTTTAGTTTTGGTCTTAGCAGTTGCCGATTTGCCGCACCCAGTTAAACTTCCTACAACCCCAAAAGTGATAAGTACAGCCAGAAAACTCAGAAAAAATCTCTTGTTTTTAAACTTCATTTCTTTTTCCTCCCCTAGTGAGTAGCTTTTTTACTAATAAATGTTCCGATAATTTGAACAATACTTACTAAAATCAATAAAACAATAATACATGCTATGGTTGCATCAAATTGATTTTGTTGATAACCATATTGGATAGCAAAGTCTCCCAAGCCTCCTCCTCCGACAACCCCGACGATCGCAGTCAATCCTATCAGGCTTACTAGTGTTATTGTTGTCACTCTCGAAATACTTGAAATACTCTCGTGCAGATATACAGACCAGACCAACTGCCAAGGCGTCAAACCGATTACCTCTCCAGTTTCGATCAGGCCGTCATCAGTTTCATTTAAAGCAGATTCTATCTGCCTTGTAAAAAAGGGTGTTATTCCGATAATCAGTGGAAAAATCGTTCCCTTGACACCAATTGCTGTTCCAGAAATAATTCTTGTCACAGGGATCAGGGCTGCAATTAAAATAATAAACGGAATCGACCTGAACAAATTGATTATTTTATCCAAAACATTCCAAACTATTTTGTTAGCTAAAATTCCACCACCCTTAGTGACGACTATTAAAATTCCAAAAGTTAAGCTTAACAAAAAGGAAATTATGCCTGAAATAACAACCATCTGTAATGTTTGAATAATAGCTGCATTAAAAACATCCAAATTACTTGCAACATTGGGAAATAATTTACTAAAGAAAGCGTCCATCTTGATACACCTCCACCTGAACATTTTTTTGTCCTCTTAAATACTTTAAAGTGTCAGCAATCTGCTCGGCTTCTCCATCTAAAACAATCACTAACCCCCCCAATGGCTTACCCCGAAGCATCTTGATATCGCCAACAATTATGTTAGCTTTTATTTTAAATTTTATTGAGATAATTGAAATAAGCGGGACTACTGCTTCGTCACTGATGTACGTAATTTTTATCAATTGCTGATTTCTTACAAGATTTATCGTTTTTAACAAGCTGCTTGAAACATTTAGTTTAGAAGTTGTGTTTATGAAGCGCTTAGTTAGTTGATCTTGCGGATTAACGAAGATTGAATAAACATCCCCCTGCTCGACAATCTTGCCTTTATTTAAAACAGCAATTTCATCGCAAATATCTTCAACAACTTGCATTTCATGTGTTACTAATACCAAAGTTATTCCTAATCTTTCATTTAATTTTTTCAACAGTTTTAATATTGACTGTGTTGTTTGAGGATCCAGAGCACTCGTTGCTTCATCACACAATAAAATTTTGGGATTATTTATCAATGCACGTGCAATTGCCACCCTTTGCTTTTGACCTCCGGACAGTGAAGAAGGATACGTATCTGCCTTTTCAGGCAATCCAACAAGTTCAAGCATCTCCATAACCTTTTCTCTAATTTTTTCTTTTCCCAAGCTGCTATACTTTATAGGCAGTGCAACATTTTCAGCAATCGTACGAGCGGGCATTAGATTAAATTGTTGAAAAATCATACCAATCTGACCTCTTATTTGACGCAATGCTTTTTTAGAGAGTTTATTGACTTCCTTATCTTCAAAAAAAACTTTGCCCTGTGTTGCTTTTTCTATACCGTTAATGCACCTGATTAAAGTTGATTTTCCCGCACCGCTGTATCCAATAATTCCAAAAATTTTGCCCTTTTGAATAGTTAAATTGACATCTTTTAGGACTTCATGGCTCTTTTTTTTGTTGGTTTTAAATACTTTGCTCACGTGCTGAAACTTGACTAGTTCTGGAGATGCCATTTTTCTCCTCCTCTCTTAGTAATTTTTTATTTAGTTCTTCTATATCTGTAATTGCATCAAAAATTGCTTTTTCAGTAATATTTATTGGCAGTAAATGAATTGATTTATCTTCGCTGATAGCCGCTACTGCAATTTTTTCTTTAACTTCTGGTTCATCTTTAAGTCCTAATGCAGCTAAATTAGTCGGAAGTTCAAGTGATCGCAGCCACAGCCAAATCTTTTGGGCTTCTTCTAATTTCTTTTCTAAAGCTAGTTGAACTAAAACACCATAGCCTACTTTTACACCGTGCAATATTGCATGCGTTTCTGGGAACTGCGTTAATGCATCATGAATAGAATGTGCACCAGTCGCCCGTCCGTATTGGGCACTGAAACCTCCAACTAGACCCCCAGTCACGATAATAGTCTCAGCAGCTTCTAGCCATCTTTTGGTTTTTGTGTGTCTCAGCATATCAGTTATAGCCTGCTCTCCTTCATTGAGGATTATCTGCTGACATTCTTGAGCGAAGTATGCAGCGTGTTCCAAGGCTACTTTTCCGCTGGTAAAATCTTTTGTTAACATTAATTCGGATTCATAATACTTAGCCAAGGTATCAGCCAACCCAGCAACAAAGTAATTAACCGGTGAGTTAAAGAGAACGTCTTCTTCCAAAAGTAAGAGATCAACTGAATGTGCATACGTTTTAAAATCTGAAAAAGTTCCATCGTCTTGATAATGAACACTTAAAGAAGACCACGGGGCACAATTACTGACAAGCGTTGGCAATAATATCACGGGAATTTGAAGAGTAGCAGCAACACTTTTGACTGTGTCCAAAACTTTTCCACCGCCAATTCCTACAATTGCTTGGAATTTATCGCTAACAATTTGTTTAGTCACATCATTTATTTCACTTAGCGAACATTCTCCTGAAAATTTTCTATATTCAATTTGTGTATTTGAAAAAGATTTCGGTAAGTATGGTCTAGCCGCATGCAACGCCTTTTCACCATGCAAAAATAATGCTTTTGCAATATTATTCTTCTGAAAATAAACATTCAGATACTCATACACATGATTTCCTGTTATATATTGCTGTGGGCCTATTCTAGAAATAAAATCAATCAACTAAAAACCTTCTTTCAATTTCAAAATTTTCAATCTTTGCAGAACTTCTTCTAATTTTTCCAATTCACATACTAAGCTAATTCGAATATAACCTTCGCCGTATTTTCCAAAACCGCTGCCAGGTGCAACTGCTACTTGGGCTTTCTCCAAAAGAAGCTTCGCAAAAGAAACACTTGTGTATTCAACTGGAATCTTGACCCAAACAAAAAACGTTCCTGCTGTCATTTCAACGGACCAATTTAATTTTCTTAATCCACTTACAAGCAGATTTCTTCGTTTTTGATATTCTTCCTTTATTTCTACAGAGCTTTCCTGCGAAGAATTTAAAGCTGTACTAGCTGCATCTTGGACAGCTCCAAAAACTGTGCTATGTCCATGTGCCAAGTATTTATTTAAAGCTTCAATAACAGATGCATTTCCAACCGCAAAACCAACTCTCCATCCTGCCATGCTATATGTCTTAGACAAAGTATATATTTCCAATGCATTTTCTTTTGCCCCTGGGCATGACATAAGGCTTACAGGTGCTTTGTCAAATCCTAACGATGCATATGCAAAATCATTTACCAATAACAAATTTTTTTCTCGTGCAAAAGAGAGCGAGCTAGCAAAGAAACTAGCACTGGCAACGGCACCAGTAGGATTATTTGGATAGTTCAGCAATAATATTTTGGCTTTAGCCAGTATCTCGTTGGGAATCTGCGCATAATCAGGCAAATACCCATTTGTTTGCAAAAGCGGAAGCTTATAGATTCTTCCTCCTGCTAACGAAACTGTAGTCTCATATTCTGGATAACAAGGATCCGTCGTAATCACATAATCACCGGGATCAAGCAATACTTGTGGGACAGCGTTGATACCTACTACCGCTCCATGAAAAATAGCTATTTCCCTGTTAACATCAATTTGAGCATTATATTGTCGCTGATAAAAATTCTGGATTGCTTTTCTAAATCCTTCTTTCCCCTTAAAGGGTGTGTATTTTTGATTTTCTTTTTTGCTGACAGCATCCTTTAATGATTCGACAATGTGATTTGGCGTTGGAATATCTGGATTGCCTTTAGATAAATCAATTACATTACGCGTCTTCACATTTACTGCTGCAATTTGCTGATCGAGCTCTGCAAAAAAATTAACTGGCATCTTTTTTATTCTATTTGCAGCCTGAAAATTCACCTTTACACCTCCAACTAAAAAAATCCCGCCCCTTGTTATATATAACAAGGGACGGGAAAACCGTGGTACCACCCAATATTCGTAATTACAGACAACATAACTACCTTCTTAAAGACACAAACATGTCCTGAGTTATATCGTACCCATACGGATCTCCAGCTTTCACTTTAAATCTGAACTCCAAGCTCATCTTCAATAACATTTCAGATCCGTTCTTTCACTATCAACGGTCGCTTAAATCTTACTAATTTATTTACTCTTCTCTTCAACGTTCAAAAAATTAATTAAGTTTCCAACATTCTACCTACAAAAAATTATAATGTCAAGAGAAATATTTCATCATAATCTAATTTTCTAACCAATAATTTATTTTAGAACTGTTAACTATATATGTTTCTTTATGTCTGCCTATTTCTAAAAAAATTTTTTATTAATTTGCATCAAAACATTAACTAAATTATAAAATAACCCTAAAAAAATAGATTTTTAGTGAAACATTTTACCATCTTTCTCATGTGTCTGTTTTTAAATATAATTGTCTCAGTTGGTATCCGCATCCAGCTTCTTTAAAATTGTATTCACGTGCAGCTGTACGGTATCGTACACAGCGATATCAATATCACTCGCCGTCAGCGCAAGTGGGAGTTCTGTACAGCCTAAGATGATTCCTTGAATATGTGCTTCTCTTTTTAACTGCGAAATCACATTCAAAAGATATTTTCTGCTGCTTTGCTTAACGATTCCCAATTCCAATTCAGAAGAAATAATTTCATGAATTCGTTCGATTTGAACTTCATTTGGAACAATGACTTTGATTTGCTTTTTTACAAGTTTATTCTTGTAAAATGGATTTGTCATTGTGACCTTAGTACCAAGAAGTCCAACTACCGACTGCTTCTTATCTCGAATTGCTTCAACAACACTATCTACAATGCTTAATAAGGGGATGGGCGAAGCAGTTTGCAATTCATCAAAAACCATATGCGGTGTATTTGCAGTTAATGCAGCAAAATCTGCACCGGCCGCTTGTAATTTTTGAATACTTGTTAATAATTCATGAACTAAAAGTATTTTCTGGCCCTTCTCTTCAAGATCCAGCATATGATATACATCCAGACTATCAATAACTATTGGCAGATAGGATTTCGGATGTATTTTTTCATACTTAGATGTTAATTGCTGATAATAATTAAGTGTTGACTCTGGGCCCATGCCACCCACTAAACCTACTTTTGCCATTAAACTCGCCTCCATCTAGATAATTAAACTAAATAATAGCACATTTTTTAATATGTACTTCAATCATTAACTGTTTGCCTTAAATTAAGTTTGATATTTCCAGTAAACATCTCCTAAGCAAACAATATAAATTATTTAAATCGAATTTGAAGAAATCCAACCTGTATTACAAGGACAAAAAAAGCTGGGTCAAAATTTTAATTTTGACCCAGTCCCATTTTGAAATTCCTATAAGTGTGTTCCATAAGTCAAAATTAACCGTCCAACTTTGCATTACTCACAGCAAAAAATGCACTATGTTCGTAATTTCACGCTAGTACTCAAGTTTTACTAACTTATATCGCACTCTTTTCGCTTATATTCGTTTTTTATTTTCATGATCAATCTTTCGTAAATTGCGCCGTATGCCGTTAATATTTATCTAACTTTCATTTTTTAACTTGTTAGTTACAACAGTTTCCACACTGTAACGCGCCCATTTTGAAATCTTTTCAATAAATTCATTAAGACGATCTTGAGAAAAGTGTGTGACAATTGCGTAGCAAGCTTGCCCACTGACTTTATCAAATGTTTCAATCTCTTCAAAGTTATTTACTACTCTTTCAATTGTACTAAATGCTGTACTATTCATGAACAAACGAATATATTGCGTATTTTCGTAATAAACATCAATCGTGAAGTTTTTTATAATTTTATGTTCGATCAACTTGTTAACTCTATTACCAACTGCTTGCCCCGTTAGGTGGATTTCTTCTCCTATTTCTTTGTTAGTTAAACGGCTATTTTTCTTCAATAAGTCGATTATTTGCTTATCAATATAATCCATTGACTCACTCCTTTCACACTGAAAGTAAAACTACTAGCTTAATTTCAACAGATTATGTTCAAAAACAGTAATCTTTTCTATACTAAAACCATTAATGAATAAAGGGGTCTTATAATGAAACAAGGATTACTAGTGATTGATGTTCAAAATGACTATTTTGCGAAGGGAAAAATGGAACTTGTTCAACCAGAAGCTGCATTAAAAAAAATAAATCAATTAGAAATATACTTTTCAAAGCATAACCTTCCGATTATATATATTCAACACATTAACCACAAAAAAAGCGCTGCTTTCTTTGAAGCTAACACAGCAGGAGCAGCACTCCATTCTGATTTGAAGAACGATCCTTCTTCAATAATTATTGAGAAACATTTTCCAAACAGCTTTTATCGAACAAATCTTGAAACAGAGTTGCATAAACTGGGAGTTGAACAATTAGTTATCTGCGGCATGATGACACATATGTGTGTCGATTCAACCACAAGAGCAAGCACAGAATTGCAATTTCACCCCCTGTTGATCAGTGATGCAACCGCAACAAAAGATTTAACTATTAATAAAAAAAATATACCTGCTAAAGACGTTCAAAATGCCTTTCTTGCTTCATTAACAACTTTTGCAACTATTCAAAAAACAGTTGATTTTGTCTCAAAAGATTAATTAGTCTATAGCTTTTGTGCTTACTATTTTCTAGTAATGTATGCTTTAATTGCTTTTTCTTCCACATTAATAAATATGCGCGTAATTACAAAAAACAAACAACCGTACACAGAGGAACTAGGTCAAAAATTAAATTTTGATCTAGTTCCTCTATTGATTCTGTATAAATGTGTTCAATAAGTCAAGATCCACCTATTTAACTTCATACTATTCATATCAAAGAGATACACGATATTCGTAGTTTTGCGTTAATACTTAAATCTTACCGACTTACATCACGCTATCTCTGCCAAACCAATTGTTGTTTTCTAACCTGCTTTTTTAACCGGTTTAAAACTAACGCTGAAAAAGATCCGGTCATCGTTATAGTGCACATTTAGTTTTTCCTTGAAAGAGGCTGTTAATTTTTGAGCCATTGAAAGACCGATCCCAAATCCCTTCTTCTTACTATTATGCGATTTGTCATTCCTGTAGAAACGTTCGAAAAACTTGCTGTAGTCAGCTTTCTCACCATCAGTATAAGTGTTTCCAATCGAAAGAATAACTTTCTTTTGCCTTTTATCGGAAGTCAATGAAGCTGTGATAACTCCTTCATCATCACAATATTTATTAGCATTATCCAAAAGAATATTACACAATTCGTAGAAATTATTTTCATCCGCCTTGATTTTTAAACCTGGCATAATTTTCACTTTAAAAGATTTTTTTTCTTGAACAATAATCGACTTAAAACTATCAGTAGCCCTTTCAAGTATCTCTGAAGCATTGACTGTAGTCAAAGTGATTTTAGGACGTTCTTCCATTCGCGCCAACGAAATCAAGTTATTAATCAGATGTGTTAAACGATCTACCTGCTGCTCATTGCTAGTTGTCCACTCAGATTTGCCATTCATCATCTCTTGCAATTCTGTATTAGCTTTTATGATTGACAGCGGCGTTTTCAACTCATGTCCAGCATTGGTAATAAACTCTTTTTGCCTTTTATCAGCCAGAATTATCGGTTTGATTGCCCGCTTGGAAAATGCTATTAATACCAGTGTAAAAAGCATTAAACTAATTGCCCCAAGAAAAGTCCCAAGTTTCATAATATTGTCAGTACTCTCCATAATCACTGATTCATCAAGAAAAACAATGGTCGTCTTGCCATCCTTTTCAGTCACTTTATAGGCATAGTTTGACATTACAGAACGAATAGTCCCTTTTTCTTTTTTACCATTGTAAACTTGACGACCCAAATCCATAATCGTTTCTCTAGAAATACTAACAATATGAGAATCATCCAGACTAGTCTGATTGCCATTTTTATCAAAAGAGACACTAAAATAACGATACTGATATAGACTTTCACGATTAAATGTCGGTCCAAATCTCTTTTTAACGTTTCGCGTATTAATCTGTGAATTTATTTGACCATCATTTTGAGAAAGAATAACAAGAACATTATTAACTTGCTGTTTTGCCTGATACATTGAGATTCCAATGATGCTTCCAATTACTGTGAGAAGAACAAGAAATAAGGCTGCCGTGGAAATACCGATAAACCTATAACGAAACTTTTGAATCATTAAAGTTCCCCCCATTAGTATTAATAAGCTGGTAAGGACCGCCTTTCTCACCATGAATTTCGACATGTGCATTAACCGATTGCAATTTTTGACGAAGATAAGAGATATAGATCCAAAGTGTATCGCGATCAATATCGTCCTCACTATCCCACACGTGTTCTATTAATATGTCGCTATTTATTTTTTTGTTTGCATTTAAGATAAAAAGATTTAATAATTTAGTTTCCTTTGCAGAAAGACTAATGGAATTAAAACTCTCTAAGCGCTGTTCACTACTGTCAAGTGTGATGTCCCCAAACTTCAAAACATCATTGGTGTAGTCCTCACTTCGTCGTTCAAGTGAACGTAAGCGAGCTAACAATTCCTTCAATGAAAAAGGTTTAGTGATATAATCATCGGCCCCAGCATCCAGACCGGTAACTTTATCATCAATTTCAGACATAGCTGTCAGCATAATCACATAAGTCTGATCACCAGCAGATCGAATCTTTTTTAATGCCTCAATGCCAGTCATGACTGGCATCATGATATCAAAAATCATCAAGTCGTAAACACCTTGATTGGCTTTTTCAACGGCTTCTAGTCCATTGTATACAGGATCAACCGTATATCCGATACTATGCATTGCGGTGACAAGTACCCTAGAAAGTTCTTTTTCATCCTCAGCTAATAATATTCGCATGACACAACTCCCCTCAATCATTTTCATGAATCAACTGTCGAATCGTCTGCATTTGAACATCACAGGACGCAAGTTGATCCGCACAACGTTTTAGTTCTCTTCCAATTTGTTCTGAGTTCTCGATAGTATGCTTATACTTCATTTCATGTTCTAAGCTCGCCCATGAATCCATTGCTATTGTCCGTAGCTGAACTTCAACAAAATAGCATCCTGGGGTACAGTCATCAACATAAGGGTATGGTGTATTAACTTTTAAAATAAGATGGTAACTTCGGTATCCATTAGGTTTTGATCTTGTAATATAATCTTTTTCCTTAACTACTTCGCACCAATCCACATGTTTCAAAAGATCAATGGAGCGGTAGACATCATCAATAAAATTACATACAATACGAATTCCTATAGCATCCTTGCATTCATGAAGAGCGCCTTCAGGAGAAAGAGGAAAACCTTTTCGTTGACACTTTTCCACCATACTATTTTCAGTTTTGACTCGTCCAATTAGGTGTTCATACAATTTAGTTTTATGATTATCAATCTCTCTTTGATTAAGGTCAGAAAGTTTCTTCATCACATCATCCCTTATTTTCGAGAGATAAGGCTTAAACTCCCCATATATTTCCATAATTGTCATTCCTTTAGTCTATTAATTAACCATTATAACAGCATCTATTCCAATTACTATTTTAAACAAAGAAACCGCAAAACTAAAGACAATTTAACAATACCCTCTAATATAGCAATTAAAAATATTCTTCCATTGTTAAAAACTAAATCTTCGGTACATTTGACAGTAACATCAAAAGCTTAAATTTACTTATAAAAAATCTGAATATAAGAAAAATTAATACTTTGGTTATATTTTTTGATATCCGAAGATCATAAATTATCGAAGCAATAAAAAAAGCTGGAACACTGCTCTCATAAAGAGGCAGCTTACCAGTTTTTTTAGAAGTTACTTAATAGTTACGTTACCCTGTAGAGCATACAATAATACTAATCAAAATGTTTCCCCACAAGCGGTGCTGGCAAAAACTTCTGTACTGCTGGTGAATTTTCTCCAACATAGAAGTAGTTGCTATAAGGACTGCGTAAAACATAATCTATGCCTCGTCCCAAAATATTTGTTCCATTGAAATACTTAGCCGACCAACTCGTAATTTTCACGCTTGGATCAATTGTTTTACCAGTTGAAGCTTGGATATCAGTGAATAAGTCTGGATATTCAATCTCTAGTAAATCAAGAAAGGCTCCGCCATATAATTTTTGATATTTTCCACCGCCAATTGTATTTGCCACATACAAAGCATTATGCATTTTAGAATCTGCTAATTGTGCACCTCTTTCATCTGTCCGATCAACTGTTACCAATTCTTTTGTTGATAAATTGTAAATCTGATCTGGCACCCAATCGGCGATTGCTTGAATTCCCACCGCATGCAATGCTTTGATTGTATTACGCAAATCATCGACTGTTCCATACTTAGTAGGTGTCCCGAACCCCAGATCATAGCGATCAGTAAAAGCGTAACCGTTATCGATAGTCGAATCTAGGAATGTCTTATCACCACTTGAGCGATATTGTGGTGCCAATTCAAAACTAGTAAATCCTAGTGACTTAAACAGTGCAGTATTTTTTGCAATGACAACATTGGTGTTATTGTCATGCGTTTCTGGATAAGAGATGAAATTTGAAAAGCCCTCAAAGAGAACATTCGAATCTAATGCCGCATTTGAATGGAAAGTTTTGCCATCGCTCGACGCAGTTGTTTTAGCTGCCGTCCGTGCATCCTGATCAGCTGATGCGCCAGCTGGCACCCAAACAGCCAGATACCCAGTCACATGCGGATTGGCATATCCTTGAACACTCGTGTTTGCTTCACTTTGGCCATTAAGCACTAGATCATGGTTGGTAAAAACCAGATCTCCATCATCATTAGTATAAGCAATTGGAGCATTTTCATCAGATGTATAGTTGACCACTCCATCTTCAGTGGTCAAAACAACCGCCCGATAGGCTTGATTGCGATGGGCTGTCCCCATGTGCAAAACAACCTGTTCGTTATCTGCTAACCTCAAATTAGTATTGTTGCTGACAATTGCGCCAATTCCTTCTGTTCGTGTTTCAGATGTTCCTTGGTCTTCGACCGTCATTGCTCCCTTGCCAAAACGAACACTGGTCAAAATATCATTACTGTCAACCGACATTGTCTGACCACCAGCAACATATTTAATTCTCGTTTTCAGCAAATTGATGATCGTATCATAATAAATGGTCTTGCCAGCCATATATTGACCGCCTTCAAGATACATATCACCATAATAAACTCGCGGAATAGTATCTTTATTAGTCAAAAGCATTGCATAGGTACTTGGCATATTATGACGATTGTATTGCTTATTGGTTGAGACTTGATCCTTGTAATATAATTCCAAGCCTTGTTGAAGCTGTTGCCATGTAAATACACCATACTCTTCACCCGTAGCCGCTTGAACCGCCGCTTGAATCTGATCTTGTGAATTGGAATCATGTGCTCGGACAAATGTATAGTTTGGAATAGCCGTATTTTCAGTGCTGTCATTAGCTCTGTCAATCAGATACCATTGCAAGAAACGTCCCATTTTATCATTTGATCCTGGTGCATTTTCCAAAGAATAATTCATCTGACCAACAAAATAGTCATCCATTGTTAATTGATTAGCACCTTGATCATAAATGTATTGCGGATCATCTGAACCCCAATCCTCCAAAATTGACAGATGCGCGTTAGCTTTTTCATCATTTTGATCAACTTGGTAAGCATTCTTAAAGTACTTAGCCGCTATGTTCAATAGATCAGCATCGACATTGTCAACCGCATCAACCCGAATTCCATCAAAATTTGCCGTTGAATCATTCGCAGTAATTGAACCAAAATTTAGTAAATAATGCAGCCAATTCAACTCTTCAGCCTGTACAACTGGATTAGAATTGTCAATATCATTAGCCAATAAAAATTCTGAACCCTTATTCTCATTGTTCTTAATGTATGAAGGCACATAGCCTAAGATGCGG
Organism: Liquorilactobacillus uvarum DSM 19971; assembly: GCF_001434935.1. GTDB lineage: Bacteria > Bacillota > Bacilli > Lactobacillales > Lactobacillaceae > Liquorilactobacillus > Liquorilactobacillus uvarum. Next base: position 10,583 of record NZ_AZEG01000025.1, on the reverse strand, counting down.
TAATCAGAATTTGCTTTTGGAGTAAGTTTGCTGTTCTTGTAAGTTAAGAAACCACCTTGCAGTGATTGCAACCCATCTGAACTGACATCTTCAGAAGTCTTATTCCAAATCGCTTCTGTTTTAATAAAATCATGTATTAATTGACGCAGCCAGTTGGCAGATGCTGTTATCGTCAGATTTTTTTCGAATGAAATTTGAACGTTGTGAACCGCACTGTCAAGTACACGCGAACTATCAGTGTTAGCGAACTTATGCGTACTCTGCACAATTCCTTGTGCTATCATGTAGTTCACGTAGTCGGCTTGTATGCCTTTATTTGGCCACCATGCCATTAATATTGGTCTAAAATCATTTTTTCTTGCTTTTTTCCATGACTGTCCATCACTTAAAATATATTTTGGATGATACCATGAATCAGCTGTTAAATAACCATTTATATTTTCGAAACTTTTCTTGCCATGAGAATACGCAGTATTGTGAGCTGCAAAATCAGCAAGTGCTTCAGCGGAACTTGCTTGGCTTGGAATGCTCTGAGAAAGCAATTCATAAACTTGCCCAGTTGCCTCATCAGAGTAGTATGTCTGCCCATCAACTACTTCTAATACACCTTTAGCCAAGTAACCTTCCGCATCAAAATAATATGTCACCCCATCAATCTTCTGTAACCCCGTCAAATATAAGCCAACCTCATTAAAGTAATAAATATTGCCGTTTTGATCTTTAAAAAATCCTGGTTTCGCAGCTTTACCATCGCTTTGATAAGCAGCAACACGATTGTCTTTCGTCAAAACATAAGGAGCTGCATTGCCTGAGATTTTGTCAAAATAATACGTGGTTCCATCAACCTGGACAAATTCCCCTTTGATCTGTGCTCCAGATATCTGATCAAAATATTGCAAACGTCCATTAATTTCATTTAAACCTTTAACCTTATTTCCGTGACTGTCAATGTAGAAACGTGTACCATTTGAATTTACGTATGTTCCTCCAGAAAGCCTTTGAACCGCGGAACCACTCCTTTTATCAGCAATGATCAACGCCTTTTTCTTATTCTTGAATCCTTTACCTCCATGTCTTCCATTTACTCTTTGCCTTAGCTCTAATACTAGTTGAGTCATATCAAAACTTCCTTTCCTTTAAGATTGATTTCATCTTAAGCCCTAAGTTCTACATTATCAAACGTATGTTCGCTTTTTAATCAAAAAAAAAGTCCCCCCAATGGGAACCGTGTTTAATAAGATAAGATTAATTTTAAAACAGCTCATTAAAAATGTTGTACTTAATTGTATTTTGCTAAAGCATATTTTGGTTTCCTATGAAAACAAATGCACCGTTAAAGCAATCCTTAATCGTTTGACAACTTATTAACCTGTATCCTTGACCAGATAATATTGGCTAAAAATCCAATAACAGTAGCACCGATTGACAGATATTTGAAATTATCTGTCCCTATGGCATCAACTATCCCTGGTATCCTTTGAATAATTCCCACTAATGCTATCAAAATAATAAATGGCGTTATTGGATACAGATACACCTGCTTGCTGCTAATAATCCAAGTAATGGAGACAAGTGCTAAAGCTAAGATAAGGATTGTATCATAAGGATAGGCAATTTTAATTGTCAAAAAATCCGGCGTCCAAAGTGAAATACTCAAGAATAATAAGAGAAAACTTGCAAAAAATACTGTTCCAGCAATAAAACCTGCTATTTTCGACTTACGTAAAATATTGTTTTCACTTAAATAAATAGATTTATGAACTAAACTGAAAACAATACATGTTAACGCAACTGACAGTCCCGCCATCAAAAGATACTCTAAAATGTTTATTTTAAGTGCTCCAGAATTAGCAAAATCACTCATAAAGGTAATCAACCAAAAAATTCCAATTGGAATTAATGTTATATTGAACATCTCTTTAAGGCCAGCGTGTTTAAAATTCTTAATCATACTATTGGCCAATTTCCGACTGTCTTTACCAAAATATTCCTCAGCAGTCTGTCCGTTTTCCTGCGCTTCAATCAAATCCAGACAAACATTATAGATCTGCTCGGTAACATCTTCTTCATCATAAAAAATGCCTGAAGTAATCAAATAGCTTCTCAAATCATCAAAAAATTTTGCATTCGCTTCTTCCAATTGTTTCTTGAGCTCATTCGTCTCATCTCTTAACTTTTCCGTTCGTGTATCTTTTTTATTCATTCTTTTCCCCCTAATTTAAAAATCCGTTTGACATTGTTATTAATTTCTTGCCAGTCCTGCAAAAATGCTGTTAGTTCTGCCTTTCCATCCGGAGTAATACTAAAATACTTGCGCCTCGGTCCTTCAGGTGATGGCTTCATCCTACCGCTAATAAGTGCTTTTTTTTCAAGCTTTTGCAGAATCGGATAGATCGTTCCACCTATTACATCTGTAAACCCCACGGCACGTAGTTCTTGAACAAGTTGATACCCATACGTTTCGTGCTGTGCAACAATTTGTAAAACACAGCCCTCTAAAACACCTTTTAACATTTGTGTTTTACTCAATACGCCACCTCCTTCAACTACTAGTATGTAATAGCAACTACTGTATTTGAAATATAACACACCTTCAACTAGTTTGTAAAGCATAGTAGCTAAATAAATAAATTTTGTATACTTTGTTATCTTGCAACATTTTTTCAATTTTCATTTATTTTTCTTGTTGCTGACACTTGCATTGATAGCCTTATTTAACAAGGCTGTGCGTCCACTTTCAATCAACAAAATTGACAGCAGATCTGTTTGGTTGATAATTTTAGTTGTTGACTTGCCTTTTCGAATCAGTTAAATTGGAGTTATAGAGGAAAACTCAATCTAGCGAGTATAAACGCTGAACTACCAGAAATGGGGGTTCAGCGTTTATTTTTGAAATCAAAGGAGTTATTTGTATGGAAGAGAAAGTTTCAAAAAAAACAATGTTGAGCATCGTAGCTGTAGCATTAGTATCATTTTCAGGAATCATGGCGGAAACAGCGATGAATGTTACATTTCCCATTTTATCAAAAGATTTTCATACTAATCTGAACACTATTCAATGGGTCACGACCGCATATCTATTAGCTGTTACTGTGATGATAACGACAAGTGCCTATCTGGTTAAACGCTATAGCAGCCGCAGACTATGGCTGTTCAGCATAATTATCTTCATGGCTGGAACATTGCTTGGTGGTCTTGCACCAAATGTAGTACTGTTGCTTTTGGGGCGTATCTTAGAAGGTATTGCCGCCGGTATTGCAATGCCATTGGTGTTTAATATCGTCGTGGCAACCGTTCCTTACACTAAAGTTGGTACATGGATGGGTTTAGCCGGCATGGTCGTTAGTTTGGCTCCATCTTTTGGACCAACTTATGGCGGTGCACTAGTCGACACACTTGGCTGGCGGTCAATTTTCTTTATTTTACTGATTGCTCCAATAACTTCACTGCTTCTAGGTTGGAAAACAGTTGGTGAAATCAAACGGCAACCGTTAAACAAATCGTTTGATGTAGTTGCTTTTGCATTATTGGCAGTCTGCTTGACAACAGCTTTATTGCTGGTTAATCAATTAGAAAGCGGTGCTGTTAATTGGACCTGGTTCGCTATAGCATTCATAACATTAATAGCATTTATCTGGCGCGGAGTCACTTCAACGCACAGTTTTCTGAATTTGAAATTATTCACAAAATTAAAATTTGTTTCACTATTAATTCCAATCGCACTATACATGTTCATTATGCTGGGTTTAAACCTGATCATCCCAACGTACCTGCAAGGTTTTTGGCACACTTCAAGCTTTTGGGCAGGCTTTTCATTATTGCCAGGTACTCTTTTAGGTGCATTCTTAACTCCGTTGTTTGGAAGATTATATGACTTAAGGGGACCTAAACTGCCGTTATATTTAGGTAATACTATTTTTACAATAGTCGTCCTTATCATAGCCGTATGGTCACGTCATTTATCCTTAATACCGATCATTGGACTGTATATTGTATTCATTATTGGTCGAAACATGGCATACACGAGTGCACAAACCGCTGCAATCGCAGATGAAGATGAACTTGAAAAAGCAGATGCAACGGCTATCATTCAAACTCTCCAAATGTTCATGGGCGCGTTAGGAACCACGGTAGGTGCCCTTTTGCAAGCCAAAAGTGGTGTAGCTAATGGCTTCCAGAACTTTTCTTGGTTCTCATTCATTTTAGCAATATTGATGTTTGGATTAATTGCAGGCTACTTTTTAAAAAGGACTGCAGTAAGTAACAGTTAATACTAGCTGAATGTTGCAGCAAAACTTGAGTACTAAGACTAAATCACGAATACAGCGCGCTTTTTTGTCATGAACAGTTCGAAGTCAGTCGAATAATATTGACATTTGAAACACATTTACACAACAAAATGGAACTGACTCAAAATTCAAATTTTGAGCCAGTTCCATTTTGTTTTTTTTTAAATCTAATGCATATGATTGACCATGGATTAGCATAGTTGTGGAAATTGAATTGTAGATATACTTTCTTTTAGATAATTCATTTCAAATTTTAAGCACTTTCTCCTCTACATTATCCACACCTGTTTCAAAATTGTAACATATTACTTTCTTTCGGTTACTGTTACTATCCTTCCACCTTTTATGTTAGCGCATTCGAAAATAAGATATACTTAGGAAAATTAAATAAAAAGGAGACGACTTAAATGAAATATTCGATACCAAAAGACTTTTTATGGGGTGGCGCAGTTGCAGCTCACCAATTAGAAGGCGCTTGGCAGACAGATGGTAAGGGGCCGAGTATTGCAGATGTTATGACTGCAGGAGCAAATGGAGTTCCTCGTAAAATTACAGATGGGGTCAAATCTGACAAATACTATCCCAATCATGAAGCTATTGATTTCTACCATCACTATAAAGATGACATTAAATTGTTCGCTGAGATGGGCTTTAAAAGCTTTCGCACCTCGATTGCTTGGACACGGATTTTTCCACAAGGCGACGAAGAACAGCCCAACGAAGCTGGTTTAAAATTCTATGACGCTCTATTTACGGAATGTCACAAGTATGGAATCGAACCCATTATTACATTGGCACATTTTGAAATTCCTTATAATCTGGTAAAAAAATACGGTGGTTGGCGTGACCGCCGTGTAATCGACTTCTTCATTCGCTTTGCCACCACTGTTTTTAAAAGGTATAAAAATCAGGTGAAGTACTGGATGACATTTAACGAAATCAATAATCAAACAGATTACAAAGAACAATTTTTAATGGCTACTGATTCTGGATTAGTATTGGAACCAGACGATCCGGAAAGTGAGGCTTTGATGTATCAAGCAGCTCATTATGAGTTAGTTGCTAGCGCCCTTGCAGTTAAAATTGGGCACAAAATCAATCCTAAATTTAAAATTGGGTGTATGCTGAACGTCTCGCCGCTATATCCGGCAACATGTAAGCCTGAAGACACCTTCCAATCTTTAAAAGCAATGCAGCGGCGTTATTGGTTCGGTGATGTTCATGCACTTGGCCACTATCCAAGACACATGGAAGCTTTCTTCCATGACAATGGTTTACGCTCAGATATTACTGCCGAGGACCGCGTAGTTCTTAGAGAAGGCACAGTTGATTATATTGGATTTAGTTATTACAATTCAGCAACAATTGCTGCTCAAGAAAACAATCCTGAATTTCATTTTGTTGGTCCTGAAGCTGCACAAGAAAATCCTTATCTAACAACTAGTGATTGGGGCTGGCCAATCGATCCATTAGGATTGCGTTACTCTCTAAACTGGTTAGCCGATCACTACCACAAACCTCTAATGATCGTTGAAAATGGCTTAGGCGCCAAAGACGAAATTACGGCCGAAGGCAAAATACATGACGATTATCGGATTTCTTATTTAAAAGCCCATATTCAAGCAATGAAGGATGCAGTTCAAAAAGACGGTGTTTCAGTAATCGGTTATACCCCATGGGGCTGTATTGACCTTGTTTCAGCTGGAACAGGACAAATGTCAAAACGTTATGGTTTTATCTATGTTGATCGTGATGATGAAGGTAATGGCAGTAACAAACGCCTTAAAAAAGATTCATTTTATTGGTATCAAAAAGTCATTGAAACTAATGGAGAAGACTTAGGATAAACCTTAACAAAAACTTTTAGAAGATAACACAAAAGTACTTTACTAATTAATCCAACAATGTACCTATAGAACATAAAAAGACAACTCAAAATTTTGGGTTGCCTTTTTGCGTTAGTGCTTTCCAACATTTCTAGCCAGAAGTTCTAAAATAAAAGTTACTGGGGCTTGGGTCGTAATGTTTAAAGTTTTTTTAATGACTTCAGGCTTCACGTTATATGAAAAGTTAATTTCAGAGACTTTCGCCAAAGTACTGTAATTATTATCTGTAATACTGATAATATGAAAGCCCTCCCCTTTTAAACTAATAGCCCGATTAACAATTTCGGCTGTTTCACCGCTAACAGATAGCATAATAGCAATCTGATCAGTGTCATGTCTTACCTCTTGAGGCAACGGATAAAATGGATCACTATTATAAACTGAATTAACCCCAAAATTAGCAAATTGACGGGCACCATATTGTGCTAGTACACCTGATGTCCCAATGCCGAAAAACAGAACGCTATTTGTGTTGGCAATTAACCTTTTAAAAGCAGCCAACTCATCAGAGTACTGCTGTAGTAAAGGCCGGTTAAAGAACTCGCCTGCTAAATCTATGATTTCTGTATCGTAATTTGTTGACAATTTTTTCGTCTGTAATATCAATTTCTGTTGTTTTAAACCAAATTTAAATTCATAAAAACTATCATATCCCATTTTTTTGATACACCTAATAATAGAAGCAGATGAGACATGAATCACCACGGCTAGCTGGCGAATACTTGACTTAAGTGTTTCGTTAGGATGGGCTATCAAATAATTGTAAATTATAATTTCTGTTGGTGTGAAGTCCTTTAAATCGATCATTTCTTTCATCCCAACCTTCCTTAAAACATATGGTGATTAAATTATAATTCAAAAAAAACAAAGTTACAATTTGTTTCATTATCTGTAAAATGTAACCATTTGCCTTCCCTTTGTAGATAGCGCTTACATGAATTGCTATAATTAGTGCAGTAAAGCAAATGCAAATGTGCTAAAAAGGCAGGTGTGATAAAATGTGAAGTTTTATCGGTTTCAATATTAAAATACAAAATCAGCTAGGAGGAATTTATCATGGGTGAAAAAACAATTATGCTGTGTTGTGCTGCTGGTATGAGTACCAGCATGTTAGTTAAAAGAATGCAAGATGCTGCCAAGGAAAAAGGGATTGACGCAAGAATCTTTGCTTGTCCGGCTGCAGAAGTTGATGAAAAACTGAAACAAGAAAATGTGAACAGTATTTTATTGGGACCTCAGGTTCGCTATTTACTTGACAATATTAAGAAAAAAGTTGCGGATACGTCAATCAAAGTTGATGTAATTGACATGCAGGCTTATGGCATGATGAATGGTGCCAAAGTTTTGGAACAAGGGCTCAAATTAAGTAACTAAAAGTTCAGTTTTTTTTGGGAGGGATAGTTTAATGGCTGATAATAATGAAGAACAACAACTAATGCAGACAATGGGGCTGATAACTAATGCTGGTAACGCCAAGTCTCTAGCAATGGAAGCGATCCACGCAGCTCACAGCAATAACTTTGAAACAGCTAAAGACAAGATTGACGAAGCCAACAAATCATTGATTGAAGCTCACAATATGCAAACAAAAATGTTAACAGAAGAAGCAAATGGGCACCATGCAAAGCTGACCTTATTGACTGTACATTCTCAAGATCATCTGATGACTGCTATTACGTTTATTGATTTGGCTCAAGAGTTGATCAGTGTTTACAAAAAGCTGGCCGAAACTAAGAAAAATTAAATCTTGCGGAAAGAGGCGTTAGTCTAATGAATAATTCTGATGCATTCAAAGAGAAAATGACAAATATGGTTGGTAAGTTTTCTGGATCGCGTTTTGTGCGTGCGATCATGGAAGCTGGATACAGTGTTATTGCTTTTTCTATTATCGGAGCTATATTTTTAATTTTGCAAGTTTTACCCCAAGCATTTCCAATCCCTGGGTTCGCAGAACTATATGCAGATAGCCTAGGACGTTTTAGTGTTTTATTCCAAGCAGTCTATAACTCAACGATGGGTATTTTGGCATTAATTTTTGCAGGAACATTCACTTATAGTTATACCAAGATTTACCAAGAAGAGGAACATCTTAATTTAAATCCGCTTAATGGTCTATTGATGTTTTTGATGGCAATGTTTATTACCGTTCCACAACTGGTGTGGAAAGACAGTTCAGTTCAGTTTGTACAGACCTTGGATAAAGCTAATATTATTGGCGGCGGATATGCTGTGTCAGTCTCGGGGGTTACACGGATCGGAGCAGTTGGAATCTTTACCGGTTTAGTTGTTGGTTGGCTGACAGTTCAAATCTACCGCTTCACAATTAAACATAACTGGTCGATCAAGATGCCTGCTTCAGTACCAGCTGGTGTCTCTAATTCATTTAGTGCTCTGATTCCAGGATTCTGTGTCGCCTTCGTAATCGCTGGACTTAACTTATTGTTGGTCTTTGCTAAAACTGATATCTTTAAAGTTCTTTACATTCCATTCTCATTTGTCAGCGATATTGCCGATACTTGGTGGGGATTCTTAATTATCATTTTCTTGATCCATTTTCTCTGGTGGTTTGGAATTCACGGTGCAACAATCGTCAGCTCATTTTATACACCAATCGTATTGGCAAATATGGCTGCTAATGTTAAAGGAGCAAATCATTTTTTTGCTGGTGATCCATTGAATGCTTTTGTTCTTCTCGGTGGTTCAGGAGCCACTTTAGGCGTAGCAATCTGGTTAGTCACTAGATCAAGATCTGTTCAATTGCGTGAAATTGGCAAAGCAGAAATCGTTCCAGCAATTTTCAATATTAATGAGCCTTTGATCTTCGGGTTACCGATTGTTTACAATGTCAAACTTTTTATTCCATTTGTCTTTGCACCATTAGTTTCAGGTGGCATTGGTTATTTTGCAATTAGTTCTAATTTGGTTCATAAAATTATTATCCAACAACCTTGGCCGACGCCCATTGGTTTAGGTGGCTTCACTGCAACAACAAGTTGGCAAGGAGCTATCCTTGCATTCATCTGTGCTGCAGCAGCTTTCGTAGTTTGGTATCCGTTTATAAAGTATTATGATCGCACCTTGCTGAAACAAGAACAAGCGGCGGCTAAAGAAAGTAAATAATATAAAATTTTCCATTTTATTTCGTTTACAACAACATAAAGTAATCCTATAATGTGCCTTAAATATGGATCATACCTCGAAAATTAACGTAAATATTTGCTTGTCTTCCCTAGGTGGTACAGATGAGGTCGGATCAAAAAGCACTTTTTGACCCGACCTCATTTGTTTTTAGTTGAAATGTATGAATTAACGATAGTTTACTGTCCACTTGCATAATACGGAAAGATGATAGTGTGCCATAATTCGAGTTAAATAGAGAATTTTGACTCGTGGAACACGTCTATATGAAATAAAAAGAGAGGCTAGGTTAAATTGAAACTTTCCCCCAGCTCCATGGGAATAAGATACACTACTACTTTTATCTCTAACAAGAAATATAGTCATTACTTTTTATTAGGCAAATTGAATGAGAACAAACTATAGGCTTTCTATGTAACTTTATTTAACCATTTATTCAAGAATAACAATTGTTCATCTGTATGAAACCAATGTTCACCATTTTTCATAACAGTCACTCTTCTATTTTCACGTTCTTGAGCAAAATCAGTTATGGTTTGAAGTGAAGTAAGATTGTCATTTTCTGCATAAAGTATTTCTGTTGGAACTCTCCAGTTGATGTGAGTATCTCTAGTGAATTGCAGATATTTCCATGACAGCTCCTCACCCAAATCAGTCGCTATTATTTTTTGCTCATACAGTTCGCTCTCCGTTACATTTGCCCAACCCATCATATCAATGATAAGTTTTTCCATATCCACAATAGGTGAAATAAAGGATGCTTTTTCCACATTTTTATTTTGCAGAGCATATATAGTAAAATATGCCCCAATACTGTTAGCTAAGACATAAACTTCATCATATTTTTCTTTGAGCATTTCATAATGAACTTGAATTTTTTCTTTCACGATCCACGGTAAGTACTCATCATAGTCTAATCTAACAACATCAAAATCAGTAAGACTTTTTTGAAATTTTTCAACCTCTGAAGCATTGCCGTTTTTACCATGAATATACAACATAACTTTTGCCAATTTTCTCACCTCTTATTTCATTTAAACGCTATTTTATCTTCCTGAAACAATGATCCATTTACTCTAAATCTAAAAACTCTCTCTAATTGCACTATACATGCTTTCTGAAGATTATCCCAGAACAATAAAACGCTTTTGCACATAAACTAATCATTTAAAATATTCTGTATCAAAAGCGGCAAATTTGTCAAGTTGGGAAGAGTGCTCCTATGTCAATAAATGGCACATCTTTTTCTAAACACTCGTTCTAATTCTGT
>NZ_AZEG01000024.1 GCF_001434935.1 Liquorilactobacillus uvarum DSM 19971 | reverse complement strand
ATTAATTATGGCACAACTGTTCAGAAATTTATGTACCAAATACTAGGATAGGAGCACCATTCAATTAGCTCTTTATCCTCGTACTTGCCTTTTATATAATGTTCTGCTAAAAAAATAGATCCCAAATTGTATATGACTCATAAGAATTATTATCTTTAATATCATCTTTATTCACCAAAGCATTTAAATCATTTACACAATATTTTTCATGGTTGTTAATGGTTCCCCATTTCGTAAATGTTGCTCCAGCTTTTGTGTCTCCAGTATGCTCTGTCTCTAAAATCATCTCCTTATCTACATATTCCATTAAATTACCGAGTCTCCAATTAAAAAACGACTCATAATTTGAATCTAGTCCACAAGCCAAATCAAAACCGTTTCCTAAAATTAGTAATTGTCTTTTCAATATATACATCTCTTTTCATCAGAATGATTAATTTTAACACAAAAAATAAGCCCCCATCTCAAATAAGACGGAGGCTTTTCGATGTTGAATCGATTAAACGTGTTGTTAATATGCTAGTGACTGACCAGCATAAATTAAATTAACGTTTTGAATGTTATTTTTTGATTTCAAATAAGACGTTGTCACGCCTAACTTGTTTGCGATGTAGCTTAAACTATCGCCAGATTGAACTTTGTAGTATCGTGTAGCAACGTTTACGCTACCTAACAGTTTCAAAGTTTGTCCTGGATAAATTACACTATTAATACTTTTACCATTGAGAGTGGCTAACGTATACATACTAATCCCGTGTGTATTGGCAATGCTCCACCAACTATCGCCGGAACGAACAGTGTACGTGTTTGAAACTGATGTTGATCTTGCTTGACTCTTGGTCTGCAAGACTTCAATATCAGAACGTTTGATCCATGAAAGTATGCCCCCCAAAAGTACTCTATCACTATGAGAACTACCGTCTTGAACTGTGTAGCTTTTACCCTTTACCCAACTTGGAATTGTGCCACCAACGTACCAATTTTTAGCAGTGAAATTAACTTTAACCGTATAGCCTGTTAAATCAGTAGTGTGCTTATTAGTATTGTTAGCAGTCTGTCCTTGTTTGATGGCCATAGTTGTGCTATCGGTTTTAACGGTTGTGGCGCCAACAGCATTAGTGGTTGTCCCACTATATCCATTCTTTGTGATACTTAAAAGATCAACGTTTCCATCTAAACCGCCTGCTTTATAAGTACTAGTGAATTGAAACAAATGAATATTTTTGTACGATGGAAAATAGTTATAATTTGGAGAAATAGTTACGCTATAGTCTGGATATTCGCCTAACCATAGTGGATAATTATCAGCTAAGCTAGATAGATCTAAATGATTCACTAGAAAGCTTTTATACCCATACAAAACTGCAGTATACCCAGCACTTTTAACTTTGTTGAGTGCATATCTAACCGCATCAGTATTTGGGTTGCCACTTTCAACATCAAGTGCCACAATACTGCCTTTTGGGGTTTGAACTTTAGGCAGATAATAATCTAACATCTGATCTGCTTGCTCTCTAGTACTGAATTGAGAATAAATATAAGTGTGTGCTCGTTTACCTTGAGCAATCGTAGAAGCTACTTGCGACTGATAATACTTTTGAGGATGAAAAGATCCATCATAATATCCCCCAATTTGAACAATCGCAAAGCGATCCGATGCTTGACCAAACACTGCTGTCTGTCCTTGATAGTCGCCAGACAAGTCAACACCTTGTTCTTTAGTATCAGCGTTTGCTACATTTACTGCAAACAAAAAAGCAGCCGACATAGCAGCCACCCCAATCAATATTTTTTTAATTTTCAAAGGATTACCTCCTATTTAGTTTAAACATTTTGCATAGCAGCCAGTTTTTGCTGTTTATTCTGCAACTCTTGTTGTTCCTTAGCAATCTGATCTTCAAGCTCTTTCTTCTGAGTTGCTTTTTCATTGGCTGTAAGCTCTGCCTCAGTTTTTTGTGGATATACTTTTTCCAAGTCTGCTGATAAATCTGCATAAGCTCTTTCGACAGCATTAGCAACAATATCTTCATCAGCTTTAGTGAGTCCAATTTTATTCAGACCTTCAATTACAAATTGAACAGCCTTGCTCTTTTTGAGTTCGCCCTCTAAATATTGATCTACGCCCAATTTTTCAACGGCAACCACACCATCTTTTGCTAGTGGTTCAATTGCGTTTAAAACCGCAATCGCCGTCTTGTTATTAACCAGTGCTTTTGAAACAAAACTGCCTACCACTGGAATAGCTGCTACTGCAATAGTAATAATTAATTGTGCTATATCATTCATAAATAAGATCTCCTATCTTTTTTCTTTTAAGTATTTTATTTGCTCATGGTGCCGGTCTAAACGTCTATCATGATCATCCAGTCTTTTTTCAAAAACAGTTAACCTTTTATCGGAGTTTTTCATACTGCTATTGAGATCATCCATGCTCTTAGTCAAGCTATCCACTTTACCAGCAAACGGTGCGACAATGACATACTTGAATACAAAACCAACTATCGCAGAAACAATTGTGATGAATGCTCCAACTATCCCCATCAAAGCGGCCCACTCAGTCCAATCAATTCCAAAAAATTCGTGCAACTCATCACTTCCTTTTTCCTACCCACCCGCCACTAATTTATGCAAAATAAAAGCACATTTTTTACGGTGTGCTTTCTGATGCCTTAGCGGCCTTTATTTCATTTTCTTGGTCTTCTGTTAACATTCCTGCAGCAAAAAAAACATCTAAATCTGAATCTGCATACAAACCTAACGAATAGTATTCTTGAATATAAGTAAACATTTTAATTGCTCCCATTCTTAGAACGCAGTGCTGCTAATTGTAGCAAAATATTAGCGTTGAATTTTTGCTGATCTGTTATATTGTCTAACTGCATCTGGTTATCAATCCAATCTTCTTTTGATGTTCCTACCCATTTTTCACCATCGAATTTCATTGGCTGGTAAGTTCCTGGTTCGGGGCCTACCAAAGTTTCGTTAGCAGATAAGCTATAATCATCAGCGGCTGTGTCACAAGATTGGAATATTTTTGTGTCGCTGTCATATCTATAAATTACTTTCATCGTACATGCCCCCTATCAAATCCCGTACATTAAGTTACCCCAAATTTGTGTTATACCAGCACTATTTGCTTCATTTCTAAAAACAGATAGAGCCGTAGCTGATTGCAAAATAGCATTGATTGTGCAGTTTGTATTTTTACTCTGTGCCGGAATAGTCCAGTATGGCGTTACCCCAGTTACTCCAAGTGATGAGGGAAGTGTTCCAATCTGGGTAATTGCTCCATTTGTAAGTCCAGAGCTGTTTTGGATATTCACTCTAACTTCGACGACAGTTTCATTTGGTGTAAATATTTTTCTTGCATTTATAGTACCTGTAAATCCATTTAGTGGCAAAATAGATAGCCATTCAGTTGACTGCCATCCAGAATCACTTGCACTATAAATATAGCGATAATACGTTTTACTTGCTGCGAGCCAAACAAATTCTATTTTTTTGTAAAGCCCATTTCCAGCACCAGATATTTCAACTAAACATAAACTATCATCTACGCTATTTGGAGCGTTTTTAAAACTTCTTCCAATATACAGGCCCGCATTGTAGCTCAAAATATCATTCCCTGTAGTGTTCACAGTAGTAGCATATCTGCATTTCATATCGAGCTGTTGCTTATCATATGCTGATAAAAACCCATCTTGGTCATCAGTTGCAGACAAATGGGATATTCCATTAGAATTATTGCTTCCAACATGAGAGGCTACAATAGCATTTAATTTTCTTACATTTTCACCTAAATCTTTAACGGTTAATGACATATTTCGTTGTCTCCCTCCATTTAGTCTCCTGCACCAGCACTTGTAGTTGGAATCCCAGTGTCTTCCATTTCTCCTGAGGAATAATCAAAGTCTCGATCACTACCGAATCCAAATCTATGAGCATGGATGGTCTTTTTTACAGGATCAACACTAAAAATATCCCAGCAGTCCTCGGTTAATGTATTAGCTATTTTACCGGTTGCATTGCATAGCGAGCATGAGCTTTCAATGCAATTAATGCCTGAATATACCATGTTCCCATCAGCGTGGATATGCCCTGAAATTAAAGCGATGATTGTTCCTTCACCCTGAGAACTGAAATCACACGAAATATTGATGGGAAGTTCACGTGTATTGTCATCATCCGAATAAGTCGTTCCATTCTGAAATGCATTCAAAATTTTCACAAAAGCATCTGAATTATATTGCGTTATTTCACTTTGACCAGCCGCTATATCAAATGTTCCTGGTATTGGAGCGTGTGTAAAAATCATAACTTGCCAATCATTTGAGGGTGTTTTAAGTGCCACATTAGCGAGCCAATTAAGTTGATCATTTTGATAGCCCCCTGTTGTTAAAAAATCATATTTATAGGTTCCGTCTGCATTAACGGTCCACGGCAGGTCAAAACTATTCAAAAAAATAACTCTTATTTTAAAATCAGCATAGTCCTTAAACCCATATAAGCTTTCGTTATTTCTAGTTTCTCCATACATTCCATTCGTTTGATATAAATCTTGAAAGTCCTGTTCATTCAAACAAGTTGTTGGAGTATTTTTATTGTTATTTCCAATCCCAGTATCATGATTCCCCATAACAAAAAACACGTCAGTGTCTTGACTAGTGCGATTAAATAGCACCGAGGTTGCCTGCTGGGTTTCTAAAAGAATTTGGTCATGTGTATAATAGCCATTAGTGTTATCGCCGCCAGCTATTATTGCATCTATTTTGGCTAGCCTGCTTGCTGCTGCTATATATGCGTAATGCTTCAAACTGTTTGGAGCGTAGCTGCTCATTTGATAGTGGTTGTCGGTAATAAAACCAATATTAAAATTAGATTGCGGAATTTGAGACATCGCTTCCAAAATATCCTGATAATATTTTGGGAAAGAGCCTCCAACTTCGTTGAATTGAGTATCTATAAATTGTTTCAAAGCACGTTGAGTGCTTACATCAATGTCATCAGACATTCCATTCAATTCTTCGTCCTGAGCATTTAGTCTTGACCCCAAAGTGGAATATTTGTTGCCTTTAATATCTGTTCTGGAATCTATAACTTCATTTATATCAGTGTTTGAGGACATTTGAGCATTGAATTTAGACTCGAATTCAGACATTTTACTATCATACGAGCCAAACCTTTCTTCTAGCGACATTAAAATTCCGTTTGCCCAATTCATTATTGCTCCCCAATTGAATTGTTTTTGCAGTCTAGCTTTACGATTTAAAAAGTTATTCGGTTCGTTTTTTAATATAAGATTTTTAAAAATACTCATTTTTGCCTCCTTTAGATGAAGATACTCTTATAAGCATAACTAGCACCCACGCCAGTATCCTTTAAGTCGTTTGTATATTTCCAAGCGTCTGATCCTACTGGTTTAGTATATGCATCAACATTGACTTTCCATAAATATGTTGCATCTGAGCTGCTGAATCTGCTGTCAAACCAACTAACAACAGCTTTAATACATATGTTTGTATATCCGCTATCAGCTATTTTTTTAAAGAACGATAGTATTTCAGTATCCAAAGCTTCCTTATTCGTTGTCAGACTAGCATCTCCAACTTCTAAAACTATTAATTTATCAGTTGACACATTTTTTAATGCCAATTGATTAGCAAATATGTTTCCTTCATTTGAACCACTCCCCATAAAATAATGAGAAAATCCAGCTGCGATTATATTCGCTTGACCGCCATTATAAATTTGATCACCTGAATGCATATTGATTGAGCCACCATTTGAAAGCCTTATTACCATACTTTTAGCATCGCAATTGTATACATTTTCAAAAAAATCAATTGAAGTGTCTGAGTTTTCTTCATTTATATCTACCACAATACCCATAGATTGTAGTTCGTTAATCTTGCTCTGCATTTCTGCAATAGCTTTTTGGTTAGTTTCATTGTCACCGCTTAGCGCGATATAGTCTTGCCCTATTTTCGCGTAATCACTCTTTAATTGATTGATTACAGCTTGCTGTTGTGCAAAACTTTCAGTTAGTTTCTTAGCTTGGTTACGTTGATAATTCAGAATAGTCTTAGCAGTGTTGTTCAGCGTGATCGTTGTTGGTGTTCCAGAATCCAATGGGTAATATTGATACGATGCCACTTCAACATTTGTAACATATCCATCCTGACGATTTTCAAGTCTCGTGGTTTCCATAAAAGTTGGTTCATCATTACCATCTTGAGTAACTTCAATGGTCAATGCTGGTTCAGGCGCTAACTGCGAAATTCCATATGTCTTCATTGAAGCAGCATCATGAAACCTATCATCAGAAACATCTCCGCCATCACGCACCCCATAGCGAGCGATTGAAGCATCATCTGTTACATAAAATGGATCAAACCAATACGTTGGATTGTTGCTATCACTGCTATCTTTTTCAACACTCACACAACGCATCTTATTTACGATTCCACTAGTTGAATCGTAGGTAAGTTTAAGTTCCCTAGTATTGTGCAAATAGTCCAACCTGTGACCCAAATCTTTAACAAGTGCATCATGCTGATAAATTCTGATATTTTTATTATCTGGCCAAAAAATAGCGTCTGACCAGGTCGATATAATTTTGCTCAACATGTCTTTACCAGAGCAATTGCCTAAATCTGTAATCTGATCTTTACTAAAGGATCCAATGACCTGCCAAGTAAAACCTTCTGAATTTCCTCCCAAAATAAAAGACAGAACATCATCAACTGAATAAGTTAATGTCCCTGTCTTAATTGAGTGTTGCCATATCCTTGCTACTTCATAGCCAACATGGCTACACGTGACTTGAACCGTTGTAAATCCATCCGCGTGGTCTGGGACAATCTGTTTAATGATGTATTCCTGATTATCCCAAAATACACTTGCTTCCACATCAAGCATATTAAAGGCAATTGATTTGTCATCATAAGCCGTAAACTGCAGTTGCCATGATTCATTTAATGATGGTTGAATATAAAATGAGTTAAAAAAAACACTCTTTAAAGGCTCTTTATAGGCGCTATTCAAGCCCTGAACTATTAATTTATCATTGGGCAAGGGTACCACCTTCATTTTTTACATAAAAACGAGCAAATTTTTCTAGGAGTTCACGACTGTCCACCACCTTTAATTTTCCGTCACTAGATTCCAAAATATGATCACCCGTTTTAAAATTCAAGGTTTCAGTTCTACTTAATTGTATTTTTCCGCGAATGTTGTCGCCCTCATCACCAGCGTAAATCAGTTCTTTTCTACTTTTTCTTCGTTTATCTATGATTTCAAGCTGTCCATTGTTTATTAACTTTTCTACCCAATCAGGCATAAATTCTTTTCCTACCCAGAAATCTTTATATTTTTCCATAAGCAAAAAACTCCTATCCTATATAAATGAACGGAAAACTAAATGTACTATCAACTGTGGTTGCGCCAGTAGCCACAATATCATTCCAACCTTTTTCTAATACCAGATTGCCATAATCCGTATTGGCACTTGCTGGGGTGCCATTTAAAGTGGTATTGATTCCATCAAGAACAATGATATCACTACCATTTGAACTCTTGTTATACGTCCATGATGTACCATTTGTCTTATTTACCAGTTGCAAACTATTCCCATTAAATTTAACAATGATCTTTAAATCATGCCGCTGATAATATGGGTCAATTGGAATGTCACTTGCATTGTAAATCTTAAATTGCGGCACTGTATGACGATAAACAAGATCTTCACCGTTAGGCAGATTCATACCAATTTGCCATCCCTCTTCATCATATGTGTATAACGAGTCGGACCGCAGCAGACTAAATTTGTAGCCACTAGGATTTTCAAAGGGAATGGAAAACACTGCATCGTTAGCATTTTCTACAACTGGCTCCACCGAAAAATTTCCTGATCTGACAAACTTAACTATTGCAGGCTCTGCATCAGTCTTAATACGCATAAGCTTTTTATTCATAAAGAGCCTAAAAATATCATGCTGAGCTAATTTTAGATCATAATAATCTTTAAAATGTAACCAAAATCTAGCATTTACAACAGTTCTATTAAAATTAGAGTACGTGGATAAACTGCCATCTTGACCGCTTAAGTCTTGATAATTATTTGTAAGATTAGGGCTGGTATCGTCCCCTAGAAATGTTAGTCCTGAAATTATATCGCAGGGGTTTATTTCATCCTCATTTTCTGCCTTTATTCTAATCCATGGTTTTGAAATTATAATCACCTTCTCCTAAAAAGCCTGCATGTCATTAAATGCTTGGTCCAGACCTTGTTGCTTATACTGAGCCTGCTTATCAAATGTACCAATTCCCTTAGTACTTAAAATCTGCAACTTCATTAAGCTTAAAAGATCATCAAACTTAGTATTCATGATTTTTATCTCATTTTTAAGTTCCAATATTTCTTCGTTACTATTAGCGTTAGAGTTGTCAGAGTTTGCCGTGTCAAATTTTGCACCAACGGAATTTAATAACTGAGTAGCCCTGGGCTTTTTGTCTTCACTAAGGGGAACAATTAACTCTGGTTTATTTTTCTCTGCCACTTCTATCATCTGGTTAGTGGTTATCAAACCACCATTTTCCATCCGCTTGTGACCGGTAGGCCCCCAACCTCCCTTAACCGAAATATCAGCAAGCCAATTACTATCATTGAACAAAGCCGTTAATTGAGACCAACCACTCTTAAGTGCTGCTTTAACACCTTTAGGTACCCAAGCATCTAAAGTAGGCTGAATATATTGTAAAAGCCCCACACTTGGATGTCCTGCTTTTGCATTACTATCCCAATTGTTAGCAATGGTAGGATTCCCATTTGATTCTTGTGCAATACGATGTAATACTGCATTCATGCCTGAGCCAGTCAGGTTAGCATGCATCTTAGCAGCTGCCTTTTTTATAGTATCTTTCCACCGTTGCACTCCACTGCCACCAGGATTAGCAGCATCTCCCATATCATCTACAGACTTTTTAAGTTTATTGAAGGCATCTACAACACCCTTAATAACCTTGTCTACCATTCCACCAGATATGCCTCTTTGTACTGAACCCATTCCATCAACTGAGTTAACATTGAATATTTTCTTTGCTAAATTTTCAAGTGTTTTAGCTGGGTCCTTAATTGCATCTACCGCGTCCATAGCTTTATCTGAGACATTATCCCAGATATCTGTAGCACCTGACTTAATCTTCTTTAGGAATCCGCCTAAATCAATATTACCTGAAGCGTAACCTGGTAAAGTCTTGTTAAGCTGTCCTGCAAAGAGTTTAGCTGTATCTCTAGCATTCAAGATATAATCATTAGATGCTAAGTTAACTATTTCAGCGCCTTTAGCACCAACAATATCCAATTTACCTGAGTAAGGACTGTATTTAGCTTCTGGACCTTCTTCACCAACTAGAGCCATACCACCTATAGCTTTACCACCAGTAGCATAAGCCGGTGTACTGTAAGGTGTATAACTGAAACTAGCTTTAGAAGTCTTTGTTTCTTTAACGCCAAACAACTTACTCATTTTGTTGAACCAGCCAGCAATACCACTGAAAATACTTGTCGTGCCTTCTCCTTGTTTCTTAGAGGCTTCCATGCTTCCATTAGCTTGTTTAGTAGCATGTCCTAATACTGCTTTAGACTGACTACCTGCTGCTGAGCTAACATTATCTTTCTGGTTTTTAGCTTTATCAATAGAGTTTTTACGTTGTTTCTCTGAAGCTCCAACAACACCTTTAAATTGATTATTAGCATGAGTAATAGTGTCGTCTCTTTGTTTCTTAGCGTGACCTATCACCTTATCTCGTTGATCTGCTGCTTTAGTAATAGCCATTTTACGTTGTGTTTCAGCCCAACTAGAAGTACCTTTATACTGAGCTTTAGCGGAAGCTACTGCTTTGCTATACTGGTCATTAGCTTTATCAGTAACAGCTTTTTCTTGCTTGTTTATCTCGTTAATAGTGTCTTTGCGTTGAGCTTTAGCATTATTAACTGAGTTGGTTCTTTGTTTCTTAGCAGCATTTGTTACCTTATTATTCTGAGCTTCTGCTGCTTGCTGAGTCTTATTGTATTGCTCTAATGCTGCATTTATAGTATCGTGCTTTTGCTTCTCAGCTTTATCTTTAACAGCTTTCCTTTGAGCCTCGGCCCATTTGCTATTACCTTTGTACTGGTTATAACTTGCTGCTATCGTCTGCGTATACGTATCTTTAGCAGCCTTTACAGTGTCCTTTTGTTGCTTATTAGCTACCTTAACAGCCTTTTCGTACTGGTCATTTGCTGCTTTTATCTTATCGTGTGATAGTTTGTTAGCATACTTAATACTATTGTCATATTCCTGTTGCGAGTTCTTTTTGAGGGTATTAAGCTCTTTACCTGAAACCTTGCCTTTATCATTTTGAAGTTTTGTAAGTATTGATATTTGCTTATTGGAAGCTAACTGTATCTTTCCGGCCAAACTATTGTGTAATCTAGCTTCGTCTGCTGTAACTTTAGTAGAAAACTTGATAGATTGTTCTTGTAATGCTTTTTTCTTAGCATTTTTATCTTTCTCAGAAGACAATTCTTGTTTCTTTTCATCTTCACGAGTTTTCTTACCAGAAGCACCATACAAAGCAACGTCTGCCTGTACTTTCCTATTCCACTTACCACTGTCTTCAGCAATCTTCTTATTATATTTAGTTTCTAATTTCTGTCTAGCATCTGCATAATACTTAGAAATTGCGTTACGGTCTTTGCCTGAAGCTTTGGAAAGAGTAACCATCTGCTTACTCTCATTTTTAGCTTGGACCATACGTTTTTCATACTCAGCTTTAGTAAGCGTACCAGACTTATAAAGGAGCTTAATATCTTTTTCGTCCTGAGCTTGTTTCTTACTGTAATAGTCTTTCTGTTCTTTAAGTAACTTATCGTATGAAGACTTCATGGAAAGTTTAGGAGCTTTAACCTTAACTTTGCCCATAGACTTATTAATAGATTGACTAAATTTCTTAGCTATTGACTGAGCAGTTTTAGAGCTACCTACCTGGTCTCCAATTGCTCCACCCATTGTAGCTCCTGCAGCAGTACCTACTACTGGGACTACACTACCTAGAACAGCCCCTAATCCAGCACCGATTGTTGTACCGGCTGTTTTAGATGCTGCTTTGTACTTATCATTAGCTTTACCTGTAGAAACAGCTTTAGAAATGGTACCAGCGACATCACCTACGGTAAGGGCTGCAGTAATTCCTGTAAAAAGTTTTCCACCAATACTCATTCCCGTTTTTTCTAGTGATCCAGCTTTAGAAACATTTTTACCAGCACTGCCAACTTCACTAGCAACACCTTCAGTTTCAGATACAGCACTTGAAGTTTTTCCACCAACGGAGGCTACGCCTGTGCCTGCACTTGTAGCTTCCTCTTTGGCTACTGCTAAGTCTTGATAAGCTTTAGTTTGAATTCCTACTTGAGTTGTCTCTGCTTCTAATTTGCTTATACCCTTAGTACCAATTAAATCAAAAAAGTCTTCCGTAGCTCTAGCAAACTTCCTAACTTTATTGATTACCCAAATATCAGCTACCACTTTAGCAAATGTTTTAATTGCATCTATATGTTCTGCACTGTATTGACCAACTTTGAGTATTCCACCTGCTACTTTACCAATATCTGTAGCAACCTTTTTGATTGAATCCGTAAATTGCTTATCAGCAAACATCTTAGACATCTTGTTAGCTGCATCTGTCATGTATGGAAGCATTTTAGAACCAAACATAATAGTTAAATCTGACCAAGCTTGTTTAAATCTCTTTTCAGACATTTGAGCTGTCTTACTATTCTTATCAGCCAAGGTTTGTACATACTTGCCTTTGTCCCCAGCTTTTTGCACCTTATCGGTTAACTTACCTAATTCTGAACTATTTTGAGCTAAGATAATACCTGCTTGCTGACCAGTTGTACCAAATAAGGTATTAAATACGGCATTTTTTTGCTCAGTTCCCATATCTTTAGTCTTGGAATTAAGTATACCCATAATAGTGGTTAAGTCTTTCAAGTTACCTTTAGAATCCATTAAGTCACTAGACTTAATGCCTAATTTATCCAGTAATGAAGCACCGCCACCACCATTTTTAACAGCTTGTACTTTTTCACCTAAATCTGAAATAGCATCTTTCTGTGTTTGAATAGCAGAAGTAGCAGATTTTTGTGTCTTAGTACCTGCCTTAACAGCAGCTTGTAATTCAGCAATCTTGCGTTGGTGTTTTGCTATTTGTGAGTTGTACTTATCAATAGAAGCAGAATTGCCTTCTTGTGCTGACTTCTGAGCTTCAATAGCACCGGTTACACTGTTAACAACCTTACGTAACCCAGTACCAGCTTTATCGGCCTCAAGTCCGTGGTTAGATAGCACACCCATTGCTGCACTAGTTTCAGATAACTTAAAGCCTGCACTGTGAGCAGAATCACCAACATACTCCATTCCTTTACCTAAACTCTGGAAGTCTGTGGCTGTCATATCAGCAGCGTATGCTAATTCATTAACTGTTTGTTTAGTGTTTTTAGTCATTTTAGCTGTGTTATCAGTACGCATACCAAACGCATCAACAACCTGTGAACTAACTTTAACAACGTCATTAAAATCATCACCTGAAGCTACACTAGCCTGTAACTCTGAGTTCATAGCTCCTAGAGCTTCTTTAGATGAATAACCACGTTTTACCAATTCTTGGTATTGTTCTGCTATTGCTTGTTGTGACTTACCATACTTTAATGAGTACTGCTCGCCATCTTTTTGCATTTGAGCAACATTTTTGATAGCCTCTGAAGCTTTCTCGCCACCAGTTTCAAGCAAGTTGGTAGTAACCTTATACTCGTTCTGTAAACTAGAAGCCTTCTTAGCTCCACTCAAAGCAGCGACACCAAACCCAGCAATTCCTAAGCTTGCAATTCCAGCAGCTCTTTTGACTCCTTCAAAGCCAGCTTTCATCTTATCTGTAGCTACTGCTGTTGCATCTCTAGCTTTTGCTACAATAGGACTCATACCACCTACAGCAGTATTTAATTTACCTATTTCACTTCTATTGGAAGCGTATTTAGCTGATAACTCATTAACTCTAACTGCTTGCTCTTTATACTTAGTTGAGCTAGTGCCGTATGTGTTTCCTAAGTCTGATAAGCGTTTCTGTTCTGCCTGTAATTGAGCACCCATTTTATTGTGCACATCTTTAAGGCCAGTTAGTTTAGCTTGTTGAGCTTGTACATGTTTACCTTGAGCCTCTAAAGCATCACTATAGCTCTTTGTTACCTTTTCCTGTAACTCAGTAGCGTTCTTAAGCTTTAATACACCCGAAGCTTGTAAATCCATTTGTTCTTTAGCTTTTTCTTGTTGCACTTTGAATTTAGAAAGCTGTGCTGTAGCTGAGTCAATCTGTCTTTGATAATTCAAGTACTGGTTAGCTGTTTTTACTGTGCCTGAATTCAATTCATTTTGCTCACGTTTTAAGCTGGCAATTTCAGTACCTAACTCTTTGTAAGCAGTCTTGTTCTTATCAATACTAGTATCTAAACCATTCTGTTTCTGTTGTAACTCTGAAATTCTGTCTTTTAATTCTAGGAAGTGTTTAGCAGCACCATCTGTAGATATTCCTAACTCTTTTTGACGTTCTTTAAGAGCTGATATCTTACTTTCTTGTCGTGAAATTGTTTCTGTATATCCTTCAAAACGTGCTTTTGCGGCATTGAGATAATCTCCACTTTCCTTATATGCTGCACTCATAGCTTTAGTAGCATTAGTAGAACTCTTAACCAAATTTGTCATAGACTTGATAGACTTTGAAGCTTCTACGAGGTCTAAAGCTATTTTAGTAGCCATTGTTGCTGATATTTTGCGTTCTGCCATTTATTTAAATTCCCTTCTTCGTGTGAAATAAGACAATTAAAAAAGGCAACCACCTTTTTATAGGTGATCACCTTTTTTAATTCCCTTATTTATTAAGTTTTTCTGCTAACTCCATTGGGTCCACCATTTTGTTTTCTTCTGAAGCAGATAGAACCTCTTGCATTTCATAAAAATCTTGTTCTCCATAGTCGGATGGTAGAATGTGTAATTCCGTGAGTGCTTGTTTTTCAGCCAAATTCATGTTATTTATGCTGTTCTGGTACTCTTTAACCCTTTCTCCTGGACTAGTTTTAGATCTGTTTACTTTTTTTTTCTATTAGCATCCTCAATATCTGTTTCAGACAGGCCCATAACCCTTAAAGCAACGTGATTAGTAAGATCAATAGTTGGTTCAAATTCCAGATCTTCTAATTTTTCATATTCTTTGTCATTTAGCTTAAGTACATCTTTAAGATATTCCTCAACAGATTCAGTCATTTCTAATGAGCGCTCAATTTGTTCCTGTGGTGCTACATCTGCAATATCATCCGCCTTAGCCATTTTCAGCTGTACTTTATAGGTCTTTTTCATTACTTTATTTGAAGCTTTAACAACAAATTTCTTGTTGAATTCTTTTAAATAAATCTCCATTTTTATTAATATTTCCTCTCTCCACTGTATCGTCTCATATCCCCGACATTACTCGGTTGCTCGTCTCTGTGAACAGATTAATCGTTTACATTTTTAGGATAGTAAATTGTTGTACTATTAGCCGTTACTAGGTGTTGTGGTGCCCGTAGAAGCTGCCTCGTAGTCTGGGAATAGTTCCTTGAACATTGCATCTTCTGTGAATGTCGTATCACCATCAATGTACGTCTTAACGTTTCGCCCACCGATTGAATCAGCTGAGAGTGAAGTGAAGGTAAGAGCATCTGTGATAGGTGTTGTTGATGTTGGTGTATCACTCTTCAGTGCTAGTGAAGTTAATGTCATATTACCCTTAGGGAAGGCGTAATAAATTTTGTGTTGCTTATCTAATGAACGTGTTACAACTACCAATCCTACAACTGGTTTAACATCTGATTTAATCCAACCTAAGCCATCTTTTTTATAACCTAACAGCTTTTGTTTAATCTCAAAATCAAGGTTATTAACCGTGTAAGCTACTCCTGGTTGTGAAGGTTGTTGATACGAAAATTGCCCCTTATCGTTCCCCGACAGGGTTTGTAAACTACCCTCAAAGTTTGAGATCTTCGCTTCACTCGTACCGAAGTACTTATCGCCAATTTCAAGAACACCTGTGGTTGATAATCCGTTATCACCTGTAATTAAGGCGTTTGTATCTGCATCATTTAAGGTTAGAAAACTGTCTACTAATCCAACTAAAGCCATTTATTATTACCTCCATTTTTTAATTCAAATATTTTGTTAACCGCACATAAAAAGACTCATAAAGTTGAAAAGTATCAGGATCAGTTTGAATACCTGAATTTTCGACCAGAGTCCAATTATCTGATGTATAAAGTTTTAATATTTTACTTTCCAATATTTCTGGGTCATATTCTATGTTATCCGCATAAAATATCTGTACCTGTACTTCTCTGCTTTCAGAGTAGTAGTCCTCATTACCAGCAACTCCTGGGTCAGTTCTGACAGCCTTAACCAAAGCTATGGTGGTATCTGTATTGGATTTTATACTCTTAGGAATATTGCGAGTATAAGATTTCTGAATTTCCACCAAGGTATCGATCAGGTTCTTGGCTTCGTCTAAACTACTCATTATCAACACCCTTTTGTTTCATCAATTTCTGGTATTCTTTATACTCAGCTTTCAGTACATCATCCTTTGAATTTTCTTGGGTGTTCGTAATAAAATTATCGCCTTGAATATACTTAGAACCCGAGTTAAGAATATTTGCATTTCTAGCATGATAAGCGTCAAACCCAACGGCTGCGGTGCCATCCTTAGTACCATCAATATTCTTGTTTTGTTTATAAATATTATCGGCCATATGTCCGTACACCTTGTCGTCGTGCTTACTTCTGTGTTTACGATTAGTAACATCCTCTAAATTTTTCTTATAAGCATCTGCACCTGCATCTGAAAGCTTTGATAACTCCTCTATTGAAAATTCACCATATTTTTTAATATCATCTAACCACATATTAAGAGCATCCGTTAAATCTGGTTCTTCAGCCATTGGATCCACCCACTTTAGTATTCTCTTGGAGCGTCAAGATGTCATATTTTATATAAACGTTCGAATCATCAATAGAGTTATCCTCGATGTCATACACAACTTCATTCATCTTCACAAGCTTAATATCCGTCATATCTTGGTGTTGTATTGCAATCATTATTGTGTCATTCAATGAACTTCCAAGACTGATTAAGTACTTTTGAGTGAGACTCCTTTTAACCTGAGCATAGTGAACATCACGTACAGTAGAAAAAACTGGTTTAGTAACTCCTGTATACTGATTCCTAACATCTTCTATTTTCCCCAGAGAACACTTTTTGATCATCTGATAAGGCTTATATGTTTTCATTCGAGGTTGCGTTTGTGTCCGCACTAGATAACACCCCCATTTGTAAATGAGTTACTATCATTTGATAGCCCAATGAAGTGCCTTCAGAAAGAGTTCTATCGTAAAAGAGCTGAGTAGCTAAGGTCTTAACTGCCCTGTTAAATAAATTGTTATTTTTGTAATCGTCTTGAGTTGCTGTACTTGAAATACTATCTAAAGTAATTAACTGCGCATCTGCAACCAAAGAACTAATTAATGCTTCATTATCGGGTGTCTCATCAAGACCTAGCTCTTTCATCAATTCATTTACCAACTCTTTCGTCCTTTCTCAATAACCGCCGCACTATATAGCACAATTGTTTATTTCCATAGGCGATTAGTTATCTTATTTCATGAACTTGTTCTTAAAACACGTCTATCAGCATTGGATTAAACGGTTACATTTTTTTATTCGCCATCTGTAGGTGTATCAGCAGTTGTATCTTGCTGAATCAATGTAACAAGATCTTTACGTGCTTGTTCAACATCACAACGATAAAATAAGCCTAAGATTGAGTACCAATTTTCATAATTATCTTGGAATTTCCCTTGAATCTGAGACTGCATGAATTTAATAACGGCTTTTTTAAGAGGAGCTACAATCGCATTTACATCTCCGGCCTTAGCATTTGGAAACAGTACATCATCAATGACTACTAAAGATTTTCCTAAAAGAGCATAATTAGAAGCTTTAGTTAAATCTGGCTGGATCAACGAGCGACCTTCGTTATCTTTCATCTGATCCAGCATGTTGAATGCTGCTTGAGAAAGAATAATAGATGCGTTTGCCGAATCAATTGGCTTCAAATTTACATTTAGCGCTGTTTTAATTGCTGACACCAAGTCCTTGGTTTTGACTGGTGTTACATCTTTTACGAGTGCCTTAACAATTAATCCATCATCTGTATTATTCTGCAGATCTCTTAACTCTGATCCCAATTCGCTTTCCCAATTATAGTCTGAATCTTGAATAAGTTCTTGACTGTAAGCAAAGGCCCCTGTATACGTGCCCAAATCCCAATTTATAGGTTTGACATCTGAAGGGGTGCTTTTAGAAGTAGCACTAAACTCTGCATGTTCACTCAAAGTTCCTGTTTGTTCTTGGAACACTGGCAATTTACCTGTCGTAGTCTTAACTGTGATCGTGCGAATCAAATCTGCTAGTCTTGGAAATTGATGAGTTTCCTTCTCAGCCGGCAGAATTGTATCTGGAATTAATGTAGCTCCTGTTTGAAGACCCACACCGCCTGTGACATCACGTTTTACTTCGCCAGCTACCAGCATGTCATGAAAGTCACGCGTCACTTCTTCATTTTTGTTGGATTGTCCTAATTCTCTTGTCATTTCTTTGTTTTCGTCTCCTTCACCTTCGTTGTCATTGTTATTAGCGCCTACTGTGTCAGAGTTTGACTGACCGTCCTCCGGTGCTTCAGTATCATCACCCGATGAACTGTCTCTTTTCTCCGAATCTTCATTTTGGGTTTCATTATCTTTTTTATTTTCTGGTGAAGTTTCATCACTTGAATTATCTTCACGATCTTCTTCATCTGACCCTGAATCATCCGATCCACCATCATCATTTCCAGAATCATCTTCATCGTCACGCTTTTGAGTTTTCACAGCGCTTGGATATGGCTTATCTGTTGTTTCCATTTCATCAGCAGTTACCCACTTATGATCTTTCACCTCTTCCGAACCATCTGTGGGCCAGTAATCAACTTCATATGCTCCATTGTTAACTGCATCAATCTTAGCCATCGCACCTTGCATCCCAGGCATATGATCAGCCTTGAGGATAACAGTTTCGCCAACTTTGAAAGGGTCTGCCATTTTTTTCTCTTTCTTTGTATCTGTACCTGCCATAGACCTTTCTTGAAAATTACTACCAAATGCCGACATAAAATTAGCAACGGCTGTTTTAAATTCTTCATTTTCTTCCATTTCTATTTTTTGCACCCCTTCTTTTTTGATCTTATTCAAACTTCTTTTGACCTCGACTGAACTAGAATTATATGCTGGAATGCTTGTGATAGTGATTTCCGAAATTCTATCTATTTTAGTGATATTATGGATAATTGTTCCATCAATATTCCTAGTCATACTATCGCCGTTCTTGGCAATTTTCATGGAAAACGAGCAGCCTTTTAAATTTCCAGCTTCAATATTTTTATACACATCATTGGCTATCGTCGTATCTGGTAAAGTAGCTGTAAAAAGCAACCCAACATCATCCACAACGGTCTGTAACGTTCCCGAATCTTCTCTTGCAAGAATGTTGTCAGTATTGTGTGCATAAAGTAGTAAACAATGTGAAAAATCGACACCATCTAAGGCGCTTGGCTTAATATATTCAATAAATGGTAAAGAATTACTAGGTACATTAAATTTAAGGGCATATCCCTGAATCTGCATTTTTCCGCTAGACTTATCTCGTTTTACCTCTAATGTGTCTGTTAAAAGAGTTCTTGTGTCAATTTCCTGTGTTTCCACCTTTTGTCTCACCACCTTTAGTATCTGTAACTGTAGTAATATCTTTTGCTTTTAATCCAAAAATACCCTTACTTGCTAATATTTTTTGTGCTAATTCGGCTGGTATAGCTGGCGTTCGCCCTGTCGCAAATGTTGCTAGTTGGCTAATAAACTTATTGTTAGTTAAATCAGTTGCATTTGTGATATCTACCTTGATATCGATGCCTAGCTTTAATTCAAATTCACTCTTCATTGCGTTGATATAAGGTGAAAGACTATTAACATAAAAATCACCAATATCAGCAATGTTACTTTGTTGATCTCCTTTTCTATCATCCAACACTGAATTAGGAATTAAGAAGGCCTTTGCAATTTGTGACTGGCTAAAATCGTAATTATTAAGGAAATTAGCTACATCGCTATCAACTGAAAGTACCTTTAATTCTGCTGACTGGTCTAATACAATTGTTTTACCTGCATTTTCACCACTATTAGCTTCTTGAAAACTATCTCTTACCTTGTCTTTATCCTCTTTTGACACTTGCACATTTGGCAATGTGATTGTAAAACTTGGATTAATTGCATTTACAAGAGTGTTAAGTGCTAAGTGTTTGCTTTGTTCTTGCATTGCAACATCTTTTTGTAATGAGTAAAGAGGCGACATTCCTATCAAATAATTTCCCTCTGATTGCCCGTAAGGACTCATTAAACGAAAATGCAAAACATCACTAGCTGCGTATTTTTTTTGTCCTCTGTCATCATTCCATGTAATCTGATAGGTTAAATTTTGACTATCATCAGATAAAATAATGCTAGTCTGAGATGGTGAAGCATACTCTAACTTAATTGGTATATTGTGATCATCCCTCTCAGTAATTACTACATAAGCATTCCCAGCTAGAAGTAACTGACTCACAACTGCTTGCCAATAACTAAATTTACTAATTAAATTAGAAGGGTGATTAATCATTTTGTCATAAGGTATCGGCGCATTAAAATCCACAGCAGCGATGCTAGACGCAATTTTATATATCACCGCAAAAATGTCCGAGTTTTTTAACGCCTCAGAAGCATTGACATAATTACTCGTGATCAATTTGCCTTTATATACTGATACGGTGCTCCCTTGTTGTGGACTTATCCATCTTTCACGTTTTTTAAATGCTGAGAATGGATCAATAATTGCCACTAATCACCACCACCTTTAATTGTGGGAGACAGCATATAAGCCACCATAATTAGTGCTATCCCAAGAATTGCCCACCCTAAAATCTCAGTAAATAAAAAGCAAGCATACACAATGCTTGCAATGCCAGCCAATACCAAGATAAAGGGAATATTAGCAATCAACTGTACTCCAACTTTTTTTAATTTATTCATATTTTTAACCTCTCA
This sequence comes from Liquorilactobacillus uvarum DSM 19971, assembly GCF_001434935.1. GTDB lineage: Bacteria > Bacillota > Bacilli > Lactobacillales > Lactobacillaceae > Liquorilactobacillus > Liquorilactobacillus uvarum. The sequence continues at coordinate 8,907 of NZ_AZEG01000024.1, read as the reverse complement.
ACTATTAATCATCATTATTAGCGTTAAAGTTGTCAGACTTTAAAAACTATAATTTTGAAAATAATCATGTACCTTTTCTTCGCTCCAACCAGCGAATGGCTTATTACTCTCTTTTTCTTTAACCGCATCGACATCTTCAAAGTGGAGTCTCGCAGTTTCAAAAGCATCAATAATTGCATCAGAACAATCAATTTTAGCCGTAGCTTTATCTTTATCAATTTTTACACCATTGTTATCCGAAAATAATAAAGCATTCTTAAGACAAGCTATCAGCATGGGATCATCGAGGTAAGTAATTCTATTCATGTCCATCATTTTTCTGAAATAAGTAGTAGGACTGTTTAAAGTCCGAGTACCTTGTCTAATTGGCATAGTTGCTATTTCAGTTTGTTGATCAATTTTTAAAACGATTGGCTCAGACTGGTAAGCATCATAATTGAAATATTGTACGTCTAATTGATTGTCCTGGATAAACTCCATCATCCATTCATAAGGCATGTTTTCATCAATGTATCCATACGGATTATCAGCTATGGTGGCAAACCCTAAACTCTCAGCTTTCCTATAGTCGATACCGTCCATTCGTTCTTTGATTGTGATATTGTTTTGAGCCCTAGCCAATGGTACCCACGAGTGCTCATAGATATAAAATTTATTAATCCTTTTGTTGTCTGTATATGGAAAAACAAAAACAATAGCAATATCATCTGAAAAATGAGCTAGATCCCAACCAATGTATACTTTTCTGCCTTTAATGCTGATAGGTGGTTCTTTAACTACTGCTTTTTCTATATCATCTAAATCTAGGTAACTGTTTTGCTTAGTTGCCAACCAAAGATTGAGATTTTTATTTTGAAATTCCTGTATCTTACCTTGGCTTGTAAATGTATCTCTTTCTGAAATAAGACTGGTCAGCATACTTTCTTTCCCTGAAAGGCTTAAGACAGGATTGCTCTTTATCCAAGTTTTAGGATTACTCGTTTCATCTGTTGAATCTTGTTCATAAACTACACATAAGTAATCATCTAGCAATCTTTCATAATCCCTCTGCATAGTTTCCTTAAGCATTTTTTCATCTGAATAAAGTATTGAATTACTATCAGGATATGCTGTTGAAGTGTTTAATGTTTGATGATTAGGTGTTTGTACTTGACCAGATGTGATCTTGCCTGAATTAGTCTTAATCACGCCAAGATGTTTATCATCCCCCACTTCATCGACAACACAAAACAGAAAATGGTAACTATCAAATTGGCCGCCTTCTTGGGAAAGTTTAAGCAACTTGTTCTCATTTTTTGAAGAGGCTATCTTATCATCAACAACACGTATTTTCTTATCCTGAAAAATCTGGCCAATCGCTGGAATATTCTTTAGGTAATTAAATGTGGTCCTTAGGTACCTAAACCCCTTGTCCGTTTGGGCAGAAACTGGTGCGATATATCCCATATCTTGATTACTATATTCATCTGCTTCCACAAGAAAACTGTATGAAGTTAAGATGTTAGCTAAGTAGGTTTTCCCATTTGTACGTGCTACAGATAAAATTACCCTGGAATATCGCTTATAATTGTCTTCTTTATTTCTCCATCCTACACACTTACATAAAAATGATTGTTGCCACAACATTAAAGGCAACGGCTTACCCATATTCACATCCGGACATATAGCAGCAAAATTCAAAATGTTTCTACATTTGTCCAGGTCATAGTAATAAGGAAAATCATCAATATTTTCCTCTGCTCTAGCCAAATCATTTAGGTGTCTGAAACAGTCTAGTTTAGTCATTTCTCCGGCTATTTCTTTACCTTCCAACACATAAAAAGAATATTTAGTGGCCGGATCCTTATACTTCTTAAATATTTCATTGTAGGTACCTTTGTCCCGTTGCTCCTTATAAACCTTTTCTACTGTCACACCTTTTTTGGTTAGATCTATCTTGTCCATCAAAACTCACTCTTCCTATTCAATAAATCTCCTAAACTTTCATGCTGTTTGTCAGGTTTTGCTAGTGATAGCAAAGTTGCTCTAGCTTGCGGTGTTAATCCTAAAGTTTCTGACAAACTTTTAATCATTTTGGATGCCTTATCAAGGTTAGATACGGCTGGATTAGCTTTATAACCTATAAAAGGACGGGCTATTATTTTTCCGCTTGAGTCTTGAACTACACCATAAATAGCTGTTTGTGTTCCTTCCGGTTTTCGTTCCCCATCTTTATTAGGCTTACCTACAAAAATATGCTCATAAGCATCACGATATACTTGCAACTGTACACACAATAATTCCAATACTGACTTATCAGTTTCTTTAAGCCATCCCTTACTATTTAATTGATCAACAATCTGAGTCCAAGCATATCTAGCAACCCCATTTAAATGTTTAGGTGGCGTTACTTGCATTGGCTGCATATCCTTGGTGCCCTTAACTAGTTTTTCAGTACGCTCTCTAACATACTTTCTATCATCTTTTGCAAGCGATAATTTCGGCCGTTTTGCCAACATCTACCCCCTCCTTTCTCAATTGTTTATTTATCAGCATTCATAAATTTTTAACATGTACAGTTTTGGCATTGAGTGCAAAAAAAGAAAGGCCTCAAAGCCTTTCTGTAGTTTAATTATTATGGTTTATATTATTTTTACCCCCCTGGGGTGTAAAAAAGTTTTATTTGTTGCTCGGTCCTAAGCGAGCTGGAATGTGTACGCTCTTTTTTATTTTTCAAAAGGGCCCGGGGTATCAACGTTTATAGCGATTTTTTATCAATTATTCTGTTTTTGATTTATCTTCCCACTATTATTAACGCAATTTGTGTTAGAGTTTTTATCAAATATATCTTTAAATTTATAATGTATATGTTCAAACGATTCTTGCACAGATAGTTCTTGGTATTTCTTATAATATTCCAAGTCCTCGTTAGCATGTTCAGGATTCCTTTGTGCGTTGTACATACTTCTGAACCGAACCTTTTCAACCATTTATTTTCCCTTTGTATCACGTAAATGATCTAAGTCTTGTCTTCCATTATCGTTAGCTGTATCTAACAAGTATTCAATTACTTTAACAGATAGGTATGGATAGTATTTAGATAATTTGTAAAGTGCTTTTTGTTTCTCCAGATTCATTGCTTTGTCTCCTTCTATAGTAAATACGAATTCTTGTGGTTCAAATCCTTCTGGCATCATTCTCATTCATCCCCTTCATTCCATTCCTTCATATGCTCAAGCATAGCAAGTGATACGGCATTAACTGATTCATCAATTGGTTTGCCCTCTAAATTCGTCCATCTCTTCGCTAGATAGTAAGCAAGTCTTGATGTATATAGCTCCAGCTCGCCAAGAGTCAAACTCTTATCAAGAAACAACTTAAAATGATCGTCAGCAAGTCTGCTTACTTTTATGACTTCAAGGTCACATTTCTTATTATTTACACTACTAAATGGATTTTTAGCTTGGGCTCTTTCAGATATTGGCTTATGAATACTTTTTATATCCATCTGCTCACTCCCTAATTATTATATTTTGTGTTATACATTTCATCGCTCTCTGGGTCATGCATTTTATTTAACATTGAGAGTGCTGTTGTACGCGTAAGCTCGATATATATTTTTCGATCTGTGGAATATAATATTTTTCCTGGAATCACACGTATAAAAATTATTTGTTTACTATCTATTTGTACAATTTTATTTAATCCTACAGCTATCTTTCGAGACTCTATCTTCACTTGTTCATCCCTTACTTTCTCTTTCTCTTACCAATGACCTTGGCAATTGTTACAATGATTATGCCTGTTACCCACATAGCAGCATACACACTTACATAGATAATGCTTGGCAGAAATACTAACCACCATGAGCAAGTAATCACACCTGTAATCTTTAATGCCAATAACACTACTGTTAGAAAATTCAATAACCTCATTCTATTTAAACCTCTCCTTCAACACTTTGATCCACCACTTACGACCAACATGCTTCAACGCACTATCTGACATATGTGCTTCAATCTTATTCTTGCGTGTGTGATTAATTCTTGATAAGCACCATAGATTGTTTAAATCATATGGATCCTTACATAATCTTCTTGGAACAATGTGATCTACTTGCAACTGATTATCTGGTATAACGTTTCCTGTAATCGCATCAGCGTGCATGTCTCGAACTACTACCGTTTGTCTGGTAACTGTCCACTTTTTATCATGATAGAAACTGTTAGCTTTCTGATCACGTTCAATCAAGTTGTAAGCCCTCTGCAATCCTTTTCTCTGTGTATCAGTTACTCTCTTATAAGGCTTATATTCAGATATGTGCTTTTGACAATACCTACTGTCAATTGGAATTACTTCATTACAACCATTGTGTGAACAAAAATGTACTCTCATCCCTCGATCATTTTCCTTTCCAGTTCCTTTATCCGACCGTATATAACATTGCAAAAAATGTACTTGTCAGTATTTACAGCATCCATAAAAGAATCTAATAACATTTTTGGATTCTTCATATAGACTGTGCCCATTAAATCTTCGATATAGGCGTATTCCTCATTGATCAAGTCTTGCATTTGTTCATCTGTGTAACTTTCACTTTCTAGTAGTTGCGTAAATTCTTTTAGTACATCTTCTTCTGCTATGATTTCTTTCTCCCGTTTAGACAAAACAATGTTGATCATTCTCTCTCGGTGTCTGTTGCATTGCTTTTCTAAGTCATTTAGTTTCAACTGTACTTGTCGATGTGTTTGCTTATAATGATGTCTAGTTTCTAGTTCTCCATATTTAAGCAAATATGCGCACCATTCTGCAGTTTTATGGTTTCTAAAAATCTTTGGTAACAAAGCAATAATTTTCTCTCTGTCTTTGGGCCTTAAAGTGTTATTTGAGTATGTTAATTGAATAATTCCTGTATCATACTTTTTTAGCTCTTCTCGGACTTTCTCTTGTCGCTTTTTGTCTTGTAATTCATTTCGTTTAACATCCTTGCCACTATAAGTAATGAGCCATTTCAAACTATTGTTTTTTTCTTCAATCTGTTTCATGACTTGAGCAGCAGTCATATTTTTAAGCCTATGATTAATCAATCTGTCATAGAGCAAATTAGAGGCTTCATAGCCACTAATATTCAACGCATTCATTATTCTATGTGTTGCTGTAACGTAACTATCGATCTTCATTAATCGTTCTGCGTGTTCTTCGTCTAGTATTATCAATTTACAATCACTCTCATCTTTATTCAGGGATGCCGATTGTCAAAGTAGGTGCATTAATAATTGCTTTAGAGGCTACATACTTAGCATCTTTTTCCATGTCAAGTTTCTTAATGGCATTAATAACCTTTGCTTTTTCGGCTTCTGTCATAGCTACTTGCTTTAACTTCAAATGTTTTTCTTTCATCATTTCTTTTCTCCTTTCTTGATCTACATGTCTGTACTGCCAAGCATCACGACCACATGAAATTAATCCGTACCTTTTATCGTTCTTCATAATCAAAATCTCTTATATTCTTTTGGAATGTTCTTGTTAGTAAGTACTCCTGTTTTAAATAAAATCATTACTATATGAGCCCCAATATTCGCTGAAGTGCGGTTTATTCTCATTATCTTATGCATTGCCTTTATAAAATCATCTTCCGGATGCAAAATATTTTGGCCTTCCTTAACCTTCTTAACGTTTTCAATCATCCGTTCATAGTCAACCATGTTATTCCTCCTTAAACGCAAAAAAACGGCAGCCGTTAAGCTGTCGTTATATGTATAGACGGTCTCGATAACCGTCCTACCGATAACGGAGCTACCCGGTGTTTAAACACTACGCTTTCAGTGATTAGCGATAACACTATGGACTTGGTGGGAATTGAACCCACGTCCAAACTGAACAAGTATTAAATATTCTACGTGTGTATCTTATTACTTCTACTAAGAACAACCAGAGAATAAGCAAAGAACATTAGTTGCTCTCGACCGTGATTTTTTTACATGAGTTACAGGTTTACTCACAAGGGTGTTTTTTGTACCATATCTTTTACACTCTTTAAGATATGGGGTAAATGTTGCTAGTCAGTTATAAACTAGGCAGCAACTAATGCATTTTGTTTGTTTGCAATTAAAATTATCGGAAGATTAAGTCTTGCCATACTACACGCTAATCTAACCAAATTCAACTTGTCGAAACCAAACAAGCCCAAAATTAAGCGGATTTTTCCGCCATCTCCACCACTTAGTTTATAGCCATTGCGGGCAGTATTTCCCAGTCTTGAGCAAGCATATCGGTTTGTGTTGCAAGCCAGCCTACTTGAATAACATCATTTGACGTTTTGATTGCCAACACATCAGAAAATGTGTACTTTTCGTCATGTTTCAGCTGTTTGTTCAATATTTTGCTTGGAATATATTGTATGTATTGATTTTTACCATTCCAACCTTTGCGAGCAACTTTGTATCCTTGCTTTAGAGCCTCAATTGCTTTTCCAAAGTTCATCTTATCATCCTCCTTAAATAGTTTTCATTGTTTACTATGTAACACAGTTGAGCGAGGTTGCCAGTCTCAACTTCATGTTGGTCCGTCCAACACTTTAAATCAAATTCGCACGTGCCACACGCTTTGATCCACCAATCTATGTATTGGCAACTTATGTCACCCTGTCGCAGATCATGCTACGCCACAAAAAAGCACTGCTGAATTAACAACAGTGTTATTGTAAACCCTACTTTTCAGAAACTGGGTCTATTTCGTCAACTTTATAGCAACAAAGTCTATTTTCGTAATTTTTATGTCTTTCTCGGTAACCAGGTAGTCTCATGTTACTTAATGTTTTTCTTCTTATGTTGTTTCTTTTCGCCATTTCTGTAAGTGTTCCCACGTCAATGAATTCATCCCCACGATATAAAGTGAATATTCCTTCCTTAGCCAATAGTCTACACCTCACAACTTATCTATCATTTTTCTTTTGTGGTGCGTTATCCGTAATACTTTTTTTAGCAGCTTCATGAGCAATTTCAGCCCAACTATAACTGAGACCTTTTACGCCTTTATCTTTGTTGCTAAGTATTTTATTGATTTTCTTTGTTGTTTCCACCATTTCACGCTCTTTACCAGCTGCAGTAAGTACTGACCAATCATTTTTCCAATCTGGGCCTAATGCCGTTGAGTACGTTATTATGCTTTTTATTTCATTCGCTTGAAACGGAAAGTATTGTGCGAGAACTTCACATGCTCTATCTGCAGTTTCATCTTGATACGCCGTAACCAATGTGTGGCTTAATGGATTTAACACCACTACAATTTCATGGTATTTGCAAATTTCTGCACCATTGGGACTTGTACTTTCATAGTCCGCGTTGTACAGTACCCAATCAAGCCAACCATAAGCTTTATTTCGATGTACGCCAAAACGTTCTCTCAATCTTTCAAAACCATGATCAGTTATCCTGTACTTTTTGTGATTTAGAACCGTCATTCTTGTTTTCCCCCTCTAGTTGTTTAATCAGTTTTGCTTGTGTTTCTGGATCCTGCCTTTTGAAAAAATCTAAAAAATAATTTAACTCTTTTAATCCATCCATGGTCGCTCACCCTTTGGTCTGCGTTCTTGTTCTGTTTTTACACACATTGTCCTTAACGTAACATCATCGAATATACGTTTACCCCATGTCTCTTTTGGCTTTAATCCCTCTACTGTCACTGAATATCCACGCTGAGAAACGATAATATATGTGCCTTCTTGATAAATGAATGTATCGTATTTTTTTAGTACTTCTCCGTTTTTATCAACAAGCTTTGCAGTTTTTCTATTAGCAAATTTTTTTATCACGATTATTCATCCCCAAACTTTCTTCCACACATTGGGCAAAAATTTATTTTAGCCGTTTCATCCCCAAGTTCGTAATCGTCATCCATAATTTCATTGGTTTTAGTGTTAATTAATAAAGAATCAGCTATACCATCATTAAGTCGTATTTCTTTCCCTAAAACTCCAGACATTTCCATGTGATTTATAAGCTGATCCCTTAAATATGGATGACAATACTCACATTTCAACTGTTCTTCTGTTGGAGTTTCTAAAATGTTCATTAGCAAATCCATCTTCATATCAGACCAATTATCAACAGCTATATCAATAAGTCGTTCTCTAGTTTTCATACGCTAACTTTCACCCTTCAATCCCAACCAATTTTCTAAATATCTAACCTGCTACCAAATATAGGCTTCCTTCGATTGTTCATCGGTGTTGCCTAGAGCATTGCTTTGCAGTCTTCCCAAAATATCAGTCAGTACAACTTCTGGGAATTTATGCTGATTGATAAGCCTATTTAATGCCATTCCTGCACTTTCACTCATTTTTATATCTCCCTGCCTATCAGTTCATCGATACTAACTTTGAAATAATCCGCCAACTTTATTAGCATTTCTCTACCAGGAAAATTAATACCTCGTTCATACGCTCCAATAGTTGCCTTAGCAACATCTAACCTGTTTGCTAGCATTTGCTGTGTTAAGCAATGTTTCTCACGCAATTCTCTTAGGTTAGTCACAGGACTCACTCTCCTCAAAATTGAATATATGCTCAATGTATGTTTCAACTTCCGACCAATTAGCGAATTCTTTTTTGTATGCTTTCTTGTTACTACTTTTTAGTGGTACTATCGTAAACTGCATTTTGACTATGTCCCCTTTTTTCTTTTTGATTTTCCAAACGAAGCCACAATTTAAGTCTTCTAATTTTATTTTTATTAGTTAGATAAATAGCTGGCTTATAACCTAATTTCCAATATTTGTTTTGCCTATACCACTCTTTCTTGTATTTATTATTCAAGGATAGAAAGTGTATGTTAGAAACTCTTTCTTTCCTTTTTAACGAATCTTTGCTTATGGTAGATTGTAAAATTAATCCGAACGCTGTTCGGACAAAAAAGATCAGCTTCCTTT
>NZ_AZEG01000023.1 GCF_001434935.1 Liquorilactobacillus uvarum DSM 19971 | reverse complement strand
CTGGCGATGATTATATTCACTTAAAAGATAGCCTTCCCATTTACCATATGTTGGCGAGCCCTTGCGAATATCAACCAAAACATCATAAATAACGCCTGTAACTGCACGTAATAGCTTAGTCTGCGCATATGGTGCTCTTTGGTAATGCATTCCGCGCAGCACACCTGGTTCAACTGACAATGACTGATTGTCTTGAATAAAATCGACATCGATCCCTGCTTCATGAAATTTGTTTTGCGTATAGGTTTCAGTAAAAAAGCCGCGATGATCTCCGAATACATCAGTTTCAACAATTTTAACATCTTTTAATTTAGTATCAATAATTTTCAAAATTTTTGCCCCTTACTTTAATTTTGATTTGCTAATCTAATTAAATATTGACCATAATCATTCTTCTTCATAGGTTGAGCCAACTCTAACAACTGTCTCTTAGAAATGTATCCCATGCGATATGCGATTTCCTCTAGGCAAGATACTTTTAAATTTTCTCGCTTTTGAATTGTTGCAATAAAGCTAGAGGCTTCAAGCATCGAATCATGAGTGCCCATGTCAAGCCATGCATAACCGCGACCCATTAACTTAACATTAAGTTCACCATTATGTAAATATATTTTGTTAAGATCTGTAATTTCTAGCTCTCCACGATCTGAGGGTTCGAGATTTGCTGCATAATCAACAACGCGATTATCATAAAAATACAATCCTGTTACCGCGTAGTTACTCTTAGGATGCATAGGTTTTTCTTCCAACGATACTGCATGCATATTTGAGTCAAATTCAACCACCCCAAAACGTTCAGGGTCATTGACATGATAACCAAAAACCGTTGCTCCAGTAGTCAACTTAGCTGCATTTTGCAACATATTGGCCATACCACTTCCATAGTAAACATTGTCACCCAAAATCAAGCAAACTGAATCTGACCCAATAAAGTCTTTTCCAACAATGAATGCCTCAGCTAGTCCATTTGGTTTTTCTTGTACGGCATACGAAAAATTAATTCCAATGTCGGACCCATCTCCAAGTAAATCTTCAAAACTCTGTATATCTCTTGGTGTAGAAATTACTAAAATATCTTTGATGCCAGCTAGCATTAATGTTGAGATAGGGTAATAAATCATAGGTTTATCGTAAACAGGTATCAATTGCTTAGATATTCCACGAGTAATTGGATAAAGACGCGTTCCACTACCACCTGCTAAAATTATTCCTTTCATAAAAAAAACCTCCCTTTGACTCTAAGTAAATAATAAGTACACAAATTTGTAAACCTTTAAATGTTAATACTTATTTTTTATTTAGTACTAAACAATCAACTGCGCCGTGATCTGAATATAATTTCTGTTAAATTTAATTAAAGTAAATTTTTAAGCGCAACTAAATCTGTCACAGTGGCATGAACTTTAATTCTCCAGAAATACACTGACTACTAAACAAAATATTTTTTTGGTTCAATAAAAAAGAACTGGAACTTTTTGAGAGCGTTTGAAAATTAACGATTTCTATGTGGATAAATAGTTTAGCAATTAAAACCCCTACTTGATAAAATTCTTTGATAATATATTAATTTTGACCACTTTCAAACACTTTGAATCAATCTACAAAGTTGTTTTTTTAAGTACGTTTAAGTAATTTTTTAATATATAATTTTAATATAAAATTTAGTAAACATTTACATAAAATTTCAGCTTTTTAGGTTCTCAGAAATTGAATTTGTGATCATGCTTTTAAATTTATAGAACTAATTTCCCTCATCTTTATAAATCGACTTAAAACTGAACGAAAAGCATGAATTCTTCCCAGATAAAATTGCGTAGTTGAAGTGCACAACGTCTTCTTATAACAAGCATGCAAACACTAAACATTGGCCTATTTTTACTTTTTGGCGAGTAAAGTATTTTTTATCTTAACTAAAGTACTGTAACGTAAAAGTAGCAACACTGCGATATATATAATACCACCAATGAAAATTTCTATAAATAAATTAATTATATTAGTCTCTAAGTTATAATTGAAAAACTTAACCGTTATAAACATTATTAAACCCGCAAAAAAAGGCTTCCAAGCTTCATCAAATAAAGAAATTACGCTAACATTTTTCGAAACATATAAAAATTCAAACAACGTAATGCATGTTTCAGAAATTACAGTCGCGATAGCGGTTCCAATAGCGGAATAGAAATAAATTAATGGAATGTTACACAAAAGGTTTACTATAGCACCCAAAACAATAGCAATACTATATTGCTTAGTTTTCCCAATAGGTACTAAGTATTGTATGCCTAATATTTGAGAAAAAGCAATTGGGATTATTGCAAATAGCTCTATATAAATTACTGGAACAACTTTTAAAAAATTTTTCCCAAAAAACCAGGGGATAAATCCTGCTGCTATGCTCTCCAGTCCAAAAAAAATTGGAATTGAAAACATAATGGCAATTCCGAACCCCATCTTTAAATAAGTTTTGATACTGCTGTTATCACCATTTGCATACGCATTCGCCACTCTTGGCATCATAACTGTAGTCAATGCAGTAATCAAAGTTAAGCACATTCTTACAATTTTGTCAGAACTATCAAAAAAACCGGCTTCTTCAACAGAACTCATGCTACCTAACATTATTTTGTTTAAAAAAACATAGATGTTGATGGCAACTTGAGGTAAAAACAACAACAACGTTGGTCGCAAATGCCTCATAATATTCATATTCGTAAAATTCACTTTGCAAAGGTACCCTTTTAGGTACGTCCACAGTGACAGATTACCTAAAAATGTTGAACATGAAACTATAAAAATATAAATACTCAAATCAGAATATTTCTTAACAAACAGAAATATCATAATAACCGAAAGTATTTTAAAAATAAAGTTTCTTAATACAGTAACCTTAAACTTCTCAAGTCCATTGAAAAACCAAGAAACATCAGCAGCACAGGAAAATATTAAAATTGTCTGCAAAAAATAGTATTGTTTATAATCTCCAAATACAAACAATATGAAAAATAAAAATAGAACCAATGAAATCACCGAAGTAATTATTGATAAAAACTCTATTTCCCAAAAAATCTGTGATAGTTTTTTCTTGTCTTTTCTGAAATAAGCAATTTCTCTTTGACCGTAAGTAGTTATACCTAAGGTTGCTAGTAAAACAAAATACTGACTTACTGAGGTCGTAAAGGTATTTACACCAATCCCACGTGGACCCAAGACACGTGAAATATAAGGTATTGTTACTAAGGGAACAATTAACGTAAAAATTTGATACATCAAATTATATAAAAAGTTTTTGAATAGTTTCATGTTTTCCTCCAAGCAATAACCATGTAACTGTAAAAATAAAAATCAACAGCTTTCAACAAGATTCTAGGTTTTTTTAAAACCACGCCCTCCTCTAAACCTAGATATAACATCGCTAAAAAGTATTTTCTTACTGTTAATAAAGTTGTTCTAGGTTGATTTGTTGCCTTTGCAGAATAAAACATTTCTATGAAATGAGTTATACCAAATAACATTAACGCTTTTTTAGCTCGAGACTGTCCATTTTCTTCCAAATCATCAATAAAATTCAAAATTTGTTTATATGTGTTAAGTCTACTTAATTGAAACGTGGACTTAGTATCTCCTTCACGTTTCTTTGTATAATGATATCCCTTGTAATCAACAACACCAAAATAGTTTACACGCATCAAAAATTTGTGATTAAATGCAATTTCCTCATGCACTTGTTTTTCAGGAAAAGTAACTCCCTTTAAAGAAGAAGCTCTAAATAATTTGTTCCAGACAACTGTCCATAGATCCCCAGCCATAATTCGAATTACAGCATTTTCTTGGTTAATAACTTCAACATTACGTGAATTATTATTTCCCATCGATAGCCCTACACAAGAAATATCATTATTTTTCAACAAAATTCCACAGAGTACTTCGTAATAATCAGAATCAATGAAATCATCAGCATCAACAAAACCTATAAACTCACTATCTGATAAAGACAAACCAATATTCCTAGCAATTGACTGTCCGTTATTTTTAGTATGTACAACGGTTACACGATTATCTAATTTAGAGTAATCATCACAAATTCTACCTGAGTTATCAGTAGAACCATCATCAATCAGTATTAAATCTATATTGCTATATGTTTGTGCTAATATAGATTTAATACATCTTTCAATATATGTTTGAACATTATACACGGGAACTATAACGCTAATTTTGTTTTTCATTTTCAATTTTCACACTGGGCCTCCTTCTTTTATAGATAATGTTCATAAATAAAGCAACCCCTGAGAAAAAATAATATACTGAATTTGTAACGCCCAAAAAAGTAAATAAGCTAATAAAAGCTCTATCCATGGGAATGTTTTCCTCGCAGGAGTCTAAACTCTGACCAATTATATAAAAAACAATAGCACATCCGATTACACCAATATCCATATACATATTCAACAACTCGTTATCAATAGTATATATAGACTTCAAAAAGTTACCATATGAAACATTATCGAAGCCAAACAAAAAATTTCGTACAGAAAAGCCGTAATAATTTAGAAAAAATTTATACCCTTCCAATCTGGAAATAAAAGAACTGAAAAAAGCACTAGTGAAATAGTTAGATATTTTGTCCACATGGTTAGCAACAATTAAAACAACTAGTTGAAGCAATAACGATATATAATAAAAACTTTTTGTAATTTTCATTTTACCTTTGAACAAATATATAATTATTAATATTAACGATGCAAAATAAACAATTCTTGTCAAAGTAAAAATGATAGTTGTAACATAAACCGCTAAAAAAAGATACTGGGTAAACTTGTTAACTAAATCATCATGAGTAAATATAATAGCGATGGATAGTAACATAAATAACCCCAATGTCAAAGCGCTATCAGTCATACCAAAAGCTCTAATTTGAGCACCAGCTTGTTGAATAAAAAAAATCTTATTAGAACTCGCACCATTCAAATAATAAATACTACTAACAATAGCATCTCCTTGACTATTAATAATTGGTACAATTGCATTCTTTGAGATATGTTGGATTATTCCTAAAATCCCTTGAAAAAAGGAAAAATACAATATAGTTTTCTCACAAATTTTGCCATCAATTATGTTAATATTAATAGTTTTAGAAATTATTAAATACACTACCAAAATATAGCTACTTAGCAATAGTGAAAAATTTTCTAAAAAAGAGCTATCCGATTTTAAATTAGTAAATGTAGAAAAAATAAGACAAAACAAGAAAATCAGCATAAATAAAATATATTTTTTTTCTAGTTTTTTCAAACTACTACCAAAAAAAATACCCATAAAACATATAATAAGCACCATCAAAATTCGGTCTTGGAATAAAAAACCAAGTTTAGGAAAAAGTAAATTCAGCATCGACCAAAATCTTTTGGACATCTTTATTAGTACTAGTAATGCAAATAAAAAGGAAAATATTTTTTTCATTTTTCACGTTCCTTGCTCCGAGTCATTTCAAAAATTCTCCTACAATTTTGGTTATCAAAAAATTCAAAAAAGTCAGATCTATACGAATCTTCGGCAGAATAATTAAGCTCATTAATGGTCTCAATGTTTTTTACCAATTCTTTAACTGAAAAAGCTTTTGGCCCAAATAACTGATCTGGTATTTTTAAGTATGAACCACGTTTTTCAAGATATTTCCCCAAATCATATTGAAAAAAAAGCACTGGCTTTCTCAAATATAAAAAATCCCAAGATATACTCGAATAATCTGTAATCAAAGCATCACAGCTTTCTACCAAATCTCCAATGTCATCGTTGTTCAGTATTATGTTATCCAAAGAAAAGTATAATTTCAATTGTTCTAAATATGCACTAACGAACGGATGTAATCGAACCACTAACTTCATTCCTGTCTTTTCTAAATATTTTTTTAACTCTACATTTTCACATACCTGCTTTAAATTTTTAAAAGATTCAGTCCTACAAAATTCTTCAACTGATAACCCATAATCCCATTCTCGCCACGTTGGCATATATAAAATCTTACTCATTTTTTCATTGTTCACTTTTATTTTGTTATAAAGACCGTCGTATCTCGCAATTCCAGTGACCGATAACTTACACTTTGCAATCCCCCATTCCTTATTCTTTAATTCGTACTCAAACATATTAGTACATGGATAAAAATCTGCAAATTCAAGTTTTGTATCCATTCTCTTTTTTAGGCCCTCAACACCATGGCTCAAATAAACTTTAAATGGTTGAAAAAAAGTTACTCTTGCAGCTACTGGGCAAATATCGGTACTAATTGAATGCGTAAAATAAACTATATCCGACATAAAATATAAAACATAGCTCTTAACAGAACCTATAATTAAAAAGTTATCAATTGATTGATCCAATTTGTTCTTACACTTTTGGCACCAGTAAACATCATATGTTTTTTTCACTTGCAAAAAAGAATACATATATTTTGAATTATCATCAAACTTTTCTCCCAAGTTTCCACCTATAAGTATTATTTTCTTTTTTTTTCTTAATCTAAAAAAAGTAGATAGAAAAAAACCAATGAGCATTGGGAAAATATACTTTATTTTTTTATTTTTATTAAAAATATCTTCCTTACTATTTTTGGCGCAATTTCTCTTGAAACTCAACTTAATTTTCCTAATTCTCCTTTCAAACCGAGGTAAATCATTTTCAAAATAATAAAATACCTCCTCATTCCTTCTTTGCTTTTAGGCATATACCTAAAAAAAACATAAGTAAGATAAATTATTATGTTTATCATATAAGAGAACTTATTAGTTACAATATTATTTACCTCAAAATAAACTCTATTTCTTATGGTATATTTACCATTATCTATTAACGGTGTAACGAAGAAAGCTTTAAACATTGGTACCTCTTCCCTCCTATACCATGAACTTTCCAAGTCCTTTATAGTTGCATAAGTATCACAAAGAATCTTATAGCCTAACTTTGTTAATCTATAAGTATAATCATTGTCATCACTATACAAATAGAAGTCTCTATTAGGAAAACCTATTTTTTTAAAAATACCAGTAGGTAACAAAAGACCACCATACGGAACAGTTTCACATGATATATATCTTCCAAAAAATTCTTTTTTTGAAACTTTCTTCCTAATTTTTTTCAAAATTGAGAATTCAAAGAAAGCATTTTTAATGTAGGCCTGTTTGCCCGCATCTTTTAATTCTGTTCGATCTTCACGAAAGGCTGAGAACACTTCATCACCAGACCTTTGTTTATAAGAATTTAATAGACATTCTAACGAATTCTTATTTGGCAAATTGTCATCGTCTAACATCCAGACATAATCTATATAATTGATATCAACCCTTTTTAGTCCCTCATAGTAGCCATTTGCTGAGCCGCTATTATGTGGTATATCTACACTTAATAGTCTCTTATCGAAAGTCTCGAACCTTTTAGAATTACCATTATTTACCAACACAATAGTTCTTACATGATGCATAGTTAACAAGCGTTTAATTACTTGACTTACAAAAGTATATCTCTCACCATAAGTGACTATAACAACTGCAACATTTTGTCTCATGTATTTCTAATTCCCTTTTTTATACATTTTTTTTATCTCTACGTAATGCTCATTTATTGTTTTTGGACGAATAAGCCTATACTTATTTAGGTTCAACAAAAGCTTAGGTACCTGATTAATATTTTCAAAAATAAAGCTTCTATCAATTATATCTTTTGATCCCACATGATTACTAGTCAAAACCTTTACACCATAGCTCAATGCCTCGGCCGTTATAAATCCAAAAGTTTCGTTCCAAAGACTTGGCACTATTAGAACATCAATTAACTCGAATACTTTTTTTATATTTTTTCTACTGTATCTGCCATGGTTGATAATTTTCGAAGGAATCTTTATCTTTTCATTGCTACCAAAAACATGATACTCAACCTTCTTGCCTGTCATATGGGTTAATTTTAAAAATTCAAAGAAACCTTTATACTTTTCATAGGGGCCAATATACCCTACTCTCAGCTTCCCACTGTTATTTTTTTCTTTCAGTTTAAAACTATTCTTTATAATCCCAGCATTTGAAATAGAAATAATTTCTGATTTATCTATATTTATAAATTTATTATAAACATTTGCACTAACGGTGCTATTGAAGTGGTAAAAATCAAAATATCCAAAAATACTCAAATAATAGTTTCTTAATAAAGTAAATTTTCTTAACTTTTCGTTGCTATAATTAATATCTTTTGTGAATTTTTTATTTTTTACCCCTTTTAGCTTCGATATTTTTTTTAAAAATGGCTTTATAGTTTTATAGGAATTAAACTGAAATATTCTAAGCTTCCAAGTAGGTAAAGCAGTCTTCGAAATCTCTATCCATTTCTTTATTGAATTATCGTCAACATAATTACTGCCGTTGTAAAAGAAATTTGGTTCAGGAGCTAATCCAAAATAATCATGAGAAGTATAAACAATTTTTATTTTAAAAAAAGCGGCCACTTCGAAGAACTCTTTATGTAATCCCATTAATGTATGAATATGAATTACATCAGGTTTTATGGTCTTCAACAAATTAAAATAACAATCTTTATTAGCATTGGCCATAAAATCATTTGGCTCTCTTATTCCACCAAAGAGTGGTAGTGGTAAGGAGTTGATTAAAGAAAAGGCTTGAAAATTTCCATAAGAGTTTGCGCTATCTTTTTTTATATACGCCCTTTTTTTTAAAAAGTTAATTTTCCCTGGGTACAGGTAATATATCATATCCCCATTTTTGGCTTGTTCGTGAGCTAAATCTATGGCGTAAGTGACTAACCCCCCTGTTCTACTGGGGGGAAAACCCAAAGAATAATGAAGTATTTTCAAAGTATCACCTCATAGTCTCTTCATAATCTTTAATAATTCTCTCCCATGAATAAAATTTCTCTATTCTTTTTTTGGAGTTTTCACAGTATTTAGAAAATTCGCATGGTGTAGTGCTTACTCTTTGAATAACATCTGCTAAATTTCCTATTCTATTGCCCCAATATAGGGCACTATTCTCTCCAACCTCTCTATTAAAGCCAACATCATATAGCAAATTAATTTTAGTGCTCGCCAGTGCCTCTAACAATGATGGGTTGGTCCCTCCCACTGAATGTCCATGTATATAGGCTAAAGCATGCTCTCTTATAAACTTTAATAGTTGCTGGTTATACACCGTTCCCACAAACTTTATACGTAAATCCCGTTCAAAATGAGTTTTTCTTTCTAGATTTTCGTAAAAGTTATTTTTTTCAACGTTAGTAACAATAATTAGGTCGTTTTTAACGTTACTATTCATAAATTCCCTTATTATTGTCTCAAAATTATTTTCTGGAACAAATCTACCCACAATTAAAAAGTACTTATCAAAAGTAATATTATTCTTTTTGTACCACTTTTCCACTACCAAATCTTTTTTGTTTAAAGTAGAACTAGTGGTATCTGCACCATAAGCAATAAATTCAGTTTTTGGAGTGTACTTTTCATATTCTTTATGAATATATTTTTCGATTGTTTTGCTATCGCAAATCAGCAAATCAGCATTTTTAACCATCAAGCGTTCAGAAACTTTCCAGTATGATCTAACTGGTTTTGACCATTTTGCTCTTTTCCATTCATGGCCATCTGGATTAACCCAAACTTTGAAATTATATTGATGGAGTTTAGCAACGTAATAATTTAGAAATGGTCCAATTCTACAAGCTAAAATGTACACTATACCATCTCTTAATTTACTTTTTTTTATTTTTTCCAAAGACCATCTTAAAGCCTTCAAATCGTAAATAATGGCTTTTGCTCCACCAATGTTTGGCACAAAAATTTCTTGACAATCTGCTCCTTGATACTCGTAACATCTAACTTGCTTTTGGAAAGTCATACAGGCAACATGATATTTTATATTTTTATCAACCTGATGGGTTACTAAATTATCAACAAAAGTTTCAAAGCCACCATACTTTGCAGGAATTCCCTTTGACCCTACAATAAAAACATCTTTCATAATAATTACTCCAAACTATAAGAATACTTTCACATTAAAAATAACAATTCTTTACATAACTACAGGAATCAAAAATCCTGCAAATAATTTTCTTTCTTTCCGTAATATCCGTAGCCGTAATATCCGGCACTGCCTGAGAACTCGACATCATTTAAAAGTGTTCCTATAATATTAGCCTTTACGTGACTTAGTAATTCTATAGTACGTCGAACAGCCTCTTTCTCAGCAATATTCTGACGAACCACTAGAATTGTACCATCAACTTTGGTAGAAAGAACTTGCGCGTCAGTAACAGATAATACTGGTGGAGCATCATAGATGACAAGGTCCAACTGTTTCTCTAAAGAATCAATCAAAGCATCCATCCTCTTAGAATTAAGTAATTCCGCCGGATTAGGTGGCACTGGTCCACTTGGCATAACATATAAATTATCATTCGATGTTTCATAAATTGCTTCATTAATATCAAAATCTCGATCAGTCAGATAATTTGTTAATCCCTTAGGATTTGCAATGCTAAAGGTGGCATTAATTGTAGGTCTACGCATATCAGCATCAACCAAAAGTGTTTTTAAACCTTGTTTTGCAAATGTTACCGCCAAATTTGCAGCAACAGTCGACTTACCTTCTGATGCAAAGCTTGAGGTCATCATTAAAGATTTATAAGTCTTATCAGCATTAGAAAATTGAATATTAGTACGAATCGTTTTGAACTGTTCTGAGATGATTGAATTAGGGGCAGCTGCAGTAATCATATGGACCCCATTTTCCATAGAATCATTTGAGAGCTGCTTTTTCTTTTTTTTGTTAAAAATTAGCATTAAATTTCCCCTCCTAGACACGTCGACGTGCCATAACACTCTGACCATTGTTTGTCAGCACACTAACAGCATGTCTATTTGTTTTCTTGCTCATATGACTAACTGCTCCCAAACTAACCAACCCCAGCTCATCAGTTAAATACTTTTCATCTTTCACTGTTGTATCAAGTAAATCACGAATAATAATAATAGCTACACCAATAATCAATCCAAGAACAACTCCAATTAAAATATTCAGCTTTTTATTAGGAGAAACAGGCGTTGTATCAGCAGTTGCTTTGGTTACTACAGTAACATTATCAATTTTCATCATTTTCTTTATCTTTTTACTAAAAACGCTGCCTATAGTGTTGGAAATATCCGCAGCTGTATAGGCATTTTTATCAAGTACTGTCACACTTAAAACTTGTGAATTAGTTTGATTTTCAATTGAAATCGCGTTTTGCAAATCTTCTAAATTACCCTTATAGTTATCTTGTTGTCTGATCTGCTTCAGTACTGGCGATAGCACCACATCTTTTTTCAAAACATCCTTATATGTATTAATAGCCTGTAAATCGGCTTGTTGTACATTATATTGCATCTGTGCGTTATCGACTTTTTGATTGACTAAAATATCAGTTGTTGCGCTGTACTTAGGTGTCATAAATATAAAGGAAATTATAAATGCTAAGATTCCCCCCACCAACATCCATATAACCAAACTGATAATATTTTTACGTAATAGCCCCCATAATTGTTGTATATCAATTGTCGCTTCAGTGTTACTTTTCTCAACCATTAATTTACTCCTTCAGTTAATTAAAATATAAAAACGTTTTTCTAATGACACAGAGAACGGGTTGTCTCCTAAATATTTTTAAACACAAACTACACTGTGCAATTATACAATTGTTTCCTTATAAAGACCACCACTGTATATTAATAAACCTCCATTAAACTCTAGTACACTTTCCCTCTAAATTTACTACATTATTATTTTTGCAAAAAACATCAAACACAAATAAAACTTTATTTATTCAAAATTGATAGTTAACGCTTAATGTTTTTGAATTAAACTTCAATATGCTCCATTGGGTACAATCATAATCTTAATCGTCTTTAAAATAATTGCTAAATCATATAATAAGTTGCTTTTTTGGATATACTTGAGATCCAATGCCACCATCTCTTTGAAACCAACTTCATTACGCCCACTGACTTGCCACAATCCTGTACAACCCGGTGTGACATAAAGGCGCTGCTTATCATACTTGCTATACTGTGCGACTTCATTTGGCAGCGGTGGACGTGGCCCCACTAAACTCATATGGCCCATCAGAACATTGCCCAACTGTGGCAGTTCATCAATGCTGGTTTTGCGAATAAAATGACCAACCCGCGTAACTCGCGGATCGTGTTTCAACTTAAACATTGCACCTTCAACCTCGTTATACTTTTTCAGCTCTGCTAGTTTCTCATCTGCATCCATGCACATTGAACGAAACTTATACATGTAAAAAACTTTACCGCCACGGCCCAACCTCTTCTGTTTATAAAAAACGGTCCCATGATCTTCCAGCTTAATTAACAGTGCCACCACTAAAAGCAAAGGCGAAAGGGCTACTAATCCTCCCAAGCTGAAGACAAAATCCCCCACGCGTTTCAACGTCCTATAAACATACCTATGATCAATTCGATAGCGGTCCAAATGAATGATCTGATATTCATTGAACTGACTTCTCTGCATAAGCACTGCTCCCCTAAAGATTAATTTTTATACATTAAACAACAACGCATTTTAATTATACACGCTCTATCTTTTTATTTAAATACCTTTCTTAACAAAAAATTATATAATTGTTAACAAAAATACAATTTTGAATAAAAAAACGCCACAATTCAATAAAATGATTAATATAAGATTCTTTATTAGTTAATTCATCAATATTACAGATATTTTAAAATTAATATTAAACTTTGTTTACAAAATATTTCTATTATTTTCATCATCAATGACAACCAGATTTAAACTACACCAGTTAAACTCGATTATTCACATTTTTAGTACACAAAAATGGAGTATCGCCTTGTACGATAACCCCATGCTAATGCTTGATTTATGTTGTTATATCTAACAGAATATGTTCTAGTTTTTCAAATCCAATGCTGTTCGTAATTGCTGTGAGACCTTATTAAGATTGGCTTGTGGGACGACCTCATAGGAAACACCGTCAATCGTTTTACCTTCGCCTTGCAACTGAAGTTGCTTGACATTGTCAGCCTTGCGATACTTGCTTGCAATCGTCTTCATCTGATCGAATGTAATGTCAGTTTTCATGTTGCTCGAAAGTGCAGATAGAACATCCTGATACTTCATTACACCATTCAACGTTGTAATCTTCTTAACCAGACCACTTAATACCTCACGCTGACGTTTTTGACGCCCGTAATCACCACGTGGATCTTGATAACGCATTCGCGTAAAGGCTAGGATATTATCCTTGTCAATCGTGACTTCACCTTTAGGAAAGTGCACACCCAAATTGGTAAAATCCAAATCATTATTAACTTTAATTGAACCTAATGCCGATGAAAGCTGAACCAGACCACCCATATTCATTTCAATATAATGATCGATCGGTACATTAAGGTAGCTTTGAACAATATTCATTGCACCGCTGACCCCATCATAAGCATAGGCAGCATTGAGCTTATTGTTAAAACCGTGTCCAGGAATCGCGACCTTAGTATCACGCGGTATACTTGCAAGTGTCGTTGTTTCAGTCTTAGGATTAACAACGGCGACCATAATAGTATCTGAACGTCCTTTATATGTACGACCGTATTCTCCGGTATCAGTGCCTAAAAGTAAAATCGAAAAGGGCTTGCCCGCGTTAATACTTTTGTTACTGTTACGACCACTGTTATGTTTTACTTTACTATAGGTAGTATCAACTGCTTGTTTTGCATCACGGTACATCTTGAACATAATCAAGGCATCAACTGCAAAAAAGAGAACCAAAAAGCCCACAATATACTTCCAAACCTTTTTCTTTCCTTTTCTATGATGATGACGATGTCTTATTTTTTCATCTTTTGACAAGAAAGTCACTCCAAACTAAGTTTTAATTATCAATCTTCTTAAACACACAGATTGATTTTAACACTTTTTTAGTTAAAAGAAAATTAGATTTATTAAGTACACTGTTCAATAATCAACCTCTAACACTGAATTTTTATAATTAATTAAGAAAACATATTCCAAATCACCTTATATTATTCAAAAAAATCACTAAACGATATTTTTTTATGGACCATTAATTAATGTTTTCCAAAATAAAAAGGCTTGGGTCAAAAATTAATTTTTGAGCCAGCCTTTTATGACATTTGTTAAATACTTTTTACTCTTACGTTAACCTATTTAATCTCCTTGTTACATCAGTATAGACTTCATTTATCAGTTGTTCCGATGGATTCGTAAAGCCTTGCGAGCGCAGCAAGTCCTTAATAAATTGTCTATGGTAGAAATCTATAAAATTGAGAAACTCATCACTGATCATATGATGACCATCGATCGCATAGAAGGCTGCCGCTTGGGGCGACTCTGGATAATGGTCGGCAACGATCTTCATTGATAGCTGATGTTGAAATTCATAAAGAGAGTGAGCAATCTCAATAACGTGTTTGCAAAATGAGCGTTTAGTCTCGACGATTATTTTAACTGCAACATTGAACACTTTTTCACAATTAAGTATAATCTTATCCCCTTCGCTGCTGAAGATATGGCTTGACACATTGTTAAGGAAAAACCAGTTCGTTGAATGTTGAGTCGCTCCCGAGAGCGGGATCATAAGAACCTCACCATACACATAAGGTAAGGCACCTGTAAGTTCCCTGTACTGCATGAAAACACGTGTAAATGCGAATGTAACTGCGCTTTTCTCGACAAAACGATTAACTAATTTCCTTGTTTCGTAATTTGACAAGCAGATTCCTTTATGAATATCAAAAATAATTGATTTGACATTCTTTATCCTATATCTCTGACAATCAAGAACGAGCAGTGTACTCTCTGCCTGTATCTCAATATCCCTGTCAAATTCTCCCAGTGCGATTATCTTTTCGATCTTACCTGTATCCAGCACAACAGTTCTTTGTGACATCTTGCAAACACTTCCTTTAGTCTAATTTTTTG
This sequence comes from Liquorilactobacillus uvarum DSM 19971, assembly GCF_001434935.1. GTDB lineage: Bacteria > Bacillota > Bacilli > Lactobacillales > Lactobacillaceae > Liquorilactobacillus > Liquorilactobacillus uvarum. The sequence continues at coordinate 14,494 of NZ_AZEG01000023.1, read as the reverse complement.
GTTCCGGTTCACATTGTGAACACGGTTTCATTATACATTATAGGTAAAAATTTTGCTAACTTTTATTTAGCATTATTTTTTATTTTTTTGTTGACACTTTTCTCCTATGCACTTAAGCGCTTTCTTTCTATATTTTAAACTACTTTATATTCTAATATTCTTAAGATGATTCAAGGCCTTGAATTAATCCTATTAATAATGGAGTGATTGAATTATGACAACAAAGGCAGCATTTGACTTTCTATTATCTGAAGAACGGGAACGCGTGGTTTATGGTGTCCTTAAAAAATTGCACATCGGACCACTGCATCCCCAATACCAAGACTTTCTGCAAGAAGGCCGAATTATTTTTGCAGAAGCCTACTTGGCATATAAAAAACTGCATCCTGCCAGTGACAATGAGCATGACTTGATGCTTTTTGCCTATCAGCGAATTCGTTGGCGCCTACTGGATATACTGCGTAAGGAACAGCAGCATATTTCAAATTGTCAGAGCACGGAAAGCCTCTTACCTTCCACTAGTGGAACAAATTCCGAAATCGTCTTTGAAGCAGTTGATCCGACCACACTTGATACTGAAGAAGAAACCTTAAACTGCGAGCTTTATGAACGTCTGCTCAAACAATGTAACAAAAATGAAGCAAAATACCTCCAGCAAAGCTTTCTCTTCATGAGACCGATCGCTGAAATTGCTAGAATGTATGGTGTTTCGCGGCAAACCATCTATAATTGGCGTGCCGGTATCCAGCGAAAGGCGAAAAGTATTCTTGATGAAGAGACTCCTGCTGCCTAAACATCCCCATGACTCAATGAATGATTTAATCCAAAACTATCCATGCTCGCTGTTTTATTTTATAAGAAAAAAAGTTTTTTCTTATTTTTATATCTATGCATAATTTTAACATTTATGGCTTTATAACTGCTAAAAATACATTTACTCTGAAAATAAAGTTTATTTATACAGTGTCTTGGTGTAAAATTTTAGAATGATTAATGAAAAAACAGTAATTTTTCGGTTCTTTTTTCTAATCATGCTATTATTTATTCCAATGAGGTGAATCCTTTGACAAAAAAAGCAACTTCTGTACAGCAAGTGACACTCTTGAGCATGATGCTGATGATTTTTACATCGACTTTTGCCTTCGATAACACTTCGATCGCATATTACACGATGGGTTATGCCGGCATCATCTGGTATGTTCTTGCTGCACTGCTCTTCTTCGTCCCTTCTTCCTTGATGTTCGCCGAGTTCGGCTCAGCGCTGCATAATGAACCCGGCGGTGTTTATTCATGGCTGCAAAAATCCCTAGGCATTAAGTGGGCATTTATTGGCGGTTTCGTCTGGCTGGCATCATGGATCATTCTGATCGTTTCAACTGTTTCCAAGATTTGGATCATGCTCTCAACGACCCTTTCCGGCGCGGATCGTACTGATCTGTGGCGGCTTTTCGGACTCGACTCGACCACGACCCTCGGATTGATCAGCATTATTTTCTTCTGCACGATCACCTTTATCTCGACTAAAGGTTTAGGCAAAGTTGTCCATCTAGCCGCGATCGGCGGTTTAGCTGCTGTTGCGATCACTGTCTTTTTCTTCGTTATCAGCTTCATTGTTCTGATCGCAAATCATTTTGAGCTGGCACAACCGGTTCATTTGCCAAAGAGCCTCTTTGTTTCTCCGCGAAAAAGCTATCAATCACTGAGCCAGACTGTCTCCTTCGTCATCTTCGCAGTCTATGCTTATGCCGGCATTGAAGCTTTGGGCGGTGTTTCTGACCGCATGAAAAATGCTAAAAAGAATTTTGCGATCGCGATGGGTCTAGGAACATTGGCAATCACTGCCGTCTATGCGCTCTTCATCTTCATGTGGGGTTTTTCCGCCAACTGGACTAAAACTTTCAGTGATTCCTCGGTCAATCTGGGCAACACGACCTATGTCTTGATGAGCAATCTTGGCTATACACTTGCGGTCTCGCTTGGATTAGACAGCATGGCTTCAACTTTTAGCTTCTGGTGTGCCCGCTTTGCGGCTTTCATGATGCTGCTGAGCTATTGCGGCTCCTTCTTCGTGATTGCTTTCATGCCGATCAAGTCCTTTATTCTCGGAACACCCAAGGCACTGTGGCCTAGTTCATTAACTAAGCTCAACCGGCATCAAATGCCTGCTAACGCAATGTGGGGACAGGCAATTATCGTTTCGATCTTACTGGCACTGACTTCATTTGGCGGTAAAACCGCAGTCAGTTTTTATAATGTCTTGACACTGATGGATAATATCTCATCAACACTTCCCTACCTTTTCCTAGTAACTGCTTTTGCGCTCTTTAAATTTAAAAATCCCCTCAAACAGGATTTCATCTTCTTCAAAAGCAGTTCACTGACCTATCTGATCGTCGGGCTGACAGACATTTTGCTGATCGTTGGAATTGGTGCAACTGTTGTCTCTTCTATTTCAGCCCAGCAATACTGGGATCTTTTCCTTGAAATCGTTGGACCGATCTTATTCGGATTGATCGGATATGTGCTGTATCTGATCTATAAACACAAGAATGCTTAATCAGTATCGTATAATAACTGGGGTCTATGGCAAAAATGTCATAGACCTTTTTTGCTTTGTCGATTTTAAACGGGTTCTATCAACAAAGAATAGCTCTATATAGCTTTAAGTATAGCAAATGAAGAATTCCGCCTGACTCTAACCATTAATTTTAAAGTCCATAGCTCTGCGAGCCTGTTCGCAATTTTATATCGCTAAAATCTTCTATTTATTGATTCGACCTCAATTCCCCTTGACATATACGCATTTTATGAATATAGTTAACACGTTAACTGAAAGGAGGAACATCTATGAATAAAAAACAAATAAAAGATATTATTGAGGAGACATATGATGATGTCTTAAATAATTTACGTGTAGATAAAATAAAGCAGTATTTTGATACAACTTATACGCAGACAACAGATCTTAAAACAAGCAACTACGATGAATTTGTTGGTCACATTAAAACTTTGAAACGGATAACAACAAGTATTTCTGTTCCTCGTTTTAATGAGTTTATTATTGATGAAGATCAAGGTCAGGCATTTTTACATTATCTCGTACTGATAACAAAAAAAGATGGTACCAAAGGAACAGTTGAGGTTTTTGCTGTTTTTACGTTACGTAAGAATAAAATTATACGCTGCGAAGAGATAACACAAACAATAGATAATGAGAATCTGGCTAATATGGGAAGTGTCAATGAATAACATGGATGACCATAGGAAATTAACAACCGAAATTTTACAAGAACTACAGAGTCTTTTTAGCATCAAAGAACAAGTCAGAAATCGGCAAGCCGGTTCAATTAGCAAGATCAAAAATGGGTTGGACGAAAATAACATCTCACTGAGACAATTAGAAATACTTTCCTTAATTAATAGAGAACCAAATAGCACTAACACACTCTTATCAAAGTTGTTGAACATCAGTAAACCAGCTGTTTCCAGATTAACCTCAAAATTAGTTGAGCAAAGACTTATTGAATTCAACTACCTCGAAAACAACAAATCAAAAATATATCAACTGACTAATAAAGGAAAAATAGTTGCTGAAACGCATGATGTGTTGCATAAGCAAGCGACAGATGATTATGAAAAGATATTATCAACTTTTTCAGATACAGAGTTGCAGGTTATTAAACTATTTATTCAAAGATTGAGCGACCATTTGCAGGATAGTTTAAATTAAAATATCCTGGCAAAAAACAAATAACTGGCTCATATAGAAAAAAACGCTCATTTGAGCGTTTTTTTGTCAAGCAATGACTTGGAGAAAAGATACTTCGCGATAAAATAATACATTTTTTACACTGAACTCTTCAAAATGATTTCACATTCTCTACTTCTGTGATCTGCTCGTATTGACTTAAAAAAGTTACAATAAAGCTCATTTCTTCTTCCTTTTGTATAATAAAATTAAGTTTGAAGATCAAGTTTTCTGAATCGTAGGCTAAAACGATCGCTTGCAGTTTCTTGACTTTTTTATTCTCTAGTTCGTTAACAATTTTCCCCATCGTTTTCGTATCTCCTTTTAGGTGAACGATCAACCGCCCTTCCAGTGCTCCTGGCAGTCCATCTAAAAAGTGTTGATGGTGTAATAATATCTGGACTAATAAAATCAAGATCGTTGCAAAAAGAGCCAGCAAGTGCATCCCTGCCCCAACTGCTAACCCGATGGCAGTAACACACCAGATACTGGCAGAAGTAGTAAGTCCTTCGATTCCGTGACGATAAGTCAAGATCGCTCCGACACCGATGAAACCAATACTGCTAACAACTTGCGAAGCGACCCTGGAAGGATCCAAATCTATCTGCGCATAAGTTAATACATCAAAAAAAGCGTATTTAGAAATTATCATCATCAAGGCTGCACCTAGTGCAATCAGAATATGGGTTCGAATGCCGGCCGATTTTAAGCGAAGCTGCCGTTCATAACCAACTAATCCGCCATAGATCACTGCTTCGATCAATCTTAAAAAATAATCAATTTGCGTTTCCAATGGCAAGCACCTCCACTTTCCATATTCTAATTCTAGGCATCTCCTACTTACTTGATTGCTCGATACATTTTTTGCAAAAAATTATGTGCTAATATTTCAGCTTGCAATTTGAAACTGCTCTGTCAGCTTGTCCTTTCATGTTTGATCAACCTATTAAACAATAAAACCCACTCTTCAATGATGCGCTCCAAGCGAAAGTCTCGTGCACGCTGAATGGATAGTTCACTAAAATGCTGCCTGCAGACTAAACTGTTCATCAAGGGAAGTATTTTTTTGTAAAGATTCATCACATTATGATCATTAAGCAATATCCCGTACTTTCCATTTTGAAGGTATTCCTGGGCCCCTGTATTCCACATACTGACAACTGGTAAGCCAAAATTCATAGCTTCTCCTATAACTAAAGGCAAACCTTCCCATCTGGAAGTCGTCAAGAATATCGAGGCTTCTCTATAACATTTTTGCAGTTCACAGCCAGTTAGTGGTCCCAACAACAAAACCTTCTTGTCCAAGTTTTTCAATGTAATATTATTCTCTAACCACTCTTTGTCCGCTCCCTCACCTACCAATTCTATCTGCCAATCATCCGGTAGATACGGTGCTAGATCCAAGAGATAATCAAGTCCTTTATGCTGAGTATCTAACCTGCAAACAGATATAATATTCTTTTTAGTCAGCTCACTTCTGCCATTGCTTTCAAGTGTAATCGGATTGTGTATTTTTATTGTATTAGAATTATGTTTCGCAAATTCGACTGCATCTTTTTCTGTCAAGGTCACTATTGCATCAACAGCTTCAAGTCCAGCCAAAAGCTCTGGTTTCATGTCCTTATAATATTGTTCCATATACGTTTTATAATTGTTATGCATCCACGCAATCAACTTGACTGCAGGCACCTTTTGCTGTATCAATGGTGCAAAGCTCGTAAAGAGTCCTGCATTTAGAATAACGATATCAATCTTTATTTCTTTAATAGTTTCGATCAAATCCTCAATCTGCCTGCCATTTTTTTGGAGTGGCTGATCCTCGCGAAAACTTTTTCCCGAATTAATCGGATGCCTGGCTTTTATTAAGGTAGCCTCTAGGTCAAAAAAAGACTTGTCAGTGGACAATGAATAGTAGAAAAGCTCATACTTTTCAGCCAATTTGTTTCCAATTACCGTTGCCACCCGCTTAACTCCATCCATTTGCAAATTCTCAACACAAATTAAAATTTTCATACACGGTTCACTCCTGACCTAATATGATAGGATCTGCTTTAACGGTAATGTTAACTGAAACTTTTTCGCACAATTCTTTCCTATCTAGAATATAAAAAACGACCAACTACATATGAGCTTTCTTTCCGTCCGAAAAACTACCTTGCTTATCTATATCTTCATTTGATTTTCAATTATAAAAGAGAGCTCCCTGAGTTTATACACTGAGAGAGCTCGCGACTGAATTTGGAATTTAAACTTACGCTAGAATTAAACCCAACTGAAATTTATCTTTTTCCTATCTTTTACTGTTATCTTCATCAAAAGCCTGCAGTCTTTCTGAACTTGGTTCTTACGCCTAGAATACCGCCCACAGTAAACGCTGTCAAAAATATTGTTTCACACAAAAAATAATTTAAAATATCAATATTGGTAATCCATGCCAAATGCAACTGATATTAAAAGGTACCAAGCTAAGATTTCTGGCTTGGTACCTTTCTTTTGGTCGTCTAAAAAAGATAATTATGCTATCTGTTTTTTAGAGGCGGTCCTCTTTAAAAACACAGTTTTTCTGTATTTCTACCTATTTAGATTAGTCTCTGTCAAACCATTCAGCTTCAGCATATCTTCCACGGAAATTTCAAAATTCAACTGTGCATTATTCTTAATATGTTCTTCATGGGCAGCCTTGGGTAATGGCAGAACAGCATTTTGCAGAACGAACTTGATCGCTAACTGCGCAACACTGACATTATATTTAGCAGCTATTTCTTTGATAGCAGCATTTTGTAAAATGCCGCCTGTTGCTAATGGCGAGTATGCCTCAACCAGAATATCGTTATCCTTGGCGAACTTGGTCGTCTGCGGTTCCGTGTAACCAACAAAGTACCGAATCTGATCAATTGCCGGTTTTACTTCGGCACGTGCAAGGATATTCTGCAAATCATGGGCATTGAAGTTAGAAACACCGATTGCTCTGACTTTTCCACTAGCATAGATATCTTGCATAGCTTTCCATACTTCAATGTTTTCTTTATCATAATTAGCACCTTTTTCTGCCCATGGCCACGGAGCATGCACTAGATACAAGTCAAGATAGCCTGCATCAAGTGCATCCATCGTTGAACGAAAATCTTCGATCGCACCGGCATATGTCTTTGTTTCAGCAGGTAGTTTAGATGTCAGAAAGATATCCTCACGCTTTATTCCTGAATCACGAATAGCCTTCCCAACACTTCTCTCATTACGATAAACTTTCGCAGTGTCAATGTGGCGATAACCAGCTTTTAAAGCTGCTGCGACAGCATCATAAGTTTGTTTTCCATCTGGAATCTGCCAAGTACCAAAACCGACCTTGGGAATCTTAACTCCATTATTTAAAGTAAATGTCTCAGTTAAAATTGACATAAAACTCCTCCTCTAAGTGCTTCTTATTGAATCAATCAGCAAGTGTATTATCTCATTTACACAAAAAAATAACGAGGAAAGCGGCTTGGCTCTCATTTTGAAAATCAAACGTTTGACAAAATGACACGGACTATAGTGGTTTGTCTGAGATGTCCTTTGCCTTCATCTTCTCCAATTCTTTTTGCGCTTTTTTATTTCGAGACTCGGTCGCTTCAAACCAGATTCCGTTCAGAATTACCTCGCCACCGATCAAAACAACAAACATCGGCAAAGTAAATCCTTGTGTAAACATTTTATAAAGAATAAATAATAGATAGACTGTTCCCGGGATCGCTCCAAACCATTTGGGCAGGTAACGGTCTAAAATATGTAAAACGATAACAAACAAAAGTGCATATAAATAACCCTTAAAATCAAGCATTCTTCTTTTTTTCCTCCTTATATACCTGAATCAGTTCCTTGGCTATAGCTAAAGAAACTTTTTCATCAATTACCATCTGCATAACTTTGGTCACAAAAACATCATCCCCCTGCTGATCATGCAAACCAATTTTTTGAATAATCTTATTGAGACGCAGTCTGACAGTTGGATAACTGACTGCATAGATTTTAGCCAATTGCTTCAGAGAACCTGAGGCCATGACGAGTTGCTTAATAAATTCTTGATCCTCTGGTTCTAATGTAATAAACCAATCCATTTCTTCACCCTTTCTTTAACATTATTTATTTAATATTAACATTGTTAAAACAAAAATCAAATTAAATTCAACAAAAAGCATTTGAGATACTATGAATGGAATGAACATAGGAATTCAATTCATCAACTATTTATCCAATTTTTGTGGTCCGAGACAATAAAAAACATCTCCATCATCATGAGTTCTCTCTGATTTTGAAGATGTCTTTCTATTAAGTTTATTCAAGAACTGGTAAAAAAATTAGCTATGCCAAACTTCCTTTGCTGTTTCAACCACTAATTGAATTTTCTTCCACTGGTCATCTTCAGTCAGATGATTTCCTTCTTCAGTCGAAGCAAAACCACATTGTGGAGACAAACATAAGTCATCCAGCTGAACATACTGACTTGCGTCAGCAATTCTTTCTTTTAGTAAAGCTTTGTCTTCTAATTCTGCTTTTTTAGTAGTAACTAACCCAAGTACCACGCGTTGTGAACGACCATTATCAGCGATTTTCTTCAATGGTTCGAAACCGCCTGAACGTTCATCATCGTATTCCAAGAAATAACCATCAATATGCAACTGTGCTAGGTAGTCCGCAACAGGATCATATGCACCAGCACCTGCCCAATTTGAATCATAATTGCCGCGACAGATATGCATTGTCAAGACAAGATCATCCGGTTTATTATCCGCGATGGCATTAATAGCCTTAACTGCTGCCTCGCATAATGGTTTTAGCTCAGGATTGATTACATTCTTTGAAAAACTTGCCCACATTCCCCATGAAGTGTCGTCAATTTGGAGATAACGACAACCAAGATCATAGAAATGCTGCACCGTTTTTTGATAAGCTTCGATCTCATCAGCTAAAAATGCTTCTAAGTCATATTGATAATGTTCATCATAAACTTCAGCGTCCTTATTTGGGAAAAAGACAGATGGACTTGGAATTGTCTGTTTTGCCACCACACCTTCAGGGACGACGCTGTTTAAATACTCAAAACCGGCAAAGAACGGATGCTCAGGATTATAAGCAAGCTTATCTTCGATCTTGATACCGCCCTTTCTAGTCTCTTGTCCGTTGAAAACAAAACCATGGTCCGGTTCAAAAAATTCTGCGCCCTTTAAACCATCAAAAAAGTCTAAATGCCACCAACTGCGTCTGAATTCGCCATCGGTTACATCCTTTAAGCCTAATTCAACTTGCTTATCGACGATCTTTTTAATTTCTTCATCTTCGATTGCTGTCAAATCTGCGCGTCCAAGCTTTCCTTGCTGAAAAGCTGTGCGGGCTTTTTTCAACCTTTCGGGTCTTAAGAAACTGCCTGCGATATCATACCTACTTGGATATTGTGTTGCACTAGTTGCGTTTGCCATTGATCTCTCTCCTTTATTCTTAATACAAAAAAAGCCCTTGAAATAAATAATTAATTATTTATTCCAAGGACGAACGAAACGATCGCGGTACCACCTTTTATTTTGTCTAATTTGCATTAAACAACTCTGAGAGTACAGCAACAATGCCATACTCCGGTACGTTAATGAATACCACACAATGCCTTCTTACAAATGCTCGAAAACATACCGCTCCAAGACCATCTTCACCGCTTGATTGTCGCTCATTTTCATCACTACATGAGCTTTCTTAGCACAATTACAGCAGTTACTCATCTTTTCATTGCATTAAATTATTATTATTCTCTCATTAGTTTAACATTCTATCTTTCAGGAAATCTTTTGTCAAGTAAATAATTTTAGGCACTTTCTTAATCGAATCAACCTCTTTTATTTTTCCTTTAGGAATAATTCTGTGTGAAATTTATTTTGCACATAAATTATTCCTATTGTTTAAATAAGAATTTCCAATTCAAATCTTCAATTAATTCATCTTATTCAAGCTTGCTCTTGTCAATCTGATTGAGCTAAATCCATTTAACTAGCGTTTTCAAATGTTGATAGATCAGCGATGCAACCTGAAGTTGCGTACTCAGCATCCATAAGTAGACAAGGTAGCTGTTTACTTCACCCCATTCTAATGGATAATAAAAAGAGTATTCAGCAGGAGGTTAATACATACTATGACTAATATCTTTTCACACCAATTAATAACATTGCGGAGACGAAAAAATCTATCTCAAAATGATCTCGCACGCAAACTATATGTTTCACGCCAATCCATTTCAAAATGGGAAAATGGTGAGGCAGAACCTGGAATTGATAAACTGATCAACTTAAGTGAAGTACTGGGAGTCGACCTGGACTTTTTAATTCTGGGTAAGGAAAAACTTAACGATCTTATTATCAAAATCAGCGGGTTAAAAAAAGCATTCTCGCAACCTGTACTGCAAGGAATCAACTTAAATATCTATGGTAAGGACCGCATTGCTCTGCTTGGGAGCAATGGTGCAGGAAAATCAACCCTCGCCAAGATAATCTATGGCGAAATAGAAGCCGACAGCGGTCACATCGAAAATCACATTAATATAAGAAACGATTTAAATGTTATGACCCAAAATGATGTTTTAATGGGTGATTTAACAGTAATTGAACACGTTCAATTAACCGCGCTGATTGACAAAGTCTACTCGAGAACATTTATTGAACAAATGATTCGCAAATTCCGCCTGGAAAAGCAAAAAAATACTTACGTCAGCAAATTATCAGGCGGACAAAAAAGGCGTTTAGCGCTGCTGCTTGCTCTCTTGCGCGAATCCAAACTGCTTCTTTTAGATGAACCAACTGTCGGCATGGATCTAAGTTCGATCGATTTTTTCTGGCGTTACTTGGATCATGTCGGTGGCTGTGTTATCACAATTACACATGATTTTAACCAGATAGACAAATATTTTTCACGTGTTTTATTATTGAAGGACGGCAAAATTGCCCAAGATATCTCTGTTGATAAGATTCATAGCCACAATCAAACGATCGAACAATGGTATCGCCAATACAATGATGGGGAGGAACAAGCCTAATGATCAAATTGATCCAGCTAAAACAAATTTTACGCAATCGCCGCTTTTTCCTATTTACAATTCTGATTCCTTGTTTCTGGTATTTATTTATAATCAATCTTACACATACGAATCAACAAGTATCGCCCACATTAAAATACATTTGGTTTCTTGTCGCTTGCCTAATGGGGCTCACTGGAAACTCGATCGTTACCTTCAGCAAACGTATCAGTAACGGACGCCGCTTTTACCTGCTCAAAGCCAATCTTTCCCATTACTCGATCTGGCATTTTATGACAGATCAGCTGATCACACAGCTGATCTTGAATAGCATGATCATGTTGATTATTGTTGTCATTGGCCTCATATTGGGAACGCTCAGTCTGAATACTACATTGCTGATTACATTGGCCCTCTTGAATATTTTTGGCATTTATTATAGCGTTATCGGTTTTGTCTTGGGACTTACCATGGAAAGTGCGGCACTTGACGCCAGCGGAGCACCCCTAATGATCGTTGGCGCACTTTTTATCGTGCCTTTTAACACTTTCATTAACAATAGCTTCGAACACTTTATAACTGCCGTTCAAAAATTATTCCCGGGTTATTATTTATATTCCATTGGAACCCAATTACTTGGTCACAACTCAATCAACACTGATCTGACAAAGTTTTTTATTTCTTTTTGTGTTACTGTCCTTCCATTTGTCGGAATTCTCTGGTTCAAGTTGATCAAGAAAGCGAGGTGATTCATGATGCTGCAAGAAATACATGATTTTGTAAAAAACAACTATGAACAGGAAAACTTCCAGACATATAACGAACATAATTGGTCAAAAACCGATTATTCCTCTAAAAACTGCTCATATCAGCAGAACAATATGGCTGATTATCAGCTTGGTTATCAGCAAGCCATTCAAGATTATAAGACACAGCATGAATTCCGCCATTATCCCGAAGAATTAGCTAAATTGATTAACAAATTGACTAATGGACGTGTATCGGAAATTTCAGAATACATTAGGGGCTACAATGTCGGGAAAGAAGAACTTCTGTATAAATAAAAAGTAGTTGCTGAAAATAGATAAGTTCTTGGACCAAACTTTCGACAAACTCATTTCGATCTGGTTTAAACTGTTATAATGATTAAATTAACAGCAATGGTGGTGATTTGAACGGAAACAATAACTATCGGAAAAATACTACAGCAAGCACGCAAAAAACAGCACATGACGCAAAAAGAGGTCAGTAGAGAGATTTGCTCGCAGGCAATGCTTTCAAGTATTGAACATGACAAGTATAGTCCGAATGTTGAACTCGTTATTGCTCTTTGTCAACGTCTGGCTATCAGTCTGGAAAGTTTGAGTCTGGCGCAAAATTATGCTGTCTCAAGCAATTCGGACTTCAATAATACTCTGGATACACTGTGCAATGCTCACCAATATACTGAATTATTGGCTTTCTTGCAGTCACATGTTGTACTTTCCACTATTGTGTCATCTGCGCAAACGCAATCTTATTATTATTATCTGGCCGTGGCTGAATTTCAAACTTCGAAGAAAACAGAGCGTGCCAGTGAAGACCTCAAGCTGGCTCTGGCAGAACACAAAACGGGAACACCTTTAAGCACACTCGATCGACTTTGTTTCGGCAGCCTAGCCTTTTTAAAAAACAACAGTGATGCAAAAAAAGGAATTGCTAGTCTATATCAGCAGGCGTTTGCTGAATTGGAAACCACACCCTACTCGCCTAATCTCAACATTCTTTATTACTTAAGTGCTTTTTCTGCCTATCAGAATTTGAATTATACTGAATGTGTGCATCGGCTTTTAGCAGGGATCGACTTTATTGTTGCGCATGATTCGCATTATATGCTGGCGAACATCTATTATTTACTAGCCAAGGCCGCACAAAAATTAGACAATGAAAATCAAAAAAATGAATCTGAACAACGTTCTGTCATTTTTAAGGAACTCTTCAATGAAAAAATTTTCCGCAAATTCTAAAATATAAGAACTCTTATTTTTGCTGCTTACTCCTTTCAGCTATGCTTAGATCATCAACTGAGAGGAGCTACAACATTATGAAAGAATTATTTACAAATTTTATTACCATTAACACCAGTCAAGAGGTCATTCGGGATTTACTTAAAAATCCACAGCATCTGCTTGAATGGGTCCCAGAAGTTCAAGTCGTCGAAGCGGAAGAAAATCATTTTCACATTAAACGAACTACTTCTGCTCTCAACCAGCAGGAAACTTTAACTGTTGAAGCTACTGCTGACAGCATTATTTACCACAGCACTGGAGGACGTTTAGAATACGACGCTATCTTCAAAATGACGAATGCAGGCCATCAAATGATTGTTGAACAAACTCTGTTGCTTAAAGACAGTGTTTCTCTGTTTTTGCCAACAAGTCTGCTGGCTCCGATTGCAAAACATGCGTTCAAACAAAACTTGAATGCATTAAAGAAATTAGCTGAAACCGTAGCCTACCAAGACTAAAATTCGCTATTTCAGCAATCAATTTAAATCTTGCGACTATGCGTTTCCATTGTTGCTAAGATTATTTATGAAACCTGAGAAAAACTTTTTAGTACTTTTAATTATTTTCTCTTTCAAAAGCAAGAGACCTCCGGCTTATAGTCGGTTGTCCCTTGCTTTTTCTGTATATGCTGATTTAGTACTATGCAATAAAAAGAACTATACACTAATTTTAAACATACTAATTCCCTATAAATGTGCTTCACAAGTTAAAATTCTTCGTTTAACTAGAATTACTCCATAGTAAAGTGACACGCCGTAATCGCAATATTTTGCTAGTACTCAAATGTTGCGTTAATGCCAAATACGCATCGTGCATAGATTTAATCATTAGTGCGCCTCACTAATTAAAATCATTCTGCTGTTCCTTAAGATACCGCTATCCAATTTCTGATTCTTTTTGCAACTTTTTTTCCAGAGCTTCTTTCAATGTAGCAGAAAAATTAATTTACTTTTTTTCAGCTGCTTCCGCTAAATCCGTTGGAAGTGCAGTGTTTTTTTTAACCACTGGTGTTCTTACTCTTTTAGCAATCTCATTTAAGTCCGTGCCAATTAGTGTCACAATGGTATCCGGATACTCTTTTTGGATTTTTTTTAAATCACTAGGTATAGGCAACTCTTTTTCATCAAAAAGAACTAACCCCAGTGCCTCGGTCCCATTATGAACTGCTTGAGGAATATTATAACCTTGAGTAACAGCACCAACAATATCTGGAAAGGTAACTGTATATTCATTTCCATCATTCATAGTGTTATCCAAGACTGCCGGATAGGCAACCACTCCTGCACTACTACGGCTCCTAGTCTCTTGCATCATGATTTCCCCTTTTATTTATATGATTTTGTTTTGTATGATTTTTAAAAGAATTTACTTTAATCCGGCTTTTTCGTTCTTTTAAAACTCTTCTGGCAGTAATCTCCGTCATCATACAATCTCATATTTTTTAATATTTTAAAATAAAAATTCAATTTTTCCATCTCTTTTAGTTCATTAATACATATTAGTCAACTTAAAGGATAAAATTTTGCAAAAAAAAAACAGTCCAGCAAGATAAAGTTTAAGCTCTTCACACTTTACTTTTTCTCTTCCGATCTAACTAACTCAACCTTCAACAATCTTAAATCTCTTCAAAATCATCATCAATTTTATTAATTATCTCGCTGGACT
>NZ_AZEG01000022.1 GCF_001434935.1 Liquorilactobacillus uvarum DSM 19971 | reverse complement strand
CGGTTTTTTCCTGATTTTTAATATACTTGAAGCCTGTCTGCATTGCGCCAGTGTTGCCATCGAATAAATACCAGTGCCCATTTATCCGCTGCTGTCCATACTGCATTTGACCGGAATTATTATAATAAACGGTTTTTTTCTGATTTTTAATGTACTGAAAACTTGTCTGCATTGCACCAGTATTGCCATCAAATAAATACCAGTGCCCATTTATCCGCTGCTGTCCATACTGCATCTGACCCGCGTTATTATAATAAACCGTTTTATTCTGATCTGTCAGATATTGAAAACCAGTTTGCTTTTCACCCGTTATCGGATCTATTAGATACCACTTGTTGTTACTGTACTTTTCAACAAAAAATCGATTTTGCGATTTATCACCTGCAGCATATTTCTGCTGATCCCTACTTGCAACTAGGACCTGTGGTAGGAAAATATTTTGATCATCCCCTACAAAAAAATACTTATCAGTATCTGAACTTTTCAAAACATAATCTGCTCCACGTCCAAGAACATTAGTTCCATTTAAACATTTTGCAGACCAACTTTTTATCTTAGTGCTTGCATCAATCGGTTCCCCAGTTGAGGCTTGTAGCTCACTAAATAATTCTGGATACTTCTGTTTCAACAGTGACAAAAATTCACCGCCATATTTTGCCTGATACTCTCCACCACCGACTGTGTTCGCTACATACAAAGTATTTTTAATTTCTGAATCCGAATATGGATATCCATGCTCATCAGTACGTGTTACTGTGACAGTTTCCTTGCCTGGTAAAGTATAAAGCTGATCTGGAACCCAATCGGCAATTGCTTGTATTCCCGCCTGATGCAAAGCTTTGATTGCAGTTCTTAAATCATCAACTGTTCCATACTTTGTTGGCGTACCAAAACCAAGGTCATAACGATCAGTGAAAGCATACCCATTATAAATTGTAGAGTCCAAAAAAGTATGGTCTGTAGATGAACGATATTGTGGCGCTAATTCAAAGCTTGTAATACCCCATGATTTAAATTTGTTAATATTTTGCGAAATCAAGACATTTGTATTTTCGGAATGAGTTGTAGGTATTGACTGAAAATTAGAAAAGCCTTCATAAATAACATTTGAATCAAGCGCTGCATTGGAATGGAAAACTTTTCCATCTGTTGCTGAAGATACACTTGCTTCAGTCCTTGCATCTTGATTTTCAGTTGCACCTACAGGAACCCATACCGCTAAATAACCTAAAACCTGTGGATTAGCTACTCCATGAATATTTGTATTTAACTCAATTTTCCCATCAACAATTAAATCATCGTTTGTAAAAATCAGATCTCCGTTTGCATCCGTATATGCAAGTGGAGCATTTGCATCACTCGTGTAATTTCGAATACCGTCATCAGTCGTTAAAACAGCAGCTCTATAAGCTTGATTCTTATGTGCCGCTCCCATGTGTAAGACAACTCTTTCACCGCCAGATAATTTAAGAGAAGAATCATTACCAATGATGACTCCTAAACCTTGCGTTCTTGTTTCAGAATTTCCTTTGTCGCTAACATTCATTGCTCCATTGCCAAAACGAACGCTTGTCAATATGTCATGTTGATCGACGGCCATTGTCTGTCCACCTGAAACATACTTTACTCGTGTTTTAAGCAGATTTTCAATCGTCTGATAATAAACAGATTCCTTTTCCATATATTGTCCGCCATCCGTGTACATATCTCCATAATACACTCGTGGTACAGTATCTTTGTTAGTTAATATCATTGCGTATGAGCTCGGAATGTTATAACGATTATATTTTTTTACAGTTTCCGCCTGATCAGCATAATAAAGTTTCAGACCTTCTGCCAACTGATCCCATGTGAAATTATTAGAATCTGCACCTGTTGCATCATGTACCGCCTGTCCAATATCAGCTTGGACTTGTGCATCGTGAGCTCTCACAAAGGTTATATTCGGAATTGCCTGATTCTCAGTATTATCTTTGCTCCTATTTATCAAATACCATTGGATAAAACGTGCCATTTTATCATTTTTTCCAGCTGCTTTAGCCAATGAATATTGAATCTGACTCACAGTATTATTATCAATTGTAAGTTGTTGAGAACCATGTTCTGAAACATAAGTCGCATCATAGCCACTCCAATCTTCCAAAATAGAAAGATGTTTATTAGCAGTTGCATCATTACTATTAAGTCCATAAGCAGCATTAAAGTAATCCCCAGCTATATTTAAAAGATCGGCATCAACATTATCTACTGCATCAATTCGAATTCCATCAAAATTTGCTTGGTCATCATTAGCTGTAATTGAACCGAAATTAGTTAAGTAATAAAGCCAGTTTAGCTGTTCTGCCTGCACAACAGGGTTTGAATTATCGATGTCATTGGCCAATAAGAATTCTGAACCCTTACCACCTATTTTATCGACATATGTTGGTATGTACCCTATAAGCCTATATTTTGAATTCGCCCATGGAGTCAAATTACTATTCTGATAAGCTAAAAAGCCACCTTGAAACTGGAGCCCATCATATTTAACGTCTTCCGAAGATGAATTCCAGATTGACTCTTCTTTAACAAAAGCAGACATTATTGTTCGCAACCAATTAGTATTTCCCGCAACTGTGATGGCGTGCTCCATCGCTGTCTGAGCTTGTTCAACTGCATCATTCAGCATTAATGAACTATCTTTGTTTGAAAACTGATGGTCCGTTTTAATTAAACCTTTATTTTTCATATAATTTAGATAATCAGCCTGCACACTCTTGCTAGGCCATCAGGCCATTAAAATCGGCCGAAAATCATTCTGTGTTGATGCCACCCAATTTTGGCCATTTTGAAAAACATAGTTTGGGCGATACCAAGAATCAGCATTAATATATCCATTTACATTTTCAAAACTATTTTCATCATAGGTCGCAGCTGTGTTGTGAGCTGCATATTCCTCAACCTCTTTTGCAGAGGAAGTGTCTTGCAGCACTTTCTCAGGTAATTTTTCTCCTTTACCATCCTCAGCATTGAAATAATATAGTGTACCGTTAATCGTTTCTGTAACATTTTTCAATAAATGTCCATTTTGATCAAAATTGTAGGTATTTCCATCAATCTCTTTCACTCCAACTGCATACTGACCAGAATCTGTAAAATAATACTTATTTCCATCCTGATCGGTAAAGAAGCCTGAATTAACTTCATTGCCCTCAGCTGTATACGCCTTTATCACACCATTGCTTTCTAACGTATATGCTGTTGCATTCCCGCTATTTTTATCAAAATAGTACATCTTGCTATTAACAGAAACGTACTCACCCTTAATCTGGGCTCCTGTTTCGAGATTAAAATATTGAGTATTTCCATCAACTTTTTTTAATCCTTTAAGTAAATTTCCATTTTGATCAATATATGTCCAAGTATCATTGTTATTAACATAATGTCCCCCCTGAACATCCGTTGTTGTGTTATCAGTCGTCTGCTGTTCCGTTTTTAAACTTGAGGTCACATTACTAGTCTCTGAACTTGCCTCTTTGCTTCCAGTATTACTTTCTTCAGCTGAAGAACTGCTTTGCGAACTTGAAGAACTGCTTTGCGAACTTGAAGAACTGCTTTGCGAACTTGAAGAACTGCTTTGCGAACTTGAAGAACTGCTTCTGGCAGCATTTGCATCACTATATGTATTGTCCTTAGAAATACCAGAACTAGATACCTTTTCAGCACTTGAGGTTTCAACACTCTGCTCGCTATTCTTTTCCATACTTTCACTTACAACTGATTTACTGCTAGTCGATGATACACCTGTTCCATCTGATTCAATAGAACTTTGACTAGTCTTACTTATTTCATTATTTTTTTGACTTATAGTTGCGTCAGCATTGGTCTCCGGACTCGCAGCTTTAATATGTCCAACTGTTCCTAAAATTCCTAAACTAATCGAACTTACAGTGAGAGCTGCAAAAATCCAATTTTTGCCTTTTTTATACATCTTATAATGTATTTTTTGCTCACTCATGAAAATCGCTCCTCTAAATTCAAACTACTATGAAAAAAATATAACTACTTACATTTTTTTCGAAATAGTCTGTTTTTTTCATAAAACATTGACTGCTATATTTTAACACAATCTTTTAAACTATTAAATTTTTTTAAAATATTTAGCACTTGAATTGTTTTATGTTTGAGTATACATAGGTTTTCATTTTTTGGATATTTTTTAAGTATATATTCTCATATTTTCACAGCAAAAAAATCTTTTCATTTTAAAATGAATATTTCAAATAGTATAATGAAAGAGATGATGTATTTAAATTTAAACACTGGAGGAAATATGACATTTTTTGGGATAAATTACATTGAGAACCAGCTTCAACTAAATGATCTAATAAAATATATTGTGACTTTTGTACTGGTACTGGTACTCTTTATTGTTAGCACATTATATTGGCGCCACAGAATTCAAACAAAATATCGTGATTTGAGCATCATTGTATTACTGCTCCTCTTATTCACGCTAGGCTTACAATACTCAGACTATATTCAGAGTGAAAGTCGTCATTCGCAATCTTCACAAATGGTTACTTTCATTGAAAATCTTGCTAAAGATAAACATCTTCGTTCTTCAGATGTTTTGGTCAACTCCACTCAATTAACCGATGGTATCGTTGTAAAAATCAAGAATTCATATTATCGGGCTAATTTAAGTTCAGATCAGTCCAATTATACTTTAACTAAGACGCATCTTATGAACAAAAAAATATTAATTGAGGATCATTAGGAGGAAAAATGGAACTATATAGCCCAATAATTATTAAATTTGCTTTAGGAATATTATGCTTGGTTTTTCAAATCAATCTCCTGGGAAAAGGAAATCTTGCTCCAATTACTGCTATGGATCAAGTCCAGAACTACGTCCTTGGTGGTATCATCGGAGGAGTAATATATAATAATGACATCACTATTCTACAGTTTGTTATGGTTCTCCTAATATGGACATTGCTTGTTCTGCTTGTGAAGTTTTCCAAAGAGCATAATCGGTACATAAAAAATATTATCGATGGCAAGCCCAGAGTATTGATAAGAAACGGGCAGGTCGATGTAAATGAATGTCTAAAGAGAGGCGTGTCTGCAAGTGAATTGATGTTTCGTTTAAGAGCACACGGAATCTATGAAGTTAGCAAAGTAAAAAGCGGACTTCTTGAGCAGAATGGTCAACTTGTCGTTATTGAATACGGTGATGAAAGCATTCGTTACCCCATCATAGTAGATGGTCAGCCAAACATCGACGTACTTGAATTGATCGATAAAGATGTAGAATGGCTGAACACAGAAGTTCAAAAAAGAGGATTCGCTGATATCAGCGATGTGTACCTAGGAGAGTACTTATCCAGCAAATTGCGTCTAACGCCATATAAAAAGGACTAAGCCTTAAAATTTTTGACGCCTTTAAGCCAGTTGCTGAAAAGCCGTTGGCTATGAATTGTCCAAGTGTTTATTATTCTATTATTCTGACCGGCATAATAATTTGCCGGTTTTTTTATTTTTTTCCCTTTATTTATATCTCTCCAATACTCCTTATCCAACATTTTAGTTTCATATTCAGGATGACCTGTTACAAATGTAAATTTCTGATCTTTAGTTTCAACAATCACTGGCCCAACATCTGGTGAATCGGCAATTAAATTAAATCTATCATCACTTAAGTCTCGCTTATCAGTTGTCGAATATCTTGAAAACGGCATCCAGATATTCTCACCCATTCCATCGAGTAACTCATGATCTGCATATTGAACATTCAACTTATAAATGCCAAATTTTTTTTCAAAACAAACCTTCTTGGGGACTTTGGCAACATAATACATACCTGCCTGAGCAGCCCAGCAGAGAAACAAAACTTTTTTGCAATGCTGCTTTGACCAGTCAATTATTTCACAAAATTCCTCCCAGTAATCCACTTCTTGAAAGGGAATATGTTCAACTGGCGCTCCTGTGATAATCAGTCCATCATAACTGTTATCTTTCAGCTCATCAAATCTGTAGTAACGTTCTTGAACTTCTTTAGGTTGTATTGATTTAAATTGATGTGTTCCCGGATAGCAATATGTTTTTTCAAGATACTTGTTATTGCCACTAAAAACATTGTTCAGCTGATTTTCTGTTTCTAATTTATTCGGCATCAAGTTCAAAACCAATAATGATATTCTTTCATTTTGTTTTTTCATCCTCAAAGCCTCCAATTTTAAAAATAAAATAAAAAGTCCCCTCTGCACCTAACTGGTACAGAAGGGACGAATATAATTCGTGTTACCACCCAAAATTCAAATTGCTTCGTAACATCACAAGCAATAACTCTATCAGCATTCCCACTTGTATTGGGAAATACTTAGCACTTTATCGGTTGCAACCGGTCAACAAGCGTTCTATTACACCTGCTGACAGCTCAGAGCTCATCTTCAGCCAATTTTAATGATCTGCCCTCACACTATCAGCAGTCGCTTCTATCACACTTACCGGCCTACTCTTCTCTTCTACGCAAAACTATCTTTATTAGAATGATATGACAATTCAATTAAAAGGTCAACGCTTTTTTATTTTAACACAACTTTTATTTTCTACAGCGCTTGCTCTATATTCTATTTTTATTGCTGATATGCAAATGTTTGAAACATTATTAATTATCTCTAAATTTAAATTTTGTCAATTAAGCTCCTTTGTTTGATCAATATTTAGACAAGCTTAATTAAGCAAAATAATCTACAAAAGCAGCGAACCTTGCTTTTACTACAGATTAATAAATGATTAAAAAGATAACAATTTAATTAACTATAAATGACGTTTTGGTGTTGACATTGTATAAATTGTTTTGTTATATTGTCATTACTAAATAAACTGTGAAAAGATGAGTACTTGTTAATATGTCTTAAAAGAGAGTCAGGGGATGGTGAAAGCCTGATGATGTGGTAACAAGGAAGATGGTCTTGAAGTTACGATCGTGCGAACATGTATCCAAAAATGTGAGCTTGGTCCGGGAAAGCCCGTTATAGCTGCCGGCGTTTATCAAGTGACATCATCTGTTAGTAAACGTATAAAAACGTGAGTGGTACAGCGATTATTCGTCTCACGATACAACCTAATTCAGTTGTGTCGTGAGTTTTTTTTAGGTCTCATTTATCAATTGTAAAAATGGAAAACTTGTTGTTGATTGTAGTAAAAAATTAAAAAATATACCTTGAGGTGATTTAGTTATGAAAAAGAAAAAGATAAAGTTTATCGTTATCACAGCAATTATTGTCTTTCTTTTGTTTATCGTTGGATTTTTATCATTCGGACGTAAGTCAACACCAACAAATGAAACAAAACAAACTATTAGATTAGGTAGCTCTCCAGGACCATATAGTGAATTATTTTTAAAGGGTATCAAACCTATTTTAGAAAAAGAAGGTTATAAAGTTACTAATAAAACGTTCAATAACCTGCTTAATGCAGATATTGCACTAAGTGATAACCAAATCGATCTGAATGTTGATCAACACACTGCTTATTTGAAAAACTTCAACCAAGAAAAGAAAGCAAAACTAGCTGCAATAACAAAAATTCCAACTGTTCCAACAGGTATTTATCCTGCTAACAAAAAAACATTGAAAACAGTCAGTTCAGGGGATAGAATTGCTATTCCAAATGATCCAGCCAACACTGCACGTGCTTATAATCTATTAGTTAAAGCCGGTTGGATAACATTAAAGGATGGCACCGACCCAATTACGGCAACTAGCAAAGATATTGCTTCAAATAAATATAATTTACGTATTACTGAGTTAGATTCTTCTACCATTCCGCGCTCAGTCAAGGACTTTGACTACGTCATTCTGCCCGGATCAGTTGCTTACAGCGCTAAAATTTCAACACGTAAAATACTGTTTCCAGAAACAGTCCGAACAGAATATCAGCTTGTCGCCGCGACCAATAAAGAAAACGTCAATAAAAAATGGGCTATTGCTCTAAAAAAAGCCTACCACTCGAAAGAATTCCAAAAATATCTCAAAGAACATAACAAAGACAATTACTGGATAATCTCTCAAGCTAAGTGAAATTAATCTTAGAACATCTGAAAACAAAGATAGCCCCTAGCTAAAATATATCTATTGACTCACTTGTTATTTTAGCCGAAAACAGGTTCCGTCTTTTTAAAATCGACTTTAGTGAGAAAAAACCAAAACGGCTTGAAAAAGGGAAATATAATATAAATCGGTAAAATTTGAGCACTAACACTTAAACACGATATCCATGGCAAGAAAACATACTGTGCATATCGCAATTATAAAAAAATTTGTTTTATAGAAAATTTCTATCTGAAATCAATAAGGGAGCTGGATCAAAATTAAATTTTTGCTCCAGCTCCCTTATTTAGCTTTATATTACTCTAATAGTTAAGCCTTTACACACAATTACCCGTAGTTCAAATACAGACTATGCTCATAATTTGCGGTTAACGTTCGAAGTGAAATATTTTCACTGCACACTAACATTTCAAATTTCAACCCTTTATATCATCATAAATCGGCACGCAAAAGCGGCATCGACATACAGCGTGGACCTCCACGACCACGTGACAACTCACTTGAAGGAATCTCGTGAACTTTTATACCATGTTCCCGAAGTAATTCATTAGACACGTAATTGCGATTATATGTTACAACTTCGCCAGGAGCAATTGTTAATGTATTGCTGCCATCGTTCCATTGCTCACGCATAGCAGCTACAGGATCACCCTTCCCAGTGTATATTAAATCAATTTCATCCAATCCTAGACAATCTTTCAAGACTTGCTGCAAATCTGAATGCTTTTTATACTCAATTCCCTCAGAAGATGGATGCAGGGTCCAAATATCCATTTTTCGATGTTCCTGCATAATGTCAGGATACACTGTGAATTGATCATAGTTTACCATTGTAAAAACCGTATCTAAATGCATCATAGCATGATTATTTGGAATTTTAATAGCAATGACCGTATCATATCCTGAATCATTTTTAAATAAATTGCTTGCTAAATTCTCGATCGCTTCAACAGATGTCCGCTCTGAAATACCTACTGCCACCACATGATTGTTCAGGACCAGAACATCGCCTCCTTCAATCTTTGTGATATCATCTCGGCGATGCCAATAAGGGATAGTCTGATTAGAAAACAACGGATGACTTTTCAGGATATATTCAATAAAAAGTGTCTCTCTTTGTCTTGCTTTAAAAGTCATGCTGCTGATACTAGCTCCCTTTCCGATAATAGAAGCTAAATCGCGCGTGAAATACAAATTGGGCATTGGTGCCATAATAAAAGGAGTGTTGTCAATTTCCGGAAAACTTCGCAGATTTTTTAATGTTTTTCCGAAAACTTCTTTTCGCACACCTTCCATAATTTTTGAAACCATATTTTGCGTTTCTAAATTGCCTAAATAATCTTTTAAAGCATCGTAAGTTGCCCCTCTAGTAAAACCTGAACATGTAATAAGGTCTTTCAAAAAAGTATTTTTTATTGCTTTGTTTTTAAGTGTCTCTGCTAGCAAGTCGTCTAAATATAAAACTTTTACCTTATTTTGACGCAGCACTTCCGCAAACTTATCATGTTCCCTTTGAGCCTCTGATAAATATGGTATGTCGTCAAAGAGTAACTCATGCATCGTTGCAGGAGTAATATTTTCAATTTCTTTTCCAGGTCTTTTTAAAAGTACTACTTTTAATTTGCCTATCTCAGATTTTATCCTAGTTTGGAAGACCATTTTAGCTAATTCCCTTCTCTTAACTATCTCCATCAATTAGAATTTCTAAAGTTCAACCCTGTTTTCTCGTCAAACATGTAAATATTTTCCGCACGAACATGTATCCATAAACTTTGCGGACTTTTTTCATCATCAATCTTTTTAGCTGTCTCCACCACAATGTCTGTTCCATCACTTATTTTTAAATAAACCAATGTATGTGATCCCATGTATTCTGACAAATTTTTTTTGGCAGAAAAAACAAAATCCTTATGACCTTGATCAGTTTCAGTACTTGGTTCAACAAAATCTATTTGCGACACTTTCTCAGGCCTAAAACCTAAAACAATTTTTCTAGGTTTGTCAGGAACCAAATCATTGGCAATTACTCCATTCAAGTTGTACTCTGTCTTTCCAACAGTAAAGGTGCCTTTAGGAGTGATTGTGCCATGAAAGACATTCATGCTTGGTGATCCAATAAAACGTGCAACGAAAAGATTACGTGGTTCATCGTAAAGCTGATCAGGACTTCCAAATTGTTGAATGACACCGTCTTTCATTATTACAATCTTATCAGACATTGCCATTGCCTCTGCTTGATCATGGGTAACATAAATGGTCACCGTACCTAACTGTCGATGCATTTCAATAATATCCTGCCGTGTGGAAACCCTTAATTTTGCATCTAAATTTGAAAGTGGCTCGTCCATCAAAAAAATTCTCGGGTCACGTACCATTGCACGCCCCAGAGCAACTCTTTGTCTTTGTCCACCAGAAAGCTGAGCGGGTTTCCGTTTTAAAAATTCAGATAGCCCCAGTCTTTCAGCGGCTTTTTTAACTTTTTTATCTATTTTTTCTTTTGATAACTTACTGAGTTTTAAGTTAAATGCCATGTTGTTATAAACAGTCATATGTGGATACAAAGCATAATCCTGAAAAACCATCGCAATACGTCTTTTTTGCGGTGGTATATTGTCGAACCTTTCTCCATCCACTAAAACTTTTCCCTTGGTTATTTTTTCTAGGCCCGCAAAACAGCGCAGCAAAGTTGACTTGCCGCATCCAGAAGGCCCGATAATTGAAACAAATTCTTTATCATCAATTTCAAGGTTAATATCTTTTAATGTATCCTCATCTGCATTTTCATATTTTTTAAACAAATGCTCAATTTGAATGTTACTCATTAAAATCGCCTCCTTGTGTGTATTCTTTGATTTTGCCTATCTCATGTTTCATAATAACACTATAAGATTATGATAAGAATTATAATGATTCATTGACTTTATGGACAAGCTAGAAGAATAGGGGGGCGATAAAATGTTTTACAAGAATCGCAAATTCGGAGCAATACTATTTGCGCTGATATTACCATTATTTTTCATGACAGGTTGTAGTTCTAATTCACAGCAAAGTAACAGTAATAAAATAACGCTTAATTTTTTTAATCAGAAACCGGAAATCAGCACCCAATATCAGAAACTAGCAAAAATGTACACCAAAAAACATCCCAATGTCTCTATTCAAATAACGACTTCCGGTCAAGGAGGCGGTGCTGCCGCACTTCAAGCTAAATTTGCTTCAGGTGAGGCACCCGACATTATAATGTTAGGTGGATTGCCTGAGATAGATCGTTACAAAGACCATTTAGTTAGTCTAAAAAGTCTCCCAGCGACTAAAACTATTCTTCCCAGCTTACTCA
Organism: Liquorilactobacillus uvarum DSM 19971; assembly: GCF_001434935.1. Classification (GTDB taxonomy): domain Bacteria; phylum Bacillota; class Bacilli; order Lactobacillales; family Lactobacillaceae; genus Liquorilactobacillus; species Liquorilactobacillus uvarum. The sequence goes on along the minus strand of NZ_AZEG01000022.1, from coordinate 18,372 downwards.
GCGGTGGAATATCAAACGGGCGGTTAGTGGGACTCCCTGTCGATTTGGAAGCTTATGGCTGGTCCTACAATAAAGCCGTTTTTACTAAAGCCGGAATTAACGCTGCCAATATTCATAACTACACTGACTTTGTGAAAGCGGTAAAAAAATTAGATGCACAAAAAGAAAAACTTGGTTTAAGCGGTGTATTTGGCTTCAATGGTGCTGATACTAACTCAATCGCATCAGTCTCAGCACAGTTCACCTCTCAAGCTTATGATAATGACCAAGTCAAAGCTTTTAACAGTACCAGTTTTCCTTGGAAGTATGGTTCACAAATGCACGCTTACTATAACTTAATCAGAAATTATAGTGTACAGCCCATCCTATCAGTCAAATATGATCCATCTGTTCAAGATCTCTTCTACAACGGTAAAGTTGCCATGATTCCCCAAGGAAATTGGATTATCCCTACTCTTGATGGAATTGAAAAAGGCTTCGTCCAAAAAAATTTAGGCATGATTCCATTCTTTGTTAAAAATGACGGCTCCGATCGTCTTTTAACCGGATCATCATGGTATTTAGGCGTCACAAATGACCACCCTAAACGAGAAAAGGCCGCAAAAGATTTTGTAAATTGGATGTTTACATCGCGAGAGGCTGAGAATGTCATCATAAATGAAATGCGCTTTGTGCCAGCAACTAAAAATTTTGATATTTCACGTCTGCCAGACGATTTATCGAAAGAAATTTATCGAATTGGAGCTTCGAAAAATGCTCGTGCTCCCATCCACAAACAATATCCAAACGGCTTTTCAACACAAGTTCTTGGGCCTTATATCCAACGCTACTTTGTTCGTGATATTTCATGGAACCAATTAGAGAAAGTAATAACCACTAAATACCGTCAACTTCGCGAAATTCAAAGTGGGGAGTGAAAAAGATGCTTATAAAAAAACACCAGTATTGGGCATTTGTATTACCAGCTTTACTTTTCATTGTTCTAATTATCGCTCTGCCATTTTTGATTGGTATTTACTATTCTTTTACCGATTCAAATGGTCTGCGTGCCTCATTCATCGGTCTTAAAAATTATCAAATTCTTTTCCGTGATGTGATTTTCTTACAAAGTTTGTGGCTGACTGTTAAATTTTCGGTTGTTTCTGTTTTATTAATAAATTTGTTTGGTTTAACTTTTGCCTTAATTGTTACTAGTTCAGATAATCGCTTTAATAAGGCTTTACGTACTATTTTTTTCATGCCTAATTTAATTGGGGGCATTCTACTTGGTTTTATTTGGCAATTCATTTTTACATCCGCATTTAAGGCAATTGCCAGTAGCTTAAATATCAGTTTTTTTAACGGCTGGCTTAGTGATCCAAGTACCGGTTTTTGGGGAATCGTTATTTTATTTGTTTGGCAGATGAGCGGTTATATCATGCTGATCTACGTCTCTTTTTTAAATGCCATACCACAAAATACGATTCAAGCTGCGCGCCTTGATGGTGCTAATAAATGGCAAACACTCCTATTTATTAAATTGCCTCAGCTTGCCCCAGCCTTTACTATCAGCTTATTTTTAACTTTGGCCAATTCTTTCAAACTCTATGAGCAAAATCTTGCTTTAACAAATGGCGGACCTTATCGTTCAACAGAAATGATATCCATGTACATTTATAACACGGCCTTTGTTAATTTTCAGCAAGGATATGCCCAGGCCGCAGGAATTATTCTTTTCCTCTGCGTAACTTTGATTTCATTTCTGCAGCTGGCACTTTCGAGACGGAGGGAGAAATAAAATGACAAAACGCAAGGTTCGTAAATATTTCAACATAATCATTTTTAGTATTGTTGGTTTGTTTTGGGTGTATCCCTTTGCAATCGTGTTTATTAATTCAATGAAGGGAAAACGAGGAGTATTTCAAAATCCGCTATGGTTCACTAAAGATTTTTCTTTGGCTAATTTTAAAACTGCTTTTCAAGCATTGGATTTTGCTCACAGCTTCTTCAATTCACTGCTAGTTACAGTAGGCAGTGTAATCTTAATTACAATTATCTCTGCAGCTGCTGCATACGCTATTTCACGTGTGACGGGTCCCTTTAGTTCAATCATCTATTACATTTGTGCAGGAACGATGCTGATTCCATTTCAATCCATAATGGTCCCTTTGTTGTCTCTTTTTGGGAAAGTTGATTTTTTAAACAGAACTAGTTTGATTATTATGAACACTGGATTGTCAGTCAGTCTATCTATTATCCTTTATTATGGAGCTTTTCAGGGCGTATCAAAAAGTTTAGATGAAGCAGCAGCACTGGATGGCGCTTATCCGTTTAAAACATTTGTTTATGTTATTTTTCCTGCTGTAAGCCCAATGACTGGTACCGTTATCATCTTGAACTCGATGAAAATATGGAATGATTATCTTCTTCCTTCTCTGGTCATCAATAAAAATGGAATGTATACCATTCCACTTAAAATGTACTCTTTCTTTGGCGAAACCAATAGTGAATGGCAGCTTGCTTTAGCCGGTTTAGTTTTATCAATGATTCCAATTATTGTACTTTTCTTACTTTTACAAAAACAAGTTATGACCAGTGTTACTGAAGGTGCCATTAAATAATCCAAACTAACTTGTCTTAAAAAAAGTATGCCTGCAATTCATTAAATACATTTTTTATGGGAGGAAACAACAATTTTAACTGTAGGTAAACCTTGGAAAATTATCCTTAACTTTGGGTGGCCGATTCTCTTAAGCGGCTTACTGCAACAACTTTATAATTTTTCTGATATTATGATTGTTGGTCAGTTAATGGGTAAAAACGCCGTAGCCGCAATTGGAAGTACGACAAGCTTGGTTAGTTTCATACTTGGATTCGCACAAGGCGCCACTGCCGGGATGGGGTTGTTGGTAGCAACATCCTTTGGCTCGCGGAATCCGCAGCAGGTCAATCGGCGCTTTGGAGTCAGTGCCGTTTTAATATCAATTATTGCAATTACTTTGACCTTTTTAGGTGTCTTACTGGCAGATGAAATTTTAAAATTATTAGGGACTCCGACAAACATCATCGTTCCAGCCCAAACGTATATTCGTATTATTTTCGCAGGCATTCCAATCTCCCTAACGTTTAATTTTCTGTCCAACATGCTGCGATCAATTGGCAACAGCCGTACTCCTTTAATATTTCTTGGAATATCAAGTCTGATTAATATCATTTTTAACTTTGTGTTTATTTTGTTTTTCCACTGGGGTATTGCTGGTTCTGCTCTCGCAACTGTTTTTGCACAGTTTGTTTCTGCAGCTCTTTGTGTTTACCATATTTACAGGCACGTTCCTTTGCTTTATTGGCATAAACCACTGCATTTGACTTTTAAAGAAATCAAAATTCAGCTATCTGCTGGAATACCCATGGGATTGCAATTTTCAATTATTGCAATCGGTTCTATTCTCGTTCAGCGTTCCTTGAATCAGCTTGGAACAGAAGTTATCGCTGCATTTTCTGTTGCTTCAAAAATAGATCAGATATCCATGCTTCCAATGTCTGCTTTAGGAACTGCTTTGGGCACTTACGTTGCCCAAAATGCCGGTGGTCAAAAATATCAGCGTGTTTTGTTGGGTATAAAACAAACCTTTAAACTTTCCATACTAATAAGTGTCATCATTACACTGCTTATTCTTTTAAGCAATGGTCGGTTAACCTATTTGTTCATTTCGAACCCTGGAGAAAAGTTGTTAAATCTAATTCGGTTATATTTTATATTAGTAACTCCTTGGTATATCTTGCTTTCTGGATTATTCATCTTACGCTTCACATTACAGGGATTGAATTATAACCTGCTTCCTATGGTTGCCGGTTTAATTGAATTACTGATGCGAACACTCGCAGCGGTTATTCTTGTTGGCATTTTGGGCTATATAGGTATCTGTTTATCGGCACCTCTAGCTTGGCTAGGCGGAATTTCAACACTAATCTATCGTTTCTGGAAAGCAATACGTCAAGTCGAGCAAATGGCCCAACTAAAAAAAAGGGGCGAAAAAGAAATTTCCTAACCAATTAAAACAAAAAAAAGAAATTAATGCAGATGAGTTCTTCCTCAATAAACATCTTGCATTAATTTCTTTTTGCTTTAAAAAATAATCATCTAACAGGATTGAATGTACACCATTAGTTTGGAATTTCTAGTTTTAGTTCGGTTTTCTCAAATTAATTTGCTTCAAAAACACCGACTTCTGTGATATATTTTACGTTTACTTTTGCTGTAAGTTAGAATGTTTAACCCCATAGGTCAAATAAATAATAATACCTGCAGTAATCCAGATAGAGATCCAAACCTTAGTCAAAGATGGCAACATCCAAATAAAGTAAATGCTGCAGACACCCGCCAAAATAGGCAAAAATGGATATAATGGCATTTTAAATCCTTCATTGTGAATATCTTTACGCCTTCTCAAGGGAATGATGCCAAACGAAATGAATGCAAAGGCTAATAAAGTTCCGGCATTAATTAAAGCTGCAAGTTCTGTCAATGGTACGAATCCCGCAAAAGCAGCTTGAATAACAGTTGCAAGAATGATGGCTCTCATTGGCACTTTGTTCTTCTCGCTGATTTTACCAAATCTTTCTGGCAGTAATCCATCTCGTCCCAAGGCATATACAAGTCGTGATCCGCCAAAAAACATTGTCAACATTGCTGTAAAAATCCCTATCAGTGCGCCAATAGTAATAAGCTTGTTCCAGCTTGAAAGATTTATAACTTTTAGTGCATAAGCCGCTGGGTCATCAACATTCAATTCTTTATAATTTACTATCCCAGTCAATACAAGTGCAAACGAAACATATAAAATAACGGCAATAACAACGGTTCCTAAAACACCTCTGACAACATTTTTATGCGGATCAACTGTCTCTGCTGAATTTGCTGCTAAAGCATCAAAACCTATAAAAGCAAAAAAAACAGTAGCCGCTGCTGTGGAAATCCCTCCCATACCAAAAGGAGCACCATGAAACTGCTTTGGATAAAAAGGAGTGTAATTTTCCGATTTAATATAGAAAAGACCAATAATAATAAATAATACTATTATCGAAACCTTAACAACTACCGCAAAATTCTCAACCTTTTTTGAAAGCATCGTTCCTTGGGCTATAATAAACGCTACAATTAATACAATTAGCACAGCGGTCAAATTCACGAACCCATTCTCCATTGGACCGGCTTGCAAATATTTTGGTAGCTCCAACCCTATGGCTGCCAAAATATTATTATTGAAATATGCTGCAAAGCCTGTTGCTTCAGCGGAAACTGCTAAAAAATACTCAAGAATAAGTGCCCAACCCAAAATCCAGCCTATAATTTCTCCATAAACAACGGAACCAAATGAATACGCCGATCCAGCAACCGGCATTGCCGAAGAAAATTCCGCATATGCCATTCCAACCATACCTGAAACCAGTGCTGCAAGTAAAAATGAGATCGCTACAGCGGGTCCGGCATGCTGTGCAGCCTCATGTCCAGGCAAAATAAAGATTCCTGTACCAATTACCGCACCAATGCCTAACGCGATCAAATCCTTGGCGTGTAATGTCCTCACAAGCCTTGAATCAGCTTTAAGATAAGTATCAATGGACTCTTTTTTGAAAATATTCGTTTTCAAAGAATCTCCTCCAATATAGTTTTATGCAAATCTTGCATTCTAAATAAAATGGCAAAAAAAATCCCTAATGCTAATATTTACAGCACTAGGAATCTTCAGAGGATACTGCTATTTTTATTAGGTTGATAAATTTTACTGCCATTTATTCTGAAAAAGTTTGCACTCGGTTAAGTTTAACAAAATCCAATTTTAAATCAAGTGCTTTCTAATTCAAAAAATTTTTAACAAACAGCAATTAAGTCATGTCCTTGTTGCTCCCACCTTAATTCTCCAAAAATACATCTTTTTATAATACAATGCAGCATTATTCTCTAAACTCACCCTCAATTATGTCATCATCATCTTTTCGATGATTAGTATCATCTTTTTCAGGCATCACAGCAGCTGCGATAATATATATCAAAATACCTAAGAAAAAATTCCCAGGAAAAACAATTAGAATCGCACCGATAATCCGCGTCCATGTTTTATCCCAATCAAAATATTCAGCTACCCCTCCAAACACACCTGAAAAAATTTTATCATTAGACTTGGTCAATTTCTTTTTCATATCTCTGCCCATCCTTTTCATTTGACTTCATTATTGCCATCATTCGTTAACATCCTTAAAATGTTGCTTTTTTCATTATTCTGGACCATGTCATTTTCACTACTGCGTCCATATAATTTATTGGTTCCGCCTGATGTTGTCAAGTGATATCCCCCAGCCTGTGAATTTCTGACAATGTTATCACCATCACTATTGTTGACACTATACGAACCGACAACACTAATTCGATCTGCCTCAAAATCACCATCTTGCATTTCAAGACTGCCATTATTTAATTTAACATCAGAATAACTAACATCACCATCTTGATTTTGAACTTTAACTTGACTGACTTCCCCGGTCTTCAACATCATGTCACCATTTTTTTGAGAAATCGTACCTGAGTTTAGATGCACCTTATTTAAGGCCAAATCGCCATCACTTGCACTAATCTCTACTTTGGAGGCTGTAACGTTACTGAGACCAATATCTCCAGCATTGCTCGTAAGTTCTAAATCATTTATTTCGCGGTCATTCACTTTAATATCACCCAAAGTCGACTTGGCTTTAACCCTATCTAAAGAAACATCCTGCGGAACACTGACAATTATCCGCTCTGCACTCTCACTGTTATCATTATAGCCGAAACTAAGATGAAATTCATTAGATCCACTTTTGGTTTGACGTACAATTAATTTTTGATTTTCTACTCTAACACTTGGTTTATATTTAGTCCTACCAGAATATTCAACAGCATACTTACTCCCTTTCACAAAGATTATATCAGCTTCAGTTGCACTAACATCAATTTCAGTAAATTTACTGATTTTTGGATATACTTTGTTCACTCTGGAGTCCTGCCCAACTCTGGGTTTCCAATTATCAAAGCTAACTTCTTTAGCTCCGTGCATGCCAACCCCTAAGCCAATCATAAGGAGTCCGATTGCCAAAATAATCCAGCCCCATCTAAATATCTTTTTCATTACTGTTCAGACCTCCTTTGGCGCCTTTTAGAAAATCTTCGGTAAAGATAACGAGCAAAATTAGCAACCATTTGTATAATCACGCTACAAATCCAATATAACAGCGGCAAAGCAATCATAAGACCACCTAGTGCAACGATACCACACCCGAGGTAAAACACGCCTACTGTCCAATGTGTAAACAGCAAAAGTACACCAGTGTAGATACTCGTTGCAACAATAACTATCAATGTTGCTAAACCGACAACAGCGACAATTGATATCGTAAAAATTGCGCACACAATCAACAATAATAGTATTCCACCAATTCCGAGCGTCATCGGCGCAGAAAGAATTGCTAATATTATTATCCAAATCATTTTTGAATTGAACCGCGGAGAACTTTTTCTATTGTTTTGTCGATTATCTTCATCGACCTTAATTGAATGATCTGCTAAAATTTTACGACTCAATTGTTTAGCAGTCCCAAGTTTACGTTCAATTTTTTCTTTTGTTTGCAAACCTGCATCTTCCATATATTCACTATAAAAATCTATTGCATCATCTGCTTCCTCGGATGTTAGAGGACTCAAATAACTCTCGAGCTCACTGAGATATTTTTCTTTGTCTGCCATCATTCATCCCCCTTTGATGATGCAAAAAATATTTTATCCAAACTTTGTTTATAATTAGTCCACATTTCCAATACTCTGTTAAGATGTTTTCTACCTTCATCAGTAATTTTATAGTATCGTCTGTTCCTTCCCTCATATGCTTGATCGTAAGTTGTTAAATATCCACTGCTCCTCAATCTTCGTAAAACAGGATACATTGTTGACTCGGAAATACTGATCGCCTTTTGAACATCTTGTGTCAAAGCATAGCCATAATAATCTTTCTTATCCAGTAAAGCTAAAACCAGCCCATCAAGCAAGTCTGCGGCTACTTGAATTTTCATAGTATCCCTCCCATGTTGTTTATTCCATTATAATTATTATCAACAATATTATATGACGTATAGTATTATATTACAACATTTTAATCTCAAAAAAGGCAATTTTCAATGCATGAATTGCCTCTTTTCGTATTGCTACTATTTATCAGTTGGTTGTATTGGTTACAAATAAGCGCTAAAGCTTCTTTGAACCATTAAAATAAAAAATTTATCTCACAATAAAATTGTTCTATCTCTATTTGTATTCGCGTAAACGCCTTTCTTTAAAAAAATTGTTCATGTCCAAAACAAAAAAGCACGTTTTAAAATTCAACGTACCTTCTCTTACATATAAAAATGCTTTTGCTGACTTCATCGACACGTCTCAAAGACAATATACTAACATCAAAAAATCAAACAGTGACTTACAAAAAAATCTGTTTATAATCTGCCTATCTAGAAAAATGACGTATAACACTATGGAATGATTTGTTAAATGTATTTTTTTTCATAATTTCTTTTCTAAAAGTAACAAACTCAATAGATACTCCTAAAGAAACAGAAATCAACACCATCAAAATCAATATATATATTACCTTTTCGACTGAAATCAACATTGGTAACCTCCCTATTCTGAAAACATCTCCTCTTTTAAGGTACACCTAACTTTTTTGTTTTGCAAATAGAAATAGAGATTTTTTTATTATCAAATTATAAATATTCAAATTCTATTCGTCTATTATTTCAGTTCTAGGATACTATTGAAAACTTCTTGTGTAAGCTTTATGTCGCTTTGAGCCGCTTGCCTTTTATTGACATTCTGACGCCGCAGCAATGCCTTCTTTTTAGAAACGCTTCTTTTTTCGCCATTAACAGCTGCATTTTTGCGTAAAGGCGGAATATCAACACGTGCAACTGTTTTGCCTTCAACAACGGCCTGTGCCGGCATAGGATACAATTTACGCGGAATACTGTATTTTAATTTCTTTACTAAGTTTTGACTTGCCTTAGGTACGTCTTGCCGATGAATTGCAAATGACAGAGCGTCTACCCTAGCATAATTAATATGGACTTCTACTTTAACAATATCAGCAATTTGGTAATTTAAAAATGAAGTGTCTAAGTCTGCATATCCATGCGAAATCGACTTTAATTGACTGAAGAAATTATAAGCAATCTCAGATAACGGCATATCATATTTCAAAACTACCAAATCGCTCTTATTATCCAAATCCTGCAGATTTCCTTTGCTTTGTTCAGCCAATTTCATAACCTGGCTCACGCTCTCAGCAGGGGTCGTAATAGTTGCCCGTACAAAGGGTTCTTCAACAAACTCAATTTCAGAGAAATCAGGAAATTGTGCAGGATTATTTATTTTTTCAACTTTTTGATTATCTTTAATGTGAACATAGTATGTAACATTCGGTGAAGTGGTCAAAACTTCAAGATCATATTCATCCTTGAGTCGCTCACGTATGATTTGCAAATGCAGCATCCCCAAAAAACCGCACCTGAAGCCCATTCCCAATGCATCTGATGTTTCTAAAACATATTGAAAAGATGAATCATTCAAAGAAAGACGTTCAATTGCTGATCTCAATCTCACATAATCATTATCTTTGGGATAAAATCCCGCAAAAACCATTGATTTAGCCCTCCTATATCCAGGAAAAGCACTTTCTGTCGGATTTTTTTCACTTGTTAGAGTGTCACCGACATTAATTGCTTTAGGATTTTTTATCCCGGTAACCACGTAACCGACGTCTCCAACATTCAAACTTTCGACCGTTTGCATATTAGGAGCAAGCACTCCTATCGTACTTGCTGTAAAATTCTGCTTGGAAGACATCACCTTCAAGTTGTTATTAGCTCTTATCTGCCCATCAAACACACGGACGTAAGCGATAACTCCCTTAAAGGAATCATAGACTGAATCGAAGATCAAAGCCTTCAAAGGGCCTTTTTTTCTTCCTGTAGGTGCAGGAATTTTCCGATATATTGCCTCTAAAACTGCGTGTACCCCCTGACCAGTCTTAGCAGAAATATGCAAAAAATCTTGTCCTTCAAAAACAGTATCAAGTTCCTTGATCTGACGCTCAGTCTTTTCAATGTCAGCTTCTTTACTATCTATTTTATTTACAATTGGAATAATAGTTAAATGGTTTTCTTTTGCAAGTCTAAAATTCGCGACAGTTTGTGCTTGAACACCTTGGGTAGCATCAACTAAAAGAAGCACCCCATCACAAGCTGCCAAACTTTTTGAAACTTCGTACGCAAAATCAACATGACCAGGAGTATCAATAAAATTGTATTCATATTCGCATCCATCATCTCCCTTGTAATAATTGCGGACTGTGCGTGATTTCACAGTAATGCCATGAGCTTGCTCAACTTCCATGTCATCCAGTAATTGAGCTTTTTTTCTCGACTATTAACTGTTTGCGTCATCTCCATAATTCGATCGGCTAAAGTCGATTTACCATGATCAATATGTGCAATTATTGCAAAGTTTCTAATATTTGTTAATCTCATTATTTCTTTTTACCTCACTTTTAAAAAACAAACCATTCAGATACAATTCAAAAGCTTGAATAGCATCCGATTCAAAATCAAGCCTAAATGTCTCTAGCCTTTTTCCTATTTTATGCTGATCAAATTTATCCAAATTTGACATATTAAGTACTCCACTAAGAATAGCACTTTGCATGATCAGCAGATGCCCAGCCTCCTTCGATTCGACTTCATCGACTCTTTCTGCAATCGTTTTCCCTAAATGCAGAACTATTTCATTCAATTTTAAACGACCTTCAATTGTCTGAGACATATCTGCGCGAGCTTCCAAGACTGACTCGCGCAAAGCATTTAATCTCAAAATTACTCTGTGCTGTTTAATCAGCAGTTTTGATTCCTCAAGAAGCAAAAACTTGAATTCATTAATTGACAAATGAGATATCTTCATTATTCTTTGGTCCAGTTCCTCAAAATAAATTTGATAGCCGGTTAGTAAAAGATCCATAAAAATATTTTCTTTAGTATTATAGTAATTAAACAGTGTTCCTTTAGAGATGTTCACCTGCTGTGCAATATCTGCCATTCTGATATCGCTAAATGCTTTCTTTCGAAAAAGCTTTAAAGCAGCACCTAAAATTACTTGGCATTTCTCCCTGCGCTGTTTATCCGTCATTGCACTCCGCATATTGCACCTCTTTTTTTGACCATTAGTCAATTTATAAAACATATTATAACTAAAACACACTAAAATCAATTTTGACGAATCTAGCATGTTCCTGAAACAGCAAAAAAGCACACTGAAACCATTTTTAGAAATTTTTAAATTCTAAATACTGTCTCAATGTACTTTTATTTATCTCTTTTTTATATCTAGAAATGTTCCACAGCCTCAATACTATAATTACCACTGTTGCTCAGTAATTTAGATACTGGGCAGCGCTTCTCTGCCAACTTCACGAACCTTTCTGCTGTCTCTAAATCCACACTTGGAATATACACACGTGCTTTAACCAAAAACTCTAGTCCAGCAGATCCTTTGACCATTGTAACCTTGACTCTGACTTCTGAAGTGTGTTTTAATCCACGGTCGCGTTCTATCGCTTGCAAAGTGGCGTTCATACAAGTACTAAGAGATAAACCCAGCAGCTGCTCTGGATTTGTCCCAGAAGCCTCGCTGCGCGGATTGCTAATCTCAAGCTTTAACCCGTTTTCAATGAAGGCATGACCGTTAAGTCCGTCTTGATTTACCGCTTCGGTTTCATATAATGCTTTTTTTTCCACCATAACTGCACCTCTTTCTAAATTTGATTAAAGTAATTTCTTATGCCTTCACCTTAGCTAAAAAAAACTCGCAGGTCAAAAGATTTAAATTCTTTATAAAGTTATTCACTTTACTTCCTATATGCTATAAATGAATGACAAGTTCTATAAAAAATCGTATAATACTGTGAAAGAAAGCATTTTCATTTTTATTGATTGTATCAATTGTTATTGTTTATTATAGGGGATTTTTTAAATAAATTAGCATTTAAAAAAGTTTTTTGTTCACTACCAATGTTCAAAAAATCACATTCGGGGGTTAAAACAATGATGGAAGTTAATTATACAGACATTGTTATCGTAGGTGCCGGAGCTTCGGGAATTGCTGCAGCACTGACAGCCATAGAAAAAGGTTGTCGTGTAGTCTTGCTTGAAAAAGGAGATAAATTTGGCGGAGCTGGTATGTTCGGCGCGCAAGGCTTATTCGCTGTAAACAGCCAACAGCAAAAAGCGAAAAACATTAATTACACAGTAAGCGATGCTTTTCACGAGTTATTAGAGTATACACATTACCGTTCAAACGCCAAGATCACAAAAAAAATTTTGAATAAGTCGGCCGAAACGATCGAGTGGCTTGCCTCAAATGGTCTAGAAACCGAATTAGTTAATAATACGCAAGAACCGCATCAAAAACATGCTGAAGTGTATCATCAATATATTGACAAATACAACGGCTTTCAACGATTAATGGATAATTTTGTTTCTCAAGGAGGAATCCTCCTGACTGAAACATCCGGTCTCAGTATAATCAAGGATAATACTGACCAAATTTCAGGAATACGTATCTCACACAAAGGCATACCGAGTACTATCAATTGTAAAGCCGTTATTTGTGCTGATGGTGGATTCATTGGCAACCAGGAAATGGTCGCAAAATATTCTGCAATTGACCCCGATGTCCTCCATAGTATGGGGGAAAGAAAAGCAACTGGCGATGGTATTAAAATGCTTGAACAAATTGGTGGAGACACCCGCCATATTGGTGTGTTTGAGAACCATGCTGCAACTGTTACCAGTCCAATTAATTCTAAATGGCATCAAAATTCGCTCTTCACTCTGACAAATGTGCCTTTGTTATGGATTGACAAGCATGCTACAAGGTTTGTCAACGAAGAAATCGTTTATGATTTTGCTTTATGGGGAAATGCAACCTATGCAGCCAGTGGCTACTATTACATTATTATAGATCAAGCCCTTATCTCCCATTTGGAAAAACAACAGCTAAATTGGACTGATGCGTTTGAACGAACTTTTAAAACTCTGTCACATGAGCCTATCTCTCATAAAATTGGACCTTTTCCAACTCTTCGAAATGACCTAACAGATGCCGTCAAAAATAAGGCGGCTTGGACTGCCAAAACATTAGATGAATTAGCTATTCAGTTAACGCTTGATCCTAATAAATTAAATGCTGCCATTAAACAGTACAATAAATCTGTTGAACATAAAAAAGATACCCTATTTTATAAAAACAGCAAGTTCTTATCTTTTAAAGTCGAACAAGGACCATTCTATGCCCTAAAGGCACGCTCGACCAGCTTGGGCACTATTGGTGGGATAGAAACAAATGAAAACATGGAAGTACTTGATCAAAAAGGAAATATAATCAAGAGGGCCTACGCCACAGGAAACAATGCGAGTGGTATGTATGACACTTCCTACCCAACACTTGAAGGTATTAGCTGTGCATTCGCATGGAACTCAGGGCGGATTGCTGGAGCGGCTGCTGTGGAGGCTTTAAATTAATCTCATAACACTAATTAATTTTTAGAATAAAAGGATTGTGATAAGTATCATTTAGCCACAATCCTTTTTGAGCATTATTCTGATTTCAAGCAGTCCTACTAAAAACAAATCTACGCAACTATCGAGCGCTTTTATTTCAAAATTAACCATGCTAGAATGAATTAAGAAAGGTGGTGTATTAAATTGGAAAAAAAGATCTATACTTTATTGAATGAACAAATCAATAAGGAATTTCAATCAGCCTATATTTATTTGGATTTTTATAACTTCTTTGAAGAGAAATCTTTAGATGGCTTTTCAAAATGGTATAAAGATCAAGCAAATGAGGAAATAGGCCATGCTTGGCGCTTCATTAATTACTTACACGATAGAGATCAGCGGATTAAACTGACTCCTATCGAGCACAATTCTCAGAAATACAGTTCTGTCAAAGAAATCCTTGAGAAAGGATTAGGACATGAACAGTATATCAGTGATTGTATTCGTACCATCTACGCTCAAGCAGATACTGCTAAGGATTTCGAAACAATGAACTTCTTAAATTATTTTCTTTCCGAACAAATTGAGGAAGAAGTTAATGCGCGTAATTTGATCGCTAAATATAATTTTGTCGGGGAAACTGGTGTATTAGGTATGAATGGTCTTCTTCAAAGCAGCAAGGATCATGAGGGCTAGTAGCTGATCTGCAAAATCAGTAGGCATATTGTAATTTAAAGGGAATGGGTCAAAATATAACTTTTGACCCATTCCCTTTATTTGTTTTAACCATGTGTTATAGAACTAACATATTTCAATATTCAAATTTTTCCACTTAACAACGAATTAATCATAGTCAAAACTACAATACAATTCGAAGTTAGGTCCCAAGCCCAACGGCTGATATCGATACACCGTGTTGCTTTTTTGTTTTGTTGACCTACATTTTGAAAAAGTTAAGCTTTCCATCAAATCTTTTTAGGTTCAAGCCTTCTTTGGAAAAAGCCCAAAACAAGATCTGAAATGATGGCCATTAATGCAGTTGGTAATGCACCTGCTAATATAATAGCACCACCACTAGTTGCATTGGTACCACGGACAATAATGTCTCCTAAACCGCCCGCACCGACGAAAGCTCCAATAGCCGTGATTCCAATAGCAACAACCAATGCATTTCTGATTCCTGCCATAATTACAGACATTGCTAAAGGAAGTTCCACCATATATAAAATCTGAAAACTCGTCATTCCCATTCCCTTGCCTGAATCAAGAATTGTCTTATCCACACTAGCCATACCGGTATAGGTATTTTTAATGATCGGCAAAAGTGAATATAGAAAAACTGTAAAAATAACTGTATTTACCCCCAAACCTAATCCCAGCATGACAATAGACAGCATCGCTAAAGAAGGAACCGTTTGAATAACATTGGCAAAACCGATAACAACTGTACTCAGTCGACGTTTGCGTGCAATCAAAATACCAATTGGAATACCAATGATCGCGGCTATCAAAACACCATAGATTGAGATTAAGAAGTGTCGAACAAACTGACTCAAAACGTATGAACCATTATTAGCTAAATAATACCAAAACTGTTCCCAAGTGTTCATATTAGTCATTCTTTTCACTTCCCCTAAAATAATCATGTTTCGCCAAAAACTGCTGGGCAACAACTGAAGGTTCTAATAGGTCATTATCTACCTTATAATTCAGTGACTGCATTGTTTTCAAATTTATTTTGCCATCAAGTCGATGTAAAAGCGGCCCTAGTTTAGGATACTTTTTCAATAAACTATCGTTAACTACTAACGAACAATCATAAGGCGGGAAAAAGCGTTTATTATCTTTTAAAATTTTTAAATCATAACTTCTGATACGCCCATCTGTTGAATATCCAAGTACTGCTTGCATCTTTCCAGCTTCGACTGCATCATAAACCAACCCGATTTGCATTGGGTAAACTCTTTTAAAATCAAAAGCATACTTCCGAGAAAAATCTTTATATCCGTCTCCAGGACGATTCATCCACGAACTATCAACACCAGCATTCATTTCATTAGCATATTTGCCTAAATCCGATATGGTACTGATATTGTACTTTTTCGCTGTTTCTTGCGTCACCATAAAAGCATAGGTATCTGCAAAACCATATGATGGAAACCATGTCTGGTCATACCTTTTTTGAAACTCCTTTTTTACAAGCTGCAAAGCCTTCTGTGGATCTTTGACCACCGGTAACTGCAAAGTTCCCGTTATGTCTGTTCCGGTATAACGCGTTGCGGAAATATCTGCATCACCACGAATCATTGCTTGATGTGCAACAGTAGTGGAGCCAAGATTACTGACTAAAGTCGTTTTGTACCCCAATTCGTGATTAATCAGTTCTGCCAGAATATTAGCCATGATCTGTGACTCGGTTGAGCTTTGTGATGCGATACGAATTGCGTTTCCACCTGAACCACTAACCCCAGGGAATGAACAGCCTGCTAGAAGACATAAAATGCTGGTAAAAAGCAATGCTGATCCAAGAGCAACTTTTTTTGTCAATTTAAGCATTCTTTTCCCCCCCTAAGATCTTTGACTAACAGGTGTCAGCCAATTTTCTAATCTACCAAGTAAATAGTCCGCAAGAAGCGCCAATATTGTCACTGGGATCGTACCACCTATAATCAGATCAGGCTGAAACAAATTCAAACCATTGAATATTAAATCTCCAAGTCCGCCTGCACCTATATATGAAGCCAGTGTTGCCCATGCGATAACATATACAGCAGATAATCTGATACCGGCCATTATAACCGGAATCGCCATTGGAATCTCTACTTTCATAATGGATTGAAATGAGGTCATTCCCATTCCCTTAGCACTATCTTTCAAAATTGGATCAACATCTTCCATTCCAATATAGGTATTCCTCAGGATAGGCAAAAGCGAATAAATAAACAAAGCAATGATGGCTGGTATTTTCCCAATTCCGAATATTGGAATCATAAGAGCTAACAAAGCTAATGACGGAACCGTTTGCAGCATACTTGCTAACCCAATTACTATTTTTGCTGTTCTAGCAAAACGTGTTAATAATATTCCCAGCGGAACCGCCACAATAATTCCTAGCGCAAGAGCTATTCCCGAAATATAGAGCTGTTCCCACGTTTTAGTTATCAATTCACTGCCATGTTGATTTAAAAAGTCGACCATCGCCTACACCTCCTTGGTGCTTGAAGCTAGGTCAGATTGACTCAAATTACCTCTGTCAGAATTTTCTGAATCAGAATCTCCTTCATCGTCAGAGTCACCCCAAATTGTGTCATAAACCATATCGACAATTGCAGCACGCGTGACAATCCCCCGCAATTTTCCCGCATGATCCACTACAGGTACATACTTTAAACCGCGCTTCAAGATTCGATCAACTGTATCTCGCAGCAATGTATCATCAACAACATAGAAAATTTTAGTATTTAAAATATCTGAGACACTTGTAGCGTGCCGATACCTTGTATTCAATGTCTCAATATCGATATAACCCTTTAAATAGTTATCGTCATCAGTAACCAAAAGTGTATCAACTCTTCGTTTGCGCATTAAGCGAATTGCTTCAGTTAACGAACGTCCGGGTGTAATAGACACCGGATTCTTAAGCATAATTTGACTAACAGTTGTAACATCAGCGCGCGCCTGCATCAATCGGTCCTCACCGATCAGATCTTCGACAAAGTCATTTGCAGGATGTTGCAGGATTTCACTAGGCGTTGCATTTTGAATAATATGTCCTGAATCCATAACTACTATTTGTGTTGCTAAATTCAATGCTTCATCCATATCATGTGTAACAAAGACAACTGTCTTTCCTAACTTTTCTTGTAGATGTTTAACAAGTTCTTGCAGACTTTCACGAGTGATCGGATCAAGTGCTCCAAATGGCTCATCCATTAAAATTAAATCTTGATCGGCCGCTAAAGCCCGGATAACCCCAACACGTTGTTGCTGACCACCAGATAATTCCGAAGGATAACGATCTAAAAAATCCTGGGGCAGTTCAACCAATTTAATAAGTTCCTGTGCTTTTTTCCGTCTTTTCTCATCTGGCCATTTCAATAATTTAGGAACCAATGTAATATTTTCATAAATAGTCATATGGGGCATCAAACCAATATTCTGAATAACGTATCCAATTCGACGTCTTAGTTTCACAGCATCCGTCTTATGAATATCATTTCCGTTATACAATATTGTTCCTCCACTTGGTTCAAGCATGCGGTTAATCATGCGCATGGCTGTTGTTTTTCCAGAGCCTGAGCGGCCGATAAAACAAACAAAATCACCTTTGTTGATAGTTAAATTTATGTGCTCTATTGCAACATTTCCACCGCGATAAACTTTTTCAACATCCTTAAAAACTACAATTGGATTTTCTTTTGGCATATAGAACCTCCGTAATCAAGTATTTACTTCCGCAATTTTATTCTAACATATTAAACTAAACAGTGTATTTCCTGGGGATTTTGAGAAAATTGTGCAACGGTGATCTAGATAAAAAAGTGAGAATATTGCAGTAGTCGTTAATGTTTGAAAATTAACTACAAATTATGGATTTGGCTATGAATAGTTCATGCTTAGCAGACTATCTACGTATGTTAATTCGTATAATACAGGACTAAAAAGGAGTTGGGTCAAAATTTTATTTTGACCCAACTCCCTTATTCCCGAATTATTCATACGAGGTTTAATATCGGCATACCGCACAATTTTGGACCAATT
>NZ_AZEG01000021.1 GCF_001434935.1 Liquorilactobacillus uvarum DSM 19971 | reverse complement strand
GCCTTGATGGCGATGAACATTAGAAAATTGGTGGCGAGGGTTACCAACTATAACTGTTTTATAAACAAAAAGAAGAGATTAGTGAAAATCAAAGAACAATTTTCGCTAATCTCTTCTTTTTTGAAGGACTTATGGCATAGCCCCTTTAAATACACGTATTTTCTAGTCGCCCAATCCAATACGTTCAAAAATATCGTCTACATGTCTCAAATGCCAATGATAGTCAAAAGCATCATCAAGATCCTCTTGCGTTAAGTTTGACATAATTTTAGGATCAGCTTCAAGAAGAGGTCTAAACTGGATCTGCTTATCCCAAGACTCAGCTGTTTTTGGTTGAATTAAATCATAAGCTTCTTCTCTGCTCATACCCTTATCAATCAATTTGAGCAGAACCCGACCGCTGTAGATCAATCCAAATGTCCGTTTCATATTACGTTTCATATTATCTGGAAATACAGTCAAAGTATTCAATATTGTGCCGAAACGATGAAGCATGTAGTCAACCAGAATAGTCGTGTCTGGTAAAATAATCCGCTCAGCAGATGAATGAGAAATATCACGTTCATGCCATAAAGTAATATCTTCAAAAGCTGTGACCATATGACCTCTCACTACCCTAGCCAAACCACAAATATTTTCAGATCCAATTGGATTTCGCTTGTGAGGCATAGCTGATGAACCTTTTTGTCCCTTGGCAAAATATTCTTCTACTTCACGTGTCTCAGACTTTTGCAGTCCACGAACCTCAGTTGCAAATTTTTCAAGACTTGTTGCAATTAACGCTAGTGCAGATATGTATTCAGCATGTAAATCACGTGGAAGTACCTGACTAGAAATTTCTTGCGCTCGTATTCCAAGTTTTTGGCATACATATTTTTCAACGTAAGGATCAATATTTGCAAAAGTACCAACAGCTCCACTAATTTTGCCAGCTTCTATGCCTTTTGCAGCATGTTCAAAACGTTCGATATCCCTTTTTATTTCAGAATACCAGCGTGCAAGCTTTAATCCAAATGTTGTTGGTTCGGCGTGAACACCATGTGTTCGTCCCATCATAACAGTGTTCTTATATTCTTTTGCCTTCTTAGCCACAATTTCCTTGAACTGGACCAAATCTTGACGAAGTAATTCATTAACCTGTTTTAATTGAAACCCATATGCCGTATCAACAACATCCGTACTGGTCAAACCATAATGAACCCATTTTCTTTCGTCACCCAAAGATTCGGAAACACACCGTGTAAATGCGATAACATCATGGTGTGTGGTTTGTTCAATCTCCTGAATACGATCTACACTGAAACTTGCATTATCCCGAATTTTAGCTACATCTTTTGCAGGGATATGTCCTAGCTTAGACCAAGCTTCATCGGCTGCAATTTCTACTTCTAACCAACACTCATATTTTTTTTCGTCTGACCATTTCGCTGCCATCTCTGGTCGTGAATATCTTGAAATCATTTTTTTCTCCTTCTAATTCCAAACTTCTGTATTATCGACTTCATCCAAAGTATCTTTAATATTATTCGTTAAAATTGTAACATGTCCCATTTTACGATCTTTGCGAATTTCACCTTTACCGTAGTCATGGAACTGCCACTGTGGTTTATCCTTGACTAACTGTTCACATCCAGCAACATGCTGTCCCAAAATATTTACCATCACCACTGGTTGAAGCAGTTCTATTTTGGGCATTGGCCAATCACAAATTGCCCTGTTATGAATGTCAAACTGTGAAAAATTGCATGCTTCTATCGAATAATGTCCAGAATTATGTGGTCTAGGTGCCAACTCATTGACAAAAATTTTTCCATCAGAACTGACAAACATTTCAACCCCGAGAATACCACAAAGATCAATTCCCTTGGCGATCTGCACGGCCATTTGCTGTGCCTCTTTCAAAACTTCTTTTGGTAAACGGGCAGGTACGATGCTCTCATGTAAAATTTGATTTCGATGAATATTTTCACTCACAGGAAAAACTGAAATTCCACCACTTATACTCCGGCCGATCATCACTGAACATTCCTTGTCAAAATGAACCCAGCCTTCAAGAATACATTGTCCCTTTTCAAGAAGTTCTGTTGCTTCCGCTAAATCTGCTTCTTGTTTCAAAACAATTTGAGATTTGCCATCATAACCGCCTTGACAGGTTTTCAACACCGATGGATATCCAATTTCCTCAATAGCTCCTTTTAAATCTAACACATTATTGATCTCTGCAAAAGGTGCTACTCTCAAACCATGCTCTTTTAAAAATGTTTTTTCTTTTATGCGATCTTTAGTAATAGCGAGTAACCTCGTGCCTTGAGGGATAGAAGCTAAGCGCTTAGCATCTTCCAATGCTTGTAAGTCAACATTTTCAAATTCATAAGTAAGCACATCGGAACGTTGTGCCAACTCCTCAATTGCTTTTAAATCAGCATAAGGCGCTACTATTTGAGCATCTGCGGCTTGTCCAGCAGAACAATCAGGATTCGGATCTAGAATAAGTACACGGAAACCAGCCTTTTTTGCCGAAAAAGCCAACATCTGTCCCAATTGTCCACCACCTATGATACCAATAGTTTTACCCTGCGCAACAATATTAGACAAGTTTTTCACCGCTTTCCACAGATTTATCATGTTGTTTCTTACGAAAAGCACTTAACTCAGTTTGCAAATTTTTGTCATTAATAGCTAATATTTGGATTGCTAACAAGGCTGCATTTTTTGCACCAGAAACTCCAATTGCCGTCGTAGCAACCGGGATTCCTGCTGGCATTTGAACAATCGACAATAACGAATCAAGACCATTAAGTGCATGACTCTGTACTGGAACACCGATAACGGGCAAAATTGTATTAGCTGCTATCATTCCAGGCAGATGAGCTGCTCCTCCAGCACCAGCAATAACAACTTTAGCACCATTAGATGCTGCTTCTTTAGAGAAAGCGAACATTTCGTTTGGCATTCGATGTGCCGAAATTACATGTTTATCGTAATTAACTTGAAATTTATCTAAAATAAGTGCGGCTTCTTTCATGGTTTCCCAATCTGAAATACTTCCCATAACAATGTTTATTTCACTGCTCACATCTATCCCTCCATTTTCATTTAGCTTAACAAATCAAAAAATGAATGTCAAAACAAAAATCGAACTATTTTATCAAAAAATATATATTTGTACGTGTTACGCTTGAAAAAATAGCTATTTAAAATAATACAAGCAATTTTTATCCAACTGCTCATATTTAGGAGAGCCTTACCTGTCTAAATGAACAATTTAACATTTGCAACAAAATGAAACCTCCCCAAAACTCTTTCTCTTTGCAAATCACAGATTGACACAAATTGTACTTGATTGGAACATTCATATCTATAGTTCATAATTAAAAAATTAACTATTTCTTAATTGCAAATTCTAAGTAAATAAAAGAGATCGCAGCCAAAACATGATCTTGGTCACAATCTCTTAATTAGATTACTTATTTGAATTTTAATCTTCAGCCGCAGACATAGCTTCTAGTATAACTCCTAGGCGATCTCGCTCCGCTTGCGCATCGCGTCTTTTTTCATCGTAAGCATTCAAAAGATGATGTCCACGGCTGCTATGATTTATTTTTTCGCAAACATTATTAAGTTCAGCAATTTTTGCCTCTGCAACCCGATACTCTTCTAAAATATCAAATTTATTGCTCATGACAAAACCCCCTAAAAATTAGTCGATTAGATGACTTGACTAATCTAACACGTTTTGACATGTTTGTGAACCTTTTTATGTTACGGTTAGTTTACAGTTAATTATCAAAAAAATAACTAATTTAAAAATTTACTATTTCTTATGTTAAGAACTCATTCCATCTCTTATACCACATAGTTTTTTGAATGAATATCTTCATTTTGACTAGCAAGTACTTGAACGTCACGTGCTATCATCAGCTCTTCATCAGTTGGAATCATCAAAACATCAACTTTTGAGTTTGGAGTTGAAACAAATTCTGCTTTACCTCTCTGATTATTTCTTTCCTCATCAATCATTATTCCCATATAAGAAAGCCGCCTCATTACAAGTTTTCTAATTTGCGCAGAATTTTCACCAATCCCTGCTGTAAAGACAATTGCATCCAAACCGCCCATTTCTGCTGTATAGGCTCCAATGTATTTTACAACATCTTTAACAAAAATATCTTCAGCAAGTTGAGCCCTCTCGCTCGTCTTTTTCTTTTCTTCTATATCTCGCATGTCTGAAGAAATACCTGAAATACCTAACAATCCGGATTTTTTATTTAAATCATATATAATTTCAGGCATCGAGTGCATTTTTAACTTTTGCATCATAAAAGAAATCATGGCAACGTCTGTATCCCCCGACCTGGTCCCCATTGTAATCCCGGTAAGAGGTGTAAATCCCATAGAAGTATCAAAAGATTTACTATTTTTGATAGCACAGATTGAAGCTCCGGCTCCCAAATGACAAGTAATGATTTTCAGCTCCGCCAGAGGCTTTTTCATCATTTGTGCTGCTACATTTGCAACATAACGATGACTTGTTCCATGCGCCCCATATCTTCTCACCCCATAATTGTGATACCACTCGTATGGGACACTGAAAAGAAAGTTCGTCTTAGGTATTGTTTGATGAAATGAAGTGTCAAAAACAGCAACGGATATTGCGTCAGGAAGAGCTTTTTTAAAAGCTTTTATTCCCATTAAATTAGCTGGATTATGAATAGGTGCATATTCTGCTAATTCATTTATTTGACGCATTACTTTTGTATTAACGACTACAGATTTCTTGAAAAACTCTCCCCCAGCAACCACACGATGCCCAACCCCAGCTATCTCAGCATAACTTTTTATAATATCAAGATTCAAAAGCAAATCAAGCAATCTTTTGACTGCAACAGAATGATTTTCAATGTGTTCTTTTTTTTCAAAACTTTCTTTGTTATCATACGAAATTTTAATTTTTCCTTCATCTAAACCTATTCGATCAAAAAGTCCTTTTGCTATCACCTTTTCTTCTGGCATTTCAAATAATTTGAACTTTAAGCTTGAACTTCCAGCATTAATCGCAATGATTTTTTGCATACCAATTCCTCCCAGCTCTTATTTAAACCGCTTTCACATATAATATAACAAATTTCACAACAAAATTCACTAATTCTCATCAAGCTAGTATTTTATTTTATATTTTTAATTAAAATTAGGCTTTTATTCTTCCTGAAAACAAATTACAATAACTGTTAGAACTTTTTTGGAGGAACAGCATGAAATATAAACAAGACTTAACTAAACTTATAAAAGAAACTCCAGAATTTATGGAATTGCTAAGAATCATTAACAATTTTCATCTGCAAAATTGGTCAGTTTGCGCAGGAATAGTTAGAAACCTTGTATGGTGTAAAAAGGCAGGAAGAAAATATTCTATTTTACAAAACAATATTGACATTCTTTACAACGATCACTCAGAGTCATATGAGCAATTATTGACTAAACAAGCAATAATTGCTCAGAAACATTTAAAATATCTCTGGAATATACAAAATACTGCTTTATCTACTTCTACCAGCAGACAACCTTATGGTAAGGATCTATTCGACACCATTTCATCAATTCCTGAAACTTGCAGTGCTGTTGGAGTTTATCTTGAAAACGGAGAAATACAAATAATTGCTCCTTACGGATTAGAAGACCTTTTTAGTTTTGAGGCCCATCCAACACCTTCTTTCGTTTCAGATCCTAAAAAAATACAGATTTATCGTAAACGTATGCTTAGAAAAAATTGGCCCACAAAGTGGCCTGAAGCAATAATTTTTGATGATTAGTGATTAAATGCATATAAAATACTACATGGACGATTGTTAGCAAAAATTTTAGCAAACACTAAATATTCTCTAATAGTTAGTGTAAAAAAATTACTGTGTCTTCATGTAATGCTTAAATCCTCGTTATCAAGCATTAACATACATTATTGCTGCATTTAATACGTCTTCTTTAAGGAGGACCAACTTCATAGTTTTGGGACATTAATTGCTTACCATGTTAAAAAGACCAGTGACAAAAACTGAATTTGAGATGTACTTCAAGCGCTAAAGTAAAAACTTTAACTCTGAATGTATCTCTCAAGTTAGTTCTGTCACTGGTCTTTTTATTTCTATTTACAGATATATATTGCCCAATTTACCAGCCAATATTATCAGCATTATCAGGTAAACTCAATTTGCCTTCTTCAAATTCAGAAAAAGCTTGTGCCATAACCTTAAAAGCTTGATGTAATTGATCCTCTGTTATAACTAGTGGTGGTTGGAATCGCAAAACATTAGTTTTAAGACTAATCATAATAACTCCGAGCTCAAAAATGCGATAAATAAGCTTTGTCGTTGCATTTGCATCAGGCTTATTTGTCATCGGATCAATAATATCTATCCCACCATCAAGTCCGTACATACGACACTGCCCTATAAATTTGTGCTTGGCTTTTTCACGTTTGAAAAATATTTTTGCTTCTTCACCTAATTTAGCGGAGCGTTCCACAAGATGCTCATTCTCAATAACATCCAAAGTGGCCATAGCAGCTGCAGTAGTAACAGGATTTCCAGATGTTGTAAACAAATGCGCAGGTGCATCTAGTGAATCCATTATCTCGGCACGTCCAATGACAGCGCTTAAGGGAAGACCTGAAGCAAGTGATTTTCCAACAGACATCAAATCCGGTTCAACACCCTCAAAATGCTGTATTGACCACCACTTTCCTGTTCTGCCCAAACCTTGATTAACTTCATCAATTGCAAACAAAATGCCATGCTCATGTGCAAATTCAGAAACCTTGCGTATAAAAGCAGTAGGAGCTTTTATAATTCCACCATCACCTTGGATTGGCTCAATAATAATCAAAGCCGTTTCCTCAGTCGGTAGGAAAGTCTCAAACGGACGTTTAAATTCAGCGAACATTCTGTCTACAAAATCGGACTCCTTTTCACCATCCAAGCGATGCCACGGATCCGGATAAGGGACCTTGATAACATCAGGTAGCAATGGGCCTATATTCCGTGCCATATTTAAACTGACAGCAGACAAAGTCATTGAACCGTAAGTTGAACCATGGTACGCGCCCATAAAACTGACAAGATATGGTCGTTTGGTGTAGGCACGAGCAAATTTTATAATTCCATCATTAGCATCTGAACCAGAATTCCCCCAAGCTAACTTTTTTGGCCCGTTTATCGGTGCTAAAGCACACAACCTTCGAGCAAGTTTTGCAGCAGGTGCATTTGCAAAATAAGCTGGTGTATACTGAATCAGTTTTTCTGCCTGATCTTGAATCGCTTTAACAACATGTGGATGCGCATGTCCAGTATTTGTTGCCGAAGCGCTAGACAATAAGTCAATATACTGACGCCCCTCAATATCCTTGACAATAGCACCCTTTCCAGACTCAATCACAATATCAAAATAGTTGATTCTCGATGTCCTAGCAAGAGAATTAGCCTCCTTGCTCAACACTTTTTTACTGCTGATCATTTTTAGAACCCTCTGCACGCTTGCTAAGATATGAATGACGAATACCATAGGCAAAATAAATAATTAATCCTAACACAAACCAAGCCAATGAATATAGCTTAGCATCGTAATCCAATCCCCAGAAAACCCCTAAAGCAGCTAAAAAGGCAACAGCAGGAAGAACGGGATAGAAGGGCATCTTAAAAGCAGGTTCAGGTATATCTTTTCCTTCACGTGAACGAAGCGCGTAGATTCCCAAGGAAACAAACATAAATGCAATCAATGTCCCCGCAGATATCAGTTGAGCCAAAAAAGCAAATGGGAAAAGTGCTCCTAAAACAACACCAACTATGCCTAAAACTAACAAAGAACGGTTAGGAAGTTTTTTATCATTTAAAACGCCCAACCATTTTGGCAGCATTCCATCACGACCAAATGAATATAATAACCGAGAACCGGCTAACATCATACCAATCAAAGCTGTAAACATTCCCACAACCGCGACAGCCTGCACAACCGTAGCAACAATTGGATGCCCGCCTTGACGTAAAGCCCAGCCGACTGGTTCAGCATTGTTAGCATAACTGGAATAATGGAACATTCCTACTAAAACCAGCGAAACGGCTACAAAAAGAACAACTGCAATCAAGAGAGAGCCTAAGATACCACGTGGCATTGTTTTCTGCGGATTTTTAGCTTCAGCAGAGTTCGCAGCAATCGAATCAAAACCAATATAGGATAAGAAAATCGAGGAAACTCCTGCATAAATTCCCTGCCAACCGCCGAAAGCAGAACCATCAGCATTTTTATGGTACTCAGGTATGAAAGGGGTATAGTTTGCTTTATGCAAAGCTGTCATTCCAACAAAAATAAAAACTAAAATTGCTAAAACTTTTAGAACAACCAAAATATTTTCCACACGAGCAGCTTCAGAAACCCCATGCGATAATAATAATGCAACCAAAACGACAACAATAACAGCTATAATATCTATAAAACCACCATTGGTTCCAAGTGCATTTGCCAAATAATTTGGAAGCTTAACTCCAAGAGGCTCTATCAATCCTCTAAAATTAGCTGATAGTCCGGAAGCAACGAAAGCAACAGCTATAAAATATTCTGCCAACAAAGCCCAACCAGCGATCCAACCAAAAAACTCACCAAAAACGACGTTGATCCATGAGTACGCTGATCCGGCAAATGGCATTGCAGATGACATTTCAGCATAAGCAAACGCAACTAATCCTGCCACAATAGCTGCTGCTAAGAAGGACAATGCAACAGCGGGACCTGCATGTGAAGCAGCGACAACCCCTGGCAATGTAAAAATGGAAGTCGACACAATCGTACCAACACCCAATGCCAGAAAATCCTTAACTGTTAAAACACGCTCCAAATGAGAATCCTTATCTTGATAAACATTAGGATCTTCTTTCAAAAGAAGCCTCTTCATGAGATTTTTCATACATATTCCTCCACAATATAAATAAAATTACAACAAGTTAGAAAAATTATAACAAATATATTAGAAAAGTCAATGTGACCTGCTAATGATAAGCCCCGCAACTACAGTGTTCAAAACAGTTGCAGCCCATTAGGTAAAGATTAAAAACATTATTTATAAATATAATAAAAAATGTTTTGCAACTAAAAAAGCACACAAAAATTGCTCTTGCTACGCTAGAAAATCGCGCAGTGTTCGCTCATCATGCATGTTTTTTTAATTTATATTTTATTCTTTAAAAAAACTGATATTCTTCGTATAAATTTTTTCGTAAAGGCTCCATTTTTCAGCACTCAAAGTGCAAATTGCAGTATAAATCACAGTAAATTCTTTCCTAGAAGAAAAGATTGCATAAAAATAACCGGTGCACTGACAATCAGAAATACATACTTCATAAAACTAAGTCCCGCGTTCATCAGAAAATCCCTTGGATCATTTTTTGTTGTCTGTACAGTTTTAACACGTGACATTGTATCTCCGCCGTCGTTTAAGTTCTCTTTTGATTCCAATTTTTGATTTTTCCGCGTTCGCGATGGTATCTGATCATCACTTTCCTGTATGTCTATACTCTTTTTTTCAAGAAAGCGCTGGTTAAATGGATAAAGCATTATATAATTGCTGATTAAATAATAATTTAAAAGTAGTTTCCAGTCTGTATTCCTTACCAGATTAACAATTGCTATTAAAACGATAAAAGAAACTAGGGCTTTTAAAAGTGATAATCCATAATCTTTCATAATAGCCATTTTTAAAATCTCCAATTCAATTTACTTATGTTTCTCAGAGGATACATTTAGCATTCTAACACAAAAAAGCCTACCTCTGGCAAGTTTAATAAGACTTTAAAAAAAAATAACCTTAAGACAATCTGACCGTATAAATAGTCGATTACCCCTCAGTTATGCTTTGTTAATGGTTTTAATTACTTTCTTATCTAAATAGTTAACATAAATTGAAGTGATTGTATACAGATCCAAAAAATACACTACCTCAATAAGTGATGCGAAAAATGCCATAGCAACTGAAAGCCAAAACAGAATTTGCCCCAAAAGCAGCCAGCGTTTCTTATCAGCAGCCACACCCAACAATTCTTGATTCTCAGTGACAGCCATTTTTTCAGCCTTAGCAACATTCATCTTGCTTCGTAACTTTTTAACTGCCAAGCTTGTTTTTAAATTGTAAACAATCAAGATCCCAAGGCTGCCAACAGCAATAAATTCAAGCCATGTCATCGCTCAATCCCCCTCTAACACTGGTGTGTTTCAATGCGTTCGTCGTTTTACTTAACGAACAACCATTACATCACAATGTGCCATGCGGATAACGTAATCAGTAATGGCCCCCATTAGTATACGTTCGACTGGATTTAGACCTGTTTTACTGATGATAATCAAATCCGAATGATACTCATCTGGAAACTCCTTTGATATTATCATCCGCGGTGAGCCAAAACGTGCATGAATGGATACATCCTTATGTCCAGCTTTAAAAACTTTTTCTTCAAGCTCTTTCAAATATGATTGGACGTTTTCAAATGTGGAGTAAATAATATCACCAGTCGGATCAATTACCCCACCTATATTGCTAGCAAAATGCTTAACATCAATTACATTTAAAATATCAAGATGTGCACTGTTCCTCTTAGCGATTGCAATTGCTCGTTCTAAAGCTCGTTCAGCATTCTCTGAACCATCTACAGGAACTAGTATCTTTTGGTATTTTTGTACCATTGACTCCCACCCCTTTTCACTACTTAATTATATCATTATTACCTGTAATTGTCTTTAACGCTTGTTTGTGCTGTCTATATATACTCGGCAATTGATCCGAATCCAGTCCAAATTTTCAAATAAAGTATTCTGCCTATTTAAAAAAGAAGCCATTCTTTCAAGTAATTCGTAATAGTCACTCGTATCCGCATTTTGTTTCTCATTCTTCAACTCAGAACAACATGATTTAATTATCGTTTTCTCCACCAGTTGCGCGCGATATTCCTCCCCAGATACAAAAAGTTCAATTGCACGCTGTGCTTCTTTGCGATAAATCTTTGCTCTATCAATTAAATAGTTTCTATTCGTTTTATGCATAACCAAACTCCATCCCAGTTATAATGTTTTCGCTTACATCATTACTAATTCTAATTTAACCATTACTTGAATGCAAGAAGATAATCTTCTCACAAAGTCAAATTTCAAGTATTCACGTTTCACTTTAAATAACCTCTTTTAATTTGCTGACAAATATTGTATACTGTTGAAGTACTAATTTTTGCCCTCGTGGCGGAATTGGCAGACGCGCAGCGTTCAGGTCGCTGTTTGGGTTTCCAAGTACAGGTTCGACTCCTGCCGAGGGCATAATGGATTCTTTTGTATTAAGCTTTAAAAACATAGTAGTGCATCAGCAAGACACCAATTAGATTTGATGTCTTTTTTTATTGCATAAAAAATAAGCCCCCATATCAAATACAACGGGGGCTTTTCGATGTCGAAATAATCAAGTTAAGATATAACAGGCTTAAAACCTGATGGGTTAGACACGTTAATTTACGTAATACAAAATGAAAATTGAACGCAATAGTGTAATGACCTTATTTAGATAATTGCAATTTTAAAATCTACAATAATTTTAAAAATTTATATAGCAAATTATTAATAGCTTAATCTAATTGTGATAGACTATAGTCACTATTAAGCAATCAGGGGGAACATCAAGATGTCATTTACTCCAACTCAAAAACGTATTCTCAAAGCCTTTAAGGATCTGCTAATCCAAAATGGCTATCGAAATGCTACGACCCACAAAATTGCAGAATTGGCTATGGTCAACGAAACAACTATTTTCCGCAATTTTAAGGATAAACGGGGTTTATTACAAGCCACTATTGATCAATATCTAGCCGATATCGATCATCTAAAACATGAACAGAAAGACACTGGAAACTTAGAGAAAGACTTGACTGCCATGGCCGATAAATATCAAAAATTTGTCTTTGACCATCAAGCAATTTTTATGATTGGACTGCGTGAATCTTTTGCACTACCTGAGGTCAATAAAGATGTGGAGAAAATCCCAATTCATTTCAAGTCCCTGCTAGTCAATTATTTAGAAAAAATGCAACAAAAAGGACATATCTCACAACATGCTGATATAGAAGTTCTGGCTATGAATTTTGTCTGGTTAAACTTTGGCTATTTTTTAACCCAAAGTCGTTTTGATAGTCCTCTCTTAAGTATCAACCACAAGGATTTTTTGTCCAAAAATATTCATAGTTTCGTCAAAGAACTCACATGCTAGTTTTATTTTTTTGCATAACTTTAAAGTTATGCAAAAACTTACATACTTAAGTACTGCGCTCATATTCTTAATTTCTATCATTTGAGTCATAGTCCCTAAACAATACACCGGCAAAGTGCATTAAAACCCAACAATGCATTTCTCCTCCACGTTAAAAACTCTATTATCAGCTTTTTTATCATTAATCTCTCTTTCCTTATAAGTTAACTAAAATTTACTTAAAATTATTTTTTTACGATAAGACATTATGCTTGACCTTTTTATGAAAACGTATATAATTTCTTTTTGTAGTTAATAATAAAGGAGGGGAAAACCATGCTGAAATGGTATTTGGTTGACGTTAAAAGCAAGAAAAATATGACTAATGTTTTAGTACAGGCCTTTTCTCCAGCGGAAGCTCAAGAAAAAGCATCACAAGACTTAAACTAAAAACTTAAGTACCTCTAAATTATAAATATATTTAAAACGAAGTCATTTTTAAAGAAAGGCCCTGTGACAGATATTTCTTTGTCGCAGGGCCTTCTTTACTTAGCCAAGCAATAATAATAGCTTTATTTCTTTCCGAAAGAAGCACTTTATTTAATCTGTGCTAAACATAAAATGATTTTAAAAAGTTCAATTACCACAATTGTCCACTATACCAAAGCATGTCTCAAATAAAATACTATATTTTATGTTACACTCGAAAAGAAAGGAGAAATTCTATGAAAACTAACTCAAAATACTCCAATCTTGTTAAATTAGCACTTTTTATTATAGTTGTTGAATTGATTGGTTCTCTCTCAGCCTTTTTTGCGGGAGACATCAAAAAAATCTACAATAATTTGCGGCTCCCGCCACTTTCTCCACCAGATTTTGTTTTTGGGATTGTCTGGCCGCTTTTATATTTACTAATCGGTATCTCTGGTTTTATGCTTTTACGTTCTTCATTAGGCAAAAGAAGCGATAAACTCAGTGCATTTATTTTGTATTCCGTTCAATTAATCGTTAATTTTATTTGGAGCATTGTTTTCTTTAATCTAAACCGTTATTGGCTTGGTTTGCTGCTTATTGTTATTCTTGATCTGCTAGTTCTAGCTTGCCTTATTCAGTTTTTTAAAATAAGCAAAATTGCCAGTATTCTATTCTATCCATATTTCGCATGGATTTTATTTGCAACATACTTAACTTTTGGAGTAGCACTACTGAATTAAGAATTCTTTGAAAAAATCCGAACCATTTTCAATTGGCAACTGCACAAGCAAATTTTATTTCTAAACAAAAAGATGATTTCGACTATATCAAGTATTCTCTACTTGAAATAAGAAGAAATCACCTTTTTTTAGAAATGATGAGTTATATCTTATTCGACCTCAACATGTCTCATACGTGCTTTAAAGTCATGACGACAAATTTCAAAAGTCCAAGCCCAAATTAAATGGCCTAAAAATTCTGAAAAATGTTCATCAAACGGTTGCATCCATGGAGCCGGGATTGTTCCTAACGCCGGTAAAATAATGATATGGAAAGCTATCCAAATCACAAATCCATAGACCGTTCCTTGAAGAAATGTAACTTTCAACCAATACTCAGCAAGCCAGCAATAAAGAATAGCGAATACAATTGAAAAACCAAAATGTAAGATTAAACTGACAAACTGCACATGTTGTCCAGAATAAACAAAGTAAGCATGTGTGATTCGATAAGGAATACCCATTTGCTGCATTAATTCCTGCGGCGGATTAGTCAAATTGCGAATCGTTGTACGTGGAGGTAGCAAACCTTCCCACCCGATTTTAACAAAACCGGAAATAATTCCACCAATCAGGCCTAAATACACAGCACGCCAAAACTTTGTTCCAGCAGATTCTTTCACAGTACTCTGCATAATGACACACCTCTTTTATAAATTTGCAGTATTTTCATCGCTCAACGCTGCACAAGTCTATCTTACATCAACCTTTTGTCAGTTCAACCCTTTTATACACATTAATCATTTTATGATAAATAATTATCAGTAAACACTTTGGATCATCCTTGGCTGCTATCTTAGATTCTCGTTTATCAAAGCTAAGTTATTCTATTTTCAAGGCTGGAAAAAGTTTGCAGAGATACTTCTGTGCGTTTATGCTCCTTAAATTCTCAACATCTACCCTTTTTGTAATATTTGAATAAGTCAGTTTAAGAATAATTCTGTTGTTTCCCCGTTTTTCAATTGTATAATTAATACCCAATTCAACTGCTTTAAAGATTAACGACTGAGTTTTGTCCGAAAAATTTGACATAGCGGGAAGCAGTACATTAGCATCTGTTAATAATTGTTTATGTTTAGCTGAAACTTTATTTCCAAATTCTTGCAAACTTCCATTTTTGATAACAGGCATCAATCTGCCTGCGGGGGTTAGCTTGGGATGGGTCAATACATTATTAAAATTCTGCAATATTCTTGATGTTTCTTCAGACTCTAGTCCCAAAAATTTCACTAACTCTAACATTTTTTCTAAAACGACTTTTCCTGTTTCAAGCTTAAAAGTTATTTTGTCTGGCTGCTCCAAGGCGACAGCATTATTTTCATCAAATGCTTGCTTTAATTTATCCTTAATATTTTTCTCATCAACAGGTGTAACCAACAAATAAATCAAGAAGATCTTTAAAAAAATTAATGCATTGCGATCAACACCATTAGTACTGAAAGGGTTGTTATCAAACACTCGAAACTCTAAGTAAGAAATACCCTTAGTGTAATAGTCACTTAACCTATCTTGACCTCGAAGCCTAACTGGACCGTAAAACTCAGCTGGTCCATATAAAAGACCTGTCTTAACTGCACACTCAAGCCCATCAATAAAGTTCTCAAGAGATGAATATAGCGTTACATTAACCTGATCCGCTCTATTATTTACATAACCAAAACGACTGTTACGGATACTTCTAACTGGATGTTCAAATTTAGGATCAGAAGAATGAGTAAAAAATCCTCTTTCGGCTACAGGACTCGCACCAAATAAGTATGTTATCAACCAGCGATTAAGTACAAAGTTTTGCACTATGCGAAAATACAACGTATTTTTAAAACTATTAAAATTTTCAAAATTCTTTTCATAGTGCTTATACAAACATTCGAAAAAAGAATTTGGAATGCTATAATTCACATGAACTCCTGTGATGATTTTTCGAGGAACTCCGTATTTTTTTATTAGATACTGACGATAATTTTTATACGCTGGCCGATCAAAATGCTCAGCTATAAATTGCTTATCCAGACTGTCAAGCGCAGGCGGCATACTTAACGGCCAAATCCTATCATTATTTTGAAGTGAACGAGTTAAAATCGTTTGAAGAGTATCTAATTGTTGAATAACTTTACCCACAGAATCAAAAGGAGCTGTGATAATTTCACTTTGTGACTCCGAAAAATCAGATTGAAGGTATGGATGATAGGCTCTGGAACCTAGCTTTTGCGGATGCGGTTCACGGCTCAATTTTCCATTGTGATCAACTCTGTGTTCTTCAACTTCAATACCTAAAAAGCTTTTACATAATTGGCGAGAAAGTTCTTCTTCTTTAATAACGTTTAACAAATTATCCAACATCGCACTTAACTCCTTTTAATTGCTGCCTTTGCATCCTATTATACCGGAACTTATATCTTATAGTATTAAACATGATTAAAATTTCAAAACAGATATTCATGATAACATTTTTTCGCCGAATAATTTAATCGAGCTTCACCCTTGATGTGTAACAGAATACGCTGGTTTTTACTCGCCAATTTATTACCATGCCTTATCCGCCTTTATCAAAGGAACTAAATCAAAAATGTAATTTTGCTCTATTTTCCTTATTTATTCTGTATAAATGTGTTCCATAATTCAATTCAAAAATTCTTCATTTAACTTTGAATTATTTATGATAGAGAATTACACTGTGTTCATAATTTGGAGTTAGTGCTCAAGATCTACTGTCTTATGTCACATAACCAAATTTATTATTGACAAATAATGCATTGTTGCGTATGATAAAAAGAAATACTTAAAATTATGAGAAGAGTAGTTTTGTTTATGGATTTTAAAGCGACCACCAAATGGTGCAAGGGTGGATTCAGAAACATAATGAAGATGAACTCAGTTATTCTAGACGGTGCAAGCTTGCTAGACGGTAGGGATCGTTAAATTCCTAAGCTTTTTATTGAAGCTAATGAGGCAGTGGATGCAAATCTTCTGTAAATATGGGTGGTAACACGAAGTACCTTTCGTCCCATCATTGATAATTATCGATGATGGGACGAAAGGTACTTTTTTATTTCACTTCTTTTATTATTTCTTACACCTGATTATTAAAACAAAGGAGCTCTCGCTATGATACCTAAAATTGGAATCGCAAGTAACCACTTAATTCATCCAACTAAAAAATTTAATACAAATTATGTCGACTACATCCAAATGGCTTATGTTGACGGAATACGACAAAGTGGCGGTTTACCAATTGTTTTACCGCTCGGTAAAACAACTGAAGCCAAAGACTATATAGAAACTATCGATGCTCTACTACTAGCAGGTGGACAAGATGTCGTCCCCACATTATACGGTAAAGAACCGATTCAGGAATTAGGCGAAACAGATTTAAATCGAGATCAATTTGAAATATCTTTAGTAAAAGAAGCCCTTAGGGTACACAAACCTATTTTTGGCATTTGCCGCGGGCAACAACTCATAAATGTTGCTCTAGGCGGTTCTCTATATCAAGATATTCATCTTCAACTTGGAATAAAAACACAGCATAATCAATATCCAACTGCATTCGATGTCCCTACTCATCATATAACAACTTCTTCTGATTCTTGGTTGAAGCAATTATTTGGTCAACGCTTGCTAGTCAATTCATTTCATCATCAAGCTATTAATAAACTTGGTAGAGAATTAAATGTTGCAGCTCAGAGTGATGATGGCATAATTGAATCAATAGAATCTAACGATGGAAATATTTTTGCAGTCCAGTTCCATCCAGAATGCTTATTTAAAACACATTCAACTTTTGGAAAAATTTTTGACCACTTGATTGATAAAGCAGTAAAACAAAGAAAAAATACGATCGAAAACTTAATTCGTTCAGTTTCGTAAAAAAATTAGCAACTACAATAATACCAAAGATTGAGATGAAAATATATTTCATCTCAATCTTTTTATAATACGTTTAAAAATGCTATTTTTTATTAATTGATTAATAAGTATAGCTTTTCTTGTATTTGATACATTTTATACTTAATATAAAACTCCCTCTACTCACATTTTTTGATTTTTGAATATAATAATAACCTAAAATTACTAAAATATTAATATTGTCCACATTATATATATAAATTGTGTACTTTGTTATTGATTTTAGGTTATAATTTATCTAAAGGGAGTGATAGGGATGCTTGACTATGCCTTTATTAGGGAATTTATGCTTTTTATAAATAAGTCAAATATTAGTACTGGTCCAACTGAAAAAGAAGCAATCAATTTTGCAGCTTGTTATAATATTAGCAAACGTGAACTTGGGTACATCGAAACACTTTTGTCTGAAGCGGACTTTACTACCCATAAACCGATACGCGTTGAAAACAGATTTGTTAACTTAACACCCGGTATTTTAACTACAGCTGGTAAAAGTGCTCTGCTAACAAGCAAAATGATACTTGAAGTTGATTAAAAAAAGACCATAACAGACAGGTTAAGCACACAATTCTGTTATAGCCTTTTTCATTTTTTATAACCATCTTTATAAAAAATTCTATTGCTTTTTTCTTCTAAGCAATTACAATTGGTTTAAGGTTTCCTAACTTCAAAGGAGTGACACAGATGACAGCAGATTATCAAAGAATTTTAGTGGCAATAGATTGGGATTCAGCATCTGAAAAGGCCCTGAAAACCTGCGTTGCATATGCACGCGAACACAATCTTCAACTCGATATACTCCACGTGATCGATTCTTCATTGTTGAGCTTCGGAAACATTGATTTTTCCCCTTCAAGCCAAAAAATTTATGAACTCGAGCAAAAAAATATGTACAAACTTGAAAAAATTCTATCCACTGCACTAGAGAATGGATCTTCAGAGTATCAAACTCACATCCATCTCCGCTTTGGAGACCCACGTACGGTGATATCATCTGACTTTCCTTCAGAATATCGCAACGATTTAATAGTCCTAGGTACGACACAAAAGAATCGTATTCAGAGGACTTTTGTCGGATCAGTTTCAAATCATGTTGTTAAAACGGCTAAATGCGATGTGCTTATTGTACATTAATGTTAAATTAACTATTTTTTTGGAAAACTAATAACTGTTCCATATCCATGTAGCATCATATATTTCGGCCCTACAGAAACACGCACAATTTCTGAATTAAAGGAAACACCTATGACCCCGTCACCATCTTTCGCAGCAGCTCGTTCTATTAATTTTGATTTGACCTGATTATACAAGTCATCATATTGATCCACTTCATCAATCCTGTCCGCTATCAGTGTGCGTTTGGCAGTCGCATTTACTATCCCCAAAATCATATAAGTTCTATTTATGTCCCTTGTCGTTAAAAACATCCCTACACTCCTTTTTCTGAACACCATCACTAATTTTATTTTAAAGTAAGTTAATTCTCTTGACAAGTACATATGTCGTCAATAACTTTTTATTCAAACTTGCCATTCACAGTTAAAACTAGTGTGTGGTATACTATTTAAGTTAATGAAAGGCGGTTATTGAATGCATTTTTATATTAATTTAACAAACAATCTTAAGCTTCAAATTGATCCTGATACAATTGTAACTGGTTATCGTGTTTCAGGAAAACCTAGCGAAGGAAAATTAGATAAGGTTTTCTCTACTTCCTTTTCCAAATGGCATGAAGAAAGTAATTTCAATCATAGCCAGGATGACATGCTTAGTTATCTTGCATGTATGCTGACACACATTGATTGGTTCTCCATTGGCGCGGTTAAGGATAATCATAATCTCTTTAATACAAATAGCGTTCAGAGTATTATCAAACTTTAAAATCTTAAAACTCACTGAAACTATTATCCGTGATGAAAAGTAAGAGATGAGATCACAACAAAAAACAATTTTGTTGTGGTCTCATCTTATTTTATAAATATTCCACTATATAATATTGGTACACTTGAATATAGGTCTAAGTTAGTTAAATAATCTAGCTAGTTATCTTTTTACAGTATTTTATGTTTTATTGAAAATACTTGTACAAAAAAAGCAGCACCTTAGCGTTGCCTAAAATCAAGCAGTTTGACATGTACCCAAATTTTCCATCCACCTCAACAAGCTGCTATATTTTACTATGCAAAAGTATTGCCTAGACCTACAAAAAAATACGATAATTTCGTTTATTGATGTTGATAGTTTCCTTTGTTGTCTTCTTGGAATTCATTTTTAACAAATTTTTCAACATCCGCTCTAGCTTCCCATCATCTTTCAAATGATCCAAAACATTTTTGTCTATTTTCACAGCAAGATGTTCTTTCTTGCTGGGCACCAAAAACACCTTTGAATCTTCATTGTCCGATAAAATATTTGCTTCAAGTTCATGCATAAATCCCTTTTGCATATCACGACCCCCTCATTCACACTAACTTAAGTGTACGCCTTATTTTTTTTAATTTCAAAAAAAATAAAAATATTTTTTCATATTTGCGTATATAATTAAGTTATCATACTAAAAGAACAAGCTTATTCTAAGAGCAAATAGGGGTTGAAGATATTATATTTCTAGATTGGGATTTACTTATTCAATTAATTTATATATAGCTTCAGCATAAATCGCAGCAGCCTTTATTAAATCCTCAATTGGTATAAATTCATTTGCTTGATGCATCGTATCTGGAACATTCGGAAACATTGCTCCAAATGCTACTCCCCTTTTCATTAAGCGAGCATAAGTTCCTCCACCAACAACTACTCCATATCCCTTGTTACCGGTTTGGCTTTCATATACTCCTAACAAAGTCTTCACCATAGGATCATCTAATGGAACATAATGCGGTTCTTGAAGTTTACCCGCTAATTTTATAGTGGTACTTAAAGCAGCAGTTTTTTTCTCCAAAATATTTCTTATTTCCGCAGCTTTTATTCCCCGCGGAAACCGGAAGTTCAGAACTACGCTTCCTCCAATTGAATCTCTAAAATTGAAAATGCCTGCATTCATCGTTAAATCACCCATTATATCATCTGTAAAATGCATACCCAAACTATCCATACGAGAATCCTGATGCAACATTTTTGCAACAAACTCAATGTAAGCCTTAGCTCCGCCATTCAGCTTAAAATTATTCAAAAATAAAGCTAAATATGTCCCTGCATTTATACCCTTTCGAGGTTCTTGCGCATGAGCAGCTTTCCCAATTACTTCAAGTGTTATCATTCCATTTTTTCGTGAAATATTTCCCTGAACTGGATTTTGAGAAATAAATTTCTTAAATAATTTTTCAGTTGTCTCGAAGTCTACTCCACTTAAACGTGCAATTGCTTCTCTTGGAACCATGTTTTCACGCATACCCGACTGAAAATCAACAAGTGCTACTTTCCCTGTGCTCTCTCCTGAAAAATTAACGCTATAAGTGACGTTGCCCTTTTCTCCATTTATTAAAGGAAAAAAAGCATCTGGTGAAAAGCCAAAATCAGGCAGTGGCATTTTATCAAAATAATGGTTGACACATCTCCAGTGACTTTCCTCATCGGTTCCTAAAATAAAACGTACTCTTTTGCTAACAGGTAAATCCAACTCTTTAATTAATTTTAAAGCATAATAAGCTGCCATTGCCGGTCCCTTATCATCAGCAGCCCCCCTTGCATAGAGACGTCCATCCTTAATAACAGGAATAAATGGATTAGTGTCCCAGCCCTTGCCAGCTGGCATAACATCAACGTGAGCCAAAATACCTAAGATTTCACTACCTTTACCATACTCGATATGACCAGCGACCCCCTCAAGATTCAGTGTCTCAAAACCATCTCTATCAGCAATTTTTAAAAACTTAACCAAGGCTTTTTTCGGTCCTGGACCAAAGGGGGCATCTTCTGATGCCACACTCTCATCACGTACACTTTCAATTTTTAAGATTTCCTTCAAATCTGATAACAATTCATTTTTTCTTTTTACAATTTCACCTTTCCAATCTATCTGCATTACTATTCCTCCCCAAAATTTAAATTATGTGCTAATCTTATCATATCTAATAAATATTTCGTTAAATAACTGCATATCTCACACTAAGTGGATTTATGCTAAACTATAATAGTAATTCTATAACATCTTTAGAGGGTGATCATATCCATCAATTACAGAAAAATATCTTAAAAAAAATAATTTTACCACGCCCACTTGAAAGCCATAAAGGAAATTTTGGACATATCTTAACTATTGGCGGAAATGAAAATTATGGTGGAGCTATCATTATGTCTTCTTCAGCCGCTGTACACGGGGGTGCAGGACTTGTCAGTTGCGCTACAGACTCGAAAAATCTGACTGCACTTCACTCAATTGTACCGGAGGCAATGTTCATTAATTATAACAATGATGTTGACTTGATCAATGCAGTAAAAAAAGCCGATGTAATTGTCATTGGTCCTGGACTTGGAGAAAATACGGCTGCTCTCAAAATTCTTAAAAAAGTAGTTTTGAATACTGTTGAAAAACAATTCATAATTGTTGATGGCTCAGCAATTACTTTAATTTCTGACCAACAAAATCTTAAAACAATTTTGGCAAATCGAAAAACAATCTATACACCACACCAAATGGAATGGCAGCGTCTCAGTGGAATAAAAATTGCTGAACAGTCAGTCAGCAAAAACATATTAAAGCAGCACGAATTAGCTGGCACAGTAGTCCTTAAAAAATATCACACAACCATTTATCATACTAATACTCCCCCTTCACAGCTAAAGATAGGTGGTCCTTATATGAGTACTGGCGGAATGGGTGATACCTTAACTGGCATTATTGCAGCATTTTTAGGACAATTTCACTACAAGAACTATGAGCAAATCGTTGACGCTGCAGTCTACACTCATAGCGCTATATCCCAAAAGCTATCATCTTCTAGATATGTAGTTTTACCAATGGATATTATTGGCGAGCTTCAGAATTTTATGTATAAATACGCTTCGCAAGCAAGGTAAAACTCTTCTGCGACATATCTATTTATTTTAAATTATAAAAATTCAGTTGTAAATTGATCCCTCGATAATTACAGAAGGTCAATTTACAACTGTTTTTTGTATCTCAAACTATTTCCAAATAAATTAATTCTCTTTTAATTTTAAAATTTCATTATCGGTTAACTTTCGATAACTACCCTCTTCAAGACTGGCATCTAATTTCAGTGATCCCATTTCAATTCTATTCAACTCTATTACAAGCATCGAAAGAGCCCCAAACATTCTTTTTATTTGATGATACTTGCCTTCGCTGATTGTTATCTTGATCCAGCTACAATTATCTTCCAATTTTAATACTTGGACTTCAGCACCCTTAGTTCGTTCACCATTTCTAAGCATGATTCCTGATGCAATTTTTTTAACCGCATTCTCATCGACAATTCCAGCAATTTTAGCTTGGTAAACTTTCTTAACATGATGCGCTGGCGACAAAAGTTGATGGGCTAGTTTTCCGTCATTCGTTATTATCAGCAAACCAGTAGTATCTTTATCCAATCTTCCAACAGGAAACAATCCTCGCAAACAGTCTCTTTCGTTCAACAATTCAAGAACTGTTTTCTGGATTTTATCATTAGTTGCTGATACAACACCTTGGGGTTTATTTAGCATATAATAAAAGAAGTCCTGATATTCAATTATTTTGTTATCAACTTGTACTTGATCATCTTGCTCTTTAATTTGTTTTTTCCCATTATCAACAATACTGGAATTAACTCTAACGCGTCCACCTTTTATTATTTTTCTTACCTCTGAACGCGTTCCCAATCCTATATTAGCTAAATATCTATCAAGTCTCATTTTCCAACCTCACTTTATCCGCAAAAAACGTCGCAAAGTTTCCACTCTAGGTCCTAATATTTTATCAGCAATCCGTGTTTTAAGACATAAGTATATGTACACATAGCCGCCTGCCGTTGCTGCTAAGATTAAAACAAATAGTGATTGGATTCTGCTGTATTGATTTAAGAAAAAGCTGCTAAGGTGAACCACCCCCAACGCTACCATAAACATTAGTATTGAAAAAAACAGCAGGCCATCGAAACGTCGTACAATTCGATGATAGTCCATTTCAAAATGGGAGTAAAAGAAACGAAGCATTAACAAATTGGATACCATCATTCCTATACCTGTAGCCAATAATGGCCCAAAACCTTGTAAAAATGCAACTAAAGGCACTTGAATAATTACTTTCACAACAAGACCAATTGCAAAATATTTAATCGCAATTTTATTTTGATAAACTCCTTGCAGTAGTGAAGAAAGTACCATAAACAAACCTATTGGAAGGGCAATATAGGAAGCAAAACTCAAGACAAAAATACCGGTATAATCATACGTATAAAAAATAACATACAACGGTTTAGCAACTGCCGCCATTCCCAGTGAACAAGGTAACATAACAATCAAAAACAACTCAAGTGCATCATTTATCTGAATTGAAATTTGGCCTTTGTCTTTTTTCGTATATGCTTCAGAGAGTAATGGAATCACCGTTATTGCCATTGCTGAAGCCAGTGATATTGTAATCATAATAAGTTTATTTGCATTTCCAGCAAAAAGTGCAAACCAATCATTTATACGACGAACACTTAATTCTGAAAAATGCTGCATTACGGACTGAAAAGTAAATTGATCAATTAAATTATAAACTGTTGTCGATACCCCAATAATGATAAAAGGAACTGATTCGTACAAAACTTCTTTAATAATACGACCATCCGAAACTTTTAATTGATTGGAACTCTGAAGGACTAATTGATCCATATAATCTTTTTTACGAAAATAATATAATATTAGTATTAAAAGGCCGCCCAACGATCCAATAAATGCGGCGAAAGTTGAATGCACTACCCCTGTTACATAACCTTCCTTCAAAATTCGCATAATGAAAAAAGTCGCTACCAACATATAGATAATGCGTACTATCTGCTCAAGTAACTGCGACATTGCTGAAGGAAACATATCTTGATATCCCTGAAAAAAACCACGGGTTAAGCTCATAACCGGAATAATTATCAAAGCAATAGATAAGGAACGGTAGACAGGCACTAGATTAGCATCCCCCTGTGATATCCAAGGCGCGCCAATCCACATAACACTCATACATGTAATGCC
The DNA here is from genome assembly GCF_001434935.1 of Liquorilactobacillus uvarum DSM 19971. Lineage (GTDB taxonomy): Bacteria > Bacillota > Bacilli > Lactobacillales > Lactobacillaceae > Liquorilactobacillus > Liquorilactobacillus uvarum. The sequence goes on along the minus strand of NZ_AZEG01000021.1, from coordinate 6,747 downwards.
AATTATCACCATTAACAATAACGATTTTTTAAATAAGCGACGTCCAACTGCATATTCATTCTGAGCATTATAATGAGAGACTTGTTTTGCAACAGCCGAAGGAATACCAGAAATTGCAATCATTAAAAACATGCTGTAGACTGTATATCCCTTTGTATAAAGAGCATTAGCTTGCAATTTATCTGCCCCGAACCAACCGTACCAAGGAATAATGTAAATTGCACCCAAAATCCGCGAAAAAATACTCCCAACTGTCATCCAGGCTGAACCTCTCAGCATCTTTTCTTTTGCTGTTTTGTTAGTTGCTGAATTCCTGCCAAAATTGTCAGGTTTAATCTTCTTGTCAGTAGACCATTTTGCCATTTTATTATCCTGCCTTTTTGCTTATTCAACTTTGTTAATTTTAAACTGTTTTGCAACAACAAGCAATGCATTGAATTATTAGATATTATAAACTTCTTTGTTAAGTTTAAAGCTACTTATTTAACTATAAAAATAACGTTTTTTAAATGAAATAAATTTATCTATTTTACGAATTCCTAACCCCTAGATTATCTTCCAGTAAACTAAAAACGACCTCTATCCCTATAAAAAAGGATAAAGATCGTTGTATACTTTCAAGACCAACAAGAAGTCTTCCAAAAACGTGCCCAATTGAGTAAGTATTAATGACAAAATTTCCGACTACACGTGATTCGCATTAAAATGGAAATAATTAAAATAATACGACTTTTGAAATAAAGCTGATACGTTATACCGTTTCTATCTTAACAACATTTAAAGTGCACATTAACATAAGAAACAGGCACACTTAAACGTTTTTCCAGACCAAGTTCTTTAAAAAGATAAAATTACGCTTTGCTTTTTAAAGAAGTAAATTTGTAAATCAATCCTAATGCAGCAAACCAGATAATCGAAAAAATAAGTGAAAGAAGTGTACTTTTACTTAATGTCAGGAGAAATAATACTCCGATAAAGAAGACTATTGTAATAATGTTAGAAAACGGATAAAAAGGCATTGGAAAAATCCGCTCCTGCTTTTTATTCTGTAATCTGTATTTATAATGACATATGACTAAAACAACCCAAACAAAAATAAAGCTGATAGTAGCAACTCCTGAAATAATTTCAAAAATACTCTTTGGAACAACGTAGTTTAAGAGAACGATGATAAACAATACAACAGAAGAAAAAATCAATGATTGAACCGGTACGCTTTGGTTACTCGTGTTCCCAAAAAAATGAGGTGCTTTTTTGCTATGCGATAAAACATAAAGCGTACGGCTTGTACTGAAAATTGCACTGTTGCATGCTGATAATGCAGCGGTTAACACCACAAAGTTTATAACACCCGCAGCAACTTTAATTCCAATTCCAGAGAAAACCTGAACAAATGGACTGGAAGTGGTCGTGATTTCATTCCATGGATAAATACACATCAAAACAAACATCGATCCTAAATAGAACAAGCCAATTCTGATAGGCAGACTATTAATAGCACGTGGAATATCTCTTTTAGGATCCTCAGTTTCTCCAGATGTCAAACCCACCATTTCAATTCCCGTAAAAGCAAAGATAACCATCGGAAAAGCTGCTAAGAAACCTGACCATCCCTTTGGAAAAAATCCTCCGTAATTGAATAAGTTACTGATACTTACTTGATGACCACTAACATTCGTCTGAAATAAAATCAAAATAATTCCTGTTACAATTAAGGCTATGATTGCCAACACCTTAATGCTTGCAAACCATGATTCTAGTTCACCATAGATGCCCACACTCAATAAATTAAAACCTAGCAAAATAAGAATAATAACCAAGGGTGTTACCCATTGAGGAATAAAAGGAAACCAGTAGTCAATATAAATACCACTAGCCGTTAAATCAGCCATCGCTAAACTTTCCCAACATAACCAATACGTCCAACCAATAACGAACTCCCATCCGTCACCCAAATAAACCCGCACAAAATCGATAAATGATGTAAGTTTCGTATTAGATAGCACCAATTCACCAATTGCACGCATCATGAAAAAGCAAATAATACCGGCAATCAAATAGGCTAAAATAATTGCTGGCCCTGCTTTTTGTATCGCAGTCCCTGATCCCAAAAACAATCCTGTTCCGATTGCTCCGCCAATAGCTATCATTTGCACATGACGGTGAGTTAAAGCCCGCGAAAGTTCGTTCTTCATATCTCTATCATTCCTCCTAGATTAAAAAAAACTAATGTAACTAAATCTTAATAACATATGTTTTTAATTGTATAAAATTAATGTCACTGTTGCAAATAGAATTTTATGTTTTTTATTAATAAAAAAAGATCAGCATTGAAGAATGTCTGATCTTTTTTGTTATACTCCCTTATAACAAGGTCATTTTACAACGATACTAACCAGCTTACCAGGAACAGCAATAACTCGCTTAACATCTTTTCCATTAATAGCTTTTTGAATTTTTTCGTCTGCTAATGCCTTTTGTTCTAATTCCTCTTTTGAAATTTCCTTGGAAACCGTCAAATGCTGTTTTACTTTTCCATTCACTTGAACCACAACTTCAATTGTGTCCTCGACCAACTTAGATGAATCAAATGTTGGCCATTTTTCATAAGTAATTGTCCCAACATGCCCCAACTTCGTCCACAATTCCTCAGCAACATGTGGAATAACTGGAGAAATCATCTTAACAAAACCTTCGATATATTCAAGTGGTAAAGCATCTACTTTATATGCTTCATTAACAAAAACCATTAATTGTGAAATGGCCGTGTTAAAATGCATCGCGGTATAATCTTCCGTAACCTTCTTAACAGTTTGGTTATAAATGCGCTCTAACTTACCGTCATTCAATGTTGTGATACGATCACGCAAATTATCTTCCTCATCGATAATCAAACGCCATACGCGATTAATGAATCGATTAGCCCCATTTAATCCATCTTCACTCCAAGCAATTGATGCATCCAATGGTCCCATGAACATTTCGTATAAGCGCAAGGTGTCAGCACCATATTGTTCAACAATATCATCTGGATTGACAACATTTCCTTTAGATTTAGACATTTTCTCATGATTGTCACCTAAAATCATTCCTTGGTTCACCAGTTTTTGGAATGGTTCTTTTGTAGGAACAACTCCAATATCATAAAGGAATTTATGCCAGAAACGTGCATACAAAAGATGGAGAACCGCATGCTCTGCACCACCAACATACAAATCAACAGGCATCCACTCTTTTAATTTGTCATAATCAGCAACTGCTCCTTGATTATGTGGATCCACGTAACGAAGGAAATACCATGAACTACCTGCCCACTGTGGCATTGTATTTGTTTCACGTTTTCCTTTGCGTCCATTTTTATCGACTACATTAATCCAATCATCTAGATTAGCCAATGGACTTTCACCAGTTCCAGAAGGTTTGATGTCTTTTGCTTTAGGAAGACGCAAAGGAAGCTCATCTTCAGGCACAAGTGTGGTTTCACCATCTTCCCAATGAATGACCGGAATTGGTTCACCCCAATAACGTTGACGAGAGAACAACCAATCGCGCAGACGATAATTAACTTCTTTATCTCCAGCTTTATGTTCTTTCAACCAATCAACAATAGTTTGAATTGCATCTTCCTTGTTCATACCATCTAAGAAACCTGAATTGATGTGTTGACCATCACCTGTATAGGCTTCCTTAGAAACATCGCCGCCTTCAATAACTGGTATGATTGGCAATTTAAATTTGGTAGCAAATTCATAATCCCGCGTATCATGTGCTGGAACTACCATTACCGCACCAGTACCATATGTAGCAAGTACATAGTCAGCAATCCATAATTGAACTTTTTCACCGTTAACTGGGTTAATTACGTAACTTCCCGTAAAGACCCCAGTTTTCTCTTTTGCCAAATCCGTTCTTTCCAAATCAGATTTATGCAGAATCTTTTGAATGTAGTCATCAACACTCTTTTTTTGTTCTGGTGTGGTTAACCCTTTAACAATATCCAACTCAGGTGCCAGAACAAGCGCTGTTGCACCAAAAATAGTATCTGGACGAGTTGAAAAGACTTCTATTTCTTTGTCTTCATGATCGGCAATTTTGAATCTGATGCTTGCGCCAATAGATTTACCAATCCAGTTACGCTGTTGTTCTTTAATATTTTCTGGCCAATCGACATCATCTAAGTCTTTAATTAAGCGATCAGCATAAGCTGTTATTTTCAGCACCCATTGTCGCATTGGTTTCCGAACAACTGGGAAACCTCCACGTTCAGTTTTTCCGTCAATAACTTCTTCGTTTGCAACAACCGTCCCAAGATCAGGACTCCAATTAACAGCTACCTCATCTTCGTACGCGAGACCTTTTTCATATAACTTCTCAAAAATCCATTGTGTCCACTTATAGTAAGAAGGATCTGTTGTATTAATTTCTCGATCCCAATCATATGATAAACCTAAGGATTTAATTTGGCGCCTAAAATTATTAATATTTTCTTTAGTGAATTTACGAGGTGAATGACCAGTATTAAGAGCATACTGCTCAGCTGGAAGCCCAAAAGCATCCCAACCCATCGGATGCAAAACATTATAACCTTGCATCCGCTTCATCCGCGCAATAATATCTGTTGCCGTATACCCCTCTGGATGTCCAACATGCAATCCTTGTCCTGATGGATATGGGAACATATCTAAAGAATAGAATTTTTTACGCTCTGGATCCTCCGTAGTTTTAAAAGTTTTGTGTGTTTCCCAATAATGTTGCCACTTTTGTTCAATCGATTTATGGTCATAACCCATTATCTTGTTCATTCCCTTCATAAGAATTAAATAAAAAAGTCCTATAGAAGCTCTTTCAAAAACTTCATATAGGACGAGAAGACTCGCGGTACCACCTATTTTCCGGTATAAAGAGATCTTTACACCAGCGCTCTATTTTTTAACGGAAATACCCGTTCTTGTTTACTAAAGTTCAACAAGAAACTCTAAGGTGAGTTCAAAGCGATGCTATTGTGTACTTACACCCAAACATACACTCTCTGTAATAGCAGTCTCCCTTACTAATCCCTATTAGCGTTTTATTTACATTATCGTAGCAAAACGAGCTTAAAATTGCAAGGCACCACAACATAAAAAAGCTTCTGGGCAAAAACTACAAATTCAAAGCCTTTTTAAGTTCGTTAACTTTGTCTGTTTTTTCCCAAGGTAACTCTACATCAGTCCGACCAAAATGACCATAAGCTGCTGTTTTTTTATAAATTGGTCTCTTTAAATCAAGCATTTCAATAATTCCTGCAGGTCTTAAATCAAAGACTTTTCGAATAGCAGCCTGAAGATCCTGTTCAGAAAATTTTGATGTTCCAAATGCATTTACAGAAATCGAAACTGGCTGAGCTACACCAATTGCATAAGCTAACTGAACTTCAACCTGAGTAGCAATTTTTGCTGCAACAATATTTTTAGCTATGTATCTAGCAGCATAGCTTGCAGAACGATCAACCTTCGTAGCATCTTTACCAGAAAAAGCACCACCACCATGGTGAGCATAACCACCATAAGTATCGACAATAATCTTACGACCTGTTAGACCTGCATCGCCCTGAGGTCCACCTACAACAAAGCGGCCAGTAGGGTTAACAAAGTATTTTGTTTTTTCATCTAAAAGTTTCTCTGGAATAACAGCCTTGATAACTTTTTCAACGACATCTTTACGAATTGTTTCCAAACTTGTATCAGCATCATGCTGCGTCGAAATAACAACTGTATCTACTCGTGCAGGTTTATTGTTTTCATCATATTCTACTGTAACCTGCGCCTTAGCATCCGGCCCCAAATAATTTAATACATGATCTTTTCTAATTTCAGCTATTTTACGCATCAGTCGATGACTCAAAGAAATTGGCAAAGGCATTAATTCTGGTGTCTCATCAATAGCATAACCAAACATCATTCCTTGGTCACCAGCACCTATCTGATCTAGAGGATCAATGTCCCCCTCACGGTTCTCAAGTGATCGATCAACGCCCTGAGCAATATCTGGTGACTGTTCATCAATAGATGTCATCACGGCACAATTATCACCGTCAAAACCATACTTATTGTTAACATACCCAATTTCCTTGATTGTATCTCTAACAACTTTTTGAATATCAATATATGCACTAGTAGAAACCTCACCTACAACAACTACTAATCCAGTAGTGACGGTTGTCTCACAAGCCACACGTGCATCAGGATCTTTCTCCAGTAATGCATCCAAAATTGCATCACTTATTTGATCAGCGATTTTATCTGGATGTCCTTCTGAAACGGATTCTGACGTAAACAAATGTCTTTCTGACACGATAATTCCCCCATTCAATAATTTGGTTACAAGGCATCTTCACACAAATGAATCCTATCGGGAATGTGCTGTAACATATTTTATTCTAACACATCTTATCACTTGTTGAAATATCGATATTCGCGAACAACGGCACGAAAAAAGGCACTGTTAAATAACTAACAGTACCTTACTTAAAAGTAACATCTACGGTCCTAGCCGGATTTGAACCGGCGATCTCCTGCGTGACAGGCAGGCGTGATAAACCCCTACACCATAGGACCATACTAATTGCGGGAGAAGGATTTGAACCTACGACCTTCGGGTTATGAGCCCGACGAGCTACCAGACTGCTCCATCCCGCGATAATTATTAAAGTGACCCGTACGGGATTTGAACCCATGTTACCGCCGTGAAAGGGCGGTGTCTTAACCA
>NZ_AZEG01000020.1:35744-36663 GCF_001434935.1 Liquorilactobacillus uvarum DSM 19971 | reverse complement strand
TTCTCTCGACCAAACTTCTCCAAATAAAACATCATCATTTAACTCAGCAAATTTAGGTGCAAAATCTCCAAGGCGATCACGTCCAGCTGTTTGCTTTTCTACCATTTATTTTTCCTCCAAATTCGCATAATCTGCATCTGAAACAGGTTCTAGCCATTCAGGTTTACCAGCAGTGATTGCTATATGAGCGAACCAGCTGTCTTTGGTGGCCCCATGCCAATGTTTAATGCCGTCATGAGTCACAGCAATACCACCCTTTTTTAACAAACGTGGCTTTTGCCCAATTTCTTGGTACCAACCTTCTCCACCAGTAACCAGTAAAATTTGAAAACCAGCATGATGTATATGCCAATTATTACGGCAACCGGGCTCGAAAGTCACAACACCAACTGAAACATTCACTTTTGGATCATTGACGAGACTCTTTAAATAACTTTGCCCAACAAAAAGCTTCTGATAAGTGTCATTCTTATCACCTAATGGAAAAATAACACCATTTCTCGAGTCACTATTCTGTGTCATCTATTTCTCCTTTTAGTACAGTCAACACGATAGACAATTAAGCTTAATCTACATGTCTAACCAAATCATGAATTCTCTTAACGGCAGCAGGATCACGATGATCAAAGAATTGACTCTCATTTTTATCAAGTACTGCAATTTTTTTCATTTCATCATCTGTTAATTTGAAATCAAGGCTGGCAAAATTTTCTGCCATTCTTTTTTTATGAACGGACTTAGCAAGTGCAACCACACTACGTTGAGTCAACCAGCGTAAAATAACCTGACCAGCTGATTTATTGTATTTTTGGCCTATTGCAGTTAAAGTTTCATTGTTAAAAATGTCGTGTTTTCCTTCAGCGAACGGTGCCCATGCTTCAGGTTGAACGTTATTTTCGTGAAGAAAAGAAACAGCCTT
>NZ_AZEG01000020.1:0-35686 GCF_001434935.1 Liquorilactobacillus uvarum DSM 19971 | reverse complement strand
TGACTTAATCTTGCCTTCTTTTTGCAGATCTTCCATTGCACGCCAAGATCCATAAACGTCACCGAATGGTTGATGAATTAAATACAAATCAAGATAATCCAATTGAAGTTTACGCAGTGAGGTTTCAAAAGCTTTCTTTGTTGTTTCATACCCTGTATCTGAAACCCATAATTTTGTTGTAACGAATAGGTCCTCACGTTTGATTCCACTGCACTTGATACCTTTTCCGACTGCTTCTTCATTACCATATGAAGCGGCTGTATCTATCAAACGATACCCAACATCAATAGCATCAACGACTGCTTGTTCAGCTGTTTTCAAATCCGCAATTTGGAAAACCCCGAATCCTAGCATTGGCATTTTGTTACCATCATTAAGCTTCTTAAATTCCATAATTGACAACTCCTTCTTTTTTATACAAGTTAATTGAACACCTTGGAGTGAACTCCAAGTCAAGGATTAACTTTTAAAAAATGTATTTAATTCAAATTTTTTATTTTCAGGTTTAATTTACAAGCGACATTTAGCACCTGCTTATCAAGGGACTTTGATCACATAAAAAGAACTAGATCAAAAGTTATATTTTGATCTAGTTCTTCTTACCCTTTTATTACGCAGGTTAACGTCTTTTACTTTTAATAGTCAGACTTCTTCGCTTGAACACAAATTATTTAATAAACATCACCAAATTTAGAACTCTCCATGTTCTAAATTTTAAACTACTTATTTCATAAACTCATCAAAAATCATCTGCATCTTTTCATCTGTTGCCACTAGCATTTCTGGATGCCACTGAACAGCAAAAATTTGATCGTTATTTTCACTCTCAAGTCCTTCAATGACTCCATCACCAGCAGTCGCGGTTACTTTTAAGCCTTTAGCAGTTTCTTTAACAGCTTGATGATGCCGACTATTGACCAGCCAGTTTGAACCATAAAGTTTATTCAGGCGTGTTCCTGATTTGATTGCCACATAGTGGGTTGGTTCTGCAGATGGTGCAGCTTGAAAATGCTTAATCAAATGATTGTGTTTACTATCATATTCACTTTCTAAGTCTTGGTAAAGTGTTCCGCCCAGTGCTACGTTAATAACCTGCATTCCCCGACAAATTCCCAGCATTTTTTTCCCCGCAGTCAGAGCTTCCTTTGCTAAGCTCAATTCTAAACGATCACGTTGAATATCACTGAATCCCATTTTTGCATGTGGTTCCTCTCCATAAAAAGTGGGTAAAACATCTGGACCACCAGTAAAAAAGAAACCATCACAGGTTCTTACATAATAATCTATGTCTGCAGTGGCTTCACTGGGTATCATTACTGGCACTCCCCCAGCCTTAGTTATTCCACGAACATCCGCTTCATTAATATAATATCTCCGTGTACCTTTGGAAAGCATAACTCCAGCAGGAATTCCAATAATATTTTTTTTTGACATCAAATCATCATCCACTCTATCTAAAATTTAGTTTCAGTTAAAGTGATAGTAACAGGCTTTATGTTTCGATACAAGGCATGATGCAAAAATTTGTTATCAAGAAACCGTTAATTATTAGTTGACAGCCGTGATTTAAACAATTAACCTAAAGGTATCATTAATAATTTCGAAGGGAGTTTCTGTTATGGCCTACCATCAAAGTTTAACAATGTATAATTGTTGTCCATGTTGTAAAAACTACAACATATTATTTGATGTGCCGGTCTTGAAGTAGGAAAACTCTATTATCTAAAAGCATTTTTTAGTCCATAATAGAGCCCCCGGTCGCAAACAGACCGAGGGCTCTTTGAATTTATTTGATGGTAATATTTAATTCAAGAGGGGGCAATCTTATGAAAAAAAGGTTATTAGCGTTAGCGGGGGTTGCATTAACGAGTTTGTTAATGCTGGCTGCTTGCGGAAAAAGCAGCTCTTCCAGTAATTCAAAACAGGTCCTAAAAGTCGCAACCAACGCTGAAATGGCGACACTTAGCACCACCAAATACAGTGACACCACTAGTTTAGAAGCTTTAGAGAATTCCTTTGAAGGATTGTACCGGTTTAATGCAAAAAATAAACCAGTACTAGCTGGAGCTTCGAGTGTCTCAGTCAGCAAGGATCAAAAAACCTATACATTTAATTTACGGGAAAATGCTAAATGGTCAAATGGCGATTCGGTAACTGCTGAAGATTACGTTTATGCTTGGCAAAAGATGGTTGATCCAACGGCTGCATCACCGAATTCTCAACGATTTCAACCAATTAAAAATGGAACTCAGATCGCTGAAGGAAAACTTCCTACCAAAGATCTTGGAATCAAAGCTCTAGGTAAATACAAATTGCAAGTTACTCTAGAATCCCCAATCAGCTATTTCTCTGAATTAATGACTGGAGCTCCATTTTATCCACAAGATAAAAAAATCGTTGAAAAATATGGTAGTGATTATGGCACTTCATCAACCAAAACTGTTTATAATGGGCCTTTTGTAGTTAGAAACTGGACTGGGACCAATCTTAAATGGTCGTACGTTAAAAATCAAAAATACTGGGGCAAGAAGGACGTTAAGCTCCAAAAAATTAATGTTCAGGTCGTCAAAGATTCTTCAACCGCCGGTAAGCTCTATCAGACCAATAAATTAGACTATGCAATGCTGACTACAGATTACATAAGACAATATGAGCACACTGCTGGCTACCATTCTAAAACAATTCCGCTTATTGGATATATGTCATTTAACGTTCATCGAAAAACAACTGCTAACGTTCATTTTCGTAAAGCAATTGCCATGGCATTTAACAAAAACTCGTTAGTTAAGAATATACTTCATGTCGGGTCACCATTAAACGGGATTGTACCCAAAAATTTTGCTTTTAACTCCAAAACAGGTAATGATTATCGTCAAGATGCTGGTAATATGCTGACTTATAATCTAAAAGAGGCACGGAAAGAATGGGCAGAAGCCAAAAAAGAGCTTGGCAGCAGCAAAATCAATATTCAACTCTTGACTTCTGATACAACTGATTCCAAGCAGATTGGCGAATATCTGCAAAGTCAATTAGAAACAAATTTACCAGGCTTAACCGTTAGTTTGCAGTCGATTCCATTGAAATCTCGTTTAGCGGCTACAACCGAACACAATTACGATATTGTTTACGGGACTTGGCAGCCAGATTATGCTGATCCAGTTAACTTTATTAGTGATGGCGGACAATATCATTTGGATGATGACTATAACAACAGCAACTTTAGCAACTTGTTGGACAAGGCCGCTACTACTTACGCTACCGACCCTGTAAAGCGCTGGTCAACTTTGATTCAAGCAGAAAAACAATTACTACAAAAAGATGCATTTACTGCACCGGTTTATCAAGGTGGAATGTCTTACCTGCTGAAAAGTAAGGTCAAAGGCTTGCAAATTTCACCATATGGAACTGTATTATTCTATCGAAATGCGAGCATCAAGTAATTAAAAATTTTTGTTGCAATCGACTGAAGTTTAAAAATGTAGCAATTATAGTTAATCTTTAAATACTATAATAAATTAATAAGAGATGGATCAAAATATAAATTTTGATCCATCTCTTATTTTAAACTTATATTATCCAAATTAATGTGTTTCAGTAGTCAAACACTTCCGCTCAGCTGTCGAGTTAGTTGTTTGAAACTTGCAGTTAAAACCCTAAACCGACTGTTGGCACACTTTTCTTCAATATTTCTTTTATAATTATAAAAGGAAACAATGTCTGTGTTGTCTTTATTTTTCGATAATTACATCTGATGCTTTTACATCTGAACTAAAGTATGGTTTTAAATCATTATTGTATGCTTTCTCAAAGAAACCTTGCTTGTCGAGTTTGCTGATCTCCTTATTGGTCCAGTTCAGCAAAGACTTATTTCCTTTTTTAACTGCTGGAGCAATAGATGAACTATCACCCAGTTGTTTTATCCCCACCTGATAAGTTGGATGTGCTTTTGCCCACGCGTATAAATAAGTATTATCATCTGCTAAGGCTACACCACGTTTATTTTTTAAAGCATTAAACTGCTGCGTTTTGGAATCGAATTTCAGTAAACTAACACTCTTCTGATTTTCAGTAAAATAAGTCTCAGCGGTTGTCCCCTTGCTGACAATTACTGTTTTATTCTTTAATTGTTCAGCATTAGTAATCAATGCATTTTTAGGTGAAACAACTCCGACAGAAACCTTCATGTATGCTTTAGCAAAATCGACAACCTGCTTACGTTCACTTGTAACTGTAAAATTAGCTAATACTAAGTCAACTTTATTAGATGACAAAGCATCTACCCGGCTGTCAGCATTAACTTGTACAAACTTAATTTTAACGCCGAGATCTTTAGCAATTCTGCGTGCTAAAGTGATATCATATCCTACACGCTTACCGTCTTTATTAACCCAGCCATACGGCTTCAAATCACCAAAAACAGCGACCTTAATTGTGCCACGTTTTTTGATAGCCGCAACTGAACTTGAATTATTGGAATTTGATGCTGCTGAACCTGACTTACTTGAGGAACCACAAGCCGTCAAAAATAAAGTTGATATTCCTAAAACAATTCCTGTTGTTATTATTTTTTTCAAATTAAATTTTTTCATTTCTTACTCCCCTTTATTTAAAATTTCATACTTTCCAAGAATTCCCTGGCTCGCTCGGTTTGTGAGTTGACAAAGAACTGTTTACTTGGAGTATTTTCTAATATGTGTCCATCTTCTAAAAAAAGCACTCGATCGGCAATTTGCTCGGCAAAGTTCATCTCATGTGTAACAATTATCATTGTCATATTATCTTTTTCTGAAAGCTCTTTGATGATCTCTAAAACGCCGCGAACCATTTCCGGATCCAACGAAGCTGTCACTTCGTCAAATAACATTACCTCTGGATGAAGAGCTAATGCGCGCACAATAGCAATTCGTTGTTTTTGTCCGCCTGATAGTTGGCGCGGATAGGTTTGCAAATAATCTGCTAATCCAACTCTTTTCAGCAAACGAGTTGCAATCTGGACTGCTTGTGAACGACTCTTTTTTTGAACTTTAATCGGACCGAGCACAATATTTTCTAAAACAGTTAGATTAGAAAATAAATCATAACTTTGAAAAACCATTCCTATTTTTTGACGAATTTGTTGCCAATTTTTTTCAGTTGGAACCATTTTCTGACCGTCAAAAAACAAATCGCCAGTACTAAATTCCTCCAAACCATTTAAACAACGGATTAAAGTGCTTTTACCAGATCCTGAAGGCCCCAATAATGCTAAAACCTCACCCTGAGCGATTGAAAAATCAACATCATATAGAATTTGCTGTTTTGCATAAAATTTATTTAACTTTTCAACACGCAAAATTTCTTTTGCCATTAAATGCCCCTCCAATTAATGCTGATTTGCAGCATTCAACTTTTTTGCCAGTAATGACAATGGATAATCAACTATGAAATAGAAGAAAAAAATTAAACCATACACCCAAAATATTCCATTAGGATGTGACTGCCCGTTAGCCTCAATAATTTGCTGCCCAATGTTGATTACATCCATCACACTGATCAGCATCAACAAAGAAGTTGTTTTAACAACACGTGTTGCTAAATTGATTGTTGCTGGTAATTCTAAGGTCAATGCTTGCGGTAGTAAAACATAACGAAATAATTGCCAATGAGTTAAGCCAATAGCTAACCCAGATTCACGCTGATGCTTTGGAACAGAAATCAAAGCTCCGCGAACAATATCGCTGAACTCAGCAGCCACCCACAAAGCAAATGTCAAAACTGCGACTTGTTCAGCCGGTAAATTAATATTCAGCTGACGCGGTAAAATATAATACGCTAAAAACAAAAGAACCACTGTTGGCACAATCCGAAAAAATTCTAAATAAAGACGCAGAATCAAACGAACTGGACGATTCTTAAATGTGCGCATCATACCTAAAAAAGTTCCCAATATCAATCCTATCAATAATGCTAAAAGTGCGATCCAAATAGTTGTCCAAAGTCCCCCCAGCAAACGTGAAAAATTATTGCCCGCAAATAATACACTAGTTCCCAAATGATCCATAACGGACTCTCCTTTCAAGAATCGTTAAGACAATTGATAGCGGAATTAAAATAATAGCATATGCAATCACAAGCATTAACAGATATTCATTACTTCGATAATAAATTCCAATTAAATCCAACGCTGTATTGGTTAATTCTGGAATAGCGATTACTGAAAAAATTGATGTTTCTTTAATTAAAAAAATTATATTAGCTGATAACGCTGGCATACTTAGAGAAAGCCCCTGCGGAAAAACCACATAACGCGCTAACTGACGACGACTCATGCCAATGGCCTTTCCCGCATCAATCTGAGTATTGGACACACCATTAAATCCGCCGCTGAAGGCTTCTGACATATAACTACCACCTAGAAAAGTCAACCCAATAAAACCGCAAAAAGTTGCTGATAATTTCAGCCCAATCACTGGGAAAGCATAATAAAGAAAAAAAAGTTGAATTAACAAAGGCGTATTTCGTGATAGCTCGATATATGCAGAAATAATTTTGGAGACAATCGGTACTTTAAAATACTGCAGCAAACTGCAAATCAAACCAACAATTAGCGCCCCTATAATTCCAATCAATGATAACCAGATCGTCACTTTGAAGCCTTCAATAAATTTTGGTATTGCTGCTTGAATAATGTTCGTATCCATCATTTACCTCCTCTCTAAAGTTACAATTCTTAAACTTATTACTTAATTTATCCTTACTAAAGTTCTTGGAACATATCCGTCACTGCTTGGCCTGATCCGTGCCAAAATATCAGCCAGCGACTGATTTTTTGTTTCCTTAATCTGCACATCAAAAACGGCCTCCTTTCCAAAAAGCCTCCTGGCCAGATTGCCACGAGGCGATACATTACGTTGCCACTCGTTATTTAATAACTAGGTCGTCTTAACTGCTTTCTGTACATTTTTAATATTTTATACTGCTGTACCTGTTTACTGCGGAAATTATATTAAAAATAATTTTTTTGAGAGTTGACATCAAATTAATATTGTTAGTCGTTCCATTTATTTTCATCTAATAAAGGTATAACCCGCTCAATTGAGTCAATAATGTGGTCATCGACTCGATAGAAATGCTGTTTGATGTCATAAAAATCTGTATTATTTTTAAAAGCTGGAACCTGGTACAGACGTTTTGCATAGGCCCATAATGCCGGATAATCAGTTAAGCACCGATAATTTAGTTTATTTTGATAATAATAAACCAAATCAAATCTGACTAAACTCGCAAATAACCTTATATCAAGTTGAGTTAGATTGTCTCCCCACAAGTAAGACTGGTGTTGCAATATTATTTCAAATTTATCTAATTGATTAAAAAATGTTGTAGCTAATTTCTCATATTCATTTTGTGAACCAATATTCAGAATTTTGCCAGGAATTTCATTTATTTTGTGCAGTATCTCGTTGGCAGCTGTTTTAAATTTTTTTTGCTGTTCCTGCGGATAAAATAATTCTTGGTTCTGATTGCTGAATTTGTCCCAAACAAGTGCTAACTCATCTAAAAGGACATCTGTAACATTGTTAACAACCTGCCCGGTTTTAATATCGATCAAAGCTGGCACACTCGGTCGACCAGCAAAATCAGGAATTGCCTTTTGATAGTTTTGTGAAAGTTTCGTTGTTTTTAAAACCGGATCTTGATCAGTATCTTTGGCACCAAACATCCAATCAGCATGATTATTGGCACGTCGCAAAGGCCAAATAACTCCTTTAGAAATAACCTGATCCAATCCTAAGTAGTCGATCTCTATTGCAACTTGAGTAGCCCATGGGCAAAACCCTCCTAGAATAAGACGATAACGATTTGCTTCAATTGGCAGCTCCTGTGTTGAAAAACGTTTATCTATAGTTACTGTTTGCTTAGTGATAACTGTATTTCCCCCAGAGCGAAAATCACACGCATTATTTTGGGTCATAATACCATCTCCTTACTATATCAACAAATTATAAATCAAGATCAAAGTATTTAATGTCAGGACGCTCTTTAAAACCTAAATGTTGCCAAAATTCCTGTCCCGCTGAATTATTGATCACGGTAAATAAACCAACTTTTGTGATTTTTTTTACCTTAAAACCGGCTAAAACTTGTGTGATCAAATGCGAACCAATATGTTTTTTTTGGTATTCGGTTGCAACTGCAACATGATAAAAATATCCCTTTCTACCATCCGTTGCTCCTAAAACAGTCGCAACTATTCTATTTTTCTCTTCAGCTACGAAGCATAAATCCGGATTTCGATCAATTACGCGCTGAATTCCTGCACGGGAATTATCCAAAGATTGTAAATGCATCCCTGGTGTTTTTTCCCACAATGCATAGGCCTGATCATAATCTGCGATCGTCATTTGTCTGAACTCTACCATCTTATTCTCCCTTGAAGTTTATTTCATGCGAACTATGACCACCCTGAATAATTGTTAAAGCATCATTTAGAGACTGTTTGACCATTCGTTCAACTGCTATATCTGTATAAAAGCCAATATGCGGTGTTAAAATCACATTGGAAAGTCGTTTGAGATGATTATAGTTCTCCACTGGCGTTACTCCATTAAATTTTAAATTAAAAATTTTGGTTTCATCTTCAACTACATCAATCGCTGCCCCAGCAATCTGCTTCTTTTCAAGTGCATTCACCAAAGCAGCAGTATCAACTACAGGCCCACGAGAATCATTAATTAGAAAAGAAGTCGGCTTCATTTGTGCAAAAGCTTTTTGCCCGAGCAAATGAACGTTTTGCTGACTTAGATAAACATGGGATGTTACTATATCGGCTCTTTGATATATTTCCTCTTTTGAGACATATTTCAAAACACCAGCTTGTTCAAGCTCTGGCTTTTCGATTAAGTCGTTGCCAAGAACCGTAGCACCAAGTGCATGAAAAATATGAGCTACAGTACTGCCGATTCGACCAACACCAATAATACCGACTACATATTCCGATATTTCTCTGGATCGCAAACCGTCAACAACATAGTT
Organism: Liquorilactobacillus uvarum DSM 19971; assembly: GCF_001434935.1. Classification (GTDB taxonomy): domain Bacteria; phylum Bacillota; class Bacilli; order Lactobacillales; family Lactobacillaceae; genus Liquorilactobacillus; species Liquorilactobacillus uvarum. The sequence continues at coordinate 26,671 of NZ_AZEG01000020.1, read as the reverse complement.
ATTCTTATCTAAACGAGCTTTAAATTCAGGGTAATGCCTAATAAGCTGCAATGCTTGCATCAAAACCAGCTCAGCCACAGCATGCGGTGAATATGAAGGCACATTAGTTACAATAATATCATTTGCCGCTGCCGCTTTAAAATCTATTGTGTCAACACCAGCTGAACGACAGGACAATTGTTGAATACCATAATTTTTTAAGGTTTTATAGATGCTTCCGTCACTATCTAGACGGCTTCGTTGTTTGTAAATAATTCCATCGTATCCCTGTGTGTAGTGAACAGTCTCTGAATGAAGTTCAAATGGAACACTTTTTACTTCTACATGATTTTTCCGGCTCCATTCCTCGACAAATGGCTGTTCATCTTGACGAACATGATATGCAATAATCTTTACCAAAACTCTGTCCTCCCTTACTTGACAAGGCTTTTAAATTTTTGACACTGGAAAGTTGCCCACTTTCATTGTTAGACCCACTAATTAAAACTAACATTCGCTGCTATTTCACTTATTGTTTAAATATTTCATTAATCCTTGTGTAGCCTCAACAAAATATTCAATGCCAGTTGGAATAGTTTCATCTAAACCTATAAAATCTGGTTTATGCCAATCCGCTGCATCAGCTGCTCCATTTGAACCGACAAAAGCAAAAACACCCGGAATTTCTTTTTGATAAGTAGCAAAATCTTCACCTGCCATGGATAAAAGAGGTTGTCTTACCTTAAAAGACAAGTCATCAATTACCGCGTGCGTAAGCATCAAATCATTGTTAATAGGTAATGCCCGTTCACTCCAATCAAGTTCTGCCTTTTGCCCATAAGCCTGAGCAATCCCATTTACCAATTCAAATAATTTTTCCCTAACTAAAACTGCATTTTCATGGTCAAATAAGCGTACAGTTCCTTGGACATAGGCCTCATCTGGAATAACATTCCATACTTTTCCTGCATTAACATGAGTAACGCTTACCACTACTGCATCTTGCGGATTAATATTTCGACTTACAATTGTTTGCAAACTAGAAATAATTGTTGCCATGGCAGTAATTGGATCTCTACTTTTTTCTGGCTTAGCCCCATGCGAACCCTGGCCTTTGATTTTTATTTCAAATTTATAGCACCCTGCCATCATCGGTCCTGGTTGTAAAGCAATCGTTCCAACGGGCAAGTTAGGATTATTATGGAACCCGATCAAAGCCTGAACACCATGTAATACATCTTTGGCGAGAACTTGATCAGCCCCTCCGCCAGCTTCTTCAGCTGGTTGAAAAAGAAATCTCAATGTTCCCCTTATCAAATCTCGATGATCTTTAAAAAAACGAATTGCACCTAGTAAACTTGCCATATGCAGATCATGCCCACAAGCATGCATCACACCCTCGTTAGCCGACTTGAAAATCAAATTTGTTTCTTCCTGAACAGGCAAAGCATCAATATCTGCACGCAAAGCAATGATCGTTCCTGGTTTTTCTCCTTTTATTTCCGCCAACAGACCAGTGTTAAGGTTTGTATTGAGAATTGTCACTCCCCATCCATTTAAAACCTGCTTAATTTTCTTAGTTGTGTTGAATTCATTATTCGACAATTCTGGATATTGATGAAAATAATGACGCAAATCAACGATTTCATTTATATTTTTTGTGTATTCTTCCTTAAGCATTTTTTCACTCCTCAAAGGCTTTATTTATTGCTTGTTCCAGATCTGCGATCAGATCAGATGAGTCTTCAAGTCCAATTGAAAGTCGAATAAGATTATCCAAAATTTCCTGTTTTTGGCGTTCATTTTCCGGAATCTCCCGATGTGTTACTCTGCTTGGATTAACGATCAGTGACCGATTATCACCTACGTTAGGCAAATAAGTGAAAACTTTTACATTGTTTAATAACTCCGTAACATTTTTCATATTTCCCTTAAGCTTAAATGAAAAAATTGTGCCGATACCTTTAGTAAAATATTTTTTTACCAATTCTTCCTGTGGTGTATTTAATAATCCAGAATTAAATACTCGTTCTACATGCTCATTTTCTTCAAGGAAGTGAGCAATCTTTAAACTTGTTGCTACTTCTTTACCGATTCTCTCAGAAATAGTTTCTAGTCCTAACAAATCCAAATATGCTGAAAATGGACTTAAAACCCCACCCATCAGTCTTAAATATTTAGTCCTTAGATGTTGAAGGTAAGCTTCTTTGCCATAAACGGCAGCAAAACTAAAATCCTTTCTTCCTTTTTTCTTTAAAGTAATCTCATTTTCGTAAAATTGCGGAAATTTTCCTTTTTTCCAATCAAACTGTCCCCCATCAACAATTAAACCTGAGACAACATTACCATGTCCGCTTATTCCCTTTGTCGAGGAATAGACCACTATATCCGCTCCGTGTTTTATCGGATTAAATAAATAAGGTGTTGGAAAAGTGTTATCAATAATAAGTGGAATATTATGTGAATGTGCGAGTTCAGCTATCTTAGTGACATCAGCCACATTGGTGATGGGATTTGAAACACTTTCAGCATAGATAGCCTTGGTATCGGGTTTAATCAGTCTTTCAATATTCTCAAAATCATTGATATCATCAACAAAATCAAAGTTAATACCAAACTTTGGCAATAGTGTTCTAAACTCATCTAAAGCCGCTCCGTAAATGTCAAGCGGAGCAATTATTCTTCCACCGCCTTCCGCTGTATTCAAGATAGCATAAGTAATTGCTGCCATTCCAGAACTAACAGCGACTGCACCTACACCACCATCGAGTTCAGCAATTCTTTTTTCGAAAACATCAACAGTTGGATTGTTGACACGAGAATACATAAAAGCATCAGGTTCCTCACCTCGCGCTATTTTGTCCGCCCGCTCAGTGTCATGTAAGTCAAAAGCAACATTCTGATATATAGGAACTGTAGCAGAATAGTTATGTTTTTGGGGTTGATACCCACTATGAATTTTTTTGGTATCAAAATTGTTACTCAAAATAATTTCCTCCCTAAATTAAAAATCTATTTCCAAAGCGGCACAGATTTTTCTAACTTCTTTCAAAGTTTCAACATCTAAATCAATCCCATATTTGCTGTTTTGCTGCAAAGCAATTTGCTCTTTTTCTCCTGGAAGTGTAACTGGCTTCCCATCAACCGTCTCACTTTTCTTTATTCGTCCCAGCATATCCGACAAATGATTTTTAAACTGTTTTAGGCTAATGAACAGCGTTGGATCAATAACCATAAAAAAATGGCTTATATCATGCTTCTTATTCCCTAAATCAGCTGCAATCGAGCCTTGTGCAAAAATTGAGGTCATAATTTCAACTATCAGTGAAATTGCAAAACCTTTGTAGTTACTGTTCGACTCTTCCAGTCCACCGATTGGAAGGACACCCCCTGCTCGATTTTCTTTAGTTAAATTATCCAAAACATTTTTGGGCTTTTTTTCTAGCTTTCCATCTTCAGCAACAGCCCACTCTCCTGGAATCTGCTTCTTTAATTTTTCTAAAACTTCGATTTTTCCCAAAGAAACAGCTGAGGTTGCTCCATCAAAAACAAAATCATTTTTCTTCATTGGAAAAGATACTGCAAAAGGATTGCTTCCCAAAAAAGGGGCTTTGCCCCCAGGCGGAACTAAAAGTGGGTTAGTACTAGTAGCAGCAAAGCCGATCAATTTAGACCGACTCGCCATTTCAGCATAATAGCCTGCCGCACCAAAATGATTTGAGTTTCTAACAGTAGCAAATGCAATCCCATTCTTTTTTGCCATTCTAATGATACGCTCCATCACTTCAATTGAAGCTAGTTGTCCCATGGCATGATGAGCATCGACAACAATGCAGTTTGGAGTTTGCCGTACTATTTGTATTGTTGCTTCTTGATTTATATAACCTGCCTTTATTTTCTTTTCATACATTTTTAAACGTTGGATTCCATGAGAATAGATTCCTCGCAAATCAGCATAACTAAGAACTTCTGTTATCAGACTCGCTTTCTTATTGCTAAAACCCCATCCAACAAAGATTTTAGTCAAAAGTTCGCTTTCATATTCTCCTTTGATTCTCACTAGCTTTCACCTTACTTTGTGTAGTAAGCACTTTTGACTAATTTATTAACATTCGTATTTTTCTTCAAAAATCCAGCTTTTTTCAACTGCTCCGCATAATATTTCAAATCTTCTTTACCAGATCCTTGTTTCAAGGAGAAGTGATAACTTTTAATTAAAGTAGTCACATTTTTCTTATTGACAAATTTTGTTTTTGCAACATACTTTTTATCTAGCAAAATATTTGTAGTTTCTGCTGGATGCGCGTCGATCCATTTTGCCGCCTCTTTGTATGACTTTACGATAGCTGCAGCTTTTTTAGGATTCTCTTTAACCAATTTTTGCGATAAATACAAGTAACAACAAGATCCACTCTTTTTCATGCCCATTTTTGCCATTGCGGTACTATTAGAACTATTATTATTATCAGCAATTACACGAAAATGACTTTGCTTTACAGCTTGATATGCATAAGGATCTACATTCGCAATTGCATCAACTTCCCCTTTTTCAGCTGCTTTGGTTAACAAATCATAATCATAGGTTTTCCAAGTAACCCCTGTTTTGGGATCAATTTTCGCATGCTGAAGCGCAATCGTTGCAACATATTGACCAGTGGACCCTTGACCAGGTGTTCCTATCGTCTTACCTTTAAGATCCTTCACGCTATGAATATTTGAATTTTTGGGTACAAGTACTTGAATACAGCCTTGGTGCAATCCACCAGCTGCTAAGATTTGAGCTCCATTTTGAATTGCTGGCAGATACTGAAAGTCACCATTTAATGCATCATATTTTCCACTTGAAAAACCAGCCTCAAGATCACCTATATTTGTTGGCTTTGCCACTAGGTTAGCTTTTATTCCATTTTTCTTAAAAAAACCTTTTTCATAGGCAATATAATTAGGAGCTCCGCAAATAGTTCCATTTTTTGCTGGAACGGTTATTGACCCATACTTATATTTAGAACTTGCTTTCACACTAGAACCATCAAAATTAAGCTCCGCAATCAACCCAATAATTGCCACTAAAATTACCGTAAAAGCTACACATACAACTCTTCCTTTTTTCATTGTCATCCCCCTTTTTATTCAAAACTAAGTATTTCTTGTAATTTTCTTCTTTGTTTTAAAAAATTGGTACTGTCTCTTTTTCGCGGAAAAGGCAGATCGTTTTTCACCACTTCTTTTACTCGTCCTGGATGAGGAGTCATTACCAAAATTTTTTGACTCAAGTAAATTGCTTCATCAATGTCATGCGTAACTAAAATCATAGTTGTCTTGGTATCACGCCAAAGTTTGAAAACAATATTCTGAACATCAGCTCGAGTAAACGCATCTAAAGCCCCCATCGGTTCATCAAGCAACAGCAACTGTGGCTGCAAGATAAGTGATCTTGCTAAAGCAGTTCGTTGTGCCATTCCTCCAGATACTTGACTAGGATACGCATTTTCAAAGTTTTGAAGTCCCATAATTTCAATAAAGTGTTTGACTAGATTTCGGTCGAAATTTCTTCCTTGGACAGCTTCCAAGCCCAAACTAATATTTTTTTCAATTGTTTCCCACGGATACAATCCCCCATTTTGAAAAACATAACCTCGAGACACGTCAGGCTTTACGATTCTTTCCCCTGCCACTGTAACTTGTCCTTCTTCAGGTCTATCTAATCCTGAAATAAGACGTAAAAGAGTTGTTTTACCGCATCCAGAAGGTCCAATAATTGATAAAAATTCTCCTTTTTCAACCGAAAAATTTATGTTATCTATAATTTTTAATTTTTTGTTATTGTTATTCAGCAGTTCCCTAGTGATATTCTTTACGTCCAAAAAAGCCAAATTCATCCCTCCTAATTCACTGTGGGTCTCCAACGTAAAGCTGTTCCTTGCAATTTATTTATAACAATAAAAATACAAGAAAATAAAATTGCCATAATTGTAATAGCAGCATATACCTGAGTATAGTTTCCTGTTCCTTTGGCCCAATTTATGTACCAGCCTAGGCCAACCCTCGCTCCAACCATTTCTGAAATTACCAGCATTGTGAAGGAAAGCCCAGTTGCTGTAAAAATGCCGACAAAAATATTAGGCAGTGCCCCTGGTATAACAACTTTTCTGATGATTCTAATTTCGTTAAATCCTAAAGTATGTGCTGCTTCAAAGTAAGTAGGTGAAATGTTCTCTACACCACCTTTTGTCATAAACGCAACTGGGAACCAAACGGAGAGGACGATCAATGAAATTTCGGCTAAATAACTGGTCGGAAAAATTACCATTGTCAGGGGCATCCAAGCTGCTGCAGGAATTATACCGATAACTTTTAGAAACGGAAGGGACCAATAATTGAATTGTCGATACCTACCTATCAAAATTCCAAGTACGATCCCAATCAATGTTCCGAATGCAAAACTAAGCGACCATAACAGCAAAGAGGCTCCTGTTGATTGTAAAAGTAAGCTTTTATCCTCATTTATTTGATCCAAAACTTGTGCAAAACTCACGAAATAAGGTAAAGAAAAAATACTGAATTTTTCTGTTAACAAATCCTGAACGCATAATAAAATTCCAAGTATAAAATTTAATTGAGCAAAATGTCCTCCAAACAGCCTCACTTTTAAACTGAAATAATGACCTCCAAGATAGATAAAAACTAAATAAATTAGATAACATCCTAAAAAAATACGGTAGCTTCCATTATTGACATTTTCTTTTGAACTGATAAATACGTTTTCCAGTAGTGCAACAAGAACAGAGAGAATACTGAAAAAATTCCATTTTATATTCCAACTTTTCCAGTATTTTTTTTCGCTAGTATTCGAACTATTTTCTCGCTTTTTACTAAAAGACATTATTTCACCTTCTGTCACACTTCTTTTTGGTAATTAAGTAAATCCAAGCCTTGTTTAAGATCGTTAATCAGATCATTGGGCGACTCAATCCCCACCGATAATCTAATTAACTGCGATGTAATACCGATTTCTCTTTGCTCATCTTCTGACATTTCAGCATGTGTCATTTTATACGGTAATTCGATCAAACTTTCAACGGCACCTAAACTAACTGCTAATTGAATCAGATTTAGACTTTCAACAAACTTAGTCGTATCTAAACCATTTTGGAGCTCAAAAGAAACAATCCCGCCATAACCGCTGGTTTCAAGACTTGCAACTTGATAATCCTTAGTTCCGGGAATCCCTGGATAATAAATACTTTTGATTTCGTCTCTGCCTTGCAGAAATTCAACAATTTTTGCAGTATTGCTCAAATGACGATCCAGTCTGACTGCTAATGTTTGAATTCCGCGACGAATTAAATTTGAAGATTCTGGAGATAAAACAGCACCAATTCCATTTTGATTAAAATAGATCCGCTCTGCTAACTCTTGCTTTTTAGCAACCACGATTCCCGCAACTACATCTGAATGTCCGCCTAAATACTTCGTTGCGGAATGAACCACTATATCAGCCCCTAATTTCAATGGCTGCTGCAAATATGGTGTTAAAAATGTATTATCAACAATCGTTAATAAATTATTTTTTTGAGCTATTTTAGCAACTTCACGAACACTAGTTACTCGCAGCAATGGGTTAGAAAAAGTTTCAAAATAGATGGCTTTCGTGTTTGTTTTAACCGCATTTTTTACCTGCTCAAGATCTTGTGTATCAACAGCTGTAAACTCTAATTGCCATTTTTTGAAAAATTGATTGATCAATCGAAAAGTTCCGCCATAAACTGTATCACCGATTATAATGTGATCTCCTGGTGAAAAAATTGACAGCACTGCATGAATCGCTGACAACCCTGATGCAAACGCAAATCCTTGATAACCGCCTTCTAACTGCGCTAGTTGATCTTCCAAATAAGCACGAGTCGGATTGCCAGATCTTGCATAATCCCAGCGCACTTTCGCATCAACTTTTGGAAAGATGTAGGTTGATGAATTGTAAATTGGAATATTAACCGCCCCTGTTGTATTATCGTTTTGTTTTTTCCCGTGAATTAGCTTAGTATCGAATTCTGACATTTTTATAATTCCTTTCTGAAATTAAATTAAAATTGATTTATTAAATTTATAGTGAGTTAATAAAATATCTGAAGCTACTTTCAATTGAAACTTGTCTTGAAACTCTATTCAAAAATAAGAAGCTTCAACTAACAATATAAAGTCCAGCTATCTTTTCCATTTCCACATTTTTTCTCCTTAAAAAACGCCCCGCAGTCATTTTTGACTACGAGGCGTTTGATCGCGTTACCACTCGTTCTTCGACAACTAAATTACTTTAATCATCCTCGACAGGTCATATTTTGATAGCTATAACCCTGATCCTGTAACGGGAATTCCCGTTCAATGCTTGCCCAAAGCAGGTTCACACCAAATTTTTCTAAAAGACCATCTTCGCTTGTGCTTCCATTAACTATTCTCATCAACCTAGTCTCTCTGTGAATGGTGTTTGCAAGTTACTCATCTTTTTAATTTGTAATTATTGAAATTCATTGTATTGTTCTAATTAATTGTAACCAATTATTATTAGCTTTTTTATTATTTCCAAATCTTGTTTGCAGTTTCAATAACTAATTCAATTTTGTCCCATTGCTGCTGCTCAGTTAACTTATTGCCCTCTTCAGTCGAAGCAAAGCCACATTGTGTACTCAAGGACAAGTGTTCTAGTGGAACAAATTGGCTGGCTTCTTTAACTCGGTTAACTAAAGTTTGGGGATCTTCCAGTTCTGGGCGCTTGCTGGTAACTAATCCAAGCACAACATCTTTGCCCAATGTCACTTTAGCCAGCGGAGCAAAATCACCAGAACGGCTATCATCATACTCTAAATAATAGGCCTGAACATTTTCACGAGAGAACAAATAATCAGCAATCGGTGCATAGCCACCTGAAGCAGCCCAAGTTGAATGATAGTTACCGCGACAAACATGTGTGCTGACCCGTAAATCCTTAGGTAAATCAGTCAAAGCTGCGTTATTAACTTTCAAATACAATTCAGCAAGTTTTTCACGGCTAAAACCTTCTTGAATACGTTTAGACCAATAGTTATCATCAACAACCATCCCCCAGGTACAGTCGTCAAATTTAACATCACGACACCCAGCATCATACAAAGCAATCAACAGATTATGATATGCTTTACCTATATCAGCAATCAGCTCTTCCTCATCAGAGTAGTACTTCTTAATCGCCTGACGATTTTTTTCACCGCGAATTAACTCTGCATACAATTGTGCAGGTGCTGGAATACTCTGACGCGTAGTAACTTCTGCATCATCACCAGTCAGCTCATGTAAAAATTTATAAGCTGCTAGATCGGGATGCTGCGGATTAAACGTAATCTTGCCGGCAACTTGAGCCGAATCAGCTCTCGTCTCTTCATCATGGAAAAAGTAACCATGCTCCGGTTTTGTATGCTTAATACCATTAAATCCCCAAAAGGTGTCTAAATGCCAATAACTGCGGCGAAATTCACCATCAGTTATGATCTTTAAACCGTGCCTTTTTTCTTTAGCTACTAAATCTCTAATTGCTTGATCTTCTGTTTGACGCAATTGTTCGGCCGAGATCTTGCCTGCTTTTAAAGCTTCACGTGCTTGTTTTAACTTAGTTGGTCTTAAAAAACTACCTACGATATCATAATGTAATTTTGTTGCTGTTGCATTTGTCATTTAAAATTCCACCTTTTCCCTTTAGTTAGCTAAATAATTAGTTCCTAACGATCGATCATAAACCCTTTCTACAATTCTAAAACAACAAAAAAGCCCCCTGCTGGCCACTATTAGTGACTGGCAAGGGGCGAGAATAGTTCCGCGGTACCACCCTTTTTTGCATCAGAAGAACTGATGCCTCAACGATACTTAAATATATCTGGGAAAGTAACGGTTCCTACCGAACATCCAGCTTGCACCACATGTTTCCATTTCAAAGCTCATCTTCACAGCCCCAATCAATCTCCGTTTTCAGCTTAAGCGGATTCTCTGTAAATGATTGCGACAGTTACTCTTCTTCTCAAAAGATCAAAAATTAAATTTTGATTAATAATGTTGTTTGTATTCTAATCTTCAACAAAGATTCTGTCAAGGTTATTTTGAAAAAAGATTGATTCTTTTATTTTTCTTGATTCGAACATTTACAGCCTTAAGCATGTGCGTGTGCAATTTTTGCTCCAGCTGCAGCCGCTACTGCGGCAATAATATCATCTAAAAAAGTATTAACACTGCCATCTGTTGTTGTATCCAATTTTTTAAGAATTCCATGTTTTTCCTTGTCCAGATAACCGAAATTGGTTGTAGCGATTTTGCCATAAATACCCGAAATTCCACCTTCGGCCAGTAGTTCATCAACACCAAAAACACCGCTATCTTTTTCAATAATGCTTTGCAACGGCTCAGGCAACTGATGATCAGCAGCAAACTGGTCCAAGACAATGCCGACCATGGCATTATTTAGTACTTCTCGTTTATGCAAAACATCAATCACGGCCTTTTGAACTTCTTCGAGTGTCAGGTCAGGAATATAACTGCGCTGGATATTGTAGGTAATAGATGCAATATCATCTGCTTCTACCCCTTTAGATGAAAAATAATCAGTTACAAATTTATAAGATGCCTTATCTGGAAATTTAAATTTTGGATCATTCATTCGATCTTACCCCTCTCTACTTGAAACTCACACTGTCTATTCTAAAGTAAATAATCATTTTATTCAAAAAGGAATGTAAATTATCATCGGCAATAGTTGAAAAAACTGAAAACAAAATTCACTAATCTTCTGCACAAAAAAGCCAATCAGAAACTGAATGAAAACAATCTCTAAATGGCTATGCTCTTTAATTACACTTAACTTGCTACTGTCTGATTTTGAAGCAAGACCTTTTGCTTATTGGACAACAAATGCATTTAAGTTTTTTACTGATAAAAATCTTACTGATTTTCCTTTAAACAATAAACATTCAACTGCTGCCTAATCAGATTCTCTGAACTAAAATTAAAATTTAGTCCGCCTTCTGCATAAAAGCGTTCGCTAAAACTACTTTCTCCACCATTAATAAAAAGTTCAATAGAGGAACTGTCGACATATATTTTCAGCTTTAATTGCTGCATCAAGCTTAAAGGGGCCTGCCGTTCTCCATCTTCTCCCATTCTTCGCAAATAAGCTTTTCGTTCTTGTGGGTTAAATTCAATTGTAAGAATTTGTTTTTTAACTTTATCACTCAGTTTGAAATAAATACTTGTCTTAGAATTTGCCCAACCAAGATCTGCATTGATCTCTAATGCGTGCGAACTGCTTTTAAAAATAATTTCCTTGCTGAGTTTGTTTTGCGTAAATAACAACTTGCTCCTGAGTCCCTTTAGTTCTGCTATCGGAAATGCATACAATCTATCCCCATGCATTGTCAACTCACGCGGGATCGTCATTGTTCCTGCCCAGCCATCTGATTGTTCCCGCATTTCTGTTTCCCACATGTCCATCCAAGCAAACATAATTCTTCTGCCATCCTCTGTCATACACGTTTGTGTTGCATAAAAATCATGCCCCGAATCCAGTTCATGGAATGCACTTTTGCTGTCTTTATCTTGATCAAGAATGAAGTATCCTGTCTGATGGATATTTTTGAACATTCCATGTTCTGCGTTGATCCCTTGTGGTGAGACTAGCAGAAGGTTTTTACCATCTAGTTCAAAATAATCTGGACACTCCCACATGTAGCCTTCGTTAGCAGTTGGATCTGCCGCCGTTAATACTTTCAGATAATCCCACTTGAACAAATCTTTAGAGCGATACAGAAGTACTCTGCCTTGTTTACTCTTATCCTGACTTCCTAATACCATATACCAAACATCTTTTTTGTGCCAGACCTTTGGATCTCTAAAATCATCACTATTGTCGTCTGGTGGCTTCGCAATTATCGGATTTCCATCGTACTTTTGAAAATGGAGTCCATCTTCACTGACTGCAATATTTTGATTCTGCCAAAATTTCTGCTGCCGTGTGCCTTCTACGTAATGATGACCAGTATATATCAGGTACATTTTATTATCTTTCACTACCGCACTTCCAGAAAAACAGCCATCCTTATCTTCAGGATTCCCAGGGGTTAATGCAACAGGACATTCTTCCCAGTGAACTAAATCCAAACTTCTGACATGACCCCAATGCATCGGACCCCATTCGGCACTGTATGGGTGATATTGGAAAAAGACATGATAGTAACCCTTGAAAAAGCATAATCCGTTCGGATCATTCATCCAACCCCGCGGTGGCATAATATGATAATTCTGACGATAACGTTCATTTGTTATAATATTCATGCTTGATTTCTCACACCCTCCGAATAAGTTAAACGGTTTTCTTGACAAGTCAAAACGCGCGACACATCAAAAAGATATACGATATTAAATATAGTGATTGCCATTTCATCTTGTCAACAAATCAATTAAACTTTTTCAAAAATTACAAAAACATTTCTCCAACTTTCTCACCGGCAGCGAATTTTTCGTCAGACAACTGTAATTTTGAAATTTTATCATCTGAATTCGTTAAAACAACCATTACTTCACTGGCTAGACCTGCTTCGTCAATCTGTTTGAGATCCATGGAACCGATTTTATCTCCCGGTTTCAAAATATCACCGACTTTAACTACTAAGTTGAAAGGTTTTCCCTGCAAATTTACTGTATCTATACCCAAATGAATCAAAATTTCGACATCATTCGCCATTTTTAAGCCGATTGCGTGTTTAGTATCTGCTATCATCGTTATTTCAGCCGCTACAGGACTGACAATTTCTTCAGAAGTTGGAAAAACGACAAAACCGTCACCCATCATTTTTTGAGAAAACATTGCATCAGATGATTCTGTTATGGAACGAACTTGCCCTGCTATTGGCGTATACAAATGATTATCTGCTTCTAGAACAGATTTTTTTAAGAATTTAAACATACTCTTTCCTCCTATAAGTCCCAGATCTTGCCAACTAAATGACTTTTTCCACCTATACTTTGTGCAAAAATTTTTGTTTGTTCATCATTTGGAAAAATTCTTGCTGAAAAAACTACCTCACCTTTACCAATAAAAATTTCAACTGAAGAAACATCAATAAAAATATGAACACGAAGACTTCGTGCGAATTTGATTCGCCTTCTTCGTTCAACTCCATACTTTTCCGCAAAAGATATTCCGCTTTTCTTTCGGGAAAGCAGACAACATTGCTCATTTTTATCAATAATCAATCTAGTATGTTGTGAATTATCTTGATTTGCCCGTAAATCAAGCACAAATTTGTCTGCTGAACTTAGATCAACTTCAAAATCTAATTCTTGCGTTATATTTTCAGTAATGCTTAGCTCTGTCAGCCCATCAACAAGCACATATTTTTGAATTTCTTTTTTTCGTAATTTTTCCAATTCTTTAATTGGACGTTGCAATAACTTTTTATCTTTGACGATCAATTCACGCGGAATTGTTAAGCAACCAGAATAATGATATTTTGTGGTTGGATAGTCAATTTCAGAAATGCCAAACCACGCGAACATTATTCGTCGTCCATCCGGTGCCTCCAAAGTCTGTGAAGCATAGAAATCAAACCCTGCATCTAATTCATGAAATTTTCCATGCTTAAACTCAAGTGTGTCATAATCTAATGGCTCTCCGATAAAATAACCTGTTTGATAAATATTGTTATAATAATCATCCTCAGCGGACAGTCCCTGTGGACTGAAAAGTAATACTCCTCGCCCATTCAATTCAAAATAATCAGGGCATTCCCACATGTACCCTAAATATGGTTCATTAGTTTTTAGTTCGCCGTATTTTTGCCAGCTCGTTAAGTCACGACCTGCCGATTTAATAATTTTAGCTGTCCCCGTCAAATTTTTGCGCTGCGCACCTAAAATCGCATAATAATTATTATCGTGCATCCAAATTTTAGGATCACGGAGATGTCCAGTACAATCTGAAAAAGTATCGGTAATCAATGGTTTATCAATTTTCTTAAACTGGTTTTTCTGATCCATCCAAGCTCCAACTTGGTATGGTAATCGTCTCCAATCATCAGTTTGAGTATTGGCCCATGTATTACCAGTATACATGCAAAATAGTTTATCATCGACTGCAATCGCACTTCCAGAATAAGTACCATGTTTGTCCAAAGATGTATCACTTTCAATGGCTGGACCCATATCCTGCCAATTTACCAAATCAGATGAGATCAAATGATACCAACCATGATGCCAGATCGATGGATTTTGTTTAAAAGCTAAAGGTGTCCACTGATAGAATAAGTGATATTTCCCGTTAAAAAAACTGAGTCCATTTGGATCATTCAAGAAACCCGACTTGGCTTCGATATGAAATTTTTGTCGAAATGGACTAGCAGCTGTCAGCTTCTCCTCTTGTCTAACTATACTTTCAGGGACCTGGCTGATATGCTTGACCATATTCTTGAATTGTGCAGATTTGTTAACCATTCTCTTGTCCTCCATGCTAAGCCTATGCCTTAACTAGACAGCTTCATTTTGTTTTTTGGTGAAAAACTTTCCAATTATGATTGTTGCGATCATTCCAACCAAACATCCAATCAAATTCATTAAAATATAGTTCAAGTAACCGTTGTTTTGCGGTGCTGCAATTGCAATACCAGTCACCCCTGTTGTACCAAATGCAACAGCTGTGATTTGGGTTAAATAAGTATAGCCACCTGCTACAGCTCCACCGATACACCCTCCAATCAACGGATAGCGATTTTTAATGTTGATTCCGAATAAAGCAGGTTCAGATATTCCAAATAAAACGGAGAAGAAAGCTGAGACACCCACTTCCTGAGTTTTTTTATTTTTGCGGTTAAGCAGCATATATCCCAGAACTCCACCGCCTTGTCCCATTAAAGATCCTGAAAAGAGCGGATTTAGGAAATCATACTTCGTCGTAGCTATTAATTGTGCCTCAACTGCTCCAAACATATTATGCAGACCTGTAATAACAATTAATTGCTGAATACCGCCAAAAATAATATATCCAAAAATTCCAAACGCACTGGACATCCAAACCAAACCATTTGTGATCCAAGTTGAGAGCGCCACTCCGACTGGTCCGATCACCATAAAAAGCAGGAATGAGGCCACCAGGATTGTCAACATTGGGGCTAAGACGAATTGAATAACACCTGGAAGTTTCTTTTGAAAGAAGTTGTCTGTCTTTGCAACAACATACCCCATTATTAATGCCACAATAATTTGTCCACCAAAACTTGTCAGCGACAGATGCCAGCCAAAGATATTAGCAATCAAAGCTTTAGCAGCACCTGTTTGTACATCGGCCATCGATGGAAGACTTGAAGACATCATAACTGTTCCGATTGCCAACCCCATCACCGGTCGGCCACCATATCTTTTAGTAGCGGCATAACAAACCAGCAGCGGCAGCATTGCAAAAATTCCAGATGCACCTAGATTTATAATCACTGAAATACCACTTAAACCTGGTATTGCTTGAACCAATGACTGACTGCCAAATATTTTTTGTGTAAATAAATTATTGACACCGATTAAAATACCACCGGCTAAGATTCCTGGCAGAATATCTGAAAAGACACCCGTCAAATCATCAAGAAAACGCGAAAACCAGCTTTTTTCTTGTTTCGGGTCATCTGCAGCTTTCTCTGTTACATTATTCTCCGTACTTTGAGCAGGAATACCCGTATGTTGAATAAAAACGGAAGTCACTTCATCAACTAAACCTGCACCAAAAATAATTTGTAGCTGATTCCGGTTAATATTAACTCCTTTTACAAGGTCTAACTGAGAAATTGCATCAGTATTGACTTTGCTTGTATCTTTCAAGTTTATTCTAAGCCTCGTTGCACAATGAAACGCCTCAATAGCGTTATCTTTTCCTCCAATTGCTGGCAGAATACCATCAGAAATCTTTTCATAAGTTTCGCGTTCGTGTTTCATAAAATTACCCCCCGGTAAAATATTTAACTAAAATAAGAGCCTGCAGGATTTCTTAATATCTTTATTATAGAATTGTGAAAACGCTTATCATATGGTAAAATGTTGCATAAACATAGCGAAATAATGCAAGGAGATCATGTCAATGGTGCAATTTTATGGTTTTAACAACAAAGTTTATAATCCCTATCTGTATCTATCATCTGGCGGCAGCGATTTGGCCAAACCTATGCATACGTACGGGCCCGCTGGGAGAACGGGGTATATGATTCATTATGTTTCAGCTGGGAAAGGCTTTTTCACCAGCAATAACAAAAAATATACTTTAACTAAAGGTGCATTCTTTTTTATCGAACCGCAAAAAATTGTGACCATGTCCGCTGACAAGTACGATCCATGGACGACCCATTGGATTCGTTTTACCGGAAAATTGGCTATTGAGTATATGAAAAGAATAAACATTAACCATACAAATCCAATCTTCTTTATTAGTGATCATCATGCGCAAATTATTCGCGATAAAATTTTTGAACTCTTAGAACTATCCCATATGGAACGCGAAAATGATCTTATCTACACATCCAAACTCCTGCAGATTCTAGATCAACTGCAAATAATGTACCCTAAAAATTTACAAGAAGAACAAAACTCTTCTGACAAACTCTTTACAAAAGCTTTGCAATACATCCATAACAACTACGAAACTCCCATCACCATCAATGATGTTGTTGAATACATGTCGCTGGATCGTACTTATTTATATAAGATTTTTAAAAAGGTCATCGGTGTGGGGCCAAAAGAATATTTAACAAAATGCCGGATGCGCAAAGCCCGTGAATTATTGGAAACAACTGATGATTGGATCAATATTATTGCATACTCGTGCGGTTACTCTAACCCATTACACTTCTCGAGAGCCTTCAAACATTTCACTGGTCTTTCCCCTAGTATTTACCGTTCAAACAACAAACGGCTCTTGAAATAAAAAAATTATACTTGGTCGAATTGAACTTTATTCCTTTCACGCTCTACATAAAAAGAGCAGTTCCATTTTTCTTGGAACCACTCTTTGAATTCGTGTTTGGATACTATTTCAATTGATGTTCAGTATATTGAAACAGCTGATTAGCAAGTTTCAATAATTAAATATTTTTTTTAGATGTAGTTAATATTTAAGTTATTATGAAATTTTGAATTCTATCAAACGTGTTACAAGACTCCAAAATTCTTCCGTCTTGTGACTCTCTGCGAAACGAGGAAGAATTTGTGGTCAACGAAAGGCTACGATTTTCTTGACTATTAATTGATATAGTTACATCACCAGAAAGACAAATTGCCTAATTAGCGAATAATACTTTGATGCTCTAATGTTTTGAGAAACAAAATGATCAATTCTAATACTTGAAAAACTCAAAAATATACTTTGATCATGAGACATAGAACTTAATCAAAGCATACTTGCTACAAATTTTATAAGACTTTATTTATTATCTTTTTGGGTAGCTTTTTTAATTAATGCACCAACTTGTCCACTGATTTTCTCGTTCCAAACATTAAGTGCATATGCTGTAGGCCACATGTCGCCGTCATCCAAAATCGCATTATCATTGAAACCCAGTGTATTATAACGTGTTTTGAACTTAGATGCTGTTTGAAAAAACAATACTACCTTGCCATCATCATTAGCGTAAGCTGGCATTCCATACCATGTTTTAGGATGCAATTGCGGGGCTAATTTTTGCACAAGCAGATCTAATTGAGACGCGATGAAGGCTTCATTTTCAGGCATTTCAGCAATTTTTTCAAGTAGATCAGCAGATGGGTTCTTTTTTTTGCCTTGTTCATTTCTAATTTCCCGTGCACGTTCTCTCATAGCTTCTCTTTCAAAATCAGAAAAACTTTGTTTAACCATTAAATCCACATCCTTCACTTTTTAAATAACTATATCATGACTTTATTTTTTGGTCAGTTCTGGGAACCAGATTCTTGTTTTTCTTTCTCCGCTCTCTTCTTCACCTGGACTATGAACAAAGCCAAAAATATTTCTTTGAACACACGGCCATTGAACCTATTTAATCATTTCCTTTAAAAAACATGCGATTTTACATTTTTAGCATCAGATTTTTTTAACATAAAAAATGAAATAATATCGAAAAGTAATGCCAAGGCCCCTAATAAAATATAAGACTTTCTAAATCCAAATTGATCGTAGGCACTGCCGATTAGAATTGATAAAACAATCTGACCAAGTTGACGTGAAAATTGAAAACCGAAAAGATATAGGATTGATGACAAGCGTATTTCAAAATTCTCGTTAAGATATTTAAAAATAGCTACTAGAAATACCGGTATTTCGAATGCCTCAGCCAATTTCATAATAGCTAACAAGAGCGGTCCTGAAACAACCCCTGAAAGAATAATTCTAATTGACATGACGAGTCCCGCTAAAAGCAATGAATTCCTAGCCCCTATCTTGTTCACTAGTTTAGGTGCCGCAAACATCATTCCCGCTTCAAGAATCACTTGTAGTGAATTAACATATCCATATACTTGACTACCTTGAGCTTTTGAAGCAAACAAAGTATAAAAATAAGCCGCATACTGCTGATCGTATAAATTATATGCACAGGTCACTCCTAATGAGAAAAGCACCAATACCCAAAAATCTTTCAGCTTAAGTAATGCTCTTAAATCACCGAATGAGACTGATTGCGACTGCTTTAAATCTTCTTGACTAACATCAATCTTAGTCCCTAAAATAATTACCAGCATAATTACAGCTGAACCCGAGGCGATCCAATAATTGTAATCCGGATTAAGGGTAAAGAGTTTACCTGCAAAAAAGGTAATTGCTGCCCAACCTAACGAACCCCACATTCTGGCCCTTCCATATTCAAAACCATACTTCAAACTAATCTTTTGTGCATAGGATTCAAGTGCACTTGAACCAGCTTGAAATCCCACTCCAACATATGCCCCACCTATTAACGAACCAATTATCAGATTACTAGTTAACAATGCTCCATAGACATATATAAAAAAAGGCCCAGAAAAAGCCAGTAAAATCCCCAAAAAAATTAGTACATTTTTCTTTAAACCTAATTTGTCGAGAACATATCCATAAAGTGGTTGCGCCACAAGTGTTACTGCAGCATTTAGTCCAAAAACAATACCTGAATCGGTTCCATTTAACCCAATGGACTTGCTTAACCAAATTGAGTATAAAGAATAACATGCTGCAAAACTAACAAAGAAAAAGAAAAAATATGCACTAATCGCCCAATAAATTCTTCTTTCAAACATTACTCTACCCGCCTTATAATCATCTATTTGTAAGTGCTTTCGTTTAGACTATACGAACTTCCTAACTAAAGTCAAACAAATATTTGGCAACATTTTAATGGATAAAAGATTATATATTGCGTTTTTCCAACGATAAAAGACAGTTTTCATTCAACAAAATGATAACTAAATTTTACAAAAAAACAGTATGTTTCCACACATTACTGTTATCTTGAACTTTTAATGCATGCTATTGCAGTTTAAACTATCAGCGGTAATGATTCGATAATTATTAGCATTTACGGTAGCCCTTACACCGCTCTCATAATTACTGATATAAAAATTTTTGCCTTTATGTATAATTTGTGATGCTTCAAGAACAACTTGTTGAACCAATGACTCAATCTCACCATTTGAATAATTAGTTTTAAGTTTTTTATTAATACGTTGATAAACCCTTTTCGTATAGCAAACTCTTTTAGCAATAACCATTAGTTGCTCCTTATTCATAGTTTTTCTCCTTCAATATATCAGTATACAAAAATAAGACATGCTTTATATGTCTTGTCTTTAGATGGTGTTTACTATATTAGTCGATATCTTCTATCTTTGCTGAGATTCAGTTCACTTCTTCTCATTATTCAGATTTTTTTCAGAACTACCATTACGCAGAAAAGAAAATAATTCGTGAATAGTTTGAAGCGAGTGCTTAAACGTCAAGGCACCCATAATCAGAAAATACGGTAAAAATTGAATTAAATAGCGGCTTCGCCCGCCTTCAAAGATCAGAAGATATATAAAACCGCCGATCAGCGCTAAACGCAGCAATTGAACAAAGTTTCTTCGATCACGCCAGCCCAGAGCAATTATTCCCAGCAGAATGATCCACCACGTCTGTGCGGCAAACCGGAAATCACCTAAACGTGTTCCGTACAAATAAACAAACTGTTTTAGTTGTCCTGCAAAACCGATCTTCGTCGGGTTCGGGTCTTCAGTAATAAAGTGACCTTCCTTGACCCATGCAAAAGACCCATCAGCTGTATTGGCTTGATGCTTTTTAAAGAGAAAACCAGTATAGCCTAAAATGCCTTTGCTTTTTAAGCGTTTTGTCAGCATTTTTTTTGAATAAACAACACGAGCGGCTTTTGTTGGAATCTGAGCCATTGCAAGCGCATCATTAGGATTATACCCTCCGTCGCCTGAAACTCCCATACTTATGAAATGAATTGCTGGAATTGACCTTGACTGGTCGACCTGAATGTATTTTTGGTTTTTGATTTTCTGACTGATCATCTGATAACTGCCTAAAATTACTGCACTAGAAAAAAGAAGGCTGCACAGAGGATACCAACTGCGTGGTCTTTTTAATTTGAATTTTGACAAAGCAAACAATATCTCGCCTATTCCGATAGCAATCCCTCCAATGATAGCTGAAGGTTTGAGAAAGTACGCTGCAATCAGCAAAATACTGAAAGCCGCAATTGCGATAAGTCTTACGAAGAAATTAGTTCTCTTATGTCTCGCAATACAATAACACAGTAAATATCCTGAAACGATTGGGAGGACCCATGTATCTGTATAAGGAACAATAATCATTGGAAAAAGCAACAACCAACCGGCATGCAGATAAATAGCTGTAGCCAACCTTGAACGGTCAACAAGTGCTACGCTCAAAAGATTAAAAAACATCGATAAATCAACAAACAACAAGGTCAATAAATCAAAGAAAAGCCATGTTTTTGATGCAAACAATTGAACAAAAAAATTCTGCAATAGCAATAACGGCAAGTTATTGTAGTTAATACTATAATACGCTCTAATTTCTGCGCTGGTTCGATCAGTCAAAGCTTGATGAATCGCTCCCGCATCAAAACCGATTGCTGGATGAACAGTTAAAACAAAGACCAGCTGCCAGCAAATAACTAACAGCAACAAAATAATCGCAGACTTGATGCGTTGTTTTATAAAAATATATCGCAGAAATCGATTTATCTTTTTAAAAGTTTTGAAAGAAATCACAATAGCCCCAAAAACCATCAACCAAGCCGTCGTAAAAAAAGTTGTTCCAGCTCCTGTAATTTGATTATCGCCTAAAACAATATTAGGTGAAGTCAATGCAAAAAAGAATGTCAAAAAAATAAAAAAGCTGAATATAACTAATGTGCCATTACTCATTAATTTGAGAAATCGTTTAAACATTTTATCACCTTTTTCTAGTTACTGGATGTAATGCAATATGTTCTGGTGGGAGATTCACTCACTTCGAGACGTGTTAAATGAACATCAAGCTGATTTAAAGCAGGTATAATCAAGTGATATAGCCAGAGTGTAACATTCTCAACAGTTGGATTAAGTTCTTTAAAATCATCCAGTGTATTTAAAAAAGTTCCAGAAATGTTTTCAAACACTCCATTCAAAGCCTTTTCAATGTCGCTGAAAATAACTGTCTGTTTGCTTTGGCTGCTCAGTTCGCAGACAACCTCCCAAGTATGCATATGCTTTTGCCCGGTTCCATTCTCCCACCGGATCGCATGACTGGCATTAAAATAAGATTTTATCCTATAGCTGAAGTTAAGTTGTGACATAAATTACCTCCATTTGTTTTTTATTATCTTAATATCTTCTAAAAACTGTGCATACAAATTCTTAGTTTCCTGTTTAAAGCGAACTGTATTCCAACTGGACTTTCTTGTCATACTATTCAAGGTCCCGACCAAACGGAACCACGAGCAGATAAAGTTATAGAACGGGAGTGTAAAAATTACCCACCATGATGATCTGAAGAACGCTCGTTCCTTTGCAAATCCTCTCAAAAGCAGTAGAACACAGATATAGTTCAATAAACTAACACCAACATAAAGAAAATAAATAAGCAGATAAGACAGCAGCAGGATGACCCAAGAGTAGCCTAAAAAGAGCAGTATAATGCTGGCCGCTGACCAGATCAGCTTAGGAAATAGAAAAGTATGATCAAGCATCATCCGGCGTACTAAAAAGCCTTTGAAAAAAGATTTGAGCTTCAAATCATCAGCATTTTTATCTACTACCTCTAGTTCCCCTGTTTGCCAACGCTGCCGTTGAATATAGAGATCATCCAAACTATCGATTGGTTCAATATAAAAAATCGCATCGGAACAAATAGCTACTTTGTTTTTTAATCTGTCACGCATTTGAAATGTCATATCCGTGTCTTCACCGATTGTACCTGTATTATATAAGAATGTTTGGAGCAGATCATTTTTCCGAAAAGCAGAAAAAGCTCCTGACATGGTAAACAACCGATTATTACGCGATTCGATTATTCTGCCTGAAAGAAATGCCTGTGCGTATTCAAAATATTCATTGCGCTGCAGCAGCTTTAAGCTTCTTTTCTTGGAAGCTTTGATCATCTTTTTTTGCGGCAAAATTGTACCTGTAAGTGCGGCTAGTTCCGAATCATGCTCAAAGCGTAATACCATATTCATTAAAGCATTTTTTTCAAGAATACCGTCACTGTCAATATTGATAATATATGTTCCAATACTACTATAGATTGCTGAATTCAAAGCTTTGGCCTTTCCTTGCTCAGTCCGGATCAAGCGGAGATTCAAATTTGGAAATTCATTTTGCGCACGTTCATAGGCTGCAAAACTATTATCGGTACTTTTATTATCCGCTAAGATAATCTGAACCAAATCAGATGGATAAGTCGAATCGTTAACTGAGCGAATGCATTCAAACAATGTTGCTTCTGAATTATATACGGGAATAATCAGCGAAATAATCGGCAGTTTTTCTGGAACATTCAGCTTTGCTTTATGCCAATGTTGTGCAATTAGCCAGATGCTTGAGAAAAAAGCCGGTAAGATTTCAACAACTACCGGAATTAATGCCCAAGTAATCCAAAAGCCCATCTTAAAAAAAGTTAAATCTAACCAGTAACTCACTTCGACATTCTCCTTTTCCTTATCAGATGCTGTACCCAGTTTTTACAAGTGTAGTAGATGTTATGCGAAAGCTGCGAAGAGGTAAAAACCAAGTAATATAAGGCAATGACTAAAACATAGAAAACAAAGCGTCCAACCAATGAATGGGCAATGAAAAAAGACTGTCCACCATTAAAATGCACGATGATAATAATTAACAGCAACCGAATTACGTTGGCTAAGTAAATCCAAAAGACACCTAAAAGAGAAAAAAATAACTTTTCATAACGACTGTAAATTGGGAAGAAAAAAACCAGACTTAAAAAAGCCAAAGTTTCAATCACCCCCGAACATTCATAATCAATCACCATATTCACCGGTGAATTTGCATTGATAATGCTTATAATGCTGTATTTTGGCAGCGTACTGCTCATTTGTGTCAAGTTTCCGATCCAGCCGACACCTTTCATAACTGCTTGGGTAAAAAACCAAATCCAATAACGATTGCTGAATGCGATCAAGATAAAAAAGAGCCCCACACTCCCCCAAATGAATGAAAAAGCAGCAAGCTGTGTTCTCTTAAGCAAAGACAGGACATAAATCCAGATAACTATCCCGATAATTAAGTAAACACTCATTTAACTTTTTTCCTCCTGCTTTTATTATCAAATACACCGAATTTGTAAACAGAAAAGCCCGCAATCAATAGACCAGCCCCAGCTAAAATGAGCGGTCCAGTACTGCCACCAGTAACATTCACTTGTCCTGTCCACAAGTTTCGATTCGCTAACGCAATCGTTTGACCTGATGTATTTGAGCTTGCCTTCAATGCACTGAACGGGACTGCACATTCCAAAACATATGCTTCTCCCTCCACTGTTGATCCGTCTCCCATCTTCTGTGAGATCTTTTTCTTTGTAACTCCAACTTGATCGTTTAGTGTCACATATGAATTGTCCTTAGCATTATATATTCCGAGTTTCACTAATTTGGTCTGTCCTTCATCCAGATTAACAGTACTATTTCCGTTAAAATCAAGATAATAAGTAATGTTACCGACTGTCAGTTCATATCCTGCCGGCTGAAATGTGACGTATCCTCCAGATAACACCGGATGCATTTCAATGTAGAAATAAATATCCTTATCATCAGCTAACAGTGATACATTTTTGATGTTGTCGTTATCCCCTGTAATCTTCATTGCTGACTTCGTTTTATCATCCCAATCATTGAAACTTCCGTCAATTACGACGCCTAAGTCATTTGACTGATTATTCGGATTTGCTTGGGAAGATGATGACGACACCGAGCTCTGCGACTCAGATGATGTGTCTGAAACACTTGATGAACTGCTTGAATCTGTACTCGACGAACTGCTTGAACTTGAACTACTTGATCCTGCACTCGAACTTGCAGAATCAGAGCTGCTTTGGACAGAACTTCCGGTCACTGTCTGCGAACCCAAATTTGAATTTGCCAAAGTAGTTTTTTCGCTACCAGAAGACGATGCACCCAACTTTGAAAGTGAGAGAGTGAACTCACCATTTTGCTTTGAACCATCTTTTTTAATAATTCCTGTTCCAACATCTCCAAGTGATTGCCAACTGTTATTCATATCTCTGGCAGTGACTGTTAATTGTGAATCAGATCCAGTAAATACTAAATTATACGACTTGTTTCCTACTGTCAAAGTGTAGTTTTGTGTTGGAATTGAAATATCAGAATTGCCGCCATTATCAATATAGATCCATAAATCTTCATTGCCGACTGCCACAGCCCAGTTTCCCATATGATAATAACCCACTTGTGACTTACTGATGCTCTGCCAATCATTGAACTCCCCGTCAATTTTAATATCAGTCTGCTTATCGGCACGAGCACCATCCATTAGTAGCAAGAAACTGCCCAAGATCGTCAAAGCTATCAAAATCCACTTTCTCATTATCATTCTCCTTTCCACATCTGTAAGAACTTGGTTTATTTTATGAATGCTTGTTTTGTAGTCTAAAATGTATTATCTATTTTGCTTAGCCTTAATCATCTAATAAAACCGCTATATAAAAATTTACATCATACTATTTAATGATATAGTTTAAAATGAATATTAAACTATTAAAATAAATAGTTAGAATTAATCAAAATACATTTACATAAAAATAAAGATTCTTATTTTCATCATGTCTAAAGAATACTAACATAACTTAGAATGTTTTGAAAGTAAACACTTGCTATCTTTCACCAGGCTCTTGGATTGCCGCAAAATCCAAGCTAAATATAAGGGTAAAATATAACTCTTATAATAGATTTTATAGGTTATAAAATAATGTTCTTTTATTAGTTGTTTTTGCCAAAATCTATTACTATATGTTTAAATTCATTGTCATAAAAAGAAAAACCAAACTTAAATTATTGATTTTCACTAAAAAATTAACAATTATTTTTATACACATAAACGATAATATTTTACTCATTTAAAACATTATGAATTAAATGAATAATAAATATATTTACAAACCAAATATATACAATAAAAAAACCTGCTTAAAAGTCCACAAAAAAAAGAACCTAATTCAAAAATGAACTAGGTTCCCAAAATCAAACTGATAATATCTAAATTTTCATTCTATTTCTTAACTAACATTTCTATAAATCATTTTGATTTATTTTTCTTTTTCTTACCTTTCACACCTAGCAACGCGGTAGCTGTTAAAATAGCGGCCCCCAGGTAAGCAGCTTCATTAGAAGCTGTCTCACCTGTCTGTGGAAGCTTGTTTTCTTTTACTGGTTTGGTGTGTTTTTTACCTGATAAATCTGCTTTTTTGTATGCACCATTTGTACTGTTATGGAATAATCCATCTGTACTATTTGTACTGTCATTATTTGATCCACTTGTACTTGCGGATGCTGATTCGCTTGTACTTGTTGAGACTGAACCACTCATACTTGCGGATGCTGACTCGCTTGCACTTGCGGATACTGATTCGCTCGTGCTTGTTGATGCCGACTCACTCGCACTTGCGGAAGTTGATTCACTCGCACTTGTCGATGCCGATTCACTCGTACTTGTTGAAGCTGACTCGCTCGCACTTGCGGAAGCTGATTCGCTTGTACTTGTTGAGGCTGACTCGCTTGTACTTGTCGAGGCTGACTCGCTCGCACTTGTTGAAGCCGATTCGCTTGTACTTGCGGATGCCGACTCGCTTGCACTTGCTGAAGCCGATTCACTTGTACTTGTGGATCCTGACTCACTTGTGCTTGTCGAGGCTGACTCACTCGTACTTGCGGAAGCTGATTCGCTTGTACTTGTTGAAGCAGATTCACTTGCACTTGTGGAAGCAGACTCACTCGTGCTTGCAGATTCAGATTCACTGGAACTTCCTGAAGCAGACTCGCTTGTACTTGTCGAGGCTGACTCACTCGCACTTGCTGAAGTTGATTCACTCGTACTTGTTGATGCTAACTCGCTCGCACTTGTTGATGCCGATTCACTCATGCTTGTTGAGGCTGAACCACTCATA
>NZ_AZEG01000002.1 GCF_001434935.1 Liquorilactobacillus uvarum DSM 19971 | reverse complement strand
AATTCGGTTTCTCGTCCTATTTGCTTATACAGAGGCTAGTTATGTCACAGCCTCTTTGAATGCCCAAATCTATAAATAAAGTTTTTTAAATTATTGTGGATTTAATAACCGTTCGAATAAGTAGGTGTCGAATAAGTAGAATCATAAGTATCACTATTAGAGTAAGAAGAGTTGTAATTGTTGCCATCATTTGTAGAATATGAATTTCCAGAAGAGTATGAACTGTTGCTTGAGTACGAACTATCGCTTGAATAGGTTTCACCAACTTGCCCATAAAAAGTCTTGGTAGACGGCTTTAAATTTAACTCAGCTCGAATTTTGTTGGAAATCTTTTTCTTTTCTTTTGCTGAGACAACTTGATATGAAAGACCATCGAGTGTTGCATCTGTACCTTGTAGAACATAAGATTTGATTGAATTTGCTGCAGATTTATAATTTGTTTCGACCGTAAGCATGTCATCATAAGTCATGTCTGTCTGCATATTGTCTTCAATTGTTGATAAAATCTTTTTGTAGTTAGCCAGAGAAGCAGTTGAAGCAGCCTTATTTGCTATGGCCGTGATAATTTGTTTTTGACGTTTTTGTCTTCCGTAATCGCCTTCTGGATCGCTATAGCGCATGCGTGAGTAAGCTAGTGCTTCTTGTCCGTTCAATTTAACAGTCTTTCCCTTGACTACATTAGCGTAGCTGTATTTGAATGTCAGTTGTGGGGTAACAGTGACTCCACCCAGAGCATCGACTATTTTGCGTAAACCACCCATGTTGACTAATAGGTAAAAGTCAATCGGAACATGAAGCGTGTTCTGAACGGTTTTAACGGCAGCAGCCGTACCGCCGATAGTATATGCAGAATTTATTTTGTCGTATGCATTTTCACTGCCACTAATTTTAACCTGCGTATCTCTAGGGATGCTGGTTAAGGTGGCGCGTTTTGTTTGTGGATTTACTGTAGCGATTATAATTGTATCAGTACGTCCCTTATCACTTCGACCTAAATCACCTGTATCTGTACCAAGTAGGAGGACAGAAAAGGGTTTTTTGTCTTTTAAAACTTGTGAGACATTACGTGATTTTTTAACATTTGTTTGTTTGAAAGTTTTGTTGATAGTTTCTTTTGCAACACCTAACATATTGTAAGTGTAAAAAGCTGCTCCGTAGAATAAAACAAGTATCAGGCTTAACAAAATTGTGCATATAAGACGTCGTTTTCCCCGCGAACTTTTCTTTCGATGTGAAGAACCGTTGTTTCTACGTAGAGGAGTGTCAACCAGCTCTTCGGAACTTTTATCTTTAGTATTCATAAAAAACTCCTTAAATTCGACATTATGTATGAATTATACTACTTAATGTTAAAATTTGGATAGTAAAAAAGAGGTTTAATAGTAAATTAAATAATTAACATTTTCAGATCCATGAAAAAGTGTTATTTTCAGGGAGTCTTTTAATTTGTGTTACAAAATTGTGATATACTTATGGATGTTTAATATACGAATAGTGAGAAAGAGAAGTGAAGCTATGCAAGTTTTTGAACATAGTATATCCGGAGTACTGATTATTTTAGTTATGATAATTCTTGGGTATATTTTGGCAGAACGAAAATGGTTTGATGAGAAATCGACTAAATTGATTGCAAGGATTGTTACTCAAATTTCATTACCTTGTTACATGGTTTCAACAATAATGAGTAAATTTTCTGCAAAAGATTTAGCAAAAATGATACCGGATTTGCGTTTTCCAGTCGTATCGATGATGATTTTGATGGCAATTGCTTTTGCACTTGTACGTATTTGTAAAATACGGGACAGTCATGCAGGATTGTTTTCATCAATGTTTTTTAATTCGAATACTGTTTTCGTAGGTTTGCCGATTAACCAAGCTCTTTTTGGCAGCGAGAGCATTCCATATGTGTTGATTTATTACATGGCAAATACAACAATTTTTTGGACACTCGGAACATATCTTATCCAGCGTGATGGTGGGCAGGAAATAAAATTTGATTTAAAAAAGACACTTGGAAAAATATTTTCGCCGCCATTAATGGGATTTGTCGTAGGCGTTATCTTTGTATTGCTTGGAATTGAATTACCTGATTTTGTTAATTCCGATTTGGATTACATCGGTAGTTTAACTATTCCGTTATCAATGATCTTTATTGGCATTTCGGTTTCACATGCCGGATTAAATAAATTGGCTTTAGGAAAAGACAATTTACTGATTCTGTTGGGACGCTTTGTCTGTGCTCCACTGTTAATGTCGTTACTAGTCATTCCTGCAGACATGCCGTTGATAATGAAGCAGGTCTTTATTTTACAATCAGCAATGCCAGTGATGACTAATGCGCCTGTTGTTGCTAACCTTTATAATGCCGATTCAGATTATGCGGCTGTGATGGTTACTGAAACTACACTGATTTCATTGATTGTAGTACCAATTTTAATGGTTATAACACAAAATATAGGATAGGGAGTATCAGTCGTGAAAAGGACGATAATTTATGTTTTAATATCAACCTTAATGTTTAGTTCAATGGAAATTGCATTAAAAGTGGCGGGGGCAACTTTTAATCCTATTCAATTGAATTTGATTCGTTTTTTTATTGGAAGTTTGGTTCTGCTTCCAATTGCTAATAAATCTCTTAAGCAGAGCAAGCGAGTGTTAACGAAAAAAGATTGGACATTGTTTTTGATCACAGGTTTTTTGTGCGTCATTGTTAGTATGTCCCTGTTTCAGCTCGCCGTAGTTTCAACAAAGGCTTCGACCGTTGCCGTTTTATTCAGCTGTAATCCCGTTTTTGCGTTGCTTTTTGCTTTTTTGATTTTACATGAGAGGCTTGGACGAGCTAACTTGATAGCGGTCGTTATTTCAATTATTGGTTTATTAATTATCATTGATCCGGTGCATTTGTCACGGCCTGTTGGAATCGTTTTAGCGCTTTTATCTGCAGTTACTTTTGGTTTTTATTCAATTGTCTCGCGTTATGGATCTACTAAGCGTGGTCTAAATGGAATTGTTATGACCTGTTACACATTTATTGCTGGTACAGCTGAATTGTTGGTCCTTTCTTGGCTGACACATATTCCTTTTATTGCGCTTTGGTTAGGTAAGAGTAGTTCAATGTCAGGTTTTAAAAACCTCCCGATAATTCAAAATATCACTTTTTCGTCTTTGCCGATGCTTTTTTATTTAGGAGTTTGTGTCACTGGCGGCGGTTTTGCATTTTACTTTTTGGCAATGGAAAGGTCAAATGTTTCAACTGCATCGCTTGTGTTTTTCATTAAACCAGGTCTTGCTCCAATTTTAGCTGCAATTCTGATTGGTGAAAAAATTTCCATACTGACGATTATCGGAATCGTTGTTATTTTGATTGGCTCCGTTGTTACCTTTGTTGGTAATAAAGTTAAAGAAGAGAACATCGATGCTACATCAAAATCTTAGCAGATTACGTGTATTTAAATTATATTTTTGAACAAAACTAAGCTAGAAAAAAACTTTGTATAATTGCTAAATGAAAGATGATTTAGTGTTATACAGAGTTTTTTTTGATTATTTCAAGCGTTTCTTAATAAATCAAAACGTTTCATTTTTAATATAAAAGAGGAAAAATTGCAGTATCACGATTGTGAATTGTACTAATAGGTTACTTTAGGGTTACATAAGTAACAATTAACTAATATTAGCAAACAATACTGAAAAAGAGAGTCACATATAGGTGACAACAGCAAGGAAAAGGCGACTTTGTAACTTTAGAAACACAATTGTAATATTAGGGCTTAAAAAAGTAATTATGAGGTTATTTTGTAAATATAATGTAATGCTCTAAACGCCTGCTTAATGATAATATTAAAGGCGTGGTTATTTAAAAAAATATTAATAATATTAATGATCGGTAGAGGTGTGAGATTCATGGGG
Organism: Liquorilactobacillus uvarum DSM 19971; assembly: GCF_001434935.1. Taxonomy (GTDB): domain Bacteria; phylum Bacillota; class Bacilli; order Lactobacillales; family Lactobacillaceae; genus Liquorilactobacillus; species Liquorilactobacillus uvarum. The sequence continues at coordinate 180,863 of NZ_AZEG01000002.1, read as the reverse complement.
AAAAATAATTTGGTGAGGGTTGCAACTGCAGTGGCAGCAGCTTTAGTTGTTTTCAGTTTAAAAACAGGTGTTTCGGCTTCAGATACATCTAGTAAAATAAATAATGTGAACGGAAAGATTGATCAAACGCAATCTTTGATTTCAGAAGGGCAGAAGAAATTGTCTAAGCTTCAGGAAAAACAGACTGATGATGCTCAAGAAATTCAATCATTAACTAAAAATATTGATGCACGAAAAGCACATTTAGCTAAACAAGCGCGCTCAGCACAGCTTAATGATGCAAGTTCCATTATTCAATTTGTGACTGATTCAAATAGCCTTAGTGATGCGGTGGATCGTGTCACAACGGTTGCAACCATGGTGCATGCTAATAATCAAACACTATCTGATCAAAAGAAAGACAAATTAAAAGTAGCTGCCGATAAAGAAAGTATAGATCTTGCTGCAGATCAGCAGAAAAAGATCAATACAAAATTACAATCGGATATGGCTGATTTAGCAGTTCAAAAAACAGAACTGCAGGTCAAGAAGGCAAAAGAAGATGCTGATAAAAAGAAAGCAGAAGATGCTTTAGCAACAGCTAAAAAGGCTGCTAGTGCAGTTAAAGCAGCAAAAGATTCAACTGTTGCTGTTAAGGCACTGGCAACTGCTAATAAGGCAGCAGACGGAGTTACGAACCAAACAGAAAATCTATCCAATGTTTCGGCGGCTTCTTCCAGTGATAATAAGACGGCCAATGCTACGAACCTATCAAATAATACTGCTAACAATAGCACTGCTGCTGTTAATACCAATAGCACTAGCAATTCTAGCTCTTCCAACAATAGCAGTTCAACTTCTTCCACCACTAGTACACCGAGTTCCTCAAGCATGGACACAGGATCGGTTGTCTCGGCGGCATTGTCATTAACAAGAATGGGAATTCCATATGTTTGGGGAGGAGCCTCGCTCTCAGGAATGGACTGTTCAGGTTTGACTGCATATGTGTACAGTAAGTTTGGTGTATCTTTACCACATAATACAGCTGCACAGGAAGGCTATGTTTCTTATGAGTCTGTCTCACAGGCCCAACCTGGTGATTTGCTTTTCTGGGGTTCAAAGGGTAGCAGTTATCATGTCGCTATCTATATTGGCGGCGGTCAATATGTTCATGCTCCTCAAACAGGTCAAAATGTTAAAGTAGGAAGTGTTTCAACCTTTACACCATCCTTTGCTGGACGTTTAAAATAGAGTTTACTAACTTATAATAAAAACTATGGAACAGCTTTCAATTATGAGAGCTGTTTTTTTACAACAACTAGTATATAAATGATTGCTGCTTTTCTGCTGGCTTGAAATTTGTTATGATATGAAGTAAACCTTATAAAAGGAAGGTCGAGCGAATTGGTTAAATTGGTATTACTGCGTCATGGGCAAAGTCAGGCTAACGAGACTAATACCTATACGGGCTGGACAGATTCATTGTTGACTGAAGAAGGTGCAAAGCAGGCAAGGGATGCTGGGAAGCTACTTAAAAAAGAAAAAATATTTTTTTCAACTGTTCATACGTCGTCTTTAGTGCGTGCAATCAAAACCGCTAACATAGTTTTATCGACGATAGGACAGGCTGCCGTTCCGATTCAAAAAAATTGGAGATTGAATGAGCGCCATTATGGGGCCTTACGGGGGATTAACAAGGATTTATCACGCCAAATATATGGAAAACACCAAATTGCTTTATGGCGTCGAAGTTACGATGCTGTACCTCCATTGATGGCTAAGCCAGACTATGAGCGCCGCTATAATAAATATCCGCGTGACATTCTTCCATTAGGTGAAAGCTTGAAAATGGCATCTGAGCGGATCGTACCATATTGGCTTGACAATATTGCACCTCAGCTTCTTCATGGGAAAAATCAACTGATTGTTGCACATGGAAGTACGTTACGGGCCTTAATCAAGTATATTGAAGAGATTAGCGATGAAAAGATTGATGGTGTTGAGGTTGAAAATGCTGTCCCAATTATTTATGAATTGGACAAAAAATTACGGGTAATGAACAAAGAGACTTTGTAATTAACTTTATTTTTTGAATAGAATAGGCCGATAAGCCTAAAAAGCTGAATACTTTTACAGTTTTTCTTCTTTGGTTCTAGACGTTTTAAAATTTGAATTTCATCCAAGGATAAGAATAATTTAGATTATCGAATTAAAAGACCCAGCCGCTGGTTGTATTAAAGGACAACTAGAAGCTGGGTCTTGTTTATAGTTAAAACCATTATTATTTAAAAAGAAATGTTTAAGCTAGTGAGCCCATTGGATCCCATGGAGCAAGTACTTTGGGGTCTTCTTGCAAGACATTCTGTAAGTTTGCAGGAAGATGTTTTTTATTTACAACAACTTGATAACAGAATTCATTCATCCAATCATTGCTCATAACGAAAAAGCCATTTGTACCGACTTTTTTACCCCATGAATTTTCAACTTTCCATTTTGTGGGTTTGTCATCGACCAAATCAACACCGGTTAAAACCATTGCATGTGTCATTAAACTTTCGCCGTAATCAAGGCGTTCAGCTTTAGACATATTGAGATCAATATCAAATAGCTCATCTTTGTGATAAAGTTCAGTATCCATGATGCCCTTTTGGCGATCTGACTCTTGACCAACATCACAACCAAACCAAACACTTTCCCCGGCTTTGAGTTGAGCAACGGCAACTTGACGGAATGTCTTCATATCTACGTTTAAGTGACGTATTTGACGGCCTGAAACAACATTTCCAAGCATATCAACGGTATACATATGATTAAATGGTTTGTCCTCAGTTGGCCCATTGATTATTGATACATAGTCATCAAGATTCCATCCAACGTACTTCTCAAAGAATTTTTGAGGAGTCAAGTCACGGTCAAGGTGATAAGCTTTGTCTGCATCGCGGTAGGCAAAATCGAATTTAACTGGCGGTTCGCCAAAGCTGTAAGCCAGCATTCGGTAGGCATCATCAAGCATTTTATCTTTTTCTTTTTCAATTTGTGCATCAGAAGCTTGTTCTGCAACCATTTGACGGAGCTTAACAGCATCCTTACGTAATTTTAAATTAAAAGTACTGTTAAATTCGTTTGATTTTGATGAATTATAAGTTTCAGGCATCGCTGATTGTGGGACGACTCCATATTTTTGGATAATAGCGACAATCATATCCCACTGACCGCCATCTTGTTGGGGAGTGGTCATTAACCAACTAATCTTGCGATCAGAAGTGGGTAAACTTGCAGTTTTGAGGACATTTTCGTAGAAATAGTTTGCTTTTTCCAATTTATCCCAGAAATACGTATAATTTTGTGAAAGCTCAAAGTCCTTAGGTACTTTGAACTTGTTCTTTATATCGTGGCGCATCGTGTTTAAGGCTGCAAACATCCAACAGCGTCCAGATTGCTTCTGATTGGCAACGTCGCCTGTATCCAAATCAATTGAAAAAACTGGATCCATTTTGACCTCAGAATGGTAGTCTGCTGTGGTTGCTAGAATACCATTTTTTGTCACAGCACGTTCGAGTACTGCATGTTCTGCACGGTTCTTTAATGAATTTTTAAATTTACTTAACTGTGTTGCATCGATAGCTTTAGTCACTAAAATCACTCTCCCTTTTAACAATAACAGTACTATTATATGCTAAATGAGATTGTGCGTAAACTGAATTGTTTTCTTAAGCAGAACGAAACCAACGACTAACGGGCCTTTAAAACACTGGGGCCATCAGGATAACCGACAATAACCGTGTTAACCAAATCTAAGAAAAGGCCGTGTTCAACAACACCAACTTGTCCAGATAAGTAGGCAGCTAGTTCATGCGGATGATTAATCTCGTTCAGATGTAGATCGATTATCAGATTGTTAGAATCAGTACGTTTCAATTGACCAGTATCGTCCAGACGAAAAGCTGGTGCATAGCCCTTTTGTGAAAATTTAGAAAATAATTTTTTACTGCCATAAGGAATTACTTCAACAGGAAGAGGGAAAGAACCTAATTTCTTCGACATTTTGCTTTGGTCGACTATCCAAATATTTTTGCGTGAGTTTGTAGCTACAATTTTTTCAAATAAGAGAGCTGCACCACCACCCTTAATTCCCTGAAAGTCATCACTGATTTCATCGGCGCCGTCAATAGTTAAATCGATTTTTTCAACATCATCAACGGATTTTAACGGAATGTTTAAAGAACGGGCCTGTTTTTCAGTCGCGGCCGAAGTTACAACTCCAATAATATTCAGATGCTCTTCTTGAATACGTTTTGCAAGGGCATCAACCATGAATTTAACTGTGGAACCAGTTCCTAAGCCAACTGTCATACCATCCTTGACCCAAGCAACAGCTTTTTCGCCTACTAACTTTTTCAATTCATTTTGACTCATCATTTTCATTTTGGCTCATCTCCATTTTTGGAAATTAATAAATCATTGTACTCGGGATGCTGTTCAAAAAAACTGCGTGTAAAGGGGCAAAGTGGGAGTACTGTAGACCCCTTATCTCGTATTTGTTGCAGAAAATCAGTAGTGATCTTTCCAGCCAGACCGCGTCCACGGTATTCAGATGGAACTAAGGTGTGCTCTACTACATAAGTTTTTCCATCATTAATCAGCTTGAAACCAATGTGCGCACAGGGGTTGGTTTCTTCTTCTATATAATAATTAAAAGCATTGCTTGTCCATTCAGAACGCATTTTCATCACCTCATTTTTTACTAAATTATAGCATAACCCCTGTTTATTCGATAGTTTGCGGTATATCTGGACCAGTTTTGATGGTAGAATTAGATTGTTAGTAAACAGAGAAATGAGAGTGATAATTGTGATAAGAGGTTTTGAGATTGTTAGCAAATATTTTGGCGAAAATATCGTTCTCCCGAGAAGGGCAACGAAGAATGCTGCTGGTTACGATTTCTGTGCCGCAAAAGATTTTATATTACCAAGTGTATGGAAGATGAATTTTGCTAAAATACTCTGGAATCAATTCCATCAAAAAAAATTAACTTCTGAAGATTATGTGGGAGCACAAAAAGAGTTGAAACCTTTTCTGGTACCCACAGGTATTAAAGCTTATATGCAACCCAATGAGTTTCTTCTACTGGCTAACCGTTCAAGTAATCCTTTGAAACGCAGTTTGATTTTGCCAAATGGTGTGGGAATAGTTGATGCCGACTATTATAATAATGACAGTAATGAAGGTGAAATTTACTTTCAACTTTTAAATTTTGGTGTGAAAGATATCGTAATTAAGAAAGGTGAAAGGATCGGCCAGGGTATATTTATGCCTTTTCTGTTGGCAGAGGACGAAAATAAGCCATCTGCAGAACGTGCAGGTGGTTTTGGATCATCTGGAAAATAAAATTTTTTAAAGAATCGCATTACTTTCAAATTCTGAAAATACTTGTGCTACTATCTTTCTTAGATAGTTGTTCTTGAAGGGAGAACGGAGATTGGCAAAAGCAAAAACACAGTATGTGTGTCAAAATTGCGGTTATTCTTCTCCACGCTATCTGGGGCGTTGTCCCAACTGTAGTTCTTGGAATACTTTAACTGAGGAATTAGAAAAACCGCAAACTTCTAAAAAAGCCGCACGTGTCAGTTTTGATGGAGCTCGTGTGAAGCCTCAATTATTGGACAATGTTAATACAGAGGAAAGTCCACGAGTTAAGACACGTCTCAACGAATTAAATCGTGTTCTGGGAGGAGGAGTAGTGCCTGGTTCATTAGTTCTGATCGGCGGTGACCCAGGAATCGGAAAATCCACGCTACTCCTGCAAGTATCGGGACAACTTGCTGCTACGGGAAATAAGGTATTGTACGTTTCTGGTGAAGAAAGTGCTATGCAGATTAAACTAAGGGCTGAACGACTTAATGTTGGCGGTAAACAGTTCTATCTATATCCCGAAACAGATATGGCAAGCATTCATCAGTATATTGACAAGATGAAACCTGATTTTGTGGTGATAGATTCGGTTCAAACTATGCAGGAATCAGATATGTCTTCGGCAATTGGGAGTGTTTCGCAGATAAGAGAGGTCACTGCTGAGCTTTTACAGATTGCAAAGACAAATGGAGTTTCAATTTTTATCGTTGGTCATGTAACCAAGGGAGGAGCAATCGCCGGCCCTAAGATTCTGGAGCATATGGTTGATACAGTGCTGTATTTTGAGGGAGATCTGCACCACACATATCGAATCTTACGTGCCGTTAAAAATCGCTTTGGATCTACAAATGAAATAGGTATTTTTGAAATGGAAGAAGACGGATTAGCGGAAGTTGCCAATCCATCTGAGATTTTTTTAGAGGAGCGCTTGAGAGGTGCAACCGGTTCTGCAATCGTTGTTTCATTAGAAGGAACACGCCCTATTCTGGTGGAAGTTCAAGCTTTAGTAACCCCGACAGCATTTGGGAATGCTAAAAGAACAACTACGGGATTGGATCATAATCGTGTTTCTTTGATTATGGCCGTTTTGGAAAAAAGAGCAGGCCTCTTATTGCAGAACCAAGATGCGTACCTGAAAGCCGCTGGTGGTGTTAAATTAAATGAGCCTGCTATTGATTTGGCAGTAGCGATCAGTATTGCTTCGAGTTATCGTGACCTTGAAACGAATCCATCTGATTGTTTCATTGGCGAATTGGGATTAACTGGCGAGATAAGACGTGTCAATCGTGTAGAACAGCGGGTCGCAGAGGCCGCTAAACTTGGATTTAGACGTGCAATTGTTCCAAAAAATAATTTAACAGGATGGACACCGCCTAATCAGATAGAAGTTGTAGGCGTAGCTACTTTGAGCGAAGCTTTAAGGGTCGTTTTCAAGTAAGCAGAGAAAGGAGAAATTTGATGCGAAAAAAAATGATACAAATTGTGTTAGCCATACTAGGTGTTGGAGCTGGATATAGCTTTATGCCCTTTTTTTGGCTAGCTGTTGGAATAGAAGGAAATATTTGGGCAAACAATTTTGTAACCAACATTATTGTTGGAATATTAGTAATGTATTTGGTTTCTCTATTTATTACAGACCCGCTCGAGAAGTTTATCCAGCGGATGGAGAATCGTTTGGTACATCAGAGTCCTGACGTTATTATTTCTACTAGCATATCAATTATCGTTGGGTTGATTATCGCGGCATTGATCTCTACATTATTCTCGCATTCGCAATTATTCATTCTGAATACGATCATACCGATAGTTTTAATGGTTATCTTAGGCTATTTAGGTTTTATCGTCGGGAAAAATCATCTTGGTGATTTTAAAAAAATTCTATTTGCGCGACGCAAGAATGAAAAACAGCAAGCTAATAGCAATGCGAATGTTTTGGACCGGAAGGTTGGCGACAACTTTCATAGAGTGAAATTACTTGATACTAATATTTTGATAGATGGTAGAATTTACGATTTGGTAAAGACAGGTTTCCTAGAAGGAACGTTACTGGTTCCAAATTTTGTACTATACGAACTGCAATATATTGCAGATTCAGCAGACAGCATAAAACGTGTTCGCGGTCGTCGCGGGTTGGATATTTTAAATAAATTGCGTGAGGAAAAAAAAGTTCCAGTAGAGATGTATGAGGGAGATTTTGAAGATATACAAGAAGTTGACAGCAAACTAATCAAATTAGCTAAATTACTAGATGCGGTTATTGTAACTAATGATTATAACCTGAATAAAGTGAGCGAATTTCAAAATGTTCAAGTGCTAAATGTAAATGCTCTAGCCAAAGCTTTGAAACCGCGCGTTGTTCCGGGCGAAAAAATGACAGTAACTGTCATAAAAAATGGGACTGAACGACAGCAAGGTGTCGCATATCTTGATGATGGAACTATGATAGTGGTAGAAGATGGACGCTATTATATCAACAAACCGCTTGAAGTCATTGTTACAAGTGCTCTTCAGACAGATGCGGGAAGGATGATATTTGCTAAGCCAGCTCATTCTGGACGTGAAATCAAAGAAAAAAATTAGTTAAGAATATTATTATATAGAGTTTATTTTTTTATTTTTTCATTGTAAAATTGATAAGGTATAGATTGCTGTTTAGGCGGCAGATCAAATCAGACAGAGAAAGAAGAGACATTAAATTTGGCAGAAGAAAAAATTCGAGTGCGTTATGCACCAAGTCCAACTGGACATCTCCACATTGGAAATGCACGGACAGCACTATTCAATTATTTATTTGCGCGACACAATAATGGTACTTTTGTAATCAGGATCGAGGATACTGATTTAAAGAGAAATATTGCTGATGGGGAAAGAAGCCAACTAGAGAATCTTAAGTGGTTGGGTATGGATTGGGATGAAGGTCCAGACAAGCCAGGAGACGTTGGTCCTTATCGCCAATCAGAACGCAAGGAAATTTATCTTCCGCTAATTCAAGAACTGTTGGATAAAGATCTTGCATACAAATCCTACATGACTGAGGAAGAATTAATAAAGCAACGAGAAGAACAAAAAGCTCGTGGAGAGGCCCCGCGTTATGTTTATGAATATGAAGGCATGACTAATGATGAAATCAAGGCTAAGCAAGAAGCAGCTGAGGCAGCTGGGTTAAAACCAGTTGTTCGGATTCGGGTACCAAAAAATAAAACATACGAGTTCGATGATATCGTTAAGGGACCTATCAGTTTTGAATCTAATACAATCGGTGGCGATTTTGTTATTCAAAAGCGTGATGGTATGCCGACATACAATTTTGCGGTTGTTGCTGATGATCATCTGATGAAGATAACGCATGTTTTACGTGGGGACGATCATATTGCAAATACACCCAAACAGCTGGTTGTGTATGAGGCATTTGGTTGGGAACCACCAATCTTTGGACATATGACGTTGATTATTAATACTGAAACAGGTAAAAAATTAAGCAAGCGTGATGAAAGTGTTTTGCAGTTTATTGAGCAATATCGTGCACTAGGATATCTACCTGATGCAATGTTTAACTTTATTACTTTGCTTGGTTGGTCACCGGTTGGTGAAAAAGAAATCTTTAACCGGAAAGAACTTATCAAGATGTTTGATCCTAAGCGTTTGAGTCGTTCACCTGCTTCTTTTGATGGGAAGAAACTTGAATGGGTTAACAATCAATATGTGAAGAATGCAAAAGAAGACAGTATCGTTGATTCTTCACTTAAACAACTGATTAAGGCTGGTCATATCCCGGCAAATCCTGATTCTAAAACGATCGAATGGGCACGGAAGTTGATCAGTATGTATAAGCAGCAGATGTCTTATACTGGTCAAATTGTTGAATTGGCAGATGTCTTCTTCAACGAACCGCCAGTGCTTGACGATGCTGCTAAGAAAGAATTAGCCGATGAAAGTGCTCCGATTGTTTTAAAGGAATTTGCTGAAAGAGTTAACAAACTGTCCATCTTTGATGCAGCAGAAATTCAAAATACGATTTATAGTATTCAAAAAGACACAGGGATAAGGGGCCGCAAATTGTATATGCCTATTAGAATTGCAACTACTAGGGAAATGCATGGTCCGGAATTAGCTGCTTCAATCGAATTGTTAGGACAGAGAAAAGCATTAAAACATCTAAAAAAGACTTTGGATGAAATGGGCGAGTAGTAGTTCTTCTTACTATAGTATTCATGCTGATAATAAAAGAGTCTAGGATGAGTTTAAATTGGTCCTAGACTCTTTTTATAATATATAATTAGGAAAAGGAGGCAGGAAAAATGATTCAACTTTATAATACGTTAACAAATAAGAAAGAAGAATTTAAGCCGCTTACTCCCAATACTCTGAATATGTACGTTTGTGGACCAACTGTGTACAATTACATCCACATTGGAAACGCACGAAGCGCAATTGCTTTTGATACAGTTAGACGTTATTTTGAATTTCGTGGTTTTAAAGTTAATTATGTTTCTAATTTTACGGATGTTGATGATAAAATTATTCGTGCTGGTCATGAAATGAACATATCTACAAGACAGGTAGCAGATAAATTTATTAAAGCTTTTTACGAAGATACGGATGCTTTAAATATTGAACGGGCAACCCATAATCCACGTGTAGTAGATATGATGGATGATATTATTAATTTTGTAAAAATCTTAATTGAAAAGAATTATGCGTATGAAGCTCAAGGTGATGTTTACTATCGGGCACGTAAATTTAAAAACTATGGGGAGCTTTCAGGGCAATCAGTTGACGAACTGGAGCAGGGTGCTAGTGAAAGAGTCAGTTCTACTGAACTTCAAAGAAAGGAAGATCCATTGGATTTTGCACTTTGGAAAAAAGCCAAAACAGGTGAAATATCATGGGATTCACCATGGGGGAAAGGTCGGCCTGGGTGGCATATAGAGTGTTCAGTAATGGCAACTAAGATTTTGGGAAGTACAATTGATATCCATGCTGGAGGACAGGATCTTGAGTTCCCACACCATGAGAATGAAATCGCACAAAGCGAAGCTAAAACTGGGCAAAAGTTCGCTAATTATTGGATGCATAATGGATTTGTCACGATTGGCGAAAAAGATGAAAAAATGAGTAAATCGCTTGGAAATTTTGTCACGGTGCATGACTTATTGAAGAAGGTCGATCCGCAGGTTATTCGTTTCTTCATGTCAACTACACAGTATCGACGTCCAATTCAATACAGTCAGACCAACCTTGATGAAGCACAGACTAATCTTACTAAAATACAGACAGCATTTGAAAATGCATGCTACCGTTTAAAAGATGCCGCTGATTTTGAAATTGAGACAAAAACAAGTGAGAAATTAAAAGAATATCATGCTGCTTTTATTAAGGCAATGGATGATGATTTCAATGCGCAGAATGCGATTGCCGCTGTTTATGAATTGGCAAAATACATTAATGTTTACAGCTCGCAAAGAAAGGTTTCAAAAAGTAGTTTGATAGAATTGAATTCTGAACTAAAAAAATTAATGGGTGTTTTTGGAATCAAGTTGGAAAAGACTGTTTCACATGATGAAAAGATTGAATCACTAATTAAAGAACGGGACGAGGCACGTTCAAAAAGGGATTTCGCAAGAAGCGATGAAATTAGAGATCAGTTAAAGGCACAAGGGATAACACTTGAAGATACACCTCAAGGAACTAGGTGGAAAAAATAATGGAAGATCAGGTCTATGAACAGATAAATGGAATTGCATTAGCATATATGGGTGATGCAATTTATGAAGTTTATATTCGAAAACATTTATTGCAAAAAGGAATCACAAAACCGACAAAACTGCATCATAAAGCAACACACTACGTTTCTGCAAAAGCACAAGCATTTTTGATTGAAAAAATGCATGAAATAGGTCTTATGACCGAGGAGGAAGCAGAATATTATCGTCGGGGTCGTAATGCTAAAAGTCATACATCAGCGAAAAACACTTCGGTATTAACTTATCGAATCTCAACCGGTTTTGAAGCACTTTTTGGCTATCTTTTTTTGAGTGGACAGACTAAAAGATTAGAGCAGCTTGTTAAGTGGTGTATTGAAACTGTTGAAAAGGAGAAAAAATGAGCTTTAATAATAACAACAACGATGAAGAAAAGGCTGAATTTGTTATAGGGCGGCATCCAGCACTTGAAACTCTGAAAAACAATCAAAATATAAACAAAGTTTTTATTCAAGATCAGCTTAAAGCTGATGCCCTGCTTGAAATTGCTTCTATAGCAAAAAAAAGAAAGATTATTGTCAATAAGGTCCCTAAAGGAAAGCTTGATTTGCTGACTGACAATCAGAATCATCAAGGAGTAGTTGTAGCTGTCGCTGCTTACAAGTATGAAACATTGGACGGATTATTGGCTTTGGCAGAAAATGAACAAAAGGCTCCTTTTTTTCTGATTTTAGATGGAATTGAAGATCCTCATAATTTAGGTTCAATTATGCGAACAGCAGATGCTGCTGGTGTGCAAGGAATAATTATTCCTAAGCGCCGAGCAGTTCAGTTAACATCAACAGTCGCTAAGACTTCTACGGGTGCAATTGAACATGTGCCGGTTGTTCGGGTGACTAATTTAGTACAGACAGTTAAGCTGCTGAAAAAAAAGGGCGTTTGGATTTTTGGAACAGACATGGAAGGTACTGATTTTCGCAGGTGGAATGCGCAAGGAGCTGTGGCATTGGTAATTGGAAATGAAGGTAAGGGGATCTCGCCTTTGTTGAAAAAAGAATGTGATGAACTGCTGACAATTCCAATGATTGGGCATGTTCAAAGCTTAAATGCTAGCGTGGCAGCGAGTTTATTAATTTATCAAGGATTCACATCAAGAGGAAATTAGGATGAAAAAGAATATTCTAGTAGTTGATGCATATAATATGATTGGCAACTGGCCGCAATTGGATAAGATGAAAAAAGCTGGTCGGTTAGAGGATGCACGAGACACGCTGTTGCATATTTTGTCTAATTATCGAAAACAGCGCAGTTATCAAAAGATTATCGTTGTCTTCGATGCAATGTACGTACCAGGATTAGCACAAAGTTATGATAAGTACGGGCTGAAAATTATTTGGACTGCTGAGGATGAAACAGCGGACAGCTATATTGAGTCACTGGCTGGTAAGCTGCAAAATAGATTAACACAAGTGACAGTAGCAACCAGCGATCAGGCCGAGCAATGGACTATTTTTTCTCAAGGTGCAATGCGCGTGCCGGCATGGGAGCTGTATCAAGATATCAAACGTGCAAAAAAGGAAATAAAGGTGCAGACGCAAAAGTACCAAGATGAGGCATCTGTTAGAAGACAGCCTTGGGATGAACAGCAATTAAAAAGGTTGGCCGAATTGCGTGAGTCACTGGAACACGAAGACCAAGATTGACAAGATTCAATGTTGCATGATAGAGTTATCTCTGATAAAGACTAAGGGGTATTGAAAATGGCTCAGAAAAAGATTGCTTTAGCTTGTACTGTTTGTGGTTCGCGAAATTACACAATTGTTGCAAATCCAAGCAGAGTTGAGCGCTTGACAGTGAAAAAATTTTGCAAGTATTGTAATAAACATACATTGCATAGTGAAACCAGATAATGATTTAATCTGACTTTCGTGAACGGAGGTAGTTACAGATGAAGTTTTTTAAAAGTGTTATTAAGACAATGAAAGAGACTAGATGGCCGACTAAGAAAGAGGCTGTTCAGGATACAACAACAGTTATTATGACTTCAGTTTTCTTTGCAGTTTTTTTTGCAATAGTCGATTATGGTGTGCAGGCTGTTATTAAATTACTAGTTTGAAGATTGTTTAAGATCGTTTTATTAAACGGGCATATTGTTATTTTTTATGCTATACTGTTCGTGTTGGGGAAACTTCGAGTATTCGAGGTTTTTTTATTTTGAATTTTAAAATTAGGAGGAAAACAAAAGTGGCTGAATCGTTTGAGAAAAATTGGTATGTTCTGCATACCTATTCTGGCTATGAAAATAAAGTAAAAGCAAACCTTGAATCAAGGGCACAATCAATGGGAATGGAAGATTATATTTTTCGAGTTGTTGTACCTGAAGAAGAAGAGCATGAGACGACCAAAACTGGTAAGGACAAGGTAGAGAGCAAGAAAACTTTTCCAGGATACGTTTTAGTTGAGATGGTAATGACTGATCAATCATGGTACGTTGCACGAAATACACCTGGTGTAACAGGTTTTGTTGGTTCACATGGTGCAGGTAGTAAGCCAGCTCCATTACTTGGTGATGAAGTTGAATTAATATTGCGACGTCTCGGAATGAGTTCGCGGCATGAAGATTTCGATGTTGAAGTTGGAGAATCTGTTAAGATTGTTGAAGGAGCTTTTTCTGGTTTGGTAGGTAAAATTACAGAAATTGATCCCGAAAAAATGAAACTTCGAGTTGACATTGACATGTTTGGCCGTGAGACTGCTACGGAACTTAACTATGATCAGGTTGACAAAATAATCTAGACAATGAAAAATAAGCATTGTACCATTCTGTTACTTTTGCTGATTCTAAGCTTTTTGGGTGGAGCAGGATACTGGTTCAGATCGTTAGCACGGCCGCACAAGAAAGTGTCAAAGAAAACTTTTTTAAAAAAACCAGTGCTGTTTATTCACGGATATGCAGGCAATCGTTTTTCTTTTGGTTTAATGTTGAAACGTTTTGAAAAAAATAACTGGGGTGTTAAATCAGCAGTAGTGAAGGTAAGCTCGGTTGGAAAAGTGAGTGTGCTTGGGGATCCCGCTGCGGCAGGTTCAATGATTCAAGTTTTATTTGAAAATAATCGTGCATCAATTGATGAACAGGCGGTGTGGTTAAGGGACATATTGGAAGAATTAATGCAGAATTATGCATTGAAAAGTGTCAATATTGTTGCGCATTCTATGGGGGCAGTTTCTGTCTTAAGTTATTTAACAAATTATGGAAATGAGCGGACACTGCCTGAAGTGTCAAAATTGGTGACATTAGGAGCGCCTTATAACGATATTGATCCTGGCAAAAATTCCAAAACAATTGAGCAGAGCCCAATGTCAGTTAACGGTCCCCTTAGACCGTCTGCAATTTATCGCAAATTGAAAAAAATGAGACATAGCATAGCAGCGCAAACCCTGTTTTTGAATATTATCGGGGACATCGACAACGGAAAATCGGATGGAAGTGTTTCTGTATCATCTGCTCGTTCATTGCGTTATTTGCTAGATGAGCATGTGTACAGTGAATTAATAATCAGGGGTAAAAAGGCAACGCATCGTAAACTACACGAGAATCGCGAGATTGATTTGAAAATTAGGTATTTTTTATATCATTAAATGTCTTGCTCTTTTGCTTAGTTCATGATATATTTTTAACGTATGTTTTATACATACAAGTTGTGGGAGGCCAAATTTAAATGGCCATCCGTACCACGCACGGACTTTAAGGAGGTATGTACCGTGGCTAAAAAAGTAATTAATGTCGTTAAATTGCAAATTCCTGCAGGTAAGGCAACTCCAGCACCACCAGTTGGACCAGCTTTAGGACAAGCAGGTATCAACATTATGGGATTTACAAAGGAATTTAATGCACGTACAGCTGATCAGGCTGGAATGCTTATCCCTGTTGTTATCACAGTCTTCGAAGATCGTTCATTTGAATTTGTAACAAAGACTCCACCAGCTGCAGTTTTATTGAAAAAGGCTGCTGGGGTTGAACATGGTTCCGGCGAACCTAATACTAACAAAGTGGCTACTGTAAAGAAAGCACAAGTTAAGGAAATCGCTGAAACAAAAATGCAAGATCTAAACGCTGCAGACGTTGAAGCTGCTATGCGCATGATTGAAGGAACTGCACGGAGCATGGGCTTTGTTGTAGAAGATTAGTTTTTCTGCACACCAATGCTTCTCAGTCGGACACTCCATGAAAATAGATGTGTCAAGTGGGAGGTATATCCGTTACACCACATATTGCAAGGAGGAAAAACCAAATGGCTAAAAAAGGTAAGAAATATATTGAAGCTTCAAAACAAGTTGAAGCAGGTAAAGCATATAATGCTGAAGAAGCATTGGCTTTAGTTAAAAAAATCGATTTTGCTAAGTTTGATGCAACCATTGAAGTAGCATACAACTTAAATTTGGATACGAAACAAGCAGATCAGCAATTACGCGGGGCTGTTGTTTTACCAAATGGAACAGGTAAAGAACAAACCGTTGTCGTTTTTGCTAAGGGACAAAAAGCAAAAGATGCTGAAGCTGCTGGTGCAGATGTTGTCGGCGATGATGATTTAGTCCAACGTATCCAATCAGGTTGGTTAGATTTTGATGTTGCAATCGCAACACCAGATATGATGGCACAGGTTGGTCGTTTAGGCCGTGTCTTGGGGCCTAAAGGCTTAATGCCTAATCCAAAGACTGGAACTGTTACGATGGATGTTACGAAAGCTGTTCAAGAATCTAAAGCAGGCAAGGTAACGTACAGAACTGATAAAGCTGGTAATGTACATGTTCCGATCGGAAAAGTTTCATTTGAAGAAAAAGCACTTGTTGAAAACTTCAATACTATTAAAGATGTTATTCTGAAAGCTCGTCCTGCATCAGTTAAGGGGCAATATGTAACACATGTTTCAGTTGCTTCAACATTTGGACCGAGTGTAACGCTTGCTGCACTTTCACTTTAATTTAGTTTTCGAACAATTATTGACTTTGGCTGATTTATATGTTAAATTGGTTAAGGTCAATTTTTTATTGATGATTCTACCTAAGACTCAGGAGGCTTAAGCCTTAATAATTCCTGCCGAGGAGTATAAGTATTTTTTACTTAGAAACTTTCTCTATGTCTTGGTGGACGTAGGGCTTTTTTATTGGAAAATATCAAAGTTCTGACACAATGACTAGGAGGTGAATCAATTGAGTAAAGAAGTTATTGCAAAAAAAGCAGCTGCTGTTGAAGAAGTTGTTGAAAAGTTTAATGAAGCTGTTTCGTGTGTGGTTGTTGACTATCGTGGATTAACGGTTGAACAAGTTACAGAATTACGTAAACAATTACGTGAGGAAAACGTTGAACTTCGTGTTATCAAAAACACATATTTGAAACGTGCTGCTGATAAAGCTGGATATGAAGGATTAGATGAAACATTCTCTGGTCCTACTGCTGTTGCCTTTTCTAAAGAAGATGTAGTAGCACCTGCTCGTATCTTAGCTAAGTTTGCTAAAGATGCAGAGGCCTTGGAAATCAAGGGTGGTATGATTGAAGGCAAAGTTGCCTCATTGGAACAAATCAACGAACTTGCAAAATTACCAAGTCGCGAAGGATTGCTTTCAATGTTACTTTCTGTATTGCAAGCTCCAGTTCGCAATGTTGCGTATGCTGTTAAAGCTGTTGCTGACAGCAAGGATGACGATGCAGCTTAGACAACGACTACAGACTGAAAAAAATATTTTTTTAAATGGAGGATTTTAAAAATGGCATTAGATACAGAAAAAATTATTGCTGATTTAAAAGAAGCAAGTATTCTTGAATTAAATGACTTAGTTAAAGCTATCGAAGATGAATTTGGTGTTTCAGCAGCTGCTCCAGTTGCTGCTGCCGGTGTTGCTGGTGGCGATGCTGCCGCAGAAAAAGATTCATTTGATGTTGAATTAACTGAATCTGGCGACCAAAAGATCAAAGCAATCAAAGCAGTTCGTGAAATCACAGGACTTGGCTTAAAGGATGCTAAAGGCTTAGTTGATAATGTTCCTTCTATTGTTAAGGAAGGCGTTGCTAAAGACGAAGCTGAAGAACTCAAGTCAAAACTTGAAGCTGTTGGCGGAGTAGTTACACTTAAATAGTCATAAATAATTCGAGACTTTTATCGAAGTTAATAGTGATTGATTGAATGAAGGGATGGTAAGGTACTTTGGCTTATCATTCCTTTTTTGCTATTTAATTAACTACATCTCGAGTATGGCGAAATACGTCAGGTAGGTTGAATTTTTAGACTCAAGCAGGGATAATGGTGCTGATAGAGCAGTTAAAATATAAAGACTTGTTCAGAGTTACCGTTTAAGGAATATTTTCTTTAAGAGGATAAGCATAGTGATAGTTTGTTGTATTTGAAGCGGGGGTTTTATGGTAAAAACATTAAATAAAGTTAAATCTTTTGTTGAACAAAAATTGGTTATTTTCAAGCTTTTGTTTTTTTTCTCAATTCTAATTTTTATTTTTTATGAAATTGGAAGAATTTTCAAGGGGATTGATTGGTATCAGGTTAAGGATAGTCTAGCTGATCAGTCAATGCTTTCTGTGAGTTTGATGCTGGTATTGGGATTCATTTCCATTCTTCCAATGTTGATTTATGATTTTGCGATTGTCTCTTTTCTACCAGGAAAGTTCTCAAAAGCTTATATCGTACGAAGTGGTTGGATTACTAATACTTTTACAAATATTGCCGGGTTTGGTGGTTTCTTAGGTGCAACATTAAGAGCAAATTTTTATAACAAAAATGCTTCAAAGAAGCAAGTTCTATTTGCTTTGTCAAAAATTGCTTTGTTTTTGCTGGCTGGTCTTTCAATTTATTGCTGGATAGCGTTAATTGCTATGTTTGGACTGGGAATCGGTGAAATTTTTTCACAATACTGGTTCTGGTTGTTCGGAGGAGGACTTTATTTTCCTATTCTGTTAGTTGTGACTCGCGTCAAAGACAGTTCTTTTTTCAGTGATTTGACCTTGAAGAAAGAGAGCCTGCTAATTCTGGGCTCAACATTGGAGTGGGGAGCTGCAGGAGGATTTTTCTTATTTATTGGCTGGTTTATGAACGTTAACGTTCAGATAATGGATGTTTTTCCGCTTTACGTTATTGCTTCAATTGTCGGAATCGTTTCGATGATGCCTGGCGGTTTGGGTTCTTTTGATATCTTTATGTTAGTAGGACTGACAAATCTTGGTGTACTGAATGAGACAAGTGTTGTTTGGTTGCTGTTTTTTCGTCTTTTTTATTACATAGTTCCCTTTATCATTGGAATTGTATTATTTATTCATGACACAGGAAGAAAAATAAATTCATTTCTTGATGGAATTCCACAGTCATTGCTAAGCAAAATAGCTCACTTTGTTTTGACGGTTTTTCTATATACTTCAGGGATACTGATATTACTCGAATCTATGGTTCCTAATTTTGCATTTGGTAATTCGATTTTCGTGAAACTATATCCTTATACCTTCCTTTTCTTGAATCAAATTTCGAGTATTGTTTTTGCGTTTCTATTGATTGGAGTGGCACGAGGAATTGAGTCTAAGGTTAAACATGCTTTTTGGCCGACCCTAGTTTTACTTTTGATAGGTATTATAAATACCTTATGGCGTAGTTTTTCGATAGGAATGACACTTTTCTTAGCATTCGTGATGTTGAATGTCATTTTTTCACGAAAAGAATTGTATCGTAATCATTTTCAGTATTCATTTGGAAAACTTTGTTTTGATGGTCTGCTTTTTGCAGGAGTTTTTCTGTTGTATGCAATTGTGGGGGCGATAAATTCGCCGCAGTATACGATTCATCATGCTGTTCCAGATGCTTTATTGTTTCCGTCTGAAAAGATTTGGTTCTCTGGATTTATGGGACTGCTGATTGCAACTGTAGCGTTGGTGCTGTTGTTCAATTATTTATCGGCTTCAGAGAATAAATTTACACGAACAGAGTTTCCTGAGACACGTATTAAGCAGATAATTGCTCAGTTTGCGGGGAATGAAACAAGCCATTTAGCATTTCTGCGGGATAAAAGTATTTATTTTTATCAAAAAGATGGTGTAGATCAATTATTTTTTATGTACCGTAAAAAAGCAAATAAATTAATTGTTATGGGTGAACCGATAGGAAATACGCTTTTTCTTGAAAAAGCAGTGTTGCAGTTGATGCGTGAAGCGGATAAAGAAGGATATCAGTTAACCTTTTATGAGGTAAATAGTCGCTTAACCTTGATTTTGCATGAGTTAGGGTTTGATTTTATTAAAACGGGAGAAGAAGGTTATGTTAAATTAGCTGATTTTTCTCTATCAGGTAAGAAAAAAAGAGCGCAACGTGCGTTAATGAATAAGTTTGAAAGAGAAGGTTATCAATTCTCATTTGAACAGCCGCCTTTTTCTGCTGAAAAGATGGCTGAATTTAGGGGAATTTCTGATAGCTGGCTTAATGGCCAGAATGAAAAGGGATTTTCATTAGGTTTTTTTGATGAGTATTACCTTAATCAATCACCAATCGCTGTTATTAGGGATTCTAAGCAACAAGCGGTTGCGTTTGCTAATATTATGCCGACAGGAAGTAAAAAGATATTATCTGTTGATCTAATGAGGCATTTAAAAGATGCTCCTTCAGGAATTATGGATAAAGTATTCATCAGTTTGTTTGAATATGGACAAAAAGAGGGCTATGAATATTTTAATATGGGAATGGCTCCCTTGTCGAATGTTGGTCGTTCTGAATACAGTTTTATTGAAGAGCGTGCTGCGCATTTGATCTATGAATATGGCTATCATTTTTACGGGTTCCAAGGGTTGCGTTCTTATAAAAATAAGTATGTAACTGAGTGGCATTCTAAGTATACGGCTTATCGTAAAAGAAGCTCAGTTTTTATAACGATGTTGCAGTTAGCTTCAGTTGTTAATCAGAAAACAATTGGTGATAAAAGTAAAAAAGGAACGTTGTTGGTCGCTAATTTCTTTAAGTAAACAACCTTAAAATTAAATGCAGCCTGTAGAATTGAGTCACTCAATTCTACAGGCTGCATTTTTGTTTATATTTGAATTAAAGAAAAAACATTTGAATAAATTTTACCAAAGTTCATGTATTTACTGAATCTATTAGAAACATAATTCTGCACTCAAACTATAAATCATTTGTGAAGGAAACTTAAATTTAATTACAATTTGTTATCCATATTAATTTTTAACACATGTCACATGGATAAGCACATTTGAAATTAGAATCTAGTTATCAAAATAATAATCAGAGTCTGACATGGGTTCGACATTTCCAAGCAAATAACCATTTCCAACTTGTGAGAAGAAATCATGATTTGAAGTAGAAGTTGAGATACCGTTCATTACCACAGGATCGACATCATCGGCTGTATCCGGAAAAAGCGGATCGAGCCCTAAATTCATCAAAGCTTTGTTAGCATTATACCGCAGAAATACCAAGACTTTATCAGCCCATCCGACAGTATCATAAAGTTCATGCGTATATTTTTCTTCATTGTCATAAAGGTCATAAAGAAGGTCATAAATCCAAGTCGTCAGTTCAGCTTGCTTAGCTTGATCAAGTTCTCTGAAACCAATTTGAAATTTATAGCCAATGTATGTTCCGTGAACAGATTCATCCCGCAAAATAAGTTTAATTATTTCACCGACATTTGCAAGTTTGTTGTGTCCCAGCCAGTAAAGTGGGGTGTAGAATCCAGAGTAAAATAAAAATGTTTCTAAAAAAACAGAAGCAACCTTTTTTTCAAGTGGTGTTCCTTTATGGTAAATGTCATTTATCTTTTGCGCCTTGTACTGCAGAAAAGTATTGCTGTGTGTCCAAGCAAAAATTTCTTCAATTTCTTTAGTAGTATTAAGTGTCGAAAAAATAGAAGAATAGCTTTTGGCATGGACAGATTCCATAAATTGAATATTATTCAAAACCGCTCTTTCATGTTGAGTTCTGATGTCTTTCATCAAGGCATCCATTCCATCTTGGGATTGAACTGTATCTAACAATGTAAGCCCGCCGAAAACATGTTCGACCACTTTCTTATTATCATCAGTAAATTTGCGCCAATCTGAAAGATCATTTGAAAGTGGAATACGGGTATCTAGCCAAAATTGCTCAGTCAGCTTTTCCCAAGTTGCTTTGTCAATCTGATCTTCTAGTTCATTCCAGTTAATTGCTTGATAATAATTTTTCATAAAATACCGAGCCCCTCATTTTTAGATAACACAACTTTCACATTCATTTGCACCAACTTCAGTTTGATCATCAGTGAATGTTCGAATGTAGTAAACAGTTTTAATTCCCTTGTTGTAGGCATAGTTGCGTAGAATGGATAAATCGCGTGTTGTCATTTTGTCTGTGTGTCCATCTTTCCATTCATACAAACCTTCAGGAATAGTCGAACGCAAAAATAGTGTCAGACTCATCCCTTGATCTACATGCTGCTGTGCTGCAGCATAAATATCAATTACTTTGCGCATGTCGGTGTCGTAAGCTGATTGATAATATGGTAATGTTTCATTGGAAAGGTATGGTGCTGGATAATAAATTTTACCGATTTTGCGTTCTTGACGTTCCTCGATACGGTTGATAATAGGGTGGAGGCTGGCAGTTGTATCATTGATATATGAAATAGAACCATTAGGAGCAACAGCTAACCTGTTTTGATGATATAAGCCATCTTTGCGAATGTCTTTTTTTAATTCTTCCCAGTCAGTTTTTGAAGGAATAAAAATATTCTTGAAAATTGCTTTAATCTCATCTGTTTTAGGAGCAAAATCTTTTTGAAGATATTTGTCGAAATAGCTGCCATCATAATACTTGCTCTTTTCGAAACCGGAAAAAGTCTCATGACGTTCTTTAGCAATCACGTTAGAAGCTTTTAAAGTCCAATAATTTAACAGCATAAAATAAACATTTGTGAAGTCAAGTGATGCTTCTGAGCCATAATATATCTTGTTTTTTGCAAGAAATGCATGAAGACCCATTGCGCCAAGACCAATAGTATGTGCTAATTTATTACCATGTTGAATAGATGGAACCACATCAATATCTGAATGATCTGTTACAAAAGTTAAAGCGCGAACCATAGTTTCAACTGATTTTCCGAAGTTAGGTGAAGCCATCAAGTTAACAATATTAGTTGAACCAAGATTACAGCTGATATCAGTTCCTAAACTGTCATATGTTTGAGTATTGTTGACAACAGATGGTTTTTGAACTTGAAGTATTTCAGAACACAGATTACTCATAATTATTTTTCCATCAATTGGATTCGAGCGATTAACGGTATCAATATTGACAATATAAGGATAGCCAGATTCTTGCTGCAACTTGCTAATTTCAGTTTCTAATTCACGTGCGCTAATTTTTTTCTTAGGAATGCGTGTATCGGCTACTAAGTTATCGTACTCCTTAGTAATATCAACATAGGAGAAGGGCACTCCATAAACGCGTTCAACACCCCATGGATCAAAAAGATACATGTCTTGATTGTTACGAACAAGTTCATAAAATTTATCAGGAACAAGGACTCCTAAGGATAAAGTTTTGACCCGGATTTTTTCATCAGCATTTTCTTTTTTAGCAGATAAAAATGAAATAATATCTGGATGAAATACATTTAGATAGACTACACCAGCACCTTGTCGCTGACCTAATTGGTTTGAATAAGAAAAGCTATCTTCAAGAAGCTTCATAACAGGAACTACTCCTGAAGCGGCACCTTGAATATTTTTGATAGGAGCGCCTGCTCCACGCAGATTGCTGAGGGTAATACCAACACCACCGCCGATACGCGATAGTTGAAGTGCAGAATTAATACCACGACCGATAGAGTTCATATCATCAGTTATTTGAATTAAGAAGCAAGAGACCAATTCCCCTCTGCGCTTGCGTCCAGCATTTAAAAAGCTAGGTGTAGCTGGCTGATAGCGTTGATGGATTATTTCATCAGCGAGCGACAATGCTGTCTGCTCATCTCCATCTGCAAAAAAAAGCGCATTTGCAGCGACACGATCGATAAAACTTTCCAGATACATAGTATTGTCGTTTGTTTTAAGTGCATATTGAGCGTAAAACTTATAAGCCGCCATAAAGGTTTTGAATTTAAAATGTGCGTCATGTAAAAATTGATAGAGTTTTTCAATGAAAGCAAAATCATATTTTTCGATAAATTCACGTTCCAGATAATCGTGAGAGACAAGATAATCAAAGCGCTCCTTAAGGGATGAAAATTTCATCATATTTGGATGGACATTTTCTTGTAAGAAGGCTTCCAGCGCTTCTTTATCTTTTTGCAGAGGTATCTGGCCGTCCACTGGAATGTTGATTTCGTTGTTCAAATCATAATAAGTAACTTGATTGCTATCTATTTGTTTAAGAGACAAAACTTTCACCACTTTCTTAAATTCTGGTACTATCAATGACCAATGAAGCTGCTTAATTTGAGAGCATAAATTAACGGAACACGATAATCACATACGGCGATTCTTCACAAATGAAATGTTTTTGCAAAGGTGTGATTACCAGTTCCGGTAATGTCTGCTAATTTTTTGCTAATTTGGCTAAAAGAAAATTATTGACTAAGTTTGATAATTTATTTTCGCCATAAATTATGGATACTCGAAGTTAAAAAGTCTTTTTAAAAATTAAAATAATATCTGAATTATTTGCTTAAGAAACATTTGAATCTATTGGAGCATATAAAAGCAGCTTTTATTGTGCGATTAGGGTTTTTAAAAGGTCTGGACGGAAGCCATTGATAATTGGATCGTTATTTTTTTCAATCACGGGGACAGAACGAAATCCCTTGCCTTGTAAGTAGTCGATATATTGTGGCTCCTTCGTAATGTTATGCTCTTCAAAGGTAATTTGATGTTCATTTAAAAATTTCTTTGTCATTTTGCATTGAATGCAGTTATTTTTTGTAAAAATTGCTAAACTCATAGTTGGCACCCCTTATTAATATATTGTATGCTAAGTATACAGCAACTTTGGAAATAATCAAGTATTGTGATACTATATATGGCGCTTATTTCATTTATAATTACGATATATAGTGTTTTAGCTGAATTTTCATTTTAGCTATTTTTTATTGGCAGTACTACATCAAATCATAGAAGGTTGGCTTTATTGATGACAAACTACTATTACTCTAAAAATCCAGATGTTAAACATGACGAACAAACATGGGATTTTGAACTATTAGGAAACAAACTTACGTTCATAACCGACAACGGTGTTTTTTCAAAAAGAACAGTTGATTTCGGCTCAAGACTGCTGATAGAAAGCTTTGAAGTTGACGATCAGATTCAAGGAAACATTCTTGATGTCGGTTGCGGCTACGGTCCGATTGGGTTGAGCATTGCAAAAAAATACCCTGAAAGGATCATTGACATGGTTGATGTGAATGAATTAGCACTTTCACTTGCACAAAAAAATGCAGAAAAAAATAATATTATGAATGTCAATATAAAAATATCAGATATTTATCAGCAGGTTGAAAAAGCCGACTATGCAGCGATTGTTTCTAATCCACCAATTAGAGCTGGTAAAAAAATTGTTCATAGTATTTTAAAAGAGGCATATGAGCATCTTCAAAAAAATGGTAAAATTATGATCGTAATCCAAAAGAAGCAGGGGGCACCTTCGGCCCAAAAAAAACTTAAAGAAGTTTTTGGAAATTGTACGGTCGTTGCTAAAGAAAAAGGATACTTTATACTCAAAAGTATTAAAGAAAAGTAAGCGAAAGGTCTGGGATGAATAGTGGATCTAAGTGAAAAAGAGAAAAATCATTTCATGAAAGAGGCCATTTATGAAGGAGTGCAAGCTAAGAGAATCGGTGAGGTGCCAATCGGTTGTGTGATTGTTTTGGATGGAAAAATAATTGGACGAGGTCATAATTTACGTGAGCACAGTCAGAATGCGACAATGCATGCTGAGTTGTTGGCAATTCAAGAAGCAAATGCTTTTGTAAGCAGCTGGCGTTTACCGGAAGCAAAACTCTTTGTGACTTTGGAACCATGCCCCATGTGCAGTGGAGCAATTATTAACTCAAGAATCAAGGAGGTTTATTATGGAGCTCCGGATCCTAAGGCTGGAACAGCGGGAACTCTAATGAATTTGTTGACAGATAAGCGATTCAATCATCAAGTTAGAGTTGAAAAGGGCTTAATGGAAGAAGAATGTGCGGCTTTGTTGAAAAATTTTTTTAGACAAATAAGAAAACGAAAAAAATCAAAAAAAAAATGAAGTAGAACTAGCAATTTGAAGGAAAAACGTGTATCATAATAAGTGCCGTAAGGCCTTGAGACAATGTCGTCCTTGTGAATCGTGTCAGGTCTGGAAGGAAGCAGCACTAAACTCGGTTCGGCATGTGTCTTAAGTTAATATGATATCGAAGCTCTCGATCATTGCGGTCGGGAGATTTTTTTGAATTAACGTATATTAGCATAAACATAGTATTTTTACGAAAAGAGGAGCAAAGATGGGGTATCAGGCATTATATCGCGTTTGGAGACCACAAAGATTTGAAGATCTTGTTGGTCAGAAAATGATCACGCAGACATTGAAAAATGCAATCGCTACTGGTCAAACTAGCCATGCTTACCTCTTCACTGGGCCGCGTGGAACCGGTAAAACCTCCGCAGCAAAAATATTTGCAAAAGCTCTCAATTGTCATCATCAGGAAAACGGTGAGCCATGTAATAACTGTGATATTTGTCGCGCAATTACAGAAGGGCGTTTGAATGATGTCATCGAAATCGATGCTGCTTCTAACAATAGTGTCGATGAGGTGCGGGATATTCGTGATAAAGTCAAATATGCACCTACTCAAGCTGATTATAAAGTTTATATTATTGATGAAGTTCATATGCTGTCGAGTGGAGCTTTTAATGCCTTATTAAAAACACTTGAGGAGCCACCGGCAAATGTTGTTTTTATTTTGGCAACTACAGAACCACATAAGATACCAGCAACGATTATCTCGCGTACCCAGCGTTTTGATTTTCGTAGAATTGACATGCGGGATATTTATGAACGAATGGTATATATTCTGGATCAAAAGAAACTAAATTACGAAGAAAAAGCGTTGAAGGTTATTGCTAAAGCAGCTGCTGGCGGAATGAGGGATGCGCTGAGTATCTTAGATCAGGCTCTTTCTTTTGGCGGTGGAGAGGTTACACTTCAGAATGCTTTATTGGTTACGGGAAGTGTGACGCAGGATAAGCTAAAAAATTATTTGCAGAAAATATTTACACATCAAACAGCGGAAGCTTTAGATGAATTGCAGTCGATTCTTGAAGAGGGAAAAGATGCAAACCGGTTTATCGAAGATGTCATTGATTACTATCGAAATTTGTTGATTTTTAAAACAGCGCCTGAAATGTTGGAAAAAGAAGAAATTACAGAAGATTTCAAGTCTTTGGCTGAAAATACAGATGCTAAAGTGTTATACGGAGCAATTGATATTTTAAATCAGCAACAGCAGAATATGCGTTTTTCAACACACACTGACGTTTATCTTGAAGTTTTAACTATCAAATTAGCACAACTCAAGGCAGAGGACAGTGTCCCACTTACTGACGATGCTGTGCAAACAATAAAGAAGTTACAAGAACAGCTTAAATCATTGCAAGAGCAGTTTGAAAAATTGAAAGTCGCTGCAAAAAGCAAAGAAATAGAACCTATGAAAACCAAAGCTTCAACTCGTACTAAAGCTCAACATCGAAATACCCCTAAAGTCGATTTAAAAAAAGTTTATCCAGTTTTAACTAATGCAACACGTGACAGTCTGGTACAATTAAAGGGTATCTGGGGAGACCTGATGACAATGCTTTCTGTAACACAACGAGCAATGATGAATATTACGCAACCGGTTGCGGCTAGTGAGAATGGAGTTATTGTAAGTTTTAAGTACGATTTTTTGTGCGAAAAAGCAATGGTAGATGAGGAATTGATTCAAGCATTGAACAATGGTTTGGAACGCTTGGTGGGCGGAAAAATGACACTGGTGTTTATTACTCAGACACAGTGGCCTAAAATGCGGCAGAAATATCTTGTTGAACATAAAGAAGAATTGGAAAATAGTGGCAAAGATGATAAAAAAGAGGCTTCTTCAACTCAAGAAGATGCAGTGATATCAGAAGCCGAAAAAATGTTTGGCAAAGATGTTGTTGAAATAAAAGAAGATTAGATTAATTGAAAGGATGTTTTTGATATGATGCGTGGAATGGGAAATATGCAAGGTATGATGAAACAAATGCAAAAGATGCAAAAGAATATGAAGGTAGACCAAGAGAAATTAGATCAAACGATTTTTACTGGTAAATCAGCAGATGATGCTGTGCTTGTGAAATTTACTGGTAAACGTGAAATGAAGGACATTGCAATCAGTTCCGAGGCAGTTGACCCAGATGATGTTGATATGTTGCAAGATTTGGTTATTATGGCAGTTAATGATGCAATGACGAAAATTGAAGAAGAGACACAGAAAACAATGGGGAAATACACACGTAATGTTCCAGGCTTTTAATCAGAGCTTAAGCAAGGGAGAGGAACTTTAGAAATGCAATATCCAGAACCAATTGCAAAGTTGATCGACAGTTACATGAAGTTACCTGGAATTGGTGAAAAAACGGCAATAAGATTAGCATTTTATACTCTAAGTATGGATCAAAATGACGTGGATGAATTTGCCAAGTCACTTGTCGCAGCTAAAAAGAATCTTCATTACTGCAGCGTTTGCGGTAATATAACGGAAAATGATCCTTGCATTATTTGTGCAGATAAGACCCGCGATCAAACTAAAGTGATAGTTGTCGAACAGTCAAAAGATGTTATGTCTTTAGAGAAAATGCGTGAATATCATGGCCTGTATCATGTTTTGCATGGCGTTTTATCACCAATTGAGGGAAAAGGACCAGATGATATCAACATTGGCAGTTTGTTGAAACGCCTTCAAAAAAATGCTCAGCTTTCAGAGGTTATTATTGCAACTAATGCAACGCCTGAAGGTGAAGCAACTGCCATGTATATTTCAAGATTAATTAAACCAGCCAATATTAAAGTTACCCGCTTGGCACATGGGTTGGCTGTGGGAAGTGACATTGAATATGCAGATGAAATGACTCTTTTTAAAGCAATTGAAGGGCGTCAAGAAATTTAATGGTGTGAAAAGGGAGCTGAGAATATTGTTTGGTCGAAACAAAAAAAAGCTCAGAGCGGTGTTTGATGATCTTTTGTTAGAAACGATTGACTATGCCGCTGCAGATTGGGAAAGTGCTAAGCAGACTCAACAAGCTGTACGAGAAGCAGACAGTGAGTTAATAGCACAAACCGAATTAGCAGGCGCTAAATATGAATTCTTGTATTTAGAGGCACGAAGACGAAAAGTAAAAGGACATGTACAGGCATCTATCATCGATCATTGATGTGACGAGATGTTCTAGCGAACGCCTATATCCATATAGAATGATTCAAAGATGTAAGGCTGATTGCGAAACGAATGTTTTGGTCAATCAGCCTTATAATTTTGCAATTGAATAGATAGTGTTTATATAAATATCAAAGTTAGACACGCTGGCGTTAGTAAAGTAAAATATACTATAATGAAGTTAGTGAGGTTATTTGAAGTGAAGGGAAAGTTTGTGACGTTTGAGGGTCCAGACGGCTCTGGGAAAACAAGTGTATTGAAGGCGATTATTACTCATCTTGATCAGATGGGAATAAATTATTTGGAAACACGTGAGCCGGGAGGCAATCGGATAGCGGAAGCGATTCGACAAGTTATTTTGGATAAGAATTTAACTGAGATGGATGCACGAACTGAAGCTTTACTTTATGCAGCTGCGCGAAGACAGCATTTGGTTGAGACAGTTTTTCCAGCTTTAGATAGTGGAAAACTAGTGTTGAGTGATCGCTATGTAGACAGTTCAATTGTCTATCAGGGAGCAGGACGCGGAATAGGTGAAGATGCAGTCGCTCAAATGAATAATTTTGCAACAGGCGGTCTAGTACCGAATCTTACTCTGTATTTTGATGTTGCTCCAGAAATAGGTTTACAGCGAATAAAAAAATATCGTCAAAATGAGATTGATCGTCTGGACACAGAGTCTTTAGCTTTTCATCAAAGGGTTCATGAGGCATATTTAAAGCTAGCACAACAAGAGACAGAAAGAATCATAAAAATTGATGCTAATCAACCTTTGAAAAATGTGATCGATGATGCGTTCAGCCAATTAAGCAATAAATTGCCAAATTTTTTTCGTTAAAGATAATTTCTGAATGGGGGAATAAAAATGAAAATGATTATTGCAATTGTCCAAGATAAGGATAGCAATCGTCTTAGCAATTTATTTATTGAAGCTAATATACGTGCGACAAAACTTTCTACGACGGGCGGCTTTTTGAAATCTGGAAATACGACCTACATGATCGGAATTGAGGATGAACGTGTAGATGAGGTATTAGAGCTGATTAAGGATTCTTCACGTACAAGACAACAGTTTATGACACCGCCTGTTAATTTAGACGCAACAATGGATGCGACTGCATCCTATCCTGTTGAAGTTCAAGTTGGTGGAGCAACTGTGTTTGTTTTGCCGATCGATTCTTTTTTGCAATTTTAGGATGGTTTAAAAATGGAACAAAGGACAGTAACTAACCCGCAACCTAAGTTAACAGATCACTTTGCAAAATTAATTACTAATGGACATTTGGCACATGCTTATATTTTTGCAGGACCACAAGGCGTTGGCAAAAAAGAATTAGCTTTGTGGATCGCAAAGGGAATATATTGCCCGAATACTCAAAATGGAAGGCCTTGCCTTGAGTGTGCTGAATGCAAACGCATTGCTGAGGGAAATCAACCTGATGTAGTGTTTGTTGCTCCAGAAGGCTTATCTATCAAAGTTGATCAGATTCGTTTTTTAAAAGAAGAATTTAGTAAGAGTGGCGTAGAGAGCAATCGTAAATTTTTCATTATTCAGGATGCTGAAAAGATGACCACCGGGGCAGCTAATAGTTTGTTAAAATTTCTTGAAGAGCCGAATGGACAGGTCACGGCAATACTTTTGACAACAGCAGTTAATCAGCTACTGCCGACTGTTATTTCGAGATGCCAGTTAGTCGAACTATCCGCTTTGACTGATGCCCAGATGGTTGCTAGTCTTGAAAAAAATGGCATTTCTAAAGAGAAAGCTTTAGTTTTAGGAAGATTAACAGATAGTTTCGAAGTAGCACAATCTTTGGCACAGGATGATAATTTTGAGCAATTATGTCAAAATACTTGCCGCTGGTATCTTCAAATTTTGCATAATGATTGGAGATGTTTTGTTGATGTCCAAGCTAAGATTTTACCGTTATTATCTGGCAAAAAAGATGAGCAGCTTTTATTAGACTTGATAGTTCTTTTAACTAAGGATTTGCTGTTGTTCCGTTATTCGCAAAGGAAACTCTCTTTTGCAACATTTAATCAGGAGTTTTCTAAAGCACTCCAACCGTTATCAACACGAGAGATTCTCAAAGCAACTGAACTGATATTGGAAACAAAAAAAAGAATGGCGGTAAATGTTTCATTTCAAAATGTTATCGAGGCATTGACGCTTGAATTATGTCGGTGTTATCACGGATAAATGAAGGTGATTTTTTGAATAAAAGAGAGTTGTACGATAGTTTTGCAGATATGGGTTCAGAAACAAAAAAAATGCTTGATAAAATTGAAACGATAAAAACTGAAATGATGCGTGTAATTGAAAAAAATGCTGAATTGGAAATAGAGAATCAGCATCTTCGTGAACATTTGAAAGAATTAGAAACACAAAAGCAGAATGACGGGCAGGGGTTATCTAAATCACGCCAGAACTTGGAGATGCTCTATGAAGAGGGTTTTCATGTTTGTAACGTCGACAATATGTATGGAACTAGACGCATTAATGACGAGCCTTGTGTTTTTTGCCAAGATGTTATATATGGGGAGAGACGTTAATGACTATAAAGGCAATGAGTAGTTTTCATCATACAGGAACTAGCGGATCCTTATATTTAATACCAACTCCGATTGGAAATCTTGCTGATATGACTTTACGTGCAATCGACACCCTCAAAGATGTTGATTTAATTGCAGCTGAAGATACCCGTAACACCCAGAAGTTGTTGAACCATTTTGAGATAAAGACACCGCAAATTAGTTTTCATGAACATAATACAAAGGAAAGAATACCTCTTCTTGTAAAGAAACTTTTAAGCGGCCAATCAATTGCACAAGTTAGTGATGCTGGAATGCCCTCAATTAGTGATCCCGGGCATGAATTGGTGGAAGAATGTATAACGCAAAATATCGCTGTTGTTCCATTGCCAGGAGCTAATGCAGGAATTACTGCGTTGATCGCCTCTGGGTTGGCACCACAGCCTTTTATTTTTTATGGCTTTCTTGCTCGTAAAAGTTCTCTGAAAGAAAATGAGTTGGATAAGCTAAATAGACATACTGAAACGATGATTTTCTATGAAGCTCCGCATCGTTTGAAGAAAACACTCCAGGCAATGAGTAAAAAATTCGGTGAAGATCGAAAAATTGTTCTATGTCGAGAACTTACCAAGAGATATGAAGAATTTTTACGTGGGAGTCTTGCTGATGCTCTGGAATGGTCGGAAACTCAAGAAGTTCGCGGTGAATTTTGCCTGATTGTTGAAGGTAGAACCAATGCTGAAGATGAACCCGAGGATCAACTGAAAAAACTCCCTTTGGAAGAACAGGTTAAACAGATGCTTGATACTGAAACGATGAGAGTGAATGATGCTATCAAATTGGTGGCTAAGAAAAACAAATTGAAAAAACAGTTGGTTTATAATGCCTATCATCACTTAGATTCTAAATAAATGGGAAGGTGACTAAATGTCGGGGAAAAAATATAGTGAAGAGCACAAAATACTTTTTTATGAAACCGACTGCACACGCAGAGTAACTGTTGGAATGCTGGTAAACATTATGATGTTGGCCTCACAAGATCAGAGCAATGAGTTAGGTGTGACTGTAAAAAAAGTTAAAGGACTGGGCTTGGGCTGGGTTATTACACAGCATTTGATTGAAATTAAAAGAATGCCGCAAATTTATGAAAAAGTAAATGTCATAACTGAGGCAGCGAGTTACAATCGTTATTTTTGTTATCGCGATTTTTGGATCAAGAGCGAAAATGGCGAGGAGCTTGCAAAAATGCACAGTGTATTTGTTTTGATGGATCAGAATAAACGTAAAATAGCACGTATTTTACCAGAACTGATTGAACCTTACTCCTCTGAATATACGAAAAAAATTGAACGACTGCCTGAACCTGAAAAGCTATCTTCAGATGAGCAAGGGAGAACGAAGAATTATCAAGTCCGGTTTATGGATATTGATTCGAATGAGCATGTAAACAATGTTCATTATTTTGATTGGATGATGGATGCACTTCCTTCTAATTTTCTGCTAAATCATTCTTTGAAAAAAATGAATATTAAATACAAACAAGAAGTTCATTATGGAGACACAGTTGAAAGTCGAGCTTATATTGATGAAAATGATCAAGAAATAAAGACTGTTCATCAAATTAAAACTGAACAAGATTTATGTTGTACAGCTTCATGTGAGTGGTTGAAAAATAATTAGGATATGGTCTTGTCCGAACTGCTTTGTTATTTGACTAAAAGATTCACAATAAAATATGTGAATGATATCTCGAATAAACAAATGTTTTACAGTTAATATGCTATAATTATTAAGCGCAGATATGCGTAAATTTCGGGGTAGGGGATAAAGCGTAAAGTGCTAAAAGGACGGAATGTGTCTTTTGGACGAAGAGTGATTGCAAAGCTTCTCGCGGTTTTATCTCTGCATTCGCCGCATTTTTTGTGGCAGCTCAATTTGGGAGATGTCTAAGTGAATAATTTAGGTACAAAATTGACAACAAGGGATGTTGCATTGTTGGGTTTGTTGATTGCGATGGACATAATTGTTGGAAAGTTTTTGTCGTTTGGAGTTTGGTCGGTTCGAATAAGCCTGACTTTTATAATCGTTTTTTTTATGGCAGCTTGGTTTGGACCGATAGTTGGTGGTGTCGCATCTGCAATTGCTGATATCGTTGGAACTCTGTTAATGGGGGGAATTGGCGGTTATTTCGTAGGATTTACTATTTCTGCTTTTATAGAGGCTTTTATCTATGGAGTTATTTTCTACGATAAAAAAGTGAGCTTTTTGCGTATTTTATGTGCGGTGCTCATCAACATCTTGGTTGTTGATGCACTATTGAACACGTTTTGGATTATGTGGCTATATCATGCTTTATTCTGGTCCATTTTTCCAGTACGTATTTTGAAAGAGTTGCTGATGATACCAATTCAAGTTATTTTATTATCAATCGTAAGCAAGAATACGGTATTGAACACACTTAAGAATCATGTTAGATTGAGATAGAGGTATTAAAATGAGGCTTGAGCAGGACAGATGTCGTGCTTATGCCCTTTTATTTTATACAATTAAATTTTTCTTGATTTATAAAATTTATTTTTTATGCAATCAAAGTAACATTAGAATGTTAGCATCCGGTCACATTATATTTAATAAATGTGATAGTATTGTTGTTGGAATTTACGATTGAAGAAGTGGAGCGATAGAATATAATGAAAGTGTTGGCAATTGATACTTCGAATCAGCCATTGAGTGTTGCCTTGCTTGAGGATGAACAGCTACTGACGACAACGACAACCAATATAAACAAAAACCATAGTGTGACTTTGATGCCGTTAATTGAAGGCCTTTTTAAACAAACGAAATGGAAGCCGCAAGACATTGATCGAATAGTTGTGGCACAAGGTCCTGGTTCGTACACAGGACTCCGAATAGGAATTACGACTGCTAAGACTTTCGCTTGTACCTTGAATAAGGAGTTAGTTGGGGTTTCAAGTTTGGAAGTTTTAGCAGAAACTCTTGCAAATGTTGAGGATTACTTGATAGTTCCTCTATTTGATGCACGTCGTAACAATGTTTTTGCAGGTGGTTATCAGAGTAAAAATGGGAAACTTGTGCAAATAATTGCTGATCAGCATATCGAGCTTGAGAGGCTTTGTGAATTGCTGCGGGGGCACGCTAAAGTTATTTTTGTAGGTAAAGATTGTACGAGTTTCAAGAAGCAGTTGCTTGAAAAATTGGATTCAAAAAAAATTTCTTTTGCAGCTCAAAATTTTGCTTATCCGCAAGCCTATGTTTTGGGGTTGATAGGTGAAAAAAATGCAGCCGTAGAAATTAATAGCTTTGTACCGCATTATTTGCGATTAACTCAAGCGGAGACACAGTGGCTAAAAAATCATCGGGAGACTGACCATGAACCGTATGTTGAAAAAATTTAATACTTTATTGCATGCTTTTTGGAATGAAAAATCAAAGCAAGCTGAACTTGTATTTAGAAATAGGCATATTTTAATAAATAAAAATTCATTTCTTGTGAGTCGCGCTATTGTTCCAGATATTCCAGAGCTGCTTAGTCTTCAAAAAAAGGTCTATCCTGATGATAATTCATGGAATTTTGGAGTTTTTGAAGCCGAAATAAAAAATGAAAATAAAAATTTGTATTTGATAATGCGTCATGAGGACCGTTTAGTGGCTTTTATTGGTGCAGCGTTTGATAGCAGAGAGCGTGATGTACATATTACAAACATTGCAGTTATGCCAACGTATCAAAGAAACGGGCTTGGTCGCTATTTATTGAGGGTGATGATCGACTACACTAACAATCTAAATTATCGATCACTTAGTTTAGAGGTAAGAATGAGTAATAAACCAGCCCAAGCACTGTATAAATCACTAGGTTTTGTAAATTATGGATTAAAAAGAGATTATTATGTGTCTAATCGGGAAGACGCTGTGGATATGAGATATGTATTTTCAAGAAAAGGGAACGGTTAAGCATGAATAAGCAGAGAGAATTGATTTTAGCTTTTGAATCGAGCTGTGATGAGACAAGTGTAGCTGTCATCGAAGATGGGCATAAAATCTTATCGAATGTTGTTGCAACACAAATAAACAGCCATAAAAGATTTGGAGGTGTTGTTCCAGAGGTTGCTAGTCGCCATCATATTGAACAGGTCACGTTGTGTCTTGAGGATGCCTTAAATGAGGCCGGTGTGGATTATGCTGATTTGAGTGCAGTGGCAGTTACTTATGGGCCTGGGCTTGTAGGAGCTTTGCTTGTAGGGGTTTCGGCAGCTAAAGTAGTAGCTTTCGCACATAATTTACCTCTAATACCAGTTAATCACATGGCTGGTCACATATATGCAGCTCGTTTTGTTAAACCACTTGTTTTCCCTGCACTCGCATTGCTTGTGTCGGGAGGGCATACAGAACTGGTTTATTTGTCTGCGCCAAATAGTTACGAAATAATCGGTGAGACACGTGACGATGCAGCGGGAGAAGCATATGACAAAATAGGACGGGTGCTAGGCATCAATTATCCGGCAGGGAAAGAAATAGATCAAATGGCACACTTAGGAAAAGATGTTTTTAATTTTCCACGAGCGATGATCAATGAAAATAACTTTGATTTTAGTTTTAGTGGGCTTAAAAGTGCATTTATAAATACTGTTCATCATGCAGACCAGGTGGGGGAAAAACTTGATCACAAGAATCTAGCTGCAAGTTTTCAGCAAAGTGTAGTGGACGTGCTTGCCCAGAAAATGGTTAATGCTTTGAAAAAATATCCGGTTAAACAATTAATTTTAGCTGGAGGAGTCGCAGCTAATAGCGGATTGCGTGAAAGAATTGAACACGAGCTCAAAACATTCGATGATGTTTCGTTATTAATGGCTCCACTAAAACTGTGTGGGGATAATGCCGCGATGATTGGTGCGGCCGGCTATGTCGCCTGGAAAGCTGGGGTTCAGGCTGATATGAGTTTAAATGCTGATCCGAGTTTGGAGTTTTCTTGGATAGGTTAAGTGATTTTTTTGACAGTTGAATAAATAGTAAAATATTTTGTAAAGTCGTTGAAATACAATATAATAGCATATATATCAGAGATAAGTCTGAATAAACAATAATAGATCCATTCAGAAAATGACAAAAATCAAATTCTGAATGGATCTATTTCATTATCAATGTATTGCTAAAAGTGAGACTGTTCTTTAATTAAGTGTAATAAAAACAGAAAATGAAGAGATTAGTTCTTGTCAAAAGTAAAATTTTGATCTATTTTTCATGTTGACTCAACATAAAAGTGTTTCATAAGTTAAAGTTCTTCGCCTAACTTCGAATTACTTGTACTAAAAAATGTTATGTTTGTAATTTTGCATTAGCATCCAAATTTTACCGCCATGTGCCACACTCCATAAATAAACTTTTATATATGAACTAAAGTGCTTCAAAATTCCCCAGCGTTAACTCTAACCCGTGTTTATAATTACGACCAATATTCAGAGCTTGGTAATCAGCGTCCACAATTTATCGTGTTGTTAGTTTTTATACCTTAGTGGTGGCCTAAGCTTTTGACGGAGCGAATAAAAAGGTCAATCGTTATCTTCTAATGCTAAGCTTTTTTCTTCCCATAACTGTTCGGCTTGATCTAATTGTTTTGTACATTCAGCTAATTTAAGCTGTAATTCTTGTGTTTTAGAAACATCGGAAAAGTTTTCTGGCAGAGACATCTGCTTTTCAATTTCGAATTTATTTTGGCTTAATTTTTCAATTTTTTCCTCAAGTGCTGCTATTTCACGTTTTAACTTGCGTTCCTTTTTTTGTGCAGTTTTACTGTTTTTGTAGTTGTTTTTAGCGGATGAGGTAGCTGATGGAACATCTAAGCTGCCTTTTTTGTTTTTTTCATTGGCGATAAGTTCTTGTTCTTCTTTTTTATCGACATAATAATCATAATCGCCTAGAAAAAGTTCGCTGCCAGTTTCAGATATTTCGAGAACGCTAGTAGCGACTTTATTGATAAAGTAACGGTCATGTGAGACAAAAAGCACGGTTCCATCGAAGTTGATAAGTGCATTTTCTAAAACTTCTTTGCTGTCAATATCTAAATGGTTAGTAGGTTCATCGAAGACAAGAAAATTATGATTGTTCATAGCCATTTTTGTTAGCAGTAAACGCGCTTTTTCACCACCAGATAAATTGTGAACGATTTTTTTTACATCATCGCCAGAAAAAAGAAAACTACCTAAAACAGAACGAATATCTTTTTCAGGAGTTAAGGGATGGTCATCCCAGATTTCACTTAAAACAGTTTTGGAAGCATCGAGATTTTTTAACTCTTGATCGTAATATCCAACATCAACGTTTGTTCCGAATTGGCAGTGGCCTTTGATGAAGGGAATCTTATTCAGGATACTTTTAAGTAAAGTTGATTTTCCTATGCCATTTGGACCAACGACAGCCATGATGTTGTGTTTCCTAAGATCAATGTTTATTGGTTCTGAGATAATTTTATTATCATGACCGATAGCAGCATTTTCAACTATCAACACGATATTTCCACTCTCTTGGTCAATTTTGAATTGAAAATGTGGACCTTTTTCCTGACCTTGGGGACGTTCAAGACGTTCCATTTTTTCAAGTTGCTTTCGCCGGCTCTGAGCTCTTTTTGTTGTTGAAGCGCGTGCTAAGTTTCGATCAACAAAGTCTTCTAATTTTGCTATCTCAGCTTGCTGCTTTTCGAATTTTTTCCATTGAAGACGAATTCGTTCACTTTTTTCATGAATATAGTCTGTATAATTTCCTTTATAAAATTGAACAGAATGTTGTGTCAGTTCATAAACATCTGTTGCAATCTTGTCTAAGAAATAGCGATCATGTGATACGATAAGCAAAGCTCCACTGTAGGATTGGAGGTAGTTTTCTAACCAACTTAAAGTTGATATGTCTAAATGATTTGTGGGTTCATCAAGAATTAAGAGATCACGTTTTTCCAAAAGGAGTTTTGCCAAAGCTAAACGTGTTTTTTGACCGCCAGATAATGATGCAATTTTTTTTGAGTAATCTGCTTCAAAAAAGTGAAATCCATGCAAAATAGAGCGAATTTCAGATTCATAGCCATAACCATTTTTTTCCTTAAAAGTGTGCTGTATTTTATCGTATTTTTTGAGCAGATTATCGTAATTTTTTTGATTTATTTGAACATTATCTGACATTTGTGCAATTTCTTTTTCCAACTTATGCATTTGGCGTTCGGTATTTTGCAGGTCTTCAAAAACGGTCAGCATCTCATCATAAAGTGTATTATTCGATTCGAGACCGGTGTCTTGTGCAAGGTAGCCGATAGTGAGGTTCTTTTTTTTAATAATTTGACCCTCATCAGTTTTTTGCTGACCGATGATCATTTTTAGAAGCGTCGATTTTCCAACACCGTTACGCCCGACCAAGGCAACACGTGATTTTTCTTGGAG
Organism: Liquorilactobacillus uvarum DSM 19971; assembly: GCF_001434935.1. Classification (GTDB taxonomy): domain Bacteria; phylum Bacillota; class Bacilli; order Lactobacillales; family Lactobacillaceae; genus Liquorilactobacillus; species Liquorilactobacillus uvarum. The sequence goes on along the minus strand of NZ_AZEG01000002.1, from coordinate 142,330 downwards.
AGTAAGACTCACGTTTTTAAAAAGAAGATCTGCTCCAAAATAACGGGCAGCTTGTTGAACTTCAAGTAAGATCATTTTCACACTTCCTAATCAATTAACATATAAGTTATAATGCATTTTAAAAAATTTAGAAAAATAAGAGTTTAAATTATTGCAAGTGGATTCTTTTTAGTGTAGCATGACTGTGTTAAAAAAAGTGGTGTACGATTCTGTTCACATAAAAAGCATTATATTGTTCTCACGTTTCAGAGTCTATGTTACAATAATAACAAGTTTGACTTTAATTTGGAAAGGAGGATTATTATGGCAACATCAAAAATACCACATGCAACTGCCAAAAGATTACCAATTTATTACCGTTATCTTCATTTTCTATCTGATGCGGGCAAGCAGCGTGTTTCTTCGACAGAATTGGCTGACGCTGTAAAGGTTGACTCAGCGACAATTCGGCGCGATTTTTCGTATTTTGGAGCTTTAGGTAAGCGCGGCTATGGTTATGACGTTGAAAGCCTACTTGCCTTTTTTAAGAAGACACTCAATCAAGATAAATTAACAAATGTTGCACTTGTTGGTGTGGGTAATTTGGGACATGCTTTGCTAAATTACAATTTTCATCAAAGTAACAATGTACGCATCAGTGCAGCTTTTGATATCAAGGAAGATATCACAGGTACTATTCAGAGCGGTGTTCCAGTATATCATATGAACGATATGAAAGAACAGCTATCAGTCCAACAGATTGAAATTGTTATTTTGACTGTTCCTGCGAAAGTTGCACAAGAAGTGACGAATGAATTGGTTGAAGTTGGTGTTAAGGGTATTTTAAACTTTACTCCTTTAAGAATAACAGTTCCAGATACAGTACGCGTTCAAAATGTTGATCTGACTAATGAACTACAGACCTTGATTTATTTCTTAGATAAATTTGGTAAACAAGACGAAAATAAACTTGGATAATTTTTTACATAATAGCTATTATTGTCCTAGAATATTATAAAGAACCCAAAAGGGTTCTTTTTTTTTGCCTTTTTAGCAGTTTATCGATACCAATCATATTAGACTGAGTACAACAATGATTGTATTCAATAGAACATGTGATAGCATTGAAGATATTATTTTCCCAGTTTTTGCGTAGATGAAACAAAAGATAAAGCCCATGATGACATATGTAAGAAAGTGTCCGTCTTGATGAGCAATACTGAAAAGTGTGCTTGAGATCAACGCTGATCCTACAGGGCCTATCAAAGCACCGAGATTTCCAAAAAGAACTTTGCGAAAAACCAATTCTTCCATAATGGGGGCTGCTAAAACAACAAAAAAGATGTAGTAGGGATAGTGATTGAGTACAGTCAGGGTTTCAGCTGTGTTTTGCGATACCATTGATTGATGAAAAAAACTTGTTTCAATGAAAAAGCTGATGCGCTGAAGTATCAGGGCAGTAACCATACCCGTTACACCCCATGCAATTACTGCTAAAGAATGTGTTTTTTTAGGCATCACAATATTATTAAATGAATATTTGGTATTGAAAAAAATCATAGCAAGCATTCCAATTAGACTGCATAAGGTAACTGCTGAATAATAAATATTGTTGTTTTTAAAAAAAGATAAAAGAACGTTAGGAATAGACATTGATATAAGGTATGTCAATGTGAGCAGCAAAGAATTATTTTTTAAGTTCATAGGTAGACTCCGATCTAAAGACTGAAATTCAATGCTAGTATAGCACATTCAAACAAACAAATTAGCACTTGAGCATAAAGAGTGATAAAAAGGTTGCAATTAAAACTGAAATTGATTATAGTAATAACTGTAGTTAGCACTCGGAAACAATGAGTGCTAAACGATACAATATTGGAGGGATATAAAGTGCTTAAGCCTTTAGGAGATCGAGTAGTTTTGGAAGTTCAAAAAGAAGAAGAACAAACTGTCGGTGGGATTGTTTTGGCAAGCAATGCACAAGAAAAACCACAAACAGGTAAAATTGTAGCTGTTGGTGACGGTAGAGTTCTTGATAGTGGCGAGAAGTTAGCTCCATCAGTCAAAACAGGTGATACAGTTTTGTTTGATAAGTATGCTGGCACGGAAGTTAAGTATGAAGAAAAAGCATACTTAGTTGTCCATGAAAAGGATATTGTTGCTATTGTAGATTAATGACATTTATTAGATTTGTAAAATTTTAAAAAGTATTTTAATTTGATCATGGGGTGAATTTTAATGGCAAAAGAAATTAAGTTTTCAGAAGATGCACGCGCAAAAATGCTTGCTGGAGTTGATAAGCTGGCAGATACTGTCAAGTCAACTATTGGGCCAAAGGGAAGAAATGTTGTTCTTGAACAATCTTATGGTTCTCCGACAATTACAAATGATGGTGTAACAATTGCAAAATCGATCGAACTTGATGATCATTTTGAAAATATGGGTGCAAAATTAGTTTCAGAAGTTGCTTCTAAAACTAACGATATTGCTGGTGATGGTACAACAACAGCTACTGTTTTAGCACAAGCAATTGTTAATGAAGGAATGAAAAATGTAACGGCGGGCGCTAACCCAGTTGGTATCCGTTCGGGAATTGAACTTGCTACAAAAAAAGCTGTTGAGGCATTGCATGCGATGTCCCATAAAGTTGAATCTAAGAGTGATATTGCGCAAGTTGCAGCTATCTCATCTGCGAACGAAGAAGTCGGTAAGCTGATTGCTGATGCAATGGAGAAAGTTGGAAATGACGGAGTTATCACTATCGAAGAGTCTAAAGGAATTGATACTTCACTTGATGTTGTTGAAGGGATGCAATTTGATCGTGGGTACCTCTCACAATATATGGTAACTGATAATGATAAAATGGAAGCTGATCTTGACAATCCATATATCTTGATTACAGATAAGAAGATTTCAAATATTCAAGAAATTTTGAATCTTTTGCAGTCAATTGTTGAACAAGGTCGTCCTTTACTTGTCATTGCGGATGATGTTGATGGTGAAGCATTACCGACACTTGTTTTAAATAAGATTCGGGGAACGTTTAACGTAGTTGCTGTTAAGGCACCTGGTTTTGGCGATCGCCGCAAGGAAATGCTACAAGATATTGCCACATTGACAGGGGCAACTGTTATTACCGATGATCTTGGATTGCAACTCAAAGATACAAAGATCGATCAATTAGGTTCTGCTGGCAAAGTCACAGTTACAAAAGATAAGACAACAATTGTTGAAGGTGCTGGAGACAAGTCATTGATTGCTGAAAGAGTTGAAACGATCAAGAAACAAATCAATGAAACAACATCTGATTTTGATCGTGAAAAATTACAAGAAAGATTAGCTAAACTTGCTGGCGGGGTTGCTGTAGTTAAAGTTGGTGCTGCAACTGAAACCGAACTTAAAGAACGCAAGTATCGTATTGAAGATGCTTTAAATGCAACACGTGCAGCGGTTGAAGAAGGTTTTGTACCAGGTGGTGGTACAGCTCTGATCGATGCTATTGATAAGGTTTCTGAAATTAAGGCGTCTGGTGATGTACAAACTGGTGTTAATATTGTTAGACGTGCTTTAGAGGAACCAGTTCGCCAAATCGCTGAAAATGCAGGTCTTGAAGGTTCTGTAATTGTTGAGAAATTAAAGGCTCAAAAAGAAGGCATTGGCTACAATGCATCTACGAATGAATGGGTTGATATGGTTGAAGCAGGAATTGTTGATCCTACCAAGGTAACTCGTTCTGCTTTACAGAATGCTGCTAGTGTCTCTGCATTGTTATTGACGACGGAAGCCGTTGTCGCAGATAAACCAGCACCAGAATCTGCAGCTCCAGCAGCACCCGCAGCACCAGGTGCCGGTATGGGCGGAATGATGTAGAAACTATCTTTATTTGTAACAAAAGAAAGCTAAGGCTGCGTGCCTTAGCTTTTTTGTTTTATAGTTCGAACTTGAAAACTTTGTCCTTTACATTAAAAATTGATGCATCGGCAGGTAAAATGTGATAGATTGATTGAATGAGGTGTTGGTAATCAGTCTTAAACGAACTGAATAGACAGGCTTCTTTTTTAATACCCGAATCGAATTTCGGAGTTTTTCAAAGAGTTTTGTTCGACATATCTTTTATTATCAAACGGGTGTAGAATAAACTTACTTGATTTTAAAAATAAGCTTTTCAGTAAGGATATAAAAGGAGTAAGGTAAAATGTGGCGTTATTTAAAGCGGCTTCTGATAGGAAAACCGTTGAAGACAACTGATGAGGGCGGACAATCATTGACTAAGTTCAAAGCCTTGGCGTTGCTTTCATCAGACGCATTATCGTCAGTTGCCTACGGTACAGAACAAATTACTGCTGTTCTAGTGGTTTTATCTGCGGCAGCGACTTGGTATGCAATTCCCGCTGCCGGGATCGTGCTTGTTTTGTTATTTGCGATTACGATGTCATATCGACAAATCATCCATGCCTATCCATCAGGCGGCGGAGCATATATGGTTGCTACGAGAAACTGGGGGACCTCTGTTGGCTTGATCGCTGGAGGATCATTGTTGGTTGATTATATGCTGACTGTTGCGGTATCGGTAACGTCGGGGACAGAAGCAATTACTTCTGCGATACCACTTTTAAGAGGACATAGTGTTGCAATTGCAATTATTATTGTTTTATTTATTATGACGCTTAATTTGAGAGGAATGCGTGAGTCGGCTTCGTTCTTAACGATTCCTGTTTATTTGTTCATTATTTTGTTAGTTTCGATGATTTGTTGGGGGCTCTTCAATATAGCAACTGGGAAGCTTAATTATGCAGCTGCTGCTCCTGTGGGAAGTGTTGTTCCTGGAATGTCGGTAGTTCTTTTTTTAAAGGCATTTTCTGCGGGTTCGTCTTCATTAACTGGTGTTGAAGCAATCAGCAATGCCGTTCCTAACTTTAAGAAGCCTAAGAGAAAAAATGCAGCTAATACGCTTGCAATCATGGCAATTGTTTTGGCAGGATTTTTTGCTGGTGTGACTTTCTTGAGTTACTATTTAGGGATAATGCCTAACTCTAAAGAAACAGTGCTTTCTCAAATCGGAATGGCCGTTTTCGGGCATGGCATTTTTTACTATTTGCTACAGCTTTCAACGGCGATGATATTGGCAGTTGCTGCCAACACTGGATTTTCAGCCTTTCCAATCTTGGCATATAATCTTGCAAAAGATAAGTTTATGCCGCATATGTATATGGATAAGGGTGATCGCTTAGCGTACTCGAACGGAATAATTTCTTTGGCAGTCGGTGCAATTGTGTTGATTATGATTTTCCATGGACAGACAAGTTTGTTAATTCCACTGTATGCAGTTGGAGTTTTTGTCCCATTTACGCTTTCGCAATCAGGAATGATCATTCACTGGCTTCGTGAAAGAGGGCGTAACTGGATTTTAAACTTACTGTTCAACTTTTTAGGAGCGTTCATTTCGCTTGCCCTAGTTATTTTTCTATTCTGGTTGCATTTTGGAAATGTTTGGCCATATCTTCTAATTATGCCAGTGTTAATCTATTTATTCTATAAAATTCATGATCATTATATTACTGTGGCTACCCAATTGAGACTGCGTCAGGAAGCAAATTTACATGCGTATAATGGCTCAACAGTAATTGTATTGGTCAGCTCAGTAACACACGTAACTACCGGAGCAATCAATTATGCTCGTTCCATTGGGGATTACGTTATAGCAATGCACGTTTCTTTTGATACCAATCCTAAAAAAGAACATGAGACGGCTAATGAATTCAAAGAATCATTTCCTGATGTTCGTTTTGTTGATCTTCATTCTTCATATCGCTCAGTTGCTTCACCTGTTTTGCGTTTTTGCGATGTAATCGCGAAGAACTCAGCGGAGAAGAATTTTACGACAACGGTCTTAGTACCGCAGTTTGTTCCACGCAAACCATGGCAAAATATTTTGCATAATCAGACCAGTTTGCGTTTGAGGGCTGTTTTGAATTCACGTGAAAATATAATTGTCGCTACTTATAGCTATCATTTGAAAAAGTAACTTTGAAAAACAGTAGATATTTTTTTGGACTTAGCATGTACTAAATAAATTTTGCGTTCGTCAATTGAATGCCATAATAAGCCTCTGAAGTTTATTTTCTAACTTTGGGAGGCTTATTGCATGCAATTTTGTACTTTCATATAGTTTCTGTGAATTAATATATTTTCTGGTGCAGTGATCTTAACCTGTAAAGTTTTTCAGCCACAAAAGAATTAAGTTTGCTAATGTTTGCATAAATGAGGTACTATCTATGCTATAATAGGCTTCAGCTAGTCCAAGAGCAATTTTTAATATTGATTATGAGTTCTTTTTTGGATGATTATAAAAGAAAGAGGACGGCATATGTATTTGATTATGGTATCTTTATTTGCGACGGCCCTGTTATCTTTGATATTAACGCCGTTGATACGCAGACTGGCCTTTAAAGTGGGAGCAGTTGATAATCCCAATACAAGACGTGTCAATAAAGTTCCAATGCCCACGATGGGTGGCTTGGCGATTTTTATTGCGTTTAGTGCTGCAAATTTTTTCCTGTTAAGAAAACAATACCCGACAAATCAGGTTTGGATTTTGTTTATTGCCGAATGTGTAATTATTACAACAGGAATTATTGATGATATTTATGAATTAAAACCAAAACAAAAAATTATGGGGATTACCTTAGCAGCTTTGATTGTATATTTCTTCGCACATGTTAGAATGACGACACTGACTGTACCCTTTTTTGGTACATTGAATTTGGGTTGGCTGAGCCTCCCAATTACAGTATTGTGGATTTTAGCAATTACAAATGCAATTAATTTAATAGATGGACTTGATGGTTTAGCAACCGGGGTTTCAATTATTGCGCTCTTCACAAGTGGGTTAACAGGTTTTTTCTTTCTGAATGTGACAAGCACATTTGTTTCTATCATGATGTTTACATTAGTGGCTGCGTTAATTGGCTTCTTACCATTTAATTTTCATCCTGCCAAAATTTATTTGGGCGATACAGGTGCGCTTTTTATTGGTTTTATGATTTCTGTCTTTTCACTTTATGGGTTGAAAAATGCAACATTCATTACAATTGTAATCCCAGTAATTATTTTGGGAGTACCTATCACAGATACTGTTTATGCGATTTTACGAAGAGTTTTAAATAAGAAACCTATTTCGCAAGCTGATAAGCATCATCTACATCATCGGCTGATGGAAATGGGGTTATCGCATACACAGACTGTACTGGTTATTTATGGTATTGCTTTAATTTTTTCATTTATTTCTTTGTTATACCCAATTTCAAATGTTGTCGGTTCAATTTTGTTGACAGTTGCAACACTATTGGGCTTGGAACTGTTTGTTGAATCGATTGGGCTGGTTGGAAGTCAGCGGCGACCATTGCTGAATTGGATTGGAAAAATGATGAAAAAAGAAAGCAGGATATCAAACCATTTAGGCAAAAAAAACAAAAATAAAGATAAGCATCAGTGATTCCTTGAACACATTAAGATTTGGAAATCCAAAGTAAATTTAGAATATGGGGCGGGACTTTAGAGCCCTTCATTGATTTTAAAAAAATAACAAAGACACTGAGACAAATTAATTTGTTTCGGTGTCTTTGTTTATAATAAAAAAGAATTAAAATATGAGAATAAAACTGTTAATTTAATTTTGTGAATGTAAGTGGTGAATAATTTCAACATATTGTTCAGGTCCCTCTTTGAACTTGACCTGCGCATTTAACAAATTAATTACTTTTTCCTTAAAAGCAGCTAATTCATCAATATTTACGGTAATCTGTTCAGTAATAATCTCCGTAAATTCTGTGTTTAAGAGAGTAATGTTATTTTTCTCGAGAAAGTTTCTTAAACGATTATGTTGTGAGTAAGAAATTGTGATGTAAAGGACCTTTTGAAGAACGCACTTAACTACACCAATATTAACAATGGCCGTTGAAACAGCTTGTGTGTAAGCACGAATCAGGCCGCCAGTACCTAGTTTAATTCCTCCAAAAAAGCGGGTTACTACAGCAGTGACATCTCTTAATTCGTTTTTTTTCAAAACTTCAAGAATAGGAACTCCAGCTGTTCCAGAAGGTTCACCATTATCACTTTCGCGTTGAATTTGATTGTGTGCTCCAATGACATAAGCGAAGCAATTGTGATTTGCTTTAGGATACTGCATTTTTATAGCTGCAAGAAAACTTTGGGCTTCATCTTCAGTCTCTGTGCGTGCAATACTGCAAATGAAATCAGATTTTTTTATTTCAATCTTAACATGGCCAGTTTCTTTAATAGTTAGATATGAATTGATCATTTAGTATAAACCTCCTTAAATTGCGTAATTTTAAGTTGAAGGGGGAAACGTAGGTGGATAAAAGTGAATTTTTTGGCAGATTATATATTGTGGAAAAAGCAAAATTAAATCAAATGAATTTGCATGCTGAGCATATTCTGCCCGCGATTCAAATCAGAGTGGAACAAATTATCTGTAATCGTTGCGGGCAGAAAACTGCAAAAAAGCGAGGCACCCTTCCTAATAAACAGTATTTCTGTCCAAAATGTAAAATTTTAGGCAGAATCAGTACTTTAAATGTATTATACACTATACCTGAGCCTAACAAGTTTACTCAGAATTTTAATCCATTAAGTTGGGATGGAAAACTTTCATTACTTCAATCTCAAGCTGCAAAAGAATTAAAACATGTTGTTGAAAGCAAAAGCTCTCACTTATTATGGGCTGTGACAGGAGCTGGGAAAACAGAAATGCTATTTAATGCTTTGGAATATGCTATTTTAAAAAAAATGCGTATTTGTATAGCATCCCCTCGTGTTGACGTTTGTAATGAATTATTTCCTCGTTTGAAAACGTCTTTTAAACAAGTAGATATTCTTCTACTGCACGGAAAGCAGAAACAAAAATATCGGTACACACAAATTGTAATATGTACGACTCACCAGTTACTCAACTTTCATCAAGCTTTCGATGTTTTGATAATTGATGAAGTCGATTCTTTTCCTTTCGTAAATAATAGAATGCTGAATCATGCAGTTAAGGTATCTCGTAAAAAAGAGAGTGCATTGATTTTTCTAACCGCAACTCCAACAAAAAAGTTGTTAGCCGACGTCAGAAAGAAAAAGTTAACTTTCAGTTATCTGCCGGTGCGGTATCACGGACACATACTGCCTTTTCCAAAAGTCAGTATTGTGCGTGGCTGGGAATCAAAACTCAGAAAGCAGAAATTGCCACATAAAATGGCGAAAATTATCATGAAATGGAGCAAAGCAAATTTTCCATTTTTAATCTTTGTACCCAAAATTTCATTATTGGAGAAAGTCTATAAAACTGTGAGGAAATATTTGGTTTCTGATACCCGTGGAACTACGGTTTATGCCAATGATCCAGAGCGTATTGAAAAAGTGACTAAGTTGCGAAAAGGGGAATTGGATTTTTTGATTACGACCACTATTTTGGAAAGAGGTGTAACTTTTCCAAATTTAAATGTGCTTGTATTAGGTGCTGAGAATAAGGTCTTTACCAAGTCATCGTTGGTCCAAATTGCTGGAAGAGTTGGTCGGAGTTCTAGTCGCCCATTTGGTGATGTTTTTTTTCTATGTCAAACATCTACACGTGCAGTAAAAGGAGCTCTCAGAGAGATCTCTTTTTTGAATAGAAAAGGGAGGCAACTGTTAAAATGAAGAAGTGTTTAACTTGTCAGCAAACAATGTTTGAGCAGGTGAATTTTGCATGGCTTTTTTCTTTTAGAAAGATACAAGAAAAATATTTGTGTGAAAATTGCCTAAAAAAATTTGTTTTAATTCGAAACGAAGAGCGCTGTCAAGGATGTGGTCGAAAACAGGAAAAAACAAATTTGTGTTATGACTGTATTCGTTGGGAAAAAACGGGGGAAAAGAAACTACTCGGAAACCGAGCGGTCTTTACTTATAATGAAGCAATGCAGAACTTCATGGAAGAGTATAAATTTAAGGGTGATTATTATTGGTATCATATATTTCAAAAAGATTTTGAACAAAATATTAGAGATTACTATAACTCAGGTTGGATATATGTCCCTATTCCTGTAGACACTCTAACTTTGGCTGAAAGGGGTTTTAATCAAGTAACAGGTTTGTTGCAGTCACTGCCATTTGATGAAATATTAAAAATGAAGGAGGTTCCTGAGCGAATTAAGCAGTCTCACAAAACACGAAAACAAAGATTGGAAACGCAACAACCATTTGAATATATTGACAAAATAGATGTTGCGGGCAAAAAGATACTGCTAGTAGATGATGTTTATACGACTGGTAGAACTTTATATTATGCAAAAGAAATTCTGGTTAAGAAGGGTGCGCGAGATATTCGTTCTTTCACATTGGCACGTTAAATTTAGAATAATTTAAGAAGATATTATTTGTTAAATACAACGTTTTCTTTTATAATATAAGTAGCATAGATAAGTGAGAACCAGAAGCACTTGTTGCGCATGAAAATGCGGTGCGTAGTTGTGAAAGGAGAGGTTTGTTATGCTAAGATATAATATTCGTGGAGAAAACATCGAGGTAACAGATGCTATTCGAGGTTATGTTCAGAAGAAATTGAATAAGCTTGAAAAATACTTTGAGGATACATCAAATTCAACGGCCCATGTGAATTTAAAAGTTTATTCAGACAAAACTTCAAAGGTAGAAGTTACTATTCCATTACCATATTTGGTATTGAGAGCTGAAGAAACCTCACCTGATATGTATGCCAGCGTTGATTTGGTTACTGATAAACTGGAACGTCAAATTAGAAAATACAAAACAAAAATTAATAGAAAATCACGTGAAAAAGGATTTAAAGAATTTCAGATTCCAGACACAGCAGGAGAAGAGGCTGAAAAGGAAGAAAAGAAATTCGATATCGTGCGTACTAAAAGGGTATCTTTGAAACCAATGGATAGTGAAGAAGCCGTTTTGCAGATGGATATGCTTGGACATAATTTCTTTATCTATGAAGATGCGGAAACAAGTGGAATCGATATTGTTTACCGCCGCAGGGATGGTCGTTATGGTTTGATTGAAGCAAGCGAAAACTAGTAAAAGTTGATTTAGAATAGTTTTATTAAATAGGCAAGTGATTGGTGTGAGGAGATATAAGCACAACCTGATCTTTGCTTATTTTTTTGTTTTTTTTAATGGACATGTCTAAAACAATGCTACATGTTTAAAATCGAATTAAAAAATGCTAGAATAAAGAGCAGCATACTAACTTTGAAAACAACTATCTATTTTAGTTGAATGAAAAAGAGCGTTTTTAGAAAGGAATTATGACATGGTTAATGTCCTTAAAAAATGGGTTGAAAGTGATAAGCGTGAAATCAAACGTTTAAGTAAAATAGCAGACAAGGTCGAGGCATATGCTGAAGATATGTCTGCATTAAGTGATGAAGAGTTAAAAGCAAAGACTCCAGAATTAAAAAATCGATTTAATGAAGGTGCAACTTTAGATGACTTGCTACCAGAGGCTTTTGCGACTATTCGCGAAGCAGCCAAGCGTGTCTTAGGACTTTATCCCTTTAGAGTACAGATTTATGGTGGAGTTGTACTTCATGAAGGTAATATCGCTGAAATGAAAACTGGCGAGGGTAAAACGTTAACGGCTACGATGCCTGTTTATTTGAATGCATTGGCAGGCAAAGGCGTTCATGTCGTAACGGTGAATGAATACCTAGCTTCGCGTGATGCGACTGAAATGGGAGAACTGTATACTTGGCTGGGTTTGAAGGTTGGATTGAACGTCTCCAACAAAACACCTGATGAGAAGAGAGAAGCATACAAATGCGACATAACATATTCAACAAACAGTGAACTTGGTTTTGATTATCTGCGAGATAATATGGTCGTCTATCGCGAGGATATGGTTCAAAGACCGTTAAACTTTGTCATTGTGGATGAAGTTGACTCGATTTTAATCGATGAAGCGCGAACCCCATTGATTATTTCAGGGCAAGCTGAAAAGTCAACGACTCTTTATACGAGAACAGACCGCTTTGCTAAGACATTGACAGAGAAAAATGATTATAAGATTGACTTAGAGTCAAAAACTGTCTCTTTGACCGAAGAAGGAATTCAGAAAGCCGAAAAATATTTTGGCCTTGAAAATTTATATGATCCAGATAATACAGCTTTAACGCATCATTTAGATAATGCGTTAAGGGCTAATTTCATTATGTTACGTGACAAGGACTACGTTGTCTCGGATGGAGAAGTATTGATTGTTGACCAGTTTACTGGTCGTATTATGGAAGGTCGGCGTTACTCGGACGGATTACATCAAGCAATAGAAGCTAAAGAACATGTTGATATTCAACAAGAAACAAAGACAATGGCTAATATTACGTATCAAAACTTTTTCCGGATGTATAAAAAAATAGCTGGAATGACAGGTACTGCTAAAACTGAACAGGAAGAATTTCGCGAAATTTATAACATGGAAGTAACTTCAATTCCGACAAATAAACCTGTTTTGCGTGAAGATCGTCCAGATTTACTGTACCCGACATTAAAAAGTAAGTTCAAAGCTGTAGTAGAGGACATTAAAACAAGACATGAAAAAGGACAACCGATCTTGGTAGGGACAGTGGCTGTCGAAACATCTGAATTACTTGCGCAGCTGCTAGATAAAGAAGGAATTCCACATGCTGTTTTAAATGCCAAAAATCATGCTAAAGAAGCAGAGATTATCATGAACGCTGGGCAACGTGGAGCTGTCACAATAGCAACCAATATGGCCGGACGAGGGACTGATATTAAACTGGGACCAGGCGTTAGAGAGCTTGGCGGTTTGGCTGTTATTGGTACTGAACGTCATGAGTCTCGACGTATCGATAATCAGTTGCGTGGCCGCTCTGGCCGACAGGGTGATCCTGGATTGACGCAATTTTACCTTTCATTAGAGGATGATCTGATGTTGCGTTTTGGTTCGGAAAGAGTCAAGGCAATACTTGAAAGATTTAAAGTAGATGATGATGATGCGGTTATTCAAAGTAAAATGATCTCACGTCAAGTTGAAGCTGCTCAAAAACGAGTCGAAGGTAATAATTACGATACACGTAAGCAGGTTCTGCAGTATGATGATGTTATGCGTGAGCAGCGTGAGGTTATATATGCCCAGAGGCAGCAGGTGATTATGGAAGAAAAGTCATTGAAACCTGTTGTTATGCAGATGATTAGGCGAACAGTTGAACACTTTGTTCAAATGCATACACAAAAAGAGCAAAAGGAGTGGAATTTGCAAGCCATTTTAGATTTTGCGATTGCTGCAATGACCAATGAGGACAGCATTTCAATTAGTGATTTAGAAGGTAAAAAGCCAGAAGAAATTATTGATTATTTGATGGACCGTGCTGAAGGTAATTATGCGCTCAAGGAAAAGCAACTGTATGATGCAAATCAGATGCTTGAATTTGAAAAAGTCGTCATCCTTAGAGTTGTTGATTCAAAATGGACCGACCATATTGATCAAATGGACCAGTTACGTCAATCAATCGGATTGCGTGGTTATGGGCAATTGAATCCATTAGTTGAGTATCAAACAGATGGTTTCAGAATGTTCGAACAAATGGTGGGAGATATCGAGTATGATGTTACCCGTTTATTCTTAAAGGCTGAAATTCGTCAAGACATTAAGCGGTAATTAATAGTGAGGGGCTGAGACATAAATGTCCCAGCCCTTTTTTGAAGGAGAAACTAAAATGGAATTTAGTGAATATAAGCACAGTATTGAAAAAATGAAAAAACAAGTCGCAGACTTTAGGGGGTCTCTTTGACTTAGATGCCCTTAATGAAAAAATATCTGAAAATGAAATAAAGATGGCTGATCCTGATTTTTGGAACGATCAAGTTGCCGCACAAAAAATAATTGAAATCAATAATGGATTAAAAGGTAAATTTGACAATTTTAATGCTCTGGCTGAAGCTGTTGAAGAATTGGAAGTTCTATGTGAGCTCCTACAGTCTGAACCGGAGGACGAGGATCTTTTAGTTGAATTGGATCAGAAAGTAAAGAAGACGCAAAAAAGGCTTCAAAAATATCAGCTTGAACTCTTACTGAGCGGCAAGTACGATCACAGCAATGCAATTGTGGAAATACATCCGGGGGCAGGTGGAACCGAGTCGCAGGACTGGGGTTCTATGCTTTTGAGAATGTATACCCGCTGGGCACAACAACATGATTTTGAAGTCGAGACATTAGACTACCTAGCAGGAGATGAAGCTGGAATTAAAAGTGTAACCCTACTGATTAAAGGGGATAATGCATATGGATACCTGCGCAGTGAAAAAGGAGTTCATCGGTTAGTTCGTATCTCTCCTTTTGATGCTGCCGGAAGAAGACATACATCTTTTGCATCAGTTAATGTTATGCCAGAGTTGAATGATGATGTTGATGTTGAATTGCGTTCCGATGATATTAAAATGGAAGTTTTCAGATCAAGCGGTGCGGGTGGTCAACATATTAACAAAACGTCTTCAGCAGTGCGTCTGATCCATATTCCCACAGGAATTGTTGTTTCTAGTCAAGCACAGAGGTCGCAATTTCAAAATCGAGCTACGGCCGAGAGCATGTTAAGGTCTAAGTTGTATCAGTTGAAATTAGAGGAACAACAAAAGAAAAAAGCTGAAATTCAAGGCCAGCAGTTGGATATCGGCTGGGGTTCACAGATTCGATCATACGTTTTTCATCCATATTCAATGGTCAAGGATCATCGAACAGGTTATGAAACTGGGAATGTCCAAGGTGTAATGGATGGCGAACTGGACGAATTTATTAATGCTTACCTGCAGTACAAACTCCAAGAAAATAATCCTAGCTAAAAAATTGAAACTTATTTGTAATATTTTTGAAATATTACGAACCTTATAAATGATATAATACTGTGGTGTGTATCAGAAAATAAGGAGGAACATCCCTTTGATTGAGTTTAAACATGTTTTTAAAGAATATGATAATAATGTCATTGCGGCAAATGATTTTAATATCACCATTAAGCAGGGGGAATTTGTTTATGTTGTTGGGCCTAGTGGTGCCGGTAAATCAACTTTTATTAAGATGATGTATCGAGAGGAAATGCCGACATCCGGTCAAATAAAAATAAATGAATTTGAACTTGAAAAAATCAAAAATAAAGAGGTACCGTTTCTGCGGCGCGAGTTAGGGGTCGTTTTCCAAGATTTTAAGTTGTTACCTAGACTGACTGTCTTTGAGAATGTAGCTTATGCACAGCAAGTAATTGAAAAAAGTCCTGAGGAAGTTAAGGAACGAGTTGAACGTGTTTTAGAATTGGTAGGACTTACTGATAAAACGACTATGTTTCCGAATGAACTTTCAGGTGGCGAGCAGCAAAGAATCGCGATTGCGCGTGCAATTGCGAATAAGCCGCGTGTCTTGATTGCCGATGAACCAACGGGCAATTTGGACCCGAATACGGCAAACGACATCATGGAAATTATTGAACGTATAAATAAAGAAGGAACAACAGTTGTTATGGCTACTCACAATAGTTCCATTGTGAATGAACGCAAGCATCGTGTGCTTGAAATTGATGACGGCAGAATTATTCGTGATCAGAAGAGGGGAGGCTACAAGGATGAAAGCAATAACCGTTAAAAGACATCTTGTGGAAAGTTTTAAGAGCTTGAAACGTAATGGCTGGATGTCGGTTGCAGCTTTTAGTGCAGTTACTGTTACGCTGCTCCTTGTAGGTGTCTTGCTGTCGATCATAATGAATGTTAATAAGATCGCTGCTGATATTGAAAATGATGTGCAAGTCCGTGTATTAATTGATCGTGGAACAACATCAAAACAGCGTGAAGTATTGAAGAAACAACTGAGTGGGTTGAACAGTGTTCATAATATTAAGTTTTCAAGCAAAGAACAAGAATTGAAAAATGTTGTCGGAAGTTATGGTAATGAGTTTAAGCTTTTTGGTGGCGATGATAACCCGTTGAATGATGTTTATGTCGTTAAAACAAAGAAACCTTCACAAACTGTAAAAGTTGCTAAAGAGGTTCGCAAGATGAAACATGTGTATGATGCAAAGTATGGTGGTGCATCTGCGAAAAAGCTATTCAAGATTGTGGATGGAATTCAAAAGTGGGGAATGGGAATCAGCTTATTATTGCTTTTTGTAGCAGTTTTTTTGATTTCAAACACAATAAAAATTACAATTTTATCGCGGCGCAATGAGATTTCCATTATGCGACTTGTGGGAGCTACTAACAGTTTTATTAGATGGCCCTTTATTCTTGAGGGCGCATGGACAGGATTGTTTGGTGCGATATTGCCAATTATTGTAGTCGATATTGGATATGCGTGGATTCACGGAATACTTTCTGCATCCTTAGCAAGTACAGGTTATCGGTTACTTTCACCAGGAATTTTTTTGGTTCAAATTGATATCTTAATGATTTTGATTGGTATTTTGATAGGTGCTATCGGTTCAGGTCTTTCGATGAGAAAATTTTTGAAAATTTAATGGCTCTGAAAGAAGTATGCCAATAGTCGTTAGGTTTTGAACATTACCTATGAAAATGGGACACAGCTTGGGATAGTGCTGAGTTAAATTAAAAAAATATGATTGTTGAAAAACGTTAGTTTGTATAATAAAGGTACTGAGTCAAAATTTATATTTTGACTCAGTACCTTCTTTTTGTATTGATGAGAATTTTGTGCTTGAAGATATAAATTGCTATACTGTGAATAAGCGTTATCTTAGGAGGATGAAACTTAAATGTGGGTTTTTAAATTATTTTTATATCTTTTTGTACAGCCTGCTTTATGGATGTCTATCTTGATCACATTCATTTCATATCAAAAACGGATAAAAAATGAACGGGTGAATTTTCGAATAGCAATTAATCATGACTTCTATGAAGGAAGACATCTCATAAAAAATGGATTCTTTTTTTGTATAGTGGGGTCTGTGCTTACATTTCTTTTTGGTACAATGATTCCAATGCAGTGGATTATAATATATGAAATTTTGATTTGTTTTGGATTACTGTTATATCTGTTTGCTAATACAGCAGCTTTCTGCTTAATAGGCAGTTTGCCACTTCTATTTTTATTAAATCAAACTATTTTTAAAAATCAAACTGTTTTTAAATTAATCAATCTTGATGAACACTTTCTGTATGCCAGTGGCAGCTCTGTTTTTGTTCTATGTGCGCTTTTTTTCCTGTTTAGATATTTAATGCTTCGGCGAGTTAATCAATTTTCACTTATACCAAGCATTCACAATGGCAAGCGTGGGCGGCGACTTGTGCAGTATGAATGGCATGAATCGGTGCTGGTACCTTTGCTGGTTTTGGTGCCAGGTGATTTATTTCATAGTGTACTTAGCTTTTGGCCGCTACTTTCAATTCATGGACAGAAATTTGAACTTTTTATTTTACCCTTTTGGGTTACAGGTGCAGTTAAGTTTTGGCGACAGCCATTGGCAGAAGCTGTGGGTAAAATTCGAAAGCAATCTTTTTTTTGGCTAGGCTACAGCATAATTTGGGGTGTTATATCCATTTTCTTGCCCAAATTATCTATCCCCGGGTTGCTCCTAATGCTTCTTTTCTTAGGGATTCAATCTTTTATAAGTAGAAAAAGAGACCAACGTGCAGGCCGCTGGTACGCGGAAACTAATAATGGCGTGCGAGTTATTGCCGTTCAACCGCATACCCCAGCCGCTAAAATGAATTTAAAGGTAGGAGATATCATTATATCTTGTAATGGTGTTAACGTTACAAATGAAGAGGAATTATACAAAGCATTGAAACTGGATTCAACGTATTGTCATTTTAGGGTACGGACCTATGAAGGAGATCTGAAATTAGCGGAGAGTGCTATCTTCGCGGATTCTCCACATGAGATAGGACTGATTATATTCCATTAATTTTGGGGGGACTACTGTGAAGAAAGTATTAGTGGTAGATGATGAAGCTGCAATTGTAACATTGTTGAAATACAACCTTGAAACAGCAGGGTATCAAGTTGAAACAGCAATGGATGGTGCTACTGCTTTAAAAAAAGGAGTCACTGGCACATTTGATTTTATTTTATTGGATTTGATGCTGCCTCAAATGGACGGTTTGGAAGTTACACGTCGTTTAAGGCAAGAAAAGATAAAGACACCTATTATGATATTGACGGCCAAAGGAGAAGAGTACGATAAGGTAATTGGATTGGAGCTGGGTGCGGACGATTACTTGACTAAGCCTTTTTCTCCTAGAGAAGTGTTGGCAAGAATTAAAGCTATTGGAAGAAGAACTGATGAAGCAAATCACGGACGAGAAAAAATTGCTCAATCGGATGATGAGGATGAACGCTTTAACTTCGATGATATATCAGTCGATTTGACAAATTACATGGTGGAGAAAAACGAAAAGAAAATAAAATTAACGCCTAAAGAGTTTGAGTTGCTTGCTTATTTTATAAAACGTCAGCACCGTGTTTTGAGCAGAGAAAAATTGTTAAACGGTGTTTGGGGGTACGACTATGTTGGGCAGACACGAATGGTAGATATGCATGTCAGCCATTTGCGTGAAAAAATTGAAAAGGATCCTAAAGATCCGAAGTATATCGAAACGGTCAGGGGATTTGGTTACCGATTTGAAGGTGGAGAAAATAAAAATTTTTAAAATTTTTTTAATGAATTTTTTAATAAGCTTGGTGTGTTTGATTGTGGTTTCATTTTTTTCTATGGGCTGGTATCGTGAGTCTACCGGTATGTTTTTGGAAAATAATCGAGTAATTTGGTTAACGCTCACTTCGCTGTTCTTGGCTTCTTTTCTGACAGTGGTTCGTTTAGTAGGTTTTCGGCAACAGAAAAAAGAAATTGATCTGTTAAGCTCAAAATTGCGTGCTGTTATCGAAGATGAAGAACCGGGACATTTATTGCTTGAGCCGAGCGATCCATATTATGAATTGGCACGTGCAATCAATGGGATTCAAAGCATGCAACGTGATATCTCCAAGGACTTCATAACGCAGCAGAGGGGATATTTTTCGTTAATGGAGTATTTGACGATTGGAGTAATGGTGTTAGATCAAGATCAGAAAATCTATTTAAGTAATCATGCGATGAGCGAACTAATGGGTCGTGAAATGAACGTAAAGGGGCAACTTTATGTTAATGAAGTTAGAACATATGAATTAAGCCGTCTAATTGAAGAAACGTTTCAGACTCATCAGGATCAGCATGAAGAAATAAAAATAGATGCGACTAACAAAAATGTAGACGCTCATGTTGTTTACGTTCCGGTTAATGCACACCATTTTTTGGTAATGGCATTATTGTATGATATTACGGAGTTAAAAGGGATTGAACGTATGCAGATGGATTTTGTCGGGAATGTCAGTCACGAACTCAAGACTCCTATAACAGCAATTACAGGTTTTACTGAAACATTGCTGCAAGGAGCGATGGATGATAGACAAACGCGTGAAGAATTTTTAAAAATTGTTTATCAGGAGAGCTTGAAATTAACAGAACTTGTCGAAGACATACTTTCACTTGCTAGGATAGATTCCAAACCGCAACTTAATATTTCGGAGCTTAATCTTCACGATTTTATCGTAAGTATCTTAAAAACTTTTAAACCGGAGCTTGAAAAAAAACAAATTGAAGCTAATCTTCAAATATCTGATCATTGTCAAGTAAATATAGATAAAAGCAAGTTACAGCATGTTGTCAACAATCTTATTCAAAACGGAATTAAGTATAATCAAACAGGTGGAAAACTCTGGATCAATGCTAAAATCAGGAAAAATGATTGGTACTTGAGCATAAGGGATACCGGTTATGGAATTGCTAAAGACGAGCAGGAGCGAATTTTCGAACGTTTTTATCGGATTGATACATCGCGTTCAAGGCAAAATGGCGGGACTGGTTTAGGTTTATCAGTTGTAAAAGAATATGTTAAGGCTCTGTCTGGTAAGATTGAAGTGAAAAGCCAAGTTGGAGTCGGCTCGACGTTTACGGTCACGTTTCCCTTAGAAATGAAAGATAATCCGAGTTAGGTAGGGTAGTATGTTCAATAGAAAATTAAGATTAGGCTTTTTGGTATTAGCTGTACTCATTTCTTTAACAGGCTGCCGTCCTTTATCTAAAAATTCACTCACACTGGCAGGATCGACCGCGTTTCAACCAATAGTTGAGATGGCGGCAAGTAGTTATAATCTGCGACATAAAAAGACACTTGTTAATGTTCAAGGAGGAGGGTCGGGGACTGGTATAAGTCAAGTTGAAGAAGGTGCGATTGACATTGGGAACTCAGATGTATTTGCGTCTGAGAAGAAGGGGATTAAGGCTTCTCAACTGAAAGATCATCAAATTGCGGTTACGGGTATTACACCTATTGTGAATCCAAAAACTGGTGTGAGAAATGTGTCTCAGAAACAGCTAATTGGTATTTTTACTGGCAAAATTAAAAATTGGCGATATTTGGGTGGAAAAAATTTGAAAATTATTGTCATTAATCGCTCAATTGGAAGTGGAACACGAAATAATTTTGAAAAATGGGGTCTGGCAGGACATAGGAGCATGGTTGCGCAGGAACAAAGCTCAACAGGAACTGTATGCAAGATCGTTGGGGCGACTCCAGGGACAATTTCTTATATTGCTTTTCCGTATATCAGTAATAAAATTCAGCCTTTAAGTATAAATGGGGTTAAACCTTCAAAGCAAAATGTCAAAACCAATAAGTGGAAGATTTGGGCGTATGAACACATGTATACACTCAAAAAAAATGACAAAAATACGCGTGCTTTTTTAAGATACATGATGTCCAACAATGTTCAACAGAAGATAATTCCTAAGTTGGGATATATTCCTGTTTCTTCTATGAACTTTAAACGTTCCGAGAATGGAACACTGAGCAATTCGGAAGGAGGCAGAGCAAAAGTTGATGGATCCCATACAAACGGATCTTAAAAAAAGATCCGCAGCTAGCAAAAGTGAAAAAAGAGGGCAGTGTTTAACTTTTCTGTGTATTGGAATTAGTGTATTAATTATAGTTGCACTAATATTTTTTATAACTTATAAAGGGTTACTCCTTTTTCTACAGGACAAGGTATCAATACTATCTTTTCTCAGTGGAATAAGCTGGGATCCAAATAATGGAAATTTTGGAGCATTATCTATGCTGCTTGGATCGATGATTGTTACCATTCTGGCGGTTTTTTTGGCGTTTCCTTTTTCATTTGGGACAGCAATTTTTATTTCTGAAATCAAGTTTTCCAGAGGAAGGAATTATTTACGACTTGCAATTGAAATGTTGATAGGAATTCCAGCGGTTGTCTATGGTTTTGTTGGGATATCAGTCGTCGTTCCCTTATTGAGAGTTACCATGGGTGGGACAGGTTTTGGACTGCTGGCTGGGGCAATTATTCTTGCTATGATGATTTTGCCGACAATTTCAACTCTATGTGTTGATGCATTTAAAGGAGTTCCTGAAATGTATCGCTATACTTCACGTGCATTAGGAGCGACTCAATGGCAAACATTGCGCAGAATTGTTTTGCCTATTGCGAAACCACGAATTGTTACTGCAATTTTGTTTGGAATGTCACAAGCTTTTGGAGAAGCAGTTGCAATTCAAATGGTAATTGGAAATGCAACGTTGATTCCAACTCATTTAATGAGTCCAGCAGCTACACTGACCAGTGTTATAACGATTGGGATGGGGGATTCGGTTAGAGGATCGATCGAAAATGATGCATTGTGGTCGTTGGCATTGCTGCTGTTGTTAATATCTCTACTATTTAATCTGTTTGCGCGTTTTGCAATGAGAAAGAGGAATTGAATCAATGAATAACAAATCGAGACCACAATTTGCAGACATGGCATTTAAAATCATTTTATACATAATTGTATCGTTTGTGGTTTTTCTTCTTTGCGGCTTATTAGGCTATATTATAATAGGAGGAGTACCCTATATTTCTTGGCATTTTTTGACATCAGGTTCAAATTATGTTTATGCAGGTGGAGGAATAGGTATTCAATTATTTAATTCTATCTATTTAACCGTAATTACCCTCTTAATTTCTCTGCCTTTATCCTTTGGGGCAAGTATCTGGCTGGCTGAATATGCACCGGATAATTGGATGACAGGTTTAATTAGAACCTCACTTGAAGTTTTGAGTTCTTTGCCCTCAATAGTGGTCGGTTTATTCGGCTTTCTCCTTTTTGTTATCAAATTTCGTTTAGGTTTTTCGATATTAGCAGGTAGCCTAACATTAGCATTCTTTAATTTACCCTTGTTGATACGATCAACTGAAATTGCGATTCGAAATATTTCTGAAAACCAAATGCATGCCGGTTTGGCTTTAGGAATATCACGCTGGGAAGTTGTGAAGAATGTTATTGTACCAGAGGCTTCTGCAGAAATAATTACAGGAATTATTCTAAGTACAGGGAGAATACTTGGAGAGACTGCGGCTTTAATATATACGGCTGGGCAAAGTGCATCTCTGATCGATTTCAGCAATTGGAATCCATTAAGTATAACTAGTCCGTTGTGTCCTTTAAGACCAGCTGAGACAATAGCTGTTCATATTTGGAAAATAAATACTGAAGGCACAGTTTCGGATGCTGGAAAAATATCGGCTGGTTCAGCAGTTGTTTTATTATTCATGGTATTATTTTTTGATCTGGCAGCGCGTTATAGTATTAATAAAAGAAAAAAAAAAACTGATGCACAGCTGAGTAAACTTTAGCAAAGGCAGGATCTAATATGATGGGGACAGCAGCTACAGCTAAAAGCAGGCAATTTGAAGAAGAAGTCCTGTTAACTAAGAATTTAAAAGTTTTTTATGGACAACAAGAGATTCTTCATGGTATTAATGTGAATTTTCGAAAAAATGCAGTTACTTCGTTAATTGGACCATCTGGAGCTGGGAAGACGACTTTTCTTAACGCATTGAATAGATTAGATGAACGAAAAACTACAATTACGGGAGAAATATTTTATCATGGACTTGATATAAATGGTCCAGAGATAGATGTTTATAAATTAAGAACCCATATTGGAATGCTTTTTCAGGAAGCACATGTTTTTGAAATGTCGATTTATGATAATATCGCGTTTCCTTTGAAATGCCATGGAATAAAAGATGAATCAAAATTAAGACAGATTATAGAAAAGAGCCTTACTAAAGCGGGTTTATGGAAGAAAGTTAAGGACAAGTTGAAACAAAGTGCACGCTTGCTATCTAAGAGTCAAGCTCAGCAACTATGCTTAGCCCGTGCTTTAGCCTTAGAGCCAGAGGTCTTGTTACTAGATGAAGCGACAAGTCTGCTAGATCCAGTGGCAACTAATACTGTTGAAAATGTTTTACGTACATTGAAAAAGAAAACAACAGTCATTTGGATAACACATAATCTTTCTCAAGCTGCTCGCATTTCTGATGATACTGTTTTTTTTGATAAAGGGGTGCTTGTTGAGAAGGGAAGAACAAAAGAAGTTTTTACGTATCCCAAATCAGTAAGGACAGATAATTACTTGTCTCATAATTTGAGAAGATGAAATAACCGTTTTTACAAATTAAATATGTTGAGGTTGTGATAAGAAGTGATATTAATATCGCGGAAATAATGGTTAGTTTGATTGCCCCAAGTTAAAAGTATACAATCATATTTATTAACTTAGTTGTTTTTTTGTGATTATTATTTTATATCTTGAACAAAGTTTGGAGGTGGCAATATGCGGGATACTTTTGAAAAAGAATTGAATAAGTTACATGTTCTTTTTGCAGACATGGGAATGATGGTCAATGAAGCAATTTCACATTCTGTCAAAGCTTTTTCTGACCACGACAATAAATTGGCGCATGAAGTTATTTTAAAAGATAAAAAAATCAATGAATGTGAAAATGAACTCGAAAAACTGACACTTGAATTAATAGCATTATATCAACCTGTAACCTCTGACTTGCGTGAGGTGATTACAGTATTGAAGGCCAGTTCAGACATTGAACGAATTGGTGATCATGCAGTCAGTATTTCACGAGCAACAATCAAAATGAAGGGAACGCAAAGAATTCCTGAGATTGAGGTTGAAATTGCTAAAATGGGGAAACTGGCGTGTACAATGGTTGAAAATGTATTGGATGCCTATATTAAGAGTGACGAAAAAAATGCATATCGAGTTGCTGACGATGATCAAAAATTGGATGATGCACTTGAGCGAATTAGAAACAAATGTATTAAATTTATGCAGAATGATCCCGAAACAATTGTTAGCGGATCATATTATACGCTCGTTGCAACTTACCTTGAACGAATTGGCGATTACGTCACAAATGTTTGTGAGTGGGTTATTTTTTTAAAAAAGGGTAAGATAGTTGAACTAAATCCTAGTAACAAAGATGAAAGGTAAAAATTATTTATTTTTGTTAAAATTGTAGTCAACTAAGATAGGTAATTTGCTTAAAAAAAAACAACAATGTAGAATCAACAGTAGGTAACAAATTGTAGGAGGGGTACTATGAATAAAAATAGGAAAATCAGACGCTCACGTGATCGTCTTATTGCAGGAGTATGTGCCGGGCTCGCAGAATACTTTAAGATTAATCCCTGGGTTATTCGCGGATTATTCATTATCTTATTGATTATCCCACATATTCAATTTCTGGCTTTTTGTATTTATGTTGTTTTAATTGGCATTATGCCAGCACCAAAGGATAGTTTCTTTTCAAATTTTAATACTTTATTTGGAAAAGGCAAAGAAGCTGACATACACAAAAATAAACGTTCTGCGAGTGGCAGACGTATAATAAAAGATGTACATGAACGAGATATTCATTAAGAAATACAACAAAAATTTATGGAGGAATAGGTATGTCGTTTTTGCAACGCACAGTAATAAATGCAGTCGTTTTTATGGCAACTGCTGGTTTTTTTCCCCAGTATTTTCAAGTTTCGAGCATTTGGGTTTCCTTTATTGCAGCTGCAGTATTAGGAATTTTAAATATGTTTGTAAAACCCATCTTTGTAATATTATCATTACCAATTACATTTATGACGCTTGGATTTTTCTATTTGGTGATCAACGCTTTTATGCTTGAGTTAACTTCAATTTTAATTGGAGATACATTTAGATTTGCAAATTTTGGGGCAGCGTTTATGATTGCGCTTGTTCTGAGCGGGGTTAATTTGGTAATAACAAATTATAGAAGCTCAATTTAGGGTAATGAAAACGGTTCAAAATGTTAAAATGCTGTGCTATGATTTTAACAAAAACCCGCTTAATGCAGGGTTGATTAGATACTTAATAGGAGGGTCATCGATTGAGTAATGATGTAAATGTTGAAAGTTTGGCGAAGGCAGCAGGAATGTCAGTTTATACGGGTGCAACTATTTTGAACCAAAAAGTGATAACAACAAGTGATATCTCTCGGCCGGGATTGGAATTAACGGGGTATTTTGATTATTACCCAGCGGAGCGTATCCAGCTTTTAGGAATGACAGAAATTTCATATGCGCGCAAAATGACGATGGAGTCACGGACAAAAGTCATGCAAAAGCTTTGTGAAGATCCGATAACTCCATGTTTTGTGATTTCACGTTACTTACCTGTTCCTGAAGAACTTGAAGTTGCGGCTAAAGAAAATGGTATCCCTGTTTTACGTTCTAAACTTTCAACTACACGAGTATTGTCAAAAATGACAGATTTTTTAGAATCACAGTTAGCTGAAAGAAAATCTATGCATGGTGTTTTGGTTGATATTTATGGGCTCGGTGTGCTAATAACCGGTGATTCGGGTGTTGGAAAATCTGAAACGGCTCTGGACTTAATCAAAAGGGGCCATCGCTTAATTGCTGATGATCGTGTAGAGGTTTATCAAAAAGATGAGCAGACAATTGTTGGTGAGGCGCCTAAGATTTTAAATCATTTATTAGAAATAAGAGGAATAGGCATAATCGATGTCATGAATCTTTTTGGAGCAGGTGCTGTGCGAGCTGAGACCGATATCTCATTAATCGTCCATTTAGAAAATTGGAGCCCGGATAAGCAGTTTGATCGCCTGGGCAGTGGAGAGCAGAAAGTCCGCCTTTTTGATGTGGATATTCCTAAGATAACTATTCCTGTCAAAATTGGACGAAATCTTGCAATCATTATCGAAGCGGCTGCAATGAATTATCGAGCTCGAACGATGGGATATGATGCGACTGAAGCTTTTGAAAATAATCTGAACAGTTTGATCAAGAATAATTCTAATTGATGTTAGGGAAAGAGTGACGTAAGTGAAGTCTTTTTTGTTGGGGGTTTTGAACCCAATTGCATTTACTTTAGGACCGATTGAAATTCATTGGTATGGTATTATTATTGCCAGTGCAGTGGTACTGGCAGTGTATCTTTCTGTGAAGGAAGGAAAGAAAAGGGGTATCGCTGAAGACAATATATATGACATGCTTTTGTGGGCACTCCCATTTTCTATTATTTCTGCTCGTATCTACTATGTTGTTTTCCAATGGAACTATTACTCAAATCATTTAAGTGAAATTTATCGCATTTGGGATGGTGGAATAGCAATTTATGGGGCATTGATCGGGGCATTGATTACTGTAATTGTTTTTTGCCGCAAACGGAAAATTCCTTCTTTCCTTATGTTGGATGTTATAGCGCCTACAGTTATTATGGCCCAAGGTATCGGACGTTGGGGCAATTTTATGAATCAAGAAGCGTATGGAGCCGTCACATCACTGGCTTTTTTACAGAAGTTGCGCATCCCTTCATTTATTATTCAGCAGATGAATATCCATGGAGCTTATCGGCAACCGACCTTTTTGTATGAATCACTTTGGGATCTTACCGGTTTTGTGGTTTTGCTCTGTCTTAGACAACGAGTACACTTGTTTAAACGTGGCGAGGTCTTCTTTAGCTATGTTATATGGTATTCCTTTGGAAGATTCTTTATCGAACAAATGCGTACAGATAGTTTGATGCTAGGTGCATTGCGTGTTTCGCAATGGTTGTCAGTGCTATTGTTTATCGGTGTGATTGCATTATGGATTTTACGGCGTTATTGGAAACCGCTTGAACCTTGGTATACTGAAGGAATTACGAAGTTTGATAAATAATTAGGAGTGGTTTTGGTGTGTAAGAAAGTAGCAGTTATCGGAGCAGGATCATGGGGTAGTATCTTAGCAAATATCTTAGTAATGAACGGGAACAAGGTATGTATATGGTCACGGAGAAAAAAACAAGTTGACGAATTAAACAACCAGCATACAAATCACCATTATTTATCAGATTTCACGTATGACAGGCGTCTAATCGCTTCTGAAGACATGGCTAAAGTACTTGAAGATGCAAGTACGGTTTTATTCGCCGTACCCACAAAAGCAATGCGTTCGGTTGCGGCAGATGTAGCAACTATTTTAAAAGAAAAAAAACTCAAGCCAGTTATTGTCCATGCAAGTAAGGGATTGGAACTGAGAACACATAAAAGAATATCGGAGATAATTAGTGAAGAAATTGCTGCAGAAAATCGCAAGGGGATCGTTGCACTTTCTGGTCCGAGTCATGCAGAAGAAGTTGCAAAAAAGGACATAACACTTGTGACAGCTGCCTCTGAGGACTTAACGAGTGCTAAAAATGTGCAAAAGTTGTTTATGAATAACTATTTTCGTGTTTATACAAATACAGATATTATCGGTGTTGAACTAGGTGCAGCCTTTAAAAACATTATAGCTTTAGGAGCAGGTGCTTTGCATGGCTTAGGATATGGTGATGATGCTAAAGCAGCTTTAATGACCCGTGGACTTGCTGAAATAGCTCGCCTAGGGATAGCACTTGGTGCTGATCCGTTAACATTTATTGGTTTATCAGGTGTCGGAGATCTGATTGTCACTTGTACAAGTATTCACTCACGTAATTGGCGTGCAGGAAATCAGCTAGGACAAGGTGAAGCTTTACAAGATGTTATCACAAATATGGGCATGGTAATCGAAGGCCTCAGTACAACTAAAGCAGCTTATGAATTGGCTGCCCAAGAAAAAATTGAAATGCCTATTACAACCGCAATCTACCAAGTTCTTTATGAAAACAAGGATATCAGGCAGGCTATCTCAGATCTGATGCAGCGTGAAGGACGATCAGAGTAGTGATTGGACCAAAATTTAATTTTTTTTGAAATAGAAACAAATAGTTAGATTACTTACATAAAGTAAGTTATACTTAGTAACATTGAAAAACATAATTGATTGAAAGAGGGTTTTACACAAGTGGTGAAGAAATATGACGTGATTGTTATAGGTGCAGGTCCAGGCGGGATGACTGCTGCATTGTATGCTTCCCGTGCAAATCTTTCTGTTTTGATGCTAGATCGTGGAATCTATGGTGGTCAAATGAACAATACGGCTGAGGTGGAGAATTATCCGGGATTTAAATCTATTCTAGGACCTGACTTAGCAAAAGAGATGTATGAGAGTTCAACGCAATTTGATGCTGAATATGCATATGGAAATGTCGAAAAAATAACGGTTGCTGCTGATAATGCTAAAATCGTTAAAACTGATAGTGATGAGTATGCAGCAAAGGCACTTATTATTGCTACAGGATCGCAGTATAAAAAACTTGGCGTTCCAGGTGAAGATGAGTATGGTGGGCGCGGTGTTTCTTACTGTGCGGTTTGTGATGGGGCTTTTTTCCGTGATCGGGAGGTTATCGTTGTTGGTGGTGGTGATTCCGCCATTGAGGAAGGTTCTTATCTGACTCAATTGGTAAAAAAGGTTGATGTTGTTCACCGACGAGATGAACTGCGAGCACAAAAAATACTTCAGGATCGTGCATTTGCAAATCCTAAAATAGATTTTACATGGGATACGATCGTCACTGAAATTGAAGGTGATGGCCAAAAGGTGACTGGGGTGAAGACACATAATAAAAAAACTGGTCAAGATACAGAAGTATCAATCAGCGGAGTCTTTATTTATGTTGGTGTCGAACCAATGACTGAACCTTTCCAGAAACTCGGAATTACCGATGAAGAAGGCTGGATTAAAACAAATGAAAAAATGGAAACAGCAGTTTCAGGAATTTTTGCAATTGGTGATGTGCGTAAAAAGGAGCTGCGTCAAATAACAACTGCTGTCGGTGATGGAAGTATAGCTGGTCAAGGAGTCTTTAGCTACATTGAATCATTAAAAGACTAAGAACAAAAGTTATTAGCAGAACTTATTAGATGTCGATGTCTTGAACAAGTGAATTAAATAAATAAGTCTATAAAATAAATTTTTAATAAAGATGCAGAGGCAGATAGTCATAGTTAAATTCTTTAATTTAATTTTGCATATCTGCCTCTTTTTATATTCTCCTAGTTGCTAGATTTTTAAATCAGATATATTATAGAAATGGTTTACAAGGCTGTGTTATATGAGTTGTAAGGATATGAACTAAAGAATTGGGTGGCAATTGAGAATTTATCTTTTTAGAGATCCAAGGGTTTAATAAAGGTTTTATCATTTTTTGAATAAAAACGTTTTATTTTATAGTATACTGTGGGTAGATAAAATTAGGAGTGATTATGTGAACTGGGAAAAAACATATAAAAAATGGGCTGATTATCAGGGATTGGAAGAATCATTAAGAGAAGAACTGAATGAGCTTAAGGATAATAAAGATGCATTAGAAGATGCATTTTATGCACCTTTGGAGTTTGGGACTGCAGGTATGCGTGGTGTTATCGGAGTCGGTGTTAACCGAATGAACATTTATACTGTCCGTCAAGCAACTGAAGGACTCGCTTTATTTATGGATACACTGGATGATGAAACTAAAAAGCGCGGGGTTGCGATCAGTTTTGATTCGCGTCACCATTCAAAAGACTTTGCACATCAAGCAGCTCGTGTTCTTGGGGCACATGGAATACCCAGCTATGTCTTTGAAAGCTTGCGGCCAACACCAGAGCTATCCTTTACTGTGCGCAACTTGCACACCTATGCGGGAATTATGGTAACAGCTAGTCATAATCCTAAGCAATACAATGGTTATAAGATCTATGGTGAAGATGGTGGCCAGATGCCACCAGAAGAATCAAATATGATTACAAAGTTTGTTCGTCAAGCAAGTGATTTATTTGGTATAGAAGTTGCTGATGAAAAAGAGCTTCTTAAAAATAATTCAATGCAAATTATCGGTTCTGAAGTAGATCAGGCTTACCTAGCTGAAGTTAAAAAAGTAACTATTGATCAACAACTTGTCGCAAAAGAAGGCAAAACGATGAAGTTGATCTTCTCACCACTGCATGGAACGGGAGCTATGCTCGGAGAAAAGGCATTGCAGCAAGCTGGATTTGCTAATTTTACGATGGTCCCTGAACAAGCCAAGGCAGATCCTGAGTTTTCAACAGTTAAAAAACCTAATCCAGAAGATCCCGCGGCTTTTGATTTATCAATTGCTTTAGGTAAAAAAGAGGATGCTGATCTGTTAATAGCTGTTGATCCGGATGCTGATCGTTTAGGAGCGGCTGTGCGGCAGCCTTCAGGGGAATATCAACTGCTGACAGGAAACCAGATAGCCGCCTTGATGCTGGATTATATTTTGACTGCACGTCAGGAAAATAATAAACTGCCAAAAAACGCAGCTGTTGTTAAGTCAATCGTATCAAGTGAATTTGCAACTGCGATTGCTCGCAATTATGATACACAGATGATTAACGTTCTAACCGGTTTTAAATTTATTGCTGAACAAATCAAACATTTTGAAGAAACAAGTGAGCATACTTTTGTTTTTGGTTTCGAAGAAAGCTACGGTTATCTGGTAAGGCCATTTGTTCGTGATAAAGATGCTATTCAATCGCTTGTGATGTTGGCTGAAGTTGCGGCTTACTACAAGGAACAAGGAAAGAATTTATACGATGGCCTGCAAGCTTTGTTCGAGAAGTATGGCTATTTTGCGGAGAAAACAATTGCTTTAACGTTCGATGGTGTTGAAGGTGCGCAAGAAATTAAGGACTTGATGACAAAATTCCGCAAAAATGCACCTGCAAGCTTCGCTGATGTTGAAGTTGTTGCCATGGAGGACTTTTTAAACTCTGAAAAACATACCAAAAATGGCAAAGTAAGCCCAATTGCTCTACCAAAGTCAAATGTACTTAAATATTTATTAGCGGATGGATCATGGATAGCTGTGCGGCCTTCAGGGACTGAACCTAAGATCAAGTTTTATGTTGGAACTCAGGGCGATTCACAAACTGAGTCTCTTGATAAGAGACAAGCGTTTGAAGATGCGATAAATACATTTATTCAAAAATAATTATTTACCTTGGACTATTTGTACAGAAGAGGAAAACGAATTAAAGTTCGCATTTCCTCTTTTTGTATATATTTAGAAGAGCAGAGAGAAAGGAAGCTAATAATTGAATACTATACAAAGAAGAATAGCAATTAAAGATGAATTGCATAATCAAAAGTTGCTTAGTGCCAATCAATTAGCAAGAAAATATGGTGTTAGCCGCCAGACAGTTGTCGGAGACATTGCTCTTTTACGTGCTCAGGGAGAGCCGATCGTATCAACTGTAAATGGGTATAAGTACCAAGAAGAGAGTACATCCTATCACGGTGTCGTTGTGTGTCAGCATACATTTGACCAAACAAGAGCAGAGCTGGAAAGCATCATTTCCTTAAAAGGTGAGGTAGTTGATGTGTTGATTGAACACAGTGTTTACGGGCAGATTGTTGGGACATTAGGTTTAGCAACCCAATCAGATATTAATGATTTCATGAGTCGCGTAAAAAATGAAAATCATAAGTTACTTGCGAGTTTGACCAATGGAATTCATTTGCATAACATCAGTTGCAAAGACGAAGAAACGTTTAATAAAATTCAACACCGACTGGATGAACTAGGATTTCTATATCATGACAAGACTTGACAAAGGCTGAATGCAGGTATAATTTTAAACTATTAATGTCTTGACACCCTTTTTGTGAGGGAAAAGTTATTGGAGGAAACAGATGAAAACGAGAAATTTGTCTTTGCTGCTGGATTTGTATGAGTTGACAATGGCTAATGGCTTTTTTAGAGAACAGCCGGAAAAAATTGGTTATTTCGACTTATATTTTCGCAAGATTCCTGATAAAGGTGGGCTAGTGGTCTATGCGGGTCTGGCACAAGTTATCAATTATTTAGATGAGCTACATTTTAGCGATTCGGATATTGAATACTTGAAAGATTTGAACATTTTTGATGATGCCTTTTTGGAATATCTTCATGATTTTGATTTTAAATGTGATGTGTGGTCGGTTGAGGAGGGAACACCTGTTTTTCCCAATGAGCCATTATTGACAGTCAGAGGTCCATTAGTACAGGTACAATTACTTGAAACAATGTTATTGAATATTGTTAATCATGAATCACTGATTGCGACTAAAGCCCGCCGAATTTGTATGGTTGCTAGGAATCGTCCTGTCATGGAGTTCGGATCACGGCGTGCCCAAGGAGCTGATGCAGCTACGTATGGGGCTAGGGCAGCTGTCATTGGCGGATGTTCAGGCACAGCTAATGTCTTGAGTGCTAAACTATTTGGATTGAAACCTCTTGGAACAATGGCACACAGTTGGATTCAGTCGTTTTCAAGTGAGCGTGCGGCTTTTCAAGCTTGGATGAAAGTCTATCCGCATAACTGCTTACTACTAGTCGATACTTATGATGTTTTAAAGTCTGGTGTACCTAATGCTATCCGAATTTTTAAAGAATTAAAAAAGATGGGAATAAGTGATCATATCGGAGTGCGTATCGACTCAGGTGATATTACAGTGTTGACACAAAAAGCACGCAAATTGCTCGATGATGCAGGGTTTAAGAATGCAACAATCACGGTTTCAAATGCTTTGGATGAAGATGTTATTCAAAATGTTTTGGAAGAAGGGGCATCAATTGATAGTTTTGGTGTCGGTGAGAAATTAATTACAGCATCATCAGATCCAGTTTTGAGCGGTGTTTATAAGTTAGTGGCAACACAGGAAAATGATGTAATAACACCTAAAATAAAATTAAGTAATACAGTTGAAAAAACTACTATTCCAGGTTTTAAACGATTGTATCGATTATATGATGAAGAAAAAAGGGCACGTGGTGATTTGTTGTGCTTGGACTCTGAAAAAGTAAAAGAAAGCAGCAATATTTATAATTCTGATCCAAACAAAACACAGCATGTAAAGCAGCTCCATTCATGGCAATTAAAACCATTGCAAGTCCAAATTTTTAAAGAAGGTACATTAATTTACCGAACACCTAAAACAATGGAAATTCAGGCTTTTTCGAAAAAAGCAATTGCTGAATTGCCGTCATCATGCTTGCGATTGAAAAATCCTGATATTTATGATGTTTATTGGACAGGTCAGCTCAAAGATTTACGCTTAAAGATGATCGAAGAGTTTTCCTATTAAAACTGAAGTGTATGCGAAACGTGCGAAAGTATGTTCGCTGTGTTAAAATGAATAAGCGAGTAAATAGGCCGTGGCAGTCAATTGTCGTGGTCTTTTTGTAACTAAAAAGAGCACGGAGGCCAGATATTATGATAGAAAGACAGGTAGACCGGCATTTTGATATAGTTTCACCTTATCAGCCAACTGGTGATCAGCCGCAGGCTATTAAGAAGTTATCAGAAGGGATCAAGGAAGGGCATAAAGCTCAGGTTTTACTTGGGGCAACAGGAACAGGTAAAACATTTACGATTTCGAATGTGATAAAAAATGCTAATAAACCGACACTTGTTTTAGCACATAACAAGACTTTAGCTGGACAGCTTTATGGGGAATTCAAAGAGTTTTTTCCAAATAATGCTGTTGAGTATTTTGTCAGCTACTACGATTATTATCAGCCTGAGGCATACGTTCCTTCTAGTGATACTTATATTGAAAAGGATTCAAGTATTAACGATGAGATAGATAAGTTGCGGCATTCGGCGACAAGTTCTCTTTTAGAACGAAATGATGTAATAGTTGTAGCTTCGGTATCTTCAATTTTTGGATTAGGTGATCCGCATGAATATAAGGAACACACGCTTTCATTGAGAGTCGGACAAACACTAGATCGAGATACATTGTTGCGTCAACTGGTCGATATTCAGTTTGAACGAAATGATATTGATTTCCAGCGTGGTCGTTTCCGTGTGCACGGTGATATAGTCGAAATTTTTCCGGCCTCGCGGGATGAACGTGCATTGCGTATCGAATTTTTCGGAGATGAAATTGACCGAATACGTGAGGTTGACTCACTAACAGGTGAAATCATTGGTGATCGGAGCCATGTTTCAATTTTTCCTGCGACTCATTTTATGACCAATGATAACATTATGGATAAGGCAATTGCAGGAATTCAGTCTGAACTAGAGCAGCAACTCAAAAAGTTTAAACATGAGAATAAATTGCTTGAAGCACAGCGCCTGGAACAGCG
The DNA here is from genome assembly GCF_001434935.1 of Liquorilactobacillus uvarum DSM 19971. Classification (GTDB taxonomy): domain Bacteria; phylum Bacillota; class Bacilli; order Lactobacillales; family Lactobacillaceae; genus Liquorilactobacillus; species Liquorilactobacillus uvarum. Next base: position 107,911 of record NZ_AZEG01000002.1, on the reverse strand, counting down.
TACAACCTATGATATTGAAATGTTAAGAGAAATGGGATATTGTTCAGGAATAGAAAATTATTCACGACATATGGATGGTCGAAAAGAAGGCGAACCACCTTATACTTTACTGGATTTCTTTCCTAAAGATTTTTTGATTGTAGTTGATGAGTCACATGTGACAATGCCTCAAGTTCGTGGGATGTACAATGGCGATCGTGCCCGTAAACAAATGCTGGTAGATTATGGATTCAGGCTTCCAAGCGCACTTGATAATCGACCGTTAACATTAAATGAATTTGAAAAACATGTTCACCAAATAGTTTATATGTCTGCGACTCCAGGGCCTTATGAACAGGCTCAAACAGATGAAATCATCCAGCAGATCATTCGACCAACCGGGTTGCTTGATCCTATAATTGAAGCCCGACCGATCATGGGTCAGATGGATGATCTTGTAGGTGAAATTAATAAGCGGGTTGAACGAAATGAACGTGTCTTTATAACAACACTTACAAAAAAGATGTCTGAAGATTTAACAGATTATTTGAAGGAATTGAGAATAAAGGTTAAATACCTACATTCAGATATAAAAACGTTGGAGAGAACTAAGATTGTTCGTGATTTACGTTTAGGAAAATTTGACGTCCTTGTAGGTATTAACCTCCTGCGTGAGGGAATCGATGTCCCAGAGGTCTCGTTAGTAGCGATTTTAGATGCTGATAAAGAGGGTTTTTTACGTAGTGAACGTTCACTTGTACAGACTATCGGACGAGCGGCACGTAATGAGAATGGGCGAGTTATAATGTATGCTGACAAGATAACCGATTCGATGAAAGCCGCAATTAACGAAACTAAAAGACGGCGTAGTATTCAAGAACATTATAATGAAGAACATCATATTATTCCAAAAACGATTAAGAAAAAAGTCCGTGATTTGATTTCAATAACTAAACCTGCTAAAAATAATGGGAAAAAGGAATCATTTACAGAATTAGAATTCAATGATCTAGAACGAGATGATCAAAAAGAAATGATCGGCAGGTTAGAGGAACAAATGAGAGCTGCAGCTAAAAAACTTGATTTTGAAGAAGCCGCAACCTTACGTGATACGATTATGGAATTAAAGGCGCAGATTGAATAGAGTTTGTAATGAAGGAAGGAAATGAAGAGTGGTACAAAATAAGATTGTGATTCACGGCGCCCGTGCGCATAATTTGAAAAATATTGATGTTACAATTCCTAAAAATAAGTTAGTTGTGATGACTGGTTTGTCAGGCTCTGGTAAAAGTTCATTGGCATTTGACACATTATATGCCGAAGGACAGCGAAGATATGTTGAGAGTCTGTCTGCTTATGCGCGGCAATTCTTGGGGCAAATGGATAAGCCAGATGTTGATTCAATTGATGGCTTATCCCCTGCAATTTCAATTGATCAAAAAACAACATCTAAAAATCCCCGATCGACTGTTGGAACAGTTACTGAGATAAATGATTATCTACGTCTTTTATGGGCTAGAGTTGGGACTCCAACTTGTCCCAATGACGGGCACAAGATAACGAGCCAATCGCCTGAACAAATGGTTGATCGAGTTTTACAATTACCGGAAAGAACTAAGATTCAAATTTTGTCACCAATCATCAGACAGAAAAAAGGCCAGCATAAAAAGATCTTTGAGAAGATAAAGCGTGAAGGATTTGTTCGTGTTCGCGTAGATGGAAAGATTTACGATATAGAAGACAAATTGGAACTGGATAAGAATAAAAAACATTCAATTGAAGTAGTAGTCGATAGAATTGTTGTCAAAAATGGAGTGCGCTCCCGTCTTTTTGATTCTTTTGAAGCTTCTCTGCGACTTTCTAAGGGCTATGCAAGCGCCGATATCATTGACGGAGAAATGCTGCAGTTTTCAGAAAATTTTTCGTGCCCTTATTGTGGTTTTTCAATCGGTGAATTAGAGCCACGTTTGTTTTCTTTTAATGCACCTTTTGGTGCTTGTCCTGATTGTGATGGTTTGGGTGTAAAGCTGGAAGTGGATAAAGATTTGGTCATCCCAAATCCACACAAAACACTAAATGAAGGTGTGATTGAGCCGTGGAACCCGATTAGTTCTAAATACTATCCTAGTTTACTTGAGCAGATGTGTGATGCTTTTGAAATTGATATGGACACACCTTTTACAGAATTAACACCTGCTGAGAAAGAAACTATTCTGTATGGTGCGGGTGACAAGATTTTTCATTTTCACTATGAGAATGATTTTGGCGGAGTTCGGGATGTTGATGTTCCTTTTGAAGGTGTTATTCCAAATATCAAAAGACGCTACCATGAAACGAATAGTGATTTTACACGTGATGTTATGCGTAAATATATGACAAGTCTGACTTGTCAAACTTGTCACGGTTATCGTCTTAACCAAAAGGCTTTGGCTGTTAAAATAGCTGGAAGGCATATTGGTGAAGTTTCAGATGATAATATCGCTGCAGCTTTGCATTTTTTTGAAAAAATAACTTTTAATGAGCAAGATACAGCGATCGCCCATCCAATTTTGAAGGAAATCAAAGATCGTCTGACATTTTTAATAAATGTTGGTTTAGAATATTTGACTTTGAGTCGTTCCGCACGCACTTTGTCTGGAGGTGAGGCACAGCGAATACGTTTAGCAACTCAAATTGGTTCTAATCTGTCAGGGGTTTTGTATATCTTAGATGAACCCTCAATCGGTCTGCATCAAAGAGATAACGATCGTTTGATCTCGTCCTTAAAAAAAATGCGTGATTTAGGCAACACACTGATTGTGGTAGAACATGATGAAGATACGATGCGAGCGGCAGATTATGTGATAGACATTGGACCTGGTGCGGGAAGTGATGGGGGAAATGTTATGGCAGCAGGGACCCCGAAACAAGTTGCTCGCTCACGCAAGTCCATTACCGGACAGTATTTATCTGGACGAGAATTTATTGCTGTACCTGAAGAACGACGATCTGGAAATGGTAAGTATTTGCGTATTAAGGGCGCGGCTGAAAACAATTTAAAGAAAATAGACGTTGATTTTCCCTTAGGCGAATTTATAGCAGTTACTGGTGTTTCTGGCTCAGGCAAGTCAACACTTATAAATATGATTTTGAAGCGTGCACTAGCTCAAAAGTTAAATGGCAATTCAGATAAACCCGGCAAATTTGAGAGGATTGAAGGGGTAGAAAACCTTGAAAAGGTAATCGACATTGATCAAAGTCCGATTGGCCGAACACCGCGGAGTAACCCCGCTACTTATACTAGTGTATTTGATGATGTGCGTGATTTGTTTGCTCAAACCAATGCTGCCAAAATGCGTGGTTATGGGAAAGGACGTTTTAGTTTTAATGTTAAAGGTGGTCGTTGTGAAGCTTGCAAGGGCGATGGAATAATAAAAATTGAAATGAATTTTCTACCAGATGTATATGTTCCATGCGAAGTTTGCCATGGTGCTAGATATAATTCTGAAACCTTAGAAATTCAATACAAAGATAAAAACATTGCACAAATTTTAGACATGACGGTTTTAGAAGCTTTAGAATTTTTTTCCGCCATTCCTAAAATCAGACGTAAATTACAAACAATTGTTGATGTGGGGCTTGGATATGTCAAGCTCGGGCAGCCGGCCACAACCTTATCTGGTGGTGAGGCGCAACGGATGAAACTAGCCTCGGAGTTGCATCGCAAATCTAACGGAAAGACATTCTATATTTTAGATGAACCAACTACTGGGTTGCACACTGATGACATCAGAAATTTATTAAATGTTCTGCAAAGACTTGTCGATAAAGGAAATACAGTTCTCGTAATCGAACATAATTTAGATGTTATAAAAACAGCAGATTACTTGATAGATCTTGGGCCTGAAGGCGGGGATGGTGGTGGAACTGTTGTTGCTGTGGGTAAACCTGAAGATGTTGAGGGTATCAAAGATAGTTACACGGGTAAATATTTGCATGCAGCACTAGTACGGGATCGAGAACGAAAGCATCGTTGAGGGGCTTGCTTTTTTGATTCAAAGTGCTTAGAGTAATGATATAGATTGGAGTGGATAGTGAATGGCAAAAGTTGAAAGTTTCGCATTAGATCATACGGCAGTCAAAGCTCCGTATGTTCGACTTATCACAGTTGAAGAGGGACATAAAGGTGATAAAATATCTAACTATGATTTGCGCTTAGTACAACCAAATGAAAATGCAATTCCAACTGCTGGCTTGCATACAATTGAACATATGCTTGCGGGTTACCTGCGGGATCGTTTAGACGGTGTGATCGATTGTTCTCCATTTGGTTGCCGGACAGGTTTTCATCTGATTACATGGGGTGAACATGACGCTGTAGAAGTTGCCAAGGCTTTGAAGGGTGCATTGCAAGATATTGAAAATTCAACTTGGGATGATGTTCAAGGAACTGATATTAAAAGTTGTGGCAATTACCGTGATCACTCGCTTTTTTCAGCCAAAGAATGGTGTCACAAGATTTTGAATGAAGGTATTTCTTCGGATCCTTTTGTTCGTAAGGTAGTTGAATAAAATCAGTTTTTGTTTGTGATAATGTTTTAATTATGCTACAAAACAAAGGCCAAAGCAAAAAATGAACTTTGCTTTGGCCTTTGTTTTGTAAAAAAATAGTATTATAAAAGTTATTTTGAAACACCCGGTATGTTATAATATTCAGAAAGTGTAAATTGGAGGAATTATTAATGAAAGAACCGTTAAAATTGGTCGTTATTACCGGGATGAGTGGTGCCGGCAAGACTGTGGCTGTTCAAAGCTTTGAAGATCTAGGCTATTTTTGTATTGATAATATGCCGCCAACACTATTACCGAAGTTCTGGGAATTAGTCCGCGAATCTGGAAAGGTTAATAAAGTAGCACTTGTGATTGATTTACGTTCTCGAGCTTTTTATGATGAAATAATTGAGATGCTGAATAATCTTGGAAACGACAATTTTATTGACACAAAAATTTTGTTTCTTGATGCCTCTGATGGAGAGTTAGTTGCTAGGTATAAGGAGACAAGACGTTCTCATCCTTTGGCGATGGAAGGCAGGCTGATGGATGGAATTAAGTTGGAACGTGATTTATTATCCGACATACGTGCTAAAGCTCAATTAGTGGTAGATACAAGCAAATTAACTCCCAGACAACTTCGAGAAGAGATTTTCCATAATTTTGAAACTAGCGAGTCAACAGCTTTCCATGTTGAAGTTTTATCCTTTGGATTTAAATATGGCTTGCCAATTGATGCTGATATTGTAATGGATGTTAGGTTCTTGCCAAATCCATATTATATCCCTGAATTGAAAAAGAAAACTGGATTGGACAAACCTGTATATGATTATGTAATGAGGTCTGCTAAAACAGAGTCATTTTATCAGCAATTTATGACACTTTTAGAAAATGTAATTCCTGGATATAAAGAGGAAGGCAAGTCAAGTGTGACAATTGCGATTGGATGTACAGGTGGGCAGCACCGTTCAGTAGCATTAGCTAAGAGAATAGGTGATAGGTTGGCATCGATTTATCCGGTAAGAGTATCTCATCGGGATGTCAAGCGGCGAAAGGAGTCTAGCAATCGATCATGATGAACAATATAACAAATAGTCGAAGACAAAGACCGCATATTGTTGTTATTGGAGGTGGAACGGGATTACCTGTTATATTGCGGGCTTTGCGCAAAAAAAATGCGGATATCACAGCGATTGTTACGGTTGCGGATGACGGTGGTTCATCCGGTGTTATTCGGGATTATATCAATGTTGTTCCACCAGGTGACATCCGTAATGTATTGGTAGCACTCTCTAACACACCGGAGATTTATAAGAACATTTTTCAGTATCGCTTCAAGTCAAGTGATCAGTTTTTTTCAGGACATGCAATTGGTAATTTGATAATTGCTGCATTGTCGGAAATGAATGGCGATGGAATCTTTAATGCTGTTCAGGAACTTTCGCAATTAATGAAAATTGATGGTCATGTCTATCCTGCAGCTAATGATCCGCTAATATTGAATGCTGAATTTACAGACGGAACTGTGCTGGCAGGTGAGTCTGAAATATCTGCTGCTGACAAAACGATTAAACGTGTCTGGGTAACAAGTGTTGATGGGAAGAAGCCGCACGCTGTTCAAAAAGTTGTGGATGCTATTATGCAAGCGGACCAAATTGTACTGGGCCCAGGAAGTCTTTTTACAAGCATTCTTCCTAATTTAATGATCTCAAATGTTGGTAAGGCTGTCTGCCAGACTAAGGCTGAGGTTATTTATATTTGCAATATCATGACACAAAAGGGAGAGACGGAGCATTTTTCCGATGCTGATCATGTTCGGGTTCTCAATAAGCATCTTGGTCAAAAGATTATCGATACTGTTTTAGTTAATACACAGCCTGTTCCAGATAACTATATGGACCATCAGAGGTATGGTGAATATCTCTATCAAGTTAAACCTGATTTTTATGGATTGCGTCAAGAGGGCTGTCGCGTTATTTCAGATAATTTTCTCAAGTTGCGGGATCGAGGAGTATTTCATGATGGAAATCAAGTTGTTGATGAGTTGATGCGATTGACGAGTCGACCGTTGTCATGGATAGATAATGAATTCAATTAACTAGAGGGGGACTGTCAGTGTCCTATGCCAGCGAAGTAAAGAAAGAATTAACAACACTTGATGTTCATTTTGCAAATGCCAAAGCAGAATTAATGGCTCTTATTCGCATGAACGGGTCACTAAGTATTGCACAACATCATTTTATTTTGAACATCCAAACTGAAAACCCTGCAATTGCAAGGCGAATCTATACACTTTTGAAGAAATTTTATGAAGTTGAAAGTGAACTACTAGTCCGACGCAAAATGAAATTAAAAAAAAATAATCTTTATATTGTTAGACTAAAAAAGGGCAGTGAGTTGGTATTAAATGATCTTGATATTCTTGATGGATTTCAGATAAAAAATAGCATTCCCCTGAACTTTCTAGATGATGATGCTAAGGCAAGATCATATTTGCGGGGAGCTTTTTTAGCAACTGGATCTGTTAATAACCCCGAAAAGAGCCGTTATCATCTTGAAATCTATTCATTGTATGAAGAACAAAATGATGTTATTTGTACTTTGATAAATCGTTACGATTTAAATGCGCGAAAAACAGAACGGAGAAGTGGATATATAACTTATCTGAAAGAAGCGGAGAAGATTGCTGACTTTTTATCGTTAATTGGTGCAACAAATGCAATGTTGAAGTTTGAAGACATTCGAATTATCCGTGATATGCGTAATTCGGTTAATAGAATCGTCAACTGTGAGAATGCTAATATGAATAAGGTGGCAGATGCGGCTAAGAAGCAAATTCAAAATATTCAGTATATTGAAAAGACTGTTGGTCTTAATAAACTACCGCCAAAACTTCAAAGTGTGGCGCACACGCGTATTTTAAACCCGGAAGTCAGTTTGAAAGAACTTGGCGAAATAGTTCCAGGTGGACCAATCTCTAAATCTGGAATAAATCACCGTTTACGCAAAATAAATGAACTTGCACAGAAAATACAGGAAGGTGCAGGAATTTAATTTAGCAAGTTTTTACTTGTGGATTAGCTTGAATTTGTTGTGAGTGGAGGTAAAAGATACTAAACAAAGTGATGGCGAGACTTGGAATTCGATTTTGAACCGAGTTTTTTCTCTGTTTTGTGCGTAATTATAATGGAATTTGTATTCGCATTTAATTTGAATGATATGTGCAAAAAAATGATGCCATAAATGACATCATTTTTTCTATGCAGTAATTATTTAATTTTTTTCTTGTTTTTCATAATGCCATCAATTAAACCATAATCAACAGCTTCTTGTGCTGACATGAAGTTATCACGCTCTGTATCGCGGTTAACAACTTCGATATCTTGACCAGAACCATCAGCCAAAATTTTGTTGATTAATTTACGTGTTTTAAGAATATGTTGAGCAGCAATTCCAATTTCAGTTGCTTGACCTTGAGCTCCGCCAAGAGGTTGGTGAATCATGACCTCAGAGTTAGGTAGCGCAAAGCGTTTACCTTTGGTACCAGCAGTTGCTAATACACTGGCCATTGAGGCTGCCATACCCATCACGATTGTTTGAACGTCGGCATTGACAAAGTTCATTGTATCATAGATGGCTAAACCGGCAGTCACACTGCCACCAGGAGAGTTGATGTAAATATAAATGTCTTTTTCTGAATCTTGTGCATCCAAGAAAAGTAACTGTGCAATAATGGCATTGGCCATATCATCATTAACCTCACCCGAAAGCATAATAATCCGATCTTTCAGGAGACGTGAGTAGATATCGTATGCACGTTCACCTCTTGATGATTGTTCAATAACTGTAGGAACTAAATTCATCTGTAGTACCTCCTAACTATTTTAACGCCATTAATTTTAGCATTCATAAGTCTATGTTGCTAGTTTAAACTATTGGTCAAAAAAGGTCAAATAAACAGCAACAAAATTTTTATCTCTTAATAGTGCAACGTTACTTTCGACTAACTAGGCAGTTTAATGTTAGAATAAATATCGGGGTTGTGAAAGGCATTACAATGTCTAGTTTTGCCCTTAGAATTATGAAAAGCTATCTATGATTAAAACAATAGATGTGTAAAAAAGAAAGCCAAGCCTATTCGATCTGGCTCAGCCTCTAAGTTAATTGATCTTAAGATGTCTAAAATAAAAAGTATCAATTAGGGATATTTCGTTATGCGCCACGTGGGAGTCGAACCCACATTACAAGAACCGGAATCTTGCGTGCGATCCATTACACTAGCGGCGCAACACTCCTCCTATTCTAACGGAAAGATACAAAATTGACAAGTAAAAAAAGTCAGGTGAAAATAAAAATGCCTCTTGAACAAATATATGGTCAAGAACAGAAACAAGTTCAAAAACTTGCAATGACACAGCAAATGCAACAGTCTATCCAAATTCTGAGATATAGTATTGAAGATTTACATGTTTTTTTATCTCAAAAGCAATTGGATAACCCATTTATAAAAATTAATGATCGCATGAGTTATGCGGGAAGCTCTATTAATTCTAGCGGCAGTAACGAGGACAAAGATGATTGGATCTCACAAACAGCCGAGCACAAACAACAGTCACTTTATGACTATCTTTTATCGCAAGTCCATTTAACAATGAGAAAATCGGTTCTAAGGGGTTGGGTTGTCTTCTTGATCGATCACCTAGATACGAATGGTTATTTAAGGATCGATTTTGCAGAAATTCTTAAAAAAACTAAGGTCGATCAAACAACGTTATTGGACGCACTGACATTATTGCAGCAACTGGATCCTCCAGGTATTGGCGCACGAAATCTGCAAGAATGTCTTTTATTGCAAATTGAAAATAGCGATAATGCTCCGAGACATGCTTACGAAGTCGTTGACCAAGCTTTTGTCCAATTTGCTGATCGTAAGTGGACAGAGATATCGCGTAAATTTGCAATCTCATTGGAAGAAATTCAAAAAATCTTTGATTATGTGCGGACTTTGTCTCCAGCTCCAGGAGCAGCTTTTGGGCAAGATGATATTGGGTATGTATATCCCGATCTCTTAGTAGATATTGATAAAGAAAGACAAAAAGTCGAGTTAAGAATTACGAGGCAAAGCAGACCACTGGTTGTTTTTAAACAAAAGTATTTTGCGGAGTTTGCTCATATGCCGGATAAGGATGTTAAAAAATATTTACGCGAAAAAAAGGCCGATTATCTTAACATTGCACAAAATCTTGAAAGACGCGGTTCAACTATTGAGCGTGTGGGACAGGCGCTTATTAAGCATCAAGCTGGTTTCTTTCTCAGAGAAGACCACCCGCTTAATCCGTTACTTTTGCGTGAAATTGCGCATGAATTACATCTTCATGAATCAACTGTTAGTCGCGCAGTCAACGGTAAATATTTAAAATGCAATTTTGGAGTCTTTGAGTTACGCCATTTCTTTACTAAAACGGTTAACAGTAATAGAGAAGATGAAGAGTTAACGGCAGATGCTGTTCAGTCACAGATAAAGGCGTTAGTTGATGCTGAAGACAAAGCGAAACCATTATCAGACAGCAAAATAGTACAGCAGCTTAGTCAAAATGGAATTGAGATTTCACGCAGAACTGTTGCAAAATATCGAGATCTGGTGGGGATCCCTTCTTCAAGCAAACGTAAAAGATTTGATTGAAAAAGCAAAAATTAATTCTTAAAATAAAATACAAGAACTAACTATAACGGATTATTGTTCGCTATTATAAAAAAAATAACTGAAATTCAAAAAAAACATTCGCAAATTGTAATTTTTAAAAAAAGATTCATTGCTTGAGTACGGATTTTAGACGTTTTTCAGTTTTGTGTTCGTTGCTTGCAATAGGTGATAATTATTGCTATAATGCAAACTGTGATGAGGTATGGGAACAATTTAAGAGAACAGAATTGTTGTTGTGCTTTGTTTTTTTTAGCTTGATGGGTCGCTTTGTGACACCGCTGGACAAAAGTAGTCCCGCTAGGAAGGGTCTTAGAATGCGCCAAGAATTAGAGTGGATAGAAAAGATCGCACCTGACATGGTAGAGATCATGGTGCAGAGATTTATGATAATGCATCATATATACTGGTCAGGGCCTATCGGAAGACGTCTGCTGGCGCAAGAAATTGGTGTGACCGAACGGGTGTTGCGGACAGAAACTGATTTTCTCAAACGGCAAGGCTTGATTACTTCAACGAAGTCAGGAATGATAATAACGGATGAAGGTAAAGTCGTTATTCATAAACTTCGCGGTTTGATGGATCAGCTCGCTGGAATCCAGCAGCGTGAAAAAAGGCTTAGTGAATTTTTGGAAATTGATCGTTGCTTGATTGTTTCTGGAAACTGTGATGAGCAGGTTAAAGTTATTGAAATAATGGGTAAGCTCGTTAATGACACCTTACAGGCTTTATTGCCTGAAGGCAGAAATGTAATCGCAGTTATGGGCGGTACAACAATGGCGAGAATCGCTGCTTGTCTCACTCCTAAGGTTGCTGAAAAAAGAGATTTGCTCTTTGTTCCAGCACGTGGAGGGGTTGGCGAGGCAGTCGACATCCAAGCTAATAATGTGAGTGCTCAAATGGCATTACGTACAGGTGGGAAACATCGTACACTATATGTGCCAGAGCAGCTCAGCGAGAAAGCTTATGAACCTTTGATGCAAGAACCGAGTATTTTAGAAGTCGTTCAGCTTATCCGCGGCAGTAATGCTGTTATACATAGTATCGGAGAAGCTATTACGATGGCTAAAAGACGCGATATGTCAGAGGAAAGTATAGATGAACTCAAGCGTAAACGTGCTGTAGGTGAAGCGTTCGGATATTTTTTTGATGAAAAAGGCCGAATAGTTTATAAAATTCCGCGTGTTGGTTTACAGCTTGAGGATCTCGCTAATATGAAAAGTGTAATCGCGGTTGCGGGTGGTGTGTCTAAGGCCAAAGCAATTGTCGCTTACATGAAGTTGGCCCCTCGGCAAACCTGTTTAGTGACAGATGAAGGGGCAGCTAAAGTGATTTTAAAAGAGTAGTGTTTAACCGACACCGCTTTTTAAAATAAATTTTTTATTTCCTAAAGGAGGAAATTTTAGTATGACTACTAAAGTAGGTATTAATGGTTTTGGCCGCATTGGTCGTTTAGCATTCCGTCGTATTGCTGAAACTTCAGAAAGTTTGGAAGTTGTTGCTATCAATGATTTAACTTCCCCAGCTATGTTGGCACATTTATTGAAATACGATACAGCTCATGGCCAATTTGACGCTGAAATCTCTGCTACGGATAACGCTCTTATTGTTAATGGTAAGACAATCCCTGTTTATGCAGAAGCAGATGCACGTAATATTCCTTGGGTTAAAAATGATGGTGTTGAATTAGTTCTTGAATCAACTGGTTTCTACACATCAAAAGAAAAAGCTTCAGCACATATCGAAGCAGGCGCAAAACGCGTTTTGATCTCTGCTCCAGCTGGCGATGTTCGTACAATCGTTTACAGTGTTAATGATGACACATTGGCTCCAGAAGACAAGATCGTTTCTGCTGCTTCATGTACAACAAACTGCTTGGCACCACTTGCAAAAGCTGTTAATGATGCATTCGGTATCAAAGCTGGTACAATGACAACAATCCATGCTTACACAGCTACACAAAAATTACAAGATGGTCCAGATCGTGGTGGTAATGTTCGTAATGCACGTGCTGCTGCACAAAATACAATTCCTCATTCAACAGGGGCTGCTAAAGCACTTGGCTTGGTTGTTCCAGAATTGCAAGGTAAATTGGATGGACATGCACAACGTGTACCAGTTATCACAGGTTCATTAACAGAATTAGTTACAACTCTTGACAAAGAAGTTACGGCTGACGAAGTTAATGCAGCAGTTAAAAAAGTTACTGAAGGCAATGCATCATTCGGTTACAACAATGATGGTATCGTTTCTTCAGATGTTATCGGTACAACATTCGGTTCTGTTTTTGATCCTACACAAACACAAGTTGTTGGTAAGGGTGAAGGACAAGTTGTTAAGACTGTTGCATGGTACGATAACGAATCAGGCTTTACTGCTCAAATGATCCGTACATTGGAAAAATTTGCTAGTTTGCTTTAAGATTTAGCTTTTAGCGCTAAGTTGATGAACTGAACTAATTGCAAGTCATCGAGGCGGGGGGAGGCAATACTCTCTTCGCCTTTTGTTTTTAAATTATAAATTGGAGGATTGCTTTTTATGGCTAAATTAATTGTTTCTGATTTAGATGTTAAGGATAAAAAAGTTTTGATCCGTGTTGATTTCAATGTTCCTATCAAAAATGGTGTCATTGGTAATGACAACCGAATCGTTGCTGCTTTACCAACTATCAAGTATGTTGCTGAAAACGGTGGCAAAGCCATTCTTTTCTCACATCTTGGTCGTGTAAAAAAAGAGGAAGATAAGAAGGAACTTTCACTTCGCCCTGTCGCAGAACGTCTTGCTGACTTAGTTAAGAAACCTGTAACTTTTGTCCCCGCAACACGCGGACCTCAGCTTGAAGAAGCTATCAACAAAATGAACGATGGAGACATCTTGCTTGTTGAAAATACTCGTTTTGAAGATTTGGATGGCAAAAAAGAATCAGGAAATGATCCTGAACTTGGGAAGTACTGGGCATCACTTGGTGATGTTTATGTAAATGATGCTTTCGGTACTGCTCATCGCTCACATGCTTCAAATGTTGGTATTGCAAGCAACATGAACCAAGCTGCAGCTGGTTTCTTGCTAGAAAAGGAAATAAAATTTTTAGGCAATGCTGTTGACAATCCTAAACACCCATTTGTAGCAATTCTTGGTGGTGCTAAAGTTTCTGACAAGATTGGTGTTATTGATCATCTTTTAGGTAAAGCTGATAAAGTTATTATCGGTGGCGGAATGACTTATACATTTTACGCTGCTAAGGGTATGAAGATTGGTAATTCTTTAGTTGAAAAGGATAAAATCGAATTAGCAAAGACAATCATTGAAAAAGCCGGAGACAAACTTGTCTTACCAACTGATTCAGTTGTAGCTGAAAAATTCGATAACGATGTTCCAAGTAAAGTCGTTGATGGGGATATTCCTGATGGATATATGGCTCTTGATATCGGACCAAAATCTGTAGCATTATTTAAGGATGTTTTGAAAGATGCTAAGACAGTTGTATGGAACGGACCAATGGGTGTTTTTGAAATGAGCAACTATGCTAAGGGAACACTTGAAGTTGGTGAATTCTTAGGTACATTAACTGAAGCAACAACAATCGTCGGTGGTGGAGATTCAACTGCTGCTGTTCAACAATTAGGTGTTGCTGATAAGCTTACTCATATTTCAACTGGTGGCGGAGCATCACTTGAATATCTTGAAGGAAAGACTTTACCTGGAATCGCAGCTGTTTCTGATAAATAATTTTTATTGAATAATCTAAATTATTTTCAGTGTGATTGTTAATTGCTAAATCAAGATTTGAAAGGATGATATACGTGCGCACACCAATTATTGCAGGAAACTGGAAAATGAACATGAATCCAGAACAAACTGCTGAGTTTGTAAAAGCTGTTAAAAGTAATTTGCCAGCAAGCACAAAAGTTGAGGCTGTTATTGCAGCTCCTGCTGTTGACTTGCCAGCATTGCTCGAAAATGCTAAGGGTTCTGAATTAAAGGTAGCTGCTGAAAACTGCTATTTTGAAGATGAGGGTGCCTTTACGGGTGAAACTTCACCTAAGGTCTTGAAAGAAATGGGCGTTGACTACGTAATCATTGGTCACTCAGAACGTCGTGATTATTTCCATGAGACTGATGAAGACATCAATAAGAAAGCACATGCTATTTTCAAAAATAGTTTACTACCGATTATTTGTTGTGGTGAAACTCTTGAGACGCGTGAAGCAGGCAAGGCAGAAGAATGGGTAGCCGGTCAAGTAACTGCTGCTCTCAAGGGCCTTTCAGCAGATCAAGTTTCAAGTTTAGTTATCGCTTACGAGCCAATTTGGGCAATTGGAACTGGTAAAACAGCTTCTTCTGATCAAGCAGAAGAGATTTGTGCCGTTGTACGTAAGACAGTTGCAAAACTATATGACCAAACAGTAGCTGACAAGGTTCGCATTCAATATGGTGGTTCTGTTAAACCAGCCAATGTCAAAGAATTAATGTCAAAGGCAAATATTGATGGTGGCTTGGTCGGAGGCGCTTCACTGGTCCCTGATTCATATTTGCAACTTGTAAATTACAAAGACTAATAAAGTTTTGTATTATTAGTGATTGAAACTGGATGGCAAAACCTTTAAAATATGGTTGAGGTAGATAAGAACTTAAGCCAAACAAACTCAAAGGAGAGTGTATTATGTCTAGTATTACAGAAATCTATGCACGCGAAGTCTTAGATTCACGTGGTAACCCAACAGTTGAAGCAGAGGTCTACACAGAAGCAGGTGCTTTTGGTCGTGGAATCGTTCCATCAGGTGCTTCTACTGGTGAACATGAGGCTGTTGAATTACGTGATGGCGACAAATCTCGTTTCATGGGTAAAGGTGTTACAAAGGCTGTTGCTAATGTTAACGATGTTATTGCAAAAGAAATCGTTGGTTATGAAGTAACAGATCAAGTTGCCATTGATAAAGCAATGATTGCTTTGGATGGTACACCTAACAAAGGTAAATTAGGCGCAAATGCTATTCTAGCTGTTTCGATTGCAGCAGCACGTGCAGCTGCAGATGAACTGCAAGTTCCTTTATACAACTACTTGGGCGGTTTCAATGCGCATGTTTTGCCAACACCAATGATGAACGTTATCAATGGTGGTGCACATTCAGACAACAAAGTTGATTTCCAAGAATTCATGATCATGCCTGTTGGTGCTTCTTCAGTTAAAGAAGCAGTCCGCATGGGTTCTGAAACATTCCATAACTTGCAAAAGTTATTGGCAGATGCTGGTAAAGTAACATCAGTTGGTGATGAAGGTGGTTTCGCACCTGACTTTGCTAACAATGAAGAACCATTGAAGTTCTTGATTGATGCTATTGAAGCAGCTGGTTACAAGCCAGGTAAAGATGTTGCAATTGCAATTGATGTTGCTTCATCAGAACTTTGGGATACTGAAACAAACAAATATAAATTACGTTGGTCGACAGGCGAAGAATTCTCAACAGAAGAATTCGTTGACTATCTTGAAAACTTAACAACTAAATATCCAATTATTTCAATTGAAGATCCAATTGACGAAAACAATTGGGACGATTGGAAAGTGATTACAGACCGTCTTGGCAAAAAAGTTCAATTAGTTGGTGATGACTTCTTTGTAACAAATACTCAATATTTAGAAAAGGGTATTAAGATGGGTGCTGCAAACTCAATCCTGATCAAGGTTAACCAAATTGGTACTTTGACAGAGACTGTAGAAGCAATTGAAATGGCTAAAGAAGCTGGCTATACAGCTATTGTTTCACATCGTTCTGGTGAAACAGAAGATACAACAATTGCTGACTTAGTTGTGGCAACTAATGCTGGTCAAATTAAGACTGGTTCAATGAGCCGTACAGATCGTATTGCTAAGTATAACCAATTGATGAGAATTGAAGATCAATTAGGTAAGAGCGTAGCACAATACAAAGGTATTCAATCATTCTACAATTTGAGCGCACAAGCTCGTCAAGAAATTGAAAGCAAATAAATATAATTTTTTGACTAATTGAATATTAGTAAGAAAAAACCTGTGGCAGAACGTCAGTCTTGCCACAGGTTTTTTTGTTTGATTGCATATTTTTTGGGGGCTGTTCCAAAAATTAACAAAATGCATTTTAGTTTCCCAATAGTCAAGATTTAGCTAGTATGCATTTTTAGAATTGTAATCAAAAATTCCTACTTTCTGTCGGACTAACCTTATAATAATTAAAGTATTTGATATTGATGATTTTAATTAAGAAATGCTACAATAACAATTAAACATGGTGTTATTTGCGTAGTTTGATCCAGATACAAAATTGAAACTGGAAAAATGGTTGAATTTATGCTAAATTATAGGAGATGTAGGTTGCCTAAGAAGGCAAGGAGGTAGAAGCTTGTATAATTTACTCTTAACTTTGTTAATGATCGATTCAGTGTTAATAATTATTGCTGTGATGATGCAGCCTGCTAAGACTGATAATGCATCGACTGCGCTCTCAGGGGGAGCAGCTGATCTTTTTAGTAAACAGAAACCACGTGGTTTTGAAGCATTTATGCAAAAAGTGACAGTTGTGTTAGGTGTCATCTTTTTTGTACTTTCGTTGGCTATGGTTTACGTTTCATCACATTGATCAAAAGTAAGACCTCCTGCTGATGTTATTGGGAGGTCTTTTATTTGTTTTTTTGTGCAGTTATTAGTTGAAATATGTTACGCTTAAGTCACTAATCAATCAATTGAATGAGGAAATAGATGGAAAAAAATAAGATTAAAGACAGTTTATTAGAAATATTAAAAGCAACACCAGATCAAGCTTTTACAGTTCAGGAATTGGCTGAATCAATCAAAATGACAGATGCTGGGAAATTTAAGTTTGTGGTTCAAGCTCTTGCACAGTTAGAACATGATAAAGTGGTAAATTTGAATCAAAATGGAACTTTTACAATTGCTAAGGATGAAAATTTACCAATTCTTGTGGGTGTTTTTCATGCCAATGATCATGGGTACGGATTCGTAACTGTTGACCCAGAGACACCTGATTACTTTATAAATCCTACTCAAACTTTGTCAGCTTTGAATGGTGACGAGGTTGAGCTTGTGATGCTTCATCCTGCTGATAAAACGACAGGGAGAGGACCTGAGGGAAAGATTACAGGCATCGCCCATCATTCATTAGAGCAAGTTGTAGGAGAGTTTCAAGTTGATGAAACTGAAAATTATCCAGAGGGAATTATTGGCAAGATCAAGTTAAAAGATCGCAAGTTGTCAAATTATAGGTTCCTTGTAGAAGACAAGGGATTAAAACCTGTTCCTGGTGAGGTCGTTTTAGCTGATATTACAGCATATCCTGATGCTCATTTACCAGGTATTCTAAAGGGAGTAATAAAAAAAGTTATTGGGAATGTCAATGATCCAGGGATGGATATTCTCCAAGTCGTATATCAACATGATATTCCAACTAAATTTCCAGATGATGTTATGAAAGAAGTCGAAAACATTCCTGATCATGTCACGGACGCGGAAAAAATTGGACGTGAAGATTTGACGGAACAGGATTTGGTTACAATCGATAGCATTGAATCTAAGGATCTTGATGATGCAGTCACGGCTTGGAAACTTGATAACGGCAATTATCATTTGGGAGTGCATATTGCAGATGTTTCGCACTACGTCGTTCCAGGGACAGATCTGAATGCTGAAGCATATGAGCGTGGGACATCTGTCTATTTGACAGATCGTGTTATTCCAATGCTGCCGCATAAGTTATCAAATGGAATCTGTTCGTTGAATCCGCGCGTTGAGAGATTAGCGATGAGTTGTGAGATGGAAATAGATTCTATGGGGCAAGTTGTAAAACATCGTATTTTTCCAAGTGTGATAAAAACAACTGAACGTATGACTTATGTTGCTATTAACAAAATTTTAGAATCGCACGATGAAAAAACGATGAAACGTTATGCAAAACTGGTACCTATGTTCCAAACAATGGGTGAGCTGCATAAAATTTTACTAAAAATGAGAAAAAGACGTGGAGCAATTGAATTTGAAGATACAGAGGCTAAAATCATTGTTGATGAAAAAGGCCATCCTATCGACATTCAGTTGCGTGAACGCGGAATTAGTGAACGGATAGTTGAATCATTTATGTTAGCTGCCAACGAAACGATAGCTGCGCACTTTAATAACTTAAAGGTTCCGTTTATTTATCGGATTCATGAAAAACCTAAAGCCGAAAAAATGCTTTCCTTTTTTGAAGCATTGTCTGGTTTAGGGATTGAAGCTACAGGGAGCAGTAGCGATGTTAAACCGAAAATGCTGCAGAATATTTTAAAGAAAGCTGCTGGGAAACCGGAGGAAGCGATGGTTTCTACAATGTTATTACGTTCAATGCAGCAGGCGAAGTATGCAGATCAACCGTTAGGTCATTTCGGCTTAGGTGCGGATGATTATACGCATTTCACTTCTCCAATTCGGCGCTACCCAGATTTATTAGTACATCGTTTGATCCGTTTTTATGAAGAAAATGGAATAAGTGCTGAAACAAAAGAGAAATATAAAGAAGAAATTCCAGAAATTGCAGCACATAGTTCTCAGATGGAACGACGTGCAATTGATGCTGAACGAGATACTGATGCGATGAAGAAAGCTGAGTATATGGCTGATCACGTGGGAGAAGAGTTTGATGCAGTGGTTAGTTCGGTTACTAAGTTTGGGATGTTTGTGTCATTGCAGAATACAGTTGAAGGTTTAATTCATATTAGTGAAATGAAAGATGACTATTATGAATATCTTGAAAAACAGATGGCACTGGTTGGTCGTCATACGAAGAGAACATATCGCATAGGGCAGCCAATTAAAGTTAAAGTGATTAACGTTAATGTTGATCAAAAGGAAATTGACTTTACACTTTTAAATCCGGAAAACACGCCTAAAACAGACTTATTGAAAAATAACGGTGGTTTCAAGCGGAATGAACGCGGCGGGAAAAAACAAACACATGGCAACAAGCGTTATAGTAAGTCCAAGAGCAATAACGGTGAACATAAAAAATTTCATGGAAATCGTCCGTTTAAGGACAAGTTCAAACGGCATAAGTAGTTGTAGGCAATGGGAATGATGGTAGGAGGTGTTTATAATTGACAAAGGAGAAGCATCATGATCGTCCGTTAGCTCAAAATAGGAAGGCTGGCCATGATTATTCGATTATAGATACTATCGAAGCAGGTGTTGTTCTAACTGGGACCGAGATCAAGTCAATTCGCAATAGACGAATTAATTTGAAAGATGGATTTGCTCAGGTTCGTAACGGAGAAGCTTGGTTAATGAATGTTCATATTTCTCCATATGATCAAGGAAATCAGTTCAATCACGACCCGTTGCGTAAGCGAAAACTGTTGTTGCACAAGAAACAAATACAGCGTCTTGTAAATGAATCAAGCAATAAAGGTATCACAATAGTACCCTTGAAAGTTTATTTAAAGAATGGTTTTGCGAAAGTTTTGCTTGGAATAGGTAAGGGAAAAAGATCTTATGATAAGCGCGAATCAATTAAGCGCAAAGACCAAGAAAGACAAATTCAAAGAACACTGAAAAATTATAAGTAGTGTTTTGATGATGAGATAATTTTAGAGATTTTCTGAAATTATTAGAATGACAGTAAGAAATTGATTTTTGCTTCTATCACAAAAAAACAAAACAAAAAGCTGAGACCGATGAGATTTACTTCTCATCTGATTTCAGCTTTTTTAATTAAATTATTTAGATTTCTAACTGCATATGATGATATTTGTGTCCACTAATCGTTGTTGTCCCAACTTTTTTATAGCCGATGCGCGAATAGAGTTTTTCAGCTAGTGGATTTTGAAGATCAACGCTCAATCCTATACAAGACTTGTTAGATTTAAGTGCTCTTTCAGACAAACTATGCAACAACTTTGTTCCGACACCTTTTCCTCGAAAAATAGGAGAGACAGCTATTGAGTCTAAATACCATTCATTAGGAAATGTTTCAGTATCAGTAAAGAGAGCTGTTTTTTCGGGAAGGTCAACTTTAGAAACAGCCTGTTCCCAAACGTCATTAATTCGTTCTTCCATTTCGTTAGAATAGCCGAAGGCAAAGCCTGCAACCTGATTATCTATTTCAGCAACAAGTGTTGTTCCAACACTAAAACGTAAATCTTCTGTTCCAAAAGCAAACTGAATAATTTTATCTAGCTTTTTATTGGGAATCAGATGCAGTGCAGGGAGTTCCATCTCATGGAGAATGATTTTAAAAAGTGGAACTATTTTTGGCGCATCGTTCTTTTTGGCAAGTCTGATCAACAATATAATATATCCCTTTCTTTAAATAAAAAATCAATTATATTTTATACGTAAATTATATAGACGTGACTGTTTTTTAGAAAACGAGTGCACAAGGTGATCTAAAATAGCAACTATACAAATACATAAAGCTTCGTTTGCTTCATCACTAATTGAAAGCTCAAGATAATCACCGAATGGGAGGGTAACTTCTTGCAGGGTCATAATAGTACGACGTCCATGAAATATTCGATAACGGGAAGTATATAAATCCCCAACAATGAACCAATTTAAGCCGCGTACAATCAAAATATCCTTTTTACCTAGGTGATATCTTCTTAGACTACCGACATGTTCATTGTCTTTGAATAGATCGAAGTGAGGCAAAAGTCCAAATCCGTGTTGCTTTATCTCAGCTAAAAGAGTTCCTGAAATTGCATAAACTGACAGGACATCTTGATGGCGTCCCCATTTACCGACAATCAAGTAGAGTTTTTTTCGGTTAATATCGCTAATCGTTGAGGCTCCCTGTTCCGCAAGTCGTCCCTTTTGGACGTATAGTTTACGCAATTCAACCCCTCCTTAAACTAATAACCTCTTTATGAACATTTTTAGTCCTCGTTTAAAAGTTCATCAATTGCTTTGCCAACACCATCTTTGGTATTAGATGCTGTTAGTCGGGTAGCAAGTTGTTTAACTTCCGTAATTGCATTATCCATTGCATAGCTGACACCAGCAACTTTCAGCATTGAAATATCATTATTGTTATCTCCGATAGCCATCACGTTATCCATTGGAACATTTAGCTTGTCAGCATAAGCCTGAAGTGCGGCACCTTTTTGTGCATTAATATGATTTATTTCAATGTTAGAACTTGAAGAAGAAGTAACTATCAGATTTTCATATTGCTGAATTTCATCTTTGATAGGATCTAAAACTTTATGGCCTTCATTACTAAAAGCGACAATTTTGAAAATGCTGATATGATCATCATCAACTAACTTTTGGTAACGGTCAATATAGTTTATATTCATCAGTTCCATACGTGCGGCAGCCATCGTAACTGCAAGTTTGTAAGGTGTTTCTGGGCTTACATTGGTTAGAAGCTCAGCAAAATTTTCAATTCGTTTTGCTTTGTTGTCTGAAAAAATACCCTTTGACGTAACAACTTCAAAATATAATTTCTTTTTTTTCAAGTAATGAATTATCTTGCTAGAAAGCTGATCGTGAATTGGGGACGAGCTAAGGATACGTCCATTTTCATCGAATATTTGCGCACCATTCAAGGTGATTAGAGGACAATTGATACCAGCGTCTTTGATCAGTGGTTTGATCTCTGTATATCCCCTGCCTGTAGAAACGATGAAGTGTACACCAGCAGCTTGTGCGCGCTTGATGGCAGATGCATTTTCCTTAGAGATAACCATTTTATCATTTAATAATGTTCCGTCCATATCTGAAGCAATAATTTGAATCATAGCTTTTCCTCCACTTAATTGCACATATTTACCTGTATTTTACCATGAAAAAGTTTTTTTTTTTAGTAACTCGACTGTTTGAATATTGAAAGTTTTTTTATTAATTACAGATAATAGTAAAAAGAATATTTAAAATATGGTAAAATGTGTGCGAGGTGTCGATAATGAAAACGCTTATTAAAAATGATTGGCAAGATGTCTTAGGACCGGAATTTGAAAAGGCATACTACTTAAAACTGCATGACTTCCTAAAAAGGGAATATACAACACAATTTATACATCCAGATATGTACCATATTTTTGAAGCTTTTGACTGGACGCCCTTTTCAGAAGTTAAAGTGTGTATTTTAGGACAGGATCCTTATCACGGACCGAATCAAGCGCATGGCTGCAGTTTTTCGGTGTTACCGGGAGTGAAGATACCTCCATCTCTTGCAAATATCTACAAAGAATTGCAAAGCGATTTGGGAATTGAGCCTGTTAAACATGGTTATTTGGAAAAATGGGCCAAACAAGGGGTGCTATTACTGAATACTGTTTTAACAGTGAGAAATGGACAAGCTTTTTCGCATCGAGGCAAAGGCTGGGAGCAGTTGACAGACGCTGCAATAAAAAAATTATCTGAACGTTCACGTCCGGTTGTTTTTATTCTTTGGGGAAAGTCAGCGCAAGATAAGATTAAGCTGATCGATACGACTAAAAATATTGTCCTGAAGTCTGCTCACCCTAGTCCCTTATCCGCTCATCGTGGTTTCTTCGGCTCAAAACCTTTTTCTAAGACCAATGCTGCTTTAAAAGCAATGGGTGAAAAACCGATTGATTGGCAGTTACCGGAAAAAGTTAATATTGAAGCAAAAAAAAATATTGGAGGCTAGCATTATGGATTTGTTTGAAAGTTTAATTGCCAAGATCAAAGGAAAAAACAAAAAAATTGTTTTTCCAGAAGGAAATGATGAACGGGTAGTTGGAGCGGCTGTTCGGTTAGCCAATGACGGTTTGGTCCGTCCAATTGTTCTTGGAAAAATGGATGAAGTTAAAAAAACAGCAGATGATATCGGGAAAGGACTTCCAGAGACATTAACTGTTATTGACCCAGAAGAATATCTGGCTGAAAAGTTTGAGGAAATGGTCGAGGCTTTTGTTGAGAGACGAAAAGGAAAAAACACCAAAGAACAAGCAGATAAGATGCTGACAGATGTTAACTATTTTGGAACAATGCTTGTCTACATGGATCTTGCAGATGGACTTGTTTCGGGAGCTGTACATCCAACAGGGGACACAGTAAGACCCGCTTTACAAATAATAAAAACAAAGCCAGGGATCAGTCGAACGAGTGGGGCTTTTGTAATGACACGTGGAGAAGAAAGATATTTATTTGCTGATTGTGCGATCAATATTAATCCCGGACCACAGGAATTAGCGGAAATCGCGGTTGCCAGTACAAAAACAGCACGTCTCTTCGATATTGATCCTAAGGTTGCATTATTGAGTTTTTCTACTAAGGGATCTGCTAAGTCAAGTGAAGTAGAAAAAGTTGCTGAGGCAACTAGGATTGCACAGAAGTTGGCTCCAAACGAGAATATTGATGGGGAGCTGCAATTTGATGCAGCATTTGTTCCTTCTGTTGGACAACATAAAGCACCAGGTTCGAAAGTTGCAGGTCAGAGCAATGTTTTTGTCTTTCCAGAATTAGAAGCTGGAAACATAGGTTATAAGATTGCACAGCGTTTAGGAAAATTTGAAGCAATCGGCCCAATTCTCCAAGGTTTGAATAAGCCGGTTTCTGACTTGTCGCGCGGTGCGAACGAGGAAGATGTATACAAGGTTGCGATTATTACAGCTTTGCAGGCAACTAACTAAATACTGCTTTGGTAATCACACAATAGGGGTGGGTAATAATATAGGTCTTGGATAAGATTAGATTGTGTATCTAGTTTTTAGATAAGTTTTAGATTTAAACTCATCTTTTTTACGTGTTTTCTCGAAAAAATATTGTATAACTAATCGCGAAGATTATTTCGCTCGATAAGTAGAGGGGTGTTTGAATGGAGATTGCAGTCCATGATGCCGACGAAACAAAAATGATTGCACAGATGCTAGCTGCTTATGTGAAACCAAATGATGTTATTTTACTAGATGGTGATTTAGGTGCTGGAAAAACGACTTTCACAAAGGGGCTGGCATTGGGATTAGGGATTGAACACAATGTTAAAAGTCCAACTTTTAATTTAATCAAAGAGTATCATCAGGGGAAAATACCGCTTTTTCACATGGATGTTTATCGCCTCGAAGGAGTTGGCGGTGGTGATCTAGGACTTGAAGAGTATTTTAATGGTGGTGGAGTCAGTGTCATTGAGTGGTCTCAATTCATCCAAGATGAATTGCCGCAGGAATATTTGCAAATTCAGATTATAAAGAATGAGCAGGATGATCAGCAGCGGACATTGAAATTCACAGCAATAGGTGAACATTTCGAGGAGATTGTTTCGTTGTTGAAGGAAGAGTGGGGTAACTCTCAGAGATAAATCGGATTTTTCATCAAATAAAAAATTAGTAATTAACAATTTATTTAAAAAAAGTACTCTGTAGTTTAGGGATTCAGCAAATTACAGAGTACTTTTTATTCGATAAAATTTAATTATTTTTTGGGGCATGCCACTCGTATTGTGCACGTTGGCCTCCAATTAATTTAGGGCGACTTCTTAAGAAAGTAGTGTGTGCGCCACCGATTTCTTTAATGGAAGTTCGAACAGGTATTTGAACAAACTTAACATGCATCCCGATAGATGTATCGCCGATATCCATTCCAGCTTGAGCAATGACGTGTTCAATCTCAACAGGATTATCAAAGGCTTCAAAGGCTGCTATTTGGCCTGCTCCGCCAGCATGAAGGGATGGATAGACAGTAACCTGTTCAAAGCCGTTCTGCTTAGCAACAGTACGTTCAATTACTAATGCACGGTTGAGATGCTCACATCCTTGAACTGCAAGATGAAGTTTTAAGGGTTTTAGGACAGAGAGGACGGTTTTTATAACGACGCGGCCTATGTCTAGATTTGAATGTTTTCCGATTTTTTCCCCTTGAATTTCACTAGTGCTGCAGCCTAAGACAACAATGTCTTCCGGTTCAAGGTCAGCAACGTTTAATAGTTCTACCAGTCCCTTTTTTACATTTATTGCGATGTCATTTAAATCTTCGACCATTAATTTTACCTTCCTTAATTATTAGAATGTTTTAATTATAACGCAATAGTCTGAAACTACAACTTAAATGGACAAACGCTATATATAGTTTCGGAAGAAATAGCTTGAAAAATGAGAAAAATCTTTTTTTGAGGTGAGAAAGACCATGAAGAGTGACTTTTTAGCCAGTAGGTTTTACACAATATATAGATATTAGTTTGAAACGACACACAATGGGTTGTATTTGACTGCTTAAAGTAATAGAATATACACAGAAGAAAGAAACAGGGGGAATTAGTAATGGCAACGACAGAGACCAAGAGGAATACAAAAAATTTAACACGGATTCCGACACTTTTCATCAAAAGGGATGGGTATAAGATGCCGTTTGCTGTTTACAAACTTGAGTTGATCATCGATCAGTTAGGTCTACTTGAAAAGGAACAACCACTGATTAATGCGATACTTAAGCAGCTTGAGGATAAGACAGAAACAACTGCGGACGATGTTCATCATGCTTTCATAGTGGTATTGAATAACTCAGGTTTTCATGCAGAGGCTGGTAAGTACATAGCTGTTCATAAAGAGCGGACTATTCAATGGGAAGAGCAAACCGATCCAACCAAACGATTAAAGAGATTGCAGGCAAAGGATCCGACCTTAGTGCATGAGAACGCAAATAAGGATAGTAATGTCTTTAACACCCAACGCGATTTGACAGCTGGAACGGTTGGCAAAACACTTGGTTTGCGGATGATGCCAGAACATATTGCGAAGGCTCATTTGCGTGGAGATATTCATTATCATGATTTGGACTATACGCCATGGAGTCCGATGACAAATTGCTGTTTGATAGATTTTAAAGAAATGCTGACAAATGGTTTTAAAATTGGTAATGCTGAGGTTGAAAGTCCACATTCAATTCAGACTGCAACTGCGCAGATGGCACAAATAATTGCTAATGTGGCATCCAGTCAATATGGTGGGTGCTCTGCAGACCGGGTGGATGAATTGCTGGCACCCTTTGCGATGCGTAATTATGATAAACATTTAAAGGATGCGGAAGAATACATTGATGATGACACTAAACGAAAAGAATTTGCAAAAAAACGTACAAAAAAGGATATTTTTGACGCGATGCAAGGGCTTGAGTATGAAATAAATACATTGTTTTCATCGCAAGGACAGACTCCGTTCACAACGCTCGGCTTTGGTCTGGGAACAACTTGGATTGAACGTGAGATTCAGCGATCAATTTTAAGGATTCGAATTCAAGGGCTGGGACGCGAAAAAAGGACAGCAATTTTCCCTAAGTTAGTGTTTACATTAAAGAAGGGATTAAATATTAAGCCAAATGATCCTAACTATGATATTAAACAACTGGCAGTAGAATGTGCTACTAAACGGATGTATCCCGATATTTTAATGTACGATAAAATTAAAGAATTAACTGGGAGTTTCAAGGCCCCGATGGGATGTCGCAGCTTCTTACAAGGCTGGAAGAATGCCGAAGGTGAAGAAGTAAACTCTGGTCGGATGAATCTTGGGGTTGTAACTGTTAATTTGCCACGTATTGCTTTACAGGCGCGTGGAGATAAGAAATTATTTTGGGAAATCTTTAATGAACGGATGCAAGCTTGCAAGGAAGCACTTGTTTTTAAGGTTAGTCGAGTTAAGCAAGCTATCCCTGAAAATGCACCAATTCTGTATCAATATGGGGCCTTTGGAAAAAGATTAGATTCAGAAGACAACGTTGATGAACTCTTCAAGCATCGGCGTGCAACTGTCTCACTGGGGTATATAGGTTTGTATGAAGTCGGGACTTCATTTTACGGTCCTCGCTGGGAACAAAATAAAGAGGCACACGATTTTACGTTATCGATTGTTAAAGCATTAAAGGAAAACTGTGAAAAGTGGTCGGATGAATACGATTATCATTTTAGTGTATACGGAACACCTAGTGAGTCTTTGACTGATAGTTTTTGTGTTGCAGATCGTAAAAAATTCGGTAAAGTTGCAGATATTACAGCAAAAGATTACTACACTAATAGTTTTCATTATGATGTCCGCAAACACCCGTCACCGTTCGAAAAATTAGCCTTTGAGATGGCATACCCTAAGTATAGTTCTGGTGGATTCATTCACTACTGTGAATACCCAAATTTGCGGCAAAATCCTAAGGCTTTAGAGGCTGTCTGGGATTGGGCCTATGATAAAGTTGGCTACCTAGGTACAAATACGCCAATCGATCATTGTTATAAATGCGGTTTTCAAGGAGAGTTCAAAGCCACAGAGCGTGGTTTTGAGTGTCCAGATTGCGGGAATCATGATCCTAAGAGCTGTGATTGTGTAAAAAGGACTTGCGGTTATTTAGGTAACCCATTACAGCGTCCGATGGTTCATGGGCGGCACGTTGAAATTGCTTCAAGAGCTAAGAATATGTTCAATGGGATGGATCAGAATGCAGAATAGAATAAAAAAAGAGCGTAAACCGCGTAACCCCAAACCAGAAGAATGGCTTGCTAGCGACTTAAGTCAAGAATACATTGCAGATTATAAGCCGTTTAATTTTGTAGATGGTGAAGGCGTAAGGTGCAGCATTTATGTCAGCGGCTGCAAATTTGCTTGTCCTGGCTGTTATAACAAAGTTGCACAGAGCTTTCATTACGGAACTCCCTATACTAAAGGCTTAGAAGATACTATTATTAATGATCTAGGTGAGGATTACTGCCAAGGTCTCACACTCTTGGGTGGTGAACCATTTCTTAATACACAGGTATGTCTGAAGTTAGTTGATCGTATGCACGCAGAATTTGGTAACACAAAGGATGTTTGGTCTTGGACTGGATATCGCTGGGATGAACTTTTACGGGATTCTGAGGATAAGCTAGAGTTACTTTCTAAAATCGACATTTTGGTGGATGGACGTTTTGAGTTACCTAAAAAGGATTTGACTCTTCAGTTTAGAGGAAGCTCCAACCAAAGGATAATTGATGTTCAACGCTCTTTAAAAGCTGGGAAAGTTATATTGTGGGATAAGCTATTGAAATAAGTAGTTGTAACCTTATTTAGACAGTTGACTGAAGAACGAGGAGATTGATCTTTTAGAACAGTATAGTGCAAAAATATTAGGTTGATTTTAAAGAATTTTGAATTATGGAACACATTCATGCGTAATCAATAAAGGTGCTGGCTCAAAATTTAAATTTTGAACCAACTCCTTTTTTAATTGGTGAATTTTTTTAAATGTCCAAAAATAAATGTTCGAAATGTTGTTTAATGATAGTCATTTGGATCGGCAGCAACTGGTTCATAAAGATCGCTTTCTGTATCACGATAATCCCACCATTCGTTAGGGTAGCCAACAAATCCTGCAGTATTCATTGCCTGATCTAAAGTCTGATAATTTTTTTCTTGTTCAGCTGTACGTGGACTGTCACGATAAGCATGCCTAGAGAAATCATCAAATCCAGTTTGCATTTCTAACTCAATACCGTTCAAATCAGTGATAGTTAGGTCGAAAGTGACTCCCTTTTGATGGCTGAAGTTGGGATCAGGGGGTGAAACAAAAGTCGGATCGGGATAAACCTCAAACAATTTTTGCTGTGCACTCACGGGACGATAAGCATCCCATATTTTTAAACGATATCCTTTTTTACGTAGCGTCAAACTTGCATTGGCCAGTTTTTGCGCTGTTCCGGTTCGTGCAATCGCTGTTGTAAAATCATAAATAATCTGATGTGTAAAATTGTTGGTTGTAGCGTAGCGAAGTTCCACAATAATTGATGGATCTAAATTTTGAATATTGCTGAATCCGTTTTTTTCTTTTTTCATTGGGTGCCCCCTTGATAAATAAACTAGTGGTCAAAAAAGATGAGATTGATATATCCTAATTATTATTGTAACCGTTTTTTAAAACGAACTGAATTTTTCTGATTAGTTAAATTTAAAATGAATCATTTTTGGATTCGTAAATGGCCGTATGTGCTCGATAATTAGGATTATTCAAATATTTTTGATTGAATAAAAGAGGGCTAGTGTTACTCCAAATAAGAAAATCGTCTTGTTTAGCCCATGCTGATAATAAAAGATAGTTAAAATCGTGATTTAAGGAACGCGCAAGAATTATATTGCTATGATTTGATTGTTTGAATAACGTCAAAAAAATTTTTTGCTCTTCAGTATTGAGGGTAAGATAGGAAAAAGAATAATAATAATTTAATTTTTTTAAAAAAGTTCCACTTAGAATTTCAAACGAAATTCCGCCATGGAAGGGACTTTTCTTATTCGACAAATCCAGTAGAATATCATTTTCGTCTTTAGAAACTGGATGTAGTTGTATAAGGTCAAGGTTTTGTGTTTTGTTGCGCAATTGTGAGATAACAGCGGTAGAACCAAAAGTCATATTCAAAATTTTCAAAGAAAACACCTCCATTTCAATTATAACGCTTACTAAGTCGTGTGTTATAATTCTTGGTAGTAAAAGGCTAAAAAATATATCAAAAGGAGCTAGTAATAATGAAGATCACAATCTTGGGTTTTTTTGGAGGATATCCATATAATGGTCAAGCAACTAGTTGTTATTTAGTCCAGAGCAATGGGTACAACTTGTTGCTTGATTGTGGGAGTGGAGCGTTATTAAATTTAGAAAAACATATTGATCCACTGAAACTTGATGCGGTTTTGCTTTCGCACTATCACAATGACCACATCGCTGATATCGGTGTTTTACAATACTATTGGCAATTAAACAATTTGAGCATAGAGGGTAAGGTCTTACCGATATATGGTCACACATTAGATAAGAAGCATTTTGCTGATTTGACCTGGGCAAAAGCAACCGTTGGCCGAGCATACGATCCAAATCAAAAACTTTCGCTGGGGCCCTTTGTAATTAGTTTTCTTAAAACAAAGCATCCGGTCACTGCTTATGCTGTCAGGATTGAAGGTACTAGTGATGGGAAAACTTTTGTGTTTACTGCGGATACAGACTACATTCCAGAATTGACAGATTTTGCGCGTGGAGCAGATGTTTTGATGACAGATACAAATTACAGTGCTAATAAAAAAGGGCCAAAATGGCATATGACATCTGTTGAATCAGGAAAGTTAGCTAAAGACGCAGCCGTAAAAAAACTTATTCTAACTCATCTCCCTCAAAAAATTGATTTTAATCTACTGCTTGATGAGGCGCGCAAAGAAGCGGGAACAATTGAAGTTGAGGTAGCCCAAATTGACAAGGTAGTAAAATGCTAAAGTATAGAGTGATTTCTTCTGAGTTAAGATAAAAATATATACCTATAGTGTAAACGCTTTTTTGCATAAGCACCAATAAAGCTTGTTTAGCGCTTTCTTTAAGAACCTTTTTCGTTAATTATAATCTAAAATTTATACTTTCTATAATTTTATAAAAAATTAAAATATTAGTGTTATGCTATTTAGCAAAAACAAGGTTAACAAAGCAAAGAATAACTAGTGAAATGGACATTTAAATGAATAATTTTTGCTAATTTGTTTGTTTTATTTAAGAAAAAAGGTATTAATTTTTTGATGGAAGTAGTATAATAAGCTTGTGGGCGATATTAATTATAGTTAACAGGTTTAATGGAGAAAAGGAGCGAAAAAATATGGTTACTCTATATACATCACCAAGTTGCACTTCTTGTCGTAAAGCGCGTGCATGGTTGAAAGAACATGACATTTCTTTTAAAGAGCGTAATATTTTTCTGAGCCGCTGAGTATTAATGAAATTAAACAAATATTACAGATGACAGAAAATGGAACAGAAGAAATTATTTCTAAGCGTTCAAAAGCATATCAGAAGCTGAACATTGATTTGAATGATATGCCATTGCAGGAATTGTTTAGTCTCGTTCAGAAAAATCCTGGATTGTTGCGTAGACCAATTATTTTGGATGAGAAGAGATTGCAAGTCGGTTATAATGAAGATGAAATAAGACGGTTCTTGCCACGTGAAGTTCGGGCATTGGAATTACAGCGTGCACAAAGGATGGCAGGGCTTTAGTACTTTGTAAAAGAAAATTTTGAGAATTTAAAGACTTTTTCAAGAAGTTATTTTTGAAAATTGATACAGAGGTTGAGACAATATTCGTCCCAGCCTCTGTATTTTACTTTTTTTAAGATAAAGTGCTTTACAATTTCTTATTTTTAGTTATCATTAAGCGAGAGGGTATGCTGGAAAGGTGGGTGACCTAGATGGAGATGGAGAAAATCAATGATAACACAATTCGTGTGTTACTTGAAACCGAGGATTTAACCGAACGCGGTATTACTGTCCTTGACCTACTTGGGAACCATAAAGAAATTGAAAGTTTCTTTTACAGTATTTTAGAGGAAGTTGACGTTGATCATGAGTTTCGTGAAAATGATGCTGTGACATTCCAGTTGCTTCCAAATAAAAATGGTCTTGAACTGTTTATCAGTAAAGTTGATCCTAAACAATCTGGCAAGGATCAGGATAATAGTGATAATTCTGAAGAGGGAGAGTTTTCTCTTCTTGGAGCTAACGAAGATGTTTCCGAATATATCCGTCAGGAGTTATCTACTTCTAAATCTAAGAATAAGAAAAAGGCACTGGAGAATGATGGTGATGGTGTTTCAGAATATTTAAAGGACAAAACAGTTAAGCAGAGACATGTTGTAGTTAAGTTTGAAGATTTTGAAAATTTTGTTCAAGCTGCAAAAATTTTGCACAATGAAGAAATTGCGTCTACGTTATACCTGCTTGATAGCATGTATTATCTTGACTTGATTTTCTTCGTTGGTCAAACTAGCGACAGTCAAGTTAGAGATGCTCTTTCGTTAGTCGTTGAATATGGGGAGCAGGCAAGTATTTCCCCAGATGTTCTGCAAGAACGTGGGAAGAAGTTACTAAGCAGTTCGGCACTTGAACTAGCTCGTTACTATTTCAAATAATAAAAAACAGTAAAAACCCTTAAAGGTAAATAATGATTGACAGCTCTGAACCAGAGATACAATTTTGGTTTGGAGTTTTTTTATTGAACAAATTAAAGTACAAAAGGTAGGAGGGATAACATTTTGCGTATCTGTTTACGGGTGATGCAGATGTTGATAGCCAAATCACATGGAAAATCAGTGTTAGCTGCTAATGCTAACCGGGAAGAACAATATTGGTGCCCAGGATGTCATGCAGAATTGATTTTAAAAAAGGGAAATTTTAAAATAAGTCATTTTGCTCATAAAAATAGGATGTGTCAGATTTTTTCGGAAGGAGAAACAGTTGAACATCTACTTGGGAAAAAAAGAATACTTGCAGCTTATCGAAAAGCAGGATATAACGGGGAACTGGAAAAACATATAAAGATGTTGAATCAGAGACCTGATATTGTTGTTAAATATAAAGAGCAAAAAACCGTTGTACTTGAGTTTCAGTGTGCACCATTAAGTTTGAAAAAAATGTATGAGCGTTCGATGGGGTATCATACCAACGGATTAAAATTTTGCTGGATTTTGGGGCAACGCTATAAGATTAAAAAAAAACTTACGCAACAAATTAGTCAATTCATGCAATGGTCAGAAAAACTCGGTTTTTATTTACTGTACTTTGATACTACAAGATCAAGGTTTGAACTAGTTTTTGGAATTCAACAAGCAGATTTTTTGCCTTTGCGTTACTACCATTTTTACACTAAAAGCATTGTTGAGTTAAAGACATTTATGCTTAAAGATCATCAGATTGAGTACTATAGTCTGACGACGGAGGAAAGATTCAAACAGAAGGATATTTTCTTGAAAAATTGCTATTATTCTGCGGGAATGTTCAGAAAACTACAAGAACTTGCCTACAAGGAGAACGTTAGAGTACAAGAGATGGAGCCAGTGATTTTGCGGAAAAAGTATGAATTTCCCCTGTTTTATCGAGGAGAGTTTTATTGGCGAACCGAAATCCTGCTTCAGCAAAAAAGAAGGATTCACGAAGAAAGTCAGCAAACACAATTGCAGGGGCTGGATAGTTACTTGTTTCAAGTTCCACTTATTGATAGGAATAAATTTGCAAAACAGATAGCACTTGAGTTTCAAGAGGAAATTTATTTGATTATGAAAATAAGGAATGAAAAAAACTAACATTGCAATTTAGAATAGGCTATAATTTGATGAGTGAAAGTAATTTGGATTAAGGGAGGGAAAGTATGAAAAAAGAAAGTATAAAACTGCCATTGCGTGAAGAAGTTCCACTCAAATTGTCATGGGATCTGACCTTGATTTTCAAAACAGATGAGGAATTTGAAAAAGAACTAAAAAATATTGCAGCAATGATTCCTGATGTTGAGAGGCGGCAAGGTACTTTGTCAAAAAATGCTGCTGTATTTCTAGAGGCCCTAGAGACAATCTTGCAACTTGAACGAAGAATGGAAAAAGTATTTGTGTATGCTAATTTAAAAAATGATCAAGATACAGGCAACAAACATTATCAGGGGATGATTACTAGAGCGCGACAACTGTATGCTAGGGTTGGAGCAGGAATCTCATGGTTCGAACCGGAGCTTTTAGAACTCTCTGCAAGGAAGCTAGAACAATATTTTGAACAAAACGAAAGATTATCTGCATATAAACATTTAATCGGCAAAATAACGGCACAAAGGGAACATTTTCTATCGGCAAAAGAAGAAGAACTATTGGCGGGAGCTGCAGATATTTTTGCAACTTCAGAAAATATTTTTGGTGTTTTAAATAATTCTGATTTGAAATTTCCGGAAGTACAGGATGCAAAAAATAATTTGGTTCAGTTGTCGCATGGAAATTATGGCAGATTGTTAGAATCTCCGCAGCGAGATGTTAGACAAGGTGCTTTTAAGGGAATGTATCAAGTATACCGGCAATTTCAGAATACTTTTGCATTATCGCTTTCGTCACATGTACACACACATAATTATTTGGCACAAAAGCGCCATTATCCTGATGCGCGTAGCGCTGCCTTGACAAGAAACAATATCCCTGTTTCAGTGTATAAAACACTTGTTGAGCGTGTAAACTATCATCTGTCCTTGCTACACAGATATGTTTCGTTAAGGAAAAAGGTTTTAAAGATAGATGAAGTTCATATGTATGACCTTTATACACCAATAACAAAAATTCCGGGTAAAACATATGCTTATAAGGATGCACAAGATATTGTTTTAAAAGCTTTGAATGTTTTGGGAAGTAATTATACAGCAAGAGTGAAAGAAGCTTTTGAAAGTAGATGGATTGATGTTGTTGAGAATAAAGGGAAACGCAGCGGTGCATATTCCTCTGGTATGTATGATACAGCACCATATATTCTTTTGAATTGGCAAAACAATCTTGAAAGTCTCTTTACTTTGATACATGAGATGGGGCATAGTATGCATACTTATGCTAGCAAAGCTAGTCAAGAATATCAGTACAGTGATTATTCAATTTTTGTTGCTGAAATTGCATCAACTACGAATGAAAATCTATTGACGCAATATTTGCTTGAACATACAGAAGATCCACATATTAAAGCATATATTCTTAATCATTATCTGGATGGTTTTAAAGGCACTGTCTTCAGACAGACACAATTCGCTGAATTTGAGCAGTGGATTCATGAGCAAGATGCTGCTCAAAAGCCTATAACTGCTAAAGAAATGAATGATTTTTATGGTGAGCTGAATAAACACTATTATGGGCCGGACATTTTTAATGATCCTGAGATAGCTTATGAATGGGAACGTATTCCGCATTTTTACTATGACTTTTACGTTTATCAATACGCAACTGGTTTTGCAGCCGCATCTGCCCTCGCACAGAAAATTTTAAGTGAAGGGCCGAAGGATTATCTGAGATTCTTAAACGCTGGAAGTTCAGATTACCCAATTGAAATTGTAAAAAAAGCAGGAGTCGATATGACGCAGCCATCTTATCTTGATTCAGCTTTTGATCTTTTTGAAAAAAGATTGAATGAGTTGGAGAAATTAATAGTTGAACTGGATTAAGCACATACAAAAGGTAATTTTCATAGCTGAAGACAGAATCACGACGAGAAAAGATTGCTTCAACAAGCAACCGAATTGAGTTTCACGTATGCTACTCGTAATCGTTCTCTAAATTAACGGAATAAGATTTTCTAGAATTGGAATGGAGTTCAGAATAATGGAAAAGAATGCTTAACGTGAACTATTTCTGACTAGGTGAGGGAGAATTACGACGGAGAAGATGTTTTTTCAATGTTAATATAGAAAATGGACTGTGCTCAAACTAAATTGGGTACAGTCCATTTTGGGTAAAAAAAAGCGAGCACCACTAAAAAGCAGGACTCGTTGAGCAATTTTGAAATAAACGCAATTGAGATTAAAACATTTTGAAATTGTTGCATCTTGTAAGAACTATAGAATATGCAGAGAGGTATAGTGATGCTTTTTAGCAGATGCCTTGTGTTTCAAAACAATATCTTCGTTTAGCTGGCCTGTGCATAACTGTTTCAATAGCTCATAAGAATCACAACCAGTGAATGAAACTCCATAATCCACACCATCTAAATTATAAACAACGACAGTTGGATGTTCACGAACATTCATTTCAGCGGCCATTTTTTGATCTTGTTTGAATGAATTAATAGTAAATGATGAGTGACGATCATCACTAAACATAGCGCAATCTAAATTGCTTGCATGAGCAACCCTTTGAGCAATGTCTTCGCTGTATTCATTTTCGAAGTCAACAATCTGCTCTTGAAGTTTCAACAAATAATTACGACCACAACGCTTTCCTTGAAATGAAGCAGCTTTATAATCAAGAGACGCTTGGTAAATGTTATTGAAAATTTGATTGCGTGCTTGCAAATCATTTAGAGGGATATTTTTCCTTCGCATAACTGAACTTACTGTCTGCAAATTCAAAAGCGGAATGAAACTAAACCTAACCTCTTCGTCTAACTGATCTACTAGTCTTAGTATGTTCTGCTCTGAATGGTAGCAGTCGCCACCTATTGGGTTGATAAACAAATACATTTCTAACACTAATCTTTCCTCCACCTAGTATGATTTTCTCTCTTTTCTATACTTAGTTAATTGCTAACTATACTTTAACAAATTTTTTTTTTTTTTCAATGTTTCTGCCTTATTTTTTAAGAGTCTTTTCTGAAATTACCTTACTATTGTTGAGTATGTTAAAATAATGGGGTATATGATGCAGATCAGAGGGGATCGTTGTGACAAAAACGTGGGACGATTTTTTATTACCGTATGAACAAACTGTTTTGGAAATCAAAGCAAAATTTTTAGCATTGAAAAAGCAATTTGAAAGGTCACAAAAACATGTTCCAATTGAATTTGTAGTGGGGCGTGTTAAACCAGTTGATAGTATTGCCGAAAAAATGCAGCGTCGAAAAATAAATAGAGAACGTCTTGCGATTGACATGGAAGATATTGCAGGGGTTCGTATTATGTGCCAATTTGTTGATGATATTTATCAAATTGTTAAACTTATAAGAAAAAGAAAAGATATGCATATTGTTGACGAAAGAGACTATATTTTAAATAAAAAGCCGAGTGGATATCGTTCATATCATATAGTTGTCGAATATCCGGTTCAAATGTTGGAGGGACAAAAAAATATTTTGGCAGAAATCCAAATTCGAACATTAGCAATGAATTTTTGGGCAACGATTGAACATTCACTGAATTATAAATATCAGGGCGAGTTTCCAGAGGCCTTGGAAACTCGGTTGCAGCGTGCAGCGGAAGCAGCATTTCAACTAGATAAAGAAATGACTGCGATTAGAGAAGAAATTCAGGAAGCACAAAGTTTATTTTCGTATAAAAGGGGTCATACGAAAGAATAATCAAGGATTACTATGCTATAGTTATGTTGACTCAGTATAATTGAAAAGTGTAGTCTGTAGAGAATTGAGTTTAAGAACGCTTTATGAAAAATACGCATTTAATGTACACGTGCTTAATAATATTAATTGGATAGAATGTAAATAAAAGAGGTTAGTTATGAGAATAGCCATTTTTGCTAATGAAGGCCGCAAATCAATGATGATTAGTCGAAAGCTGCACCAAAAATTTAAAGATACTCATTTTATTTTAGATAATGATAATCCTGATATTGTTGTGACAGTAGGCGGGGATGGAACGCTTTTATCAGCTTTTCATCAATATAAAAATATTTTGGACAAGGTACGCTTTGTCGGAGTTCATACAGGCCATTTGGGTTTTTATACTGATTGGAGAGATGATGAGATTGATGATCTTGTCATAAGCTTACAATCAGATAATGGTCAGTCTGTCAGTTACCCCTTGTTGGATGTTAAGGTTAGCTATGTTGATCAATTGAGACCAGAGTTTTTTTTGGGATTAAATGAAGCAACTTTAAAGAGAAATAGTGCCACAATGGTTACTGATGTCTATATTGGGGGGGAGCTTTTTGAAAAATTTCGTGGGGATGGTCTGTGCATTTCAACACCAACTGGTTCAACTGCGTATAATAAGTCTTTAGGTGGTGCCGTTATTCATCCTAATCTAAAGGTTTTGCAGATGACAGAGATTGGTTCGATCAATAATCGTGTTTTTCGTACATTAAGCTCTCCAATGATAATTGCACCAAATGATTGGGTTACGCTCTACCCTAATCGTGAAAGTGATTATATTTTGACTGTCGATCAGAATAGTTATCATGGTCGTCAAATCAAACAAATTACTTTTAAAACATCAAAAAAGAGTATACATTTTGCCAAGTATCGGCATATGCAATTCTGGCAACGAGTTCAAGATGCCTTTATTGGAGCAGAATATGCAAATTAACTGGAACTATGCGGGCAGTTCACCAATTAAAATTCGAACATTTTTGAAATCCAAAGGTGTATCACGCCGATTGTTAACAAAAGTAAGATATCAAGGTGGGAGCATTTTACTTAATGGTGAGGAAGGGCGTAAAACCGACAAGATGCTGCAAAATGATAGATTAACGCTTCTTTTACCTTCCGAGAAATCTAAGAAATTGTTAGTCCCGTCATATGTTCCGCTTGATATTCTTTACGAAGATCGCGATTTTTTGATTATTAATAAACCAGCCGGTGTTGCTTCTATTCCATCATCTTTGCATCCCAATGACTCTCTGGTTAATCGTGTTTGGGGTTATTATAAACTTAAACAATATCAAGGAATTATTCCTCATATTGTGACACGTTTAGATCGAGATACATCTGGAATAGTTTTGTTTGGTAAGCATCGCTATGCACATTCTTTATTGGATGAGCAATTGAAAAGTCACCAGGTACAGAAATATTATCTCGCGATATTGACGGGACAATTAAGAAATCAGCATGTATTAATAAATCTTCCGATAAGCAGAGACCCTTCGTCGATTATCAAAAGGCAAGTTGACGCCAAGGGTGTCGCTGCAAGTTCAGAACTGCGACAAGTTCAGTGTCTAAAAAACTACAGTCTTTGTCGCGTTCAATTGCACACGGGTAAGACACATCAAATTCGCGTTCATTGTTCATATCTTAAACATCCGTTAGTTGGAGACGGCCTTTATGGTGGTAAGATATGCATGCCTATGCAGCGACAAGCCCTTCACTGCGAGCAACTTATATTTAAGCATCCTTTTTTGGATAAGGTAATTAATATCAAGTGTAACCTGCCCCATGATATGCAAACATTTATTCAAAAAAATAATTAAAGAGGTAAGCCGATCATGGCCGAAAATAGAAATACGAATCATGAAAAAAAACAAGAAATAATTTTTCTCTTAAATGAACAAAAGGCGACTAAGTTTAGAGAGCTTTTTTTGAATCTGCATGTCTATGAGCAGGCACAAATTTTTACCAGTCTAGATTCGAAGCAGCGAGCTCGTATATATCGCTATTTAACTCCAGATGAACTTGGTGACACTTTTGATGCAATCGAGGAAGATCCTGAAAGCATTGTTGACTACTTTAAAGAGATGGAGCCTGATTATGCTGCTAAGGTAATTACACAAATGTATACGGATAATGCAGTTGATGCTTTAGCTTTTGCGGATAAAAAGGACCTTCCTAAATATTTGAGGCTGATGTCACGTGAAAAAGCAGACGAGATAAAAGAATTGCTTCATTATGAAGATAAAACAGCCGGGGCTATTATGGCAACGGAGTATGTTAAAATCGTTGGCAACCAAACCGCACGTTCTGCGATGCATGTGCTGAAACGCGAAGCGGAGAAAGCTGAAACAATTTACTATACTTATGTTGTCGATGATGATGACAGGCTGATTGGCGTAGTTACCTTAAGAGATCTTTTGATTAGCGGTGATGATATGCTGATTCAGGAAATTATGAATGACCAAGTCATGTCTGTGAAAGTTGATGAAGATCAGGAAGACGTTGCTAAGACGATTCGTGACTATAATTTTTTGGCAATTCCAGTAACTGATTATGATGATAAAATGATCGGAATTATTACGGTTGATGATATTATTGATGTTATTGATGAAGAGTCAGCAGAAGATTATTCAGGATTAGCTGGGGTTGATATCGAAGAAAGTCCGGATAATCCGATTAAGGCGGCTGCTAAGAGACTGCCGTGGTTGGTTACATTGCTCTTTCTGGGGATGTCGACAGCTAGCCTTGTATCACATTATGAGCATCTTGTCAGTGAAGCAAGTATTTTGGCTGTCTTTATCTCCTCTATAACAGGAACAGCAGGTAATGCAGGAACGCAAAGTTTAGCTGTTGCAGTTAGACGATTGGCTTATAAAGGTGATGACGATAAAACGTTGTTTCAAACAATTATTGCCGAAATTTTTACAGGACTAGTGATCGGAATAATTACTGGGATGACGATTATGGTCATTGTAGGTCTTTGGAAAAATAACTTTGTTTTGGGTTTTGTGATAGGTTTAGCAATGATGTGTGCCATCATTGTGGCGAACTTAGCGGGAAGCCTGATTCCGATATTGATGGACAAGATTGGGGTTGATCCTGCAGTTGCTTCAGGTCCATTTATTTCAACCCTGAGTGATTTGACTTCGGTATTGATTTATTTCAATATAGCAAAACTATTTTTAAGCTTTATTATAGGCAATTGAAGGTGGATGCGGCGAAACTTATACATTGGGTAATGCAATTATTGTGAGAATTGCAAGTTAAGTTCAGGTATCATAGTAAAAATTATTCTAAACAAGGGGCTAGGTCGAAAATGACTTAGCCCCTTGTTTAGAATCCTATAATTTAACGTATTTCATCAATCAATTTAGCCACTAAACCACACAATCTTCGATAGTCATAATTTTCAATCGATACCCAAAACATAATCGCCATTTTAATATATCGTTTTTTTGCAAATTCAGTTAACGAACTACTCAAAATTGTGATCGATATACTTGAGTATTATACAAAATAGCAATAAAAAAGATTGAGGAAAGAAAAATAACTGTTGGTTCATTATTTCATATGGTTGGAATATGGCATGGTTATTAACTATTAAAAAGTACACAAACGCCCTCTGGAACCGGGATATTTTTTTGAAGGCATGTTAGTGAACCTGTTTTGGTATTACGGCCGAATAAAGTTACATTGTCAGTGTTTTGGTTTGCTACCACAATAAATTTTTCTGTTGAGTCGAGCATGAAATCACGTGGAAATTCTCCTTCTGTGGAAGTATATTCAATGAACTCTAATTTTGTTTTGGTTACATCAAACTTAAAGACTGCGATTGAATCATGACCGCGATTTGAGACATAGATGAATTTACCATTTGCAGATATTCGAATTGCAGCGGCACCATTGTGTTTGTTCCACGTTTCTGGAATAGTGGACAATGTTTGGATATGTTTAAATCTCCCTGTGGTCGAATCATAAGAAAGTAGCGCAAGTTGGCTGCTTAATTCGCCAGCGAGAAAAGCATACTTTCCATTGGGGTGGAAGACAAGATGGCGAGGTGCAAAACCAGCGGAAGTAGAGAATTCAGCTTTAAGACTTAGTTTACCATCAAATGTTACATTGTATGTGTAGAGTTTATCAGCTCCAAGATCGCAAACTGCCAGACAGTTGTCAGGTGTCAGATCAGTGTAATGAATGTGTGAGGCTTCTTGTTCAGGTCGAGGGCCGCTTCCTTGGTGAATAATTTCATCGGTTTTAATTAGCGTGCCCTGCTTGTCTGTTTTGAAAACTGTAACGGTGCTTTCGTGAAAATTGGCCGTAAAAATAAGCTGCTTTTCTTCATCAAAGCCAATATAACATGGCGGTGCCCCATCAGTTAATGCTTCATCACAAAAAACTGGAGTTGAAGAGTTTAGGTCGTAGCTTGTTATTCCACCTTGATTCTTCTTTTTTGAAATCGTATACAAAATATTGGCTGCCGAACTGCGTAGGTAAGTAGGATTCTGAATCTGGATAAAGGCCTCCGGTTTAATTATTATCTTTTGTTCGGTATCCAGAATGCCACGATAAACACCTTGTGATCCTTTTTTTGTATATGTTCCAAATAAAATTGTTTCCTGCATAAAAAACCCTCCTTGTTAATCCAACTAGAGACAGTATAACACATAACAAGTAACGGATTTTTCATTTTTTCTATGTTGAAAGAAGATATGAAAAGCGAACAGTTTTAGTATTAACGGGACGCTTTTTGATATTATAAAACGCTTTTACTAAAAACTTTACACTGAGTATTATTATAAGACATATGATACAATATGTTTATTCTATAGATATCTTGAAGGAGTAGGACGAGTATGTTAAAAGCAGAAGTTGTTGAAATTGGACCTGAAGCTATTTCGAAAAATGATCCTTTACTAATTCTTTTTAATGAGACGGCGTCGATCCAATTGAGACGTGTTTCAATTGTTCAACGATTTTCTAAAACAAAAGATGCTAGTTATGACATTGCAGCAGGGGACAAGATTAGTATAGATGATCAGGAATATGAAGTTACCTATGTTGGTCAGCTTGTGAAAAGTAATATGGAAATGATTGGACACGCAACGCTTAGTTTTGAAAAAGTACCGGAAAAACCACAACATAATGGAATTTATCTTAGACCGTATACTTTTCCTAAAATCCATGTGGGCAGTGTGATAAAGTATTATTAAAAATCACTGTTTTGTAAATTGTTTAAAAAATAGTTATAAAAAAAGATGATGACAAGACGTTAGTTTTGTCATCATCCTTTTTTAGTAAAAATTCAAATAGTATAGTGATGTGTAAAAAAGTTTAAATATTATCACCATTGAAAATCGAATTTTTCACAATAACGTAATCAACCTTGCGCAATGCTGTAAGATTTCGACCGCCTGCGTATGAAATAGATGATTGAAGATCTTCATGCATTTCCCTTAAGGTGTTTGAGATATTACCACGATAAGGTACTAGCATTTTTTTACCTTCAACATTTTTATACTGACCCTTTTGATACTGTGAAGCTGAACCAAAATAAGTTTTGTATTTTTGACCATCTTTTTCAATAATTTCTCCAGGACTTTCTTTATGACCAGCAAAAAGTGAACCAATCATACACATTGAAGCACCGAAACGAACAGATTTAGCGATATCACCATTATAACGAATTCCGCCATCCGCGATAATAGGTTTGCTTGCTGCTTTACTACAGAGACGCACAGCAGCAAGCTGCCATCCGCCTGTTCCAAACCCGGTTTTTAATTTTGTGATACATGCTTTACCAGGTCCAATTCCGACCTTAGTCGCATCTGCACCAGCATTTTCTAATTCACGCACTCCTTCAGGAGTACCAACATTTCCAGCGATTACAAATGTTCCAGGTAACTTTCGCTTTATATGTTTGATCATATCAATAACTGTTTCTGCGTGCCCATGAGCAATGTCAATTGTGATGTATTCAGGGACTTCTCTTTCTGAGGCTAAAGAATTAATAAAATCACATTCTTGTTTTTTGACGCCAACTGAAATAGAAGCAAAAAGTCCTTCTTTATGCATTCTTTTGACGAAGCCTAGACGCTCGTTCTCGTTGAAACGATGCATAATATAGAAGTAGCCATTTCGTGCGAGCCATACTGCCAATGGTTCATCGATAATGGTTTGCATATTGGCAGGTACAACAGGAATCTTGAAAGTCATAGGACCAAACTTGATTTTGGTGTCGATTTCAGAACGACTTTTAACAATACATTTATTAGGAACTAATTGGATATCTTCGTAATCAAAAACAGGCAATATAAAGACCTCACATTCTAATTTAACAAACATTATTCGTTGATTAACGACTTTGTTTTGCAAACACTGTTAAATTTACCTTAAACGGATTTTAAAGTCAAATGAAATGCTGATATATCTTGATATTATTCGTGTTTATAAAGGAATGACTAATTATTGAGAGCAGGTTATAATATAGGGGAAGATTAACAAGGAGTGAAATGTAATGGTAAAAAAGGCCAAGGTAAAGAAAACCAATGATGAGAGGATACTTGATCAACATAACATCGCTTATCAAGAAACACAGTTTAATTGGCTTACGAATGGTAAAAATGCATTGGCAGAAGCGGAAGCAAGCGGCATCTCGTCAACAAGTATTTTAAAAACAATCGTCTTAAAAGGCAGTGATGACGCACGAGATTATTTAGTTGTCTGTTTACCACTAGAGTATGAAATAAACTTAAAAAAAATAGCTAACGAGCTTGGCAAAAAGCAGATTCATTTGGCTGATAATAAAAATCTGATTAAGATTACCGGATACATTC
Source organism: Liquorilactobacillus uvarum DSM 19971 (assembly GCF_001434935.1). Lineage (GTDB taxonomy): Bacteria > Bacillota > Bacilli > Lactobacillales > Lactobacillaceae > Liquorilactobacillus > Liquorilactobacillus uvarum. The sequence goes on along the minus strand of NZ_AZEG01000002.1, from coordinate 64,074 downwards.
ACGGTGCAAATACACCGATCGGGATTAATGTACGCAAAGGTTTTCCGATTTATTTTGATGAGAGAATAAAACCTTTTGAACAGATTTCAGTTTCAGCAGGGAAAGTTGGCAGATCTGTGCGTTTAAAGCAAGAAGACTTGATAAAGTTGGTTAAGGGCAAGTATCTTAAAATTGAATGAGTAATTTAGGCGGAGGAAAAATGTGAAAAAAATTGAACGTGGAATGGCTTTTGTTGATGAAAAGATGGATATTTTTAAATGCCCTGTTTGTGGAGAAAGTTTTGAAAAAATAGTGGGTAGAAGTGTTAACTGTTTGAAAGGACATCAGTTTGATTTTTCAAAAAAAGGGACGTTATATTTTTTAAAACATGGTGTAAAAAGTGATTATGATGATGCAAAAATGTGGCAAGCAAGGCGTTCCGTTCTTAGAGCGGGATTATTTAAACCTATTATTGATGAAATAACAGATCAGCTTCCAAAAAACAAATCTTTGCGAATAGTCGACGCTGGGTGTGGTGAAGGATCAACATTAAAGTATGTTGAAGAACAGCGTGCGAATAAGCAAGATGCTTATGTAGGTTTTGACATTTCAAAAAGAGCAATTAATTTGGCGACACAAGATGAAGGGGCGGGTTTTTTCTGTATTGCGGACTTAGCGCAACTACCATTTGCTTCCGCATCGTTTGATGTGATCCTTGATATGTTTTCCCCCTCAGCATATGAGGAATTTGATCGTATTTTGAAAAGTGAGGGATTTTTGTTCAAAATCATTCCAAACGAGAATTACCTAATTGAACTAAGGCATATGTTATATAAAAAAAATGATTCGCATTATTCATACAGCAATGATAAGGTGTTATCCTTATTTAAAAAACACTATCCGCATGCAAATGTTAAAAAAATAACCTACGAATTTTCCCTTTCAAACACTTCTTTTGAAAATTTATTGTATATGACACCACTTCATTGGGGAGCTGCTGCTGAGAAGATCGATGCAGCGCTAGAGAAAGGATTAGAAAAAATAACGATTGATGTCTTACTTTTAACGATTGAAAATAATTGAAAAACAAATATTTTTTGAAAATAACTTGTAAATCTGAAGCTGCGATGGTATTATAACGTAGAGAAATCGGTTGTTAACAATTAACGGAACAGTCGTTAGTTGTTGAATGATTGTACTTCATTAACGTAGCTGTTCGCCGTGCCCACACCGAATGGCTGCGCTTTTTTTGTTTAAAAAAATAATAAAGTTAAGTAGAGAGGGAAACATAAGTCATGGCAAATCATATCGTTTTGTTCGAACCTTTAATGCCGGCCAATACCGGAAACATTGCTAGAACATGTGCGGGAACCAACACTGAACTGCATTTGATTGAACCGTTAGGATTTTCAACGGATGATAAATATTTAAAAAGAGCCGGTTTAGACTATTGGGATAAAGTTAAAATAACTTACCATAAGAACTTGCAAGATTTTATGAAAACATTAGGTAACAAGGATGATTTGTATCTTGTTTCCAAATTTGCCGAACATGCATATACACAAGTTGATTATAGTCAGGAAGATAGAGACAATTATTTTGTTTTTGGTAAAGAAACAACAGGGCTGCCAGAACCATTTATGCGGCAGAATTCTGAAAAATGTATTCGAATACCGCAGAATGATACGCATATTAGAGCACTGAATTTATCTAATACTGCAGCAATTGTGATTTATGAAGCATTAAGACAGCAAGATTTTCCAGAACTAGAGAAAAGTCATGTCTATGAGAATGACAAGCTGAAATAGTCTCTGGTTTTGAAAGATGTGAGTGCTCATAGTCGTCAAGGTCTGATTATTGTCTGTAAATTGAACATAGCGTGTTTCTCTATTATGGGTTGATTGGAAGTTAGATGAATAATTTTGACTTGTGGATAATGATTATATGAAATTAATAAAAAATTAGATCAAAACTTGATTTTTGATCAAACCTCGGAGCATGTTTTTCTAGTGTTCGTGTAGAGATAATATCTCATAGTATAGTTATGTTATAATTAATCTGGAATAGTTAACTGTGAGAGGGGTATCATGTTTTGGCGCAACGCAAGAGAAAAAGGCGAACAACTAGTAAGAAATCTGAATTTATATCCAAGCGTACGAGCGGTGGCCTTTTCATCCTAGTTGGTTTATTAGGATTACTGAAACTAGGTTATGTCGGAATTTTATGTATAAATATTTTTCGCTTGTTTATCGGTGATGCATATACTGTTGGTCAGATCGCGCTCATTGCTTTAGGTGGTTATCTGCTTTTGACAGATAAAGAACCTCAACTTGAAAAACATTATTGGGGCGGCGCAGGCATTATTTTAGCCAGTGTGTTGCTCTTCTTGCATAGCCTTTTTTTTCGACAATTGGATTTGCACTCTGATTTTATAAGTATTACATGGCAGTATTTGCGTGCAGACATTGCTGCTGGAAGCATCGGGAGCCGTATTGGCGGGGGTATAATTGGTGCTATATTATACACGCCATCTTACTTTTTGTTTGCGCAAGTGGGAACGTATATAATTGTTGGACTGAGTTTAGTGATAGGTATTTGTGTCTTCAGTGGTTTCCCGCTCAGCCGCGTTATAGAATACTGTGGAAAAATACTTTATCAAATACTGACTTTTATAAAAAAGACTTTTGCCTTTTTATACAATTGCTTGCGCAAATTGATTTTTAGATTGTGTAAAAAAATGGTTGGATTAAAAAAGATTGGACAAAGCAAAAGAAATAACAAAAAAAGAATTAAAAAAAAGTCAAACAAATCTGAAGAGCTGCGGTCTGAAATACCTGCTGAAAGAGTTGTTGAAATAAAAAAGACAGCTAATAGTGGCGCAGAAACCATTAGAACTGATACATGGAATACAGGAGCGGAACAAACTGAAAATGTTCAAGATAGTCAGGTGGAAGCTAAGAAAGAACAGGGTAAAAAAACAGGATCAACGTTTAGTGATAATCCGGTAAATGATGATTATGAGTTACCACCAACAACTCTTCTGCAAAGAGTTGAGCCAACTGATCAGAGTGATGAATATCAAAAAATTGAGAAAAATACGCAAGTTTTGAAAAAAACTTTTAATAGTTTTGGAGTTGATGTAGATATAAAAAGTGCCATTTTGGGACCAGCAGTTACTAAGTATGAACTTCATCCGGCGATCGGGGTAAAGGTCAGCAAAATTGTGAATCTCGCGGATGATTTGGCTCTTGCTCTAGCTGCAAAAGATATTAGAATTGAAGCTCCTATCCCAGGAAAATCATTGATTGGGATTGAAGTTCCAAATCAAAAGGTTTCAACAGTTTCTTTTAGGGATATCATTGAGGCACAAAAGGGCCAGAAAAGTAAGCCGTTGGAGGTCCCGCTTGGAAGGGATATTTCAGGGAAGCTGGTAACCGCTGACCTTTCAAAGATGCCACACTTGTTAATTGCTGGTTCGACCGGAAGTGGTAAGTCAGTTGCAATCAATGGAATTATTACAAGTTTATTGATGAATTGTCCACCACATTTAGTAAAATTGATGTTAGTTGATCCGAAAAAAGTTGAGTTAGGCGTTTATAATGGGGTACCACATCTTTTGACGCCGGTTGTGACTAATCCTAAAAAAGCATCTAAGGCGCTGCACAAATTAGTTGCTGAGATGGAAAGACGCTATGAGTTGTTTGCCAATACTGGTCAAAGAAATATTGCTGGTTACAATGATATGATTCAGCGGCAAAATGCTGAGACGAGATCAGAAGAACCATTATTGCCATATATTGTTATCGTTGTTGATGAGTTATCCGATTTGATGATGGTTGCTGCAAATGAAGTCGAAGATGCAATTATCCGGTTGGCACAAATGGCACGTGCTGCTGGGATTCACATGATTCTTGCAACACAGAGACCTTCAGTCGATGTTATCACAGGACTAATTAAGGCTAATGTTCCTTCACGTATCTCTTTTGCTGTTTCAAGTGGGACCGATTCAAGGACGATCATTGATACTAATGGTGCTGAGAAACTTTTGGGACGAGGAGACATGTTATTCTTACCAATGGGTCTTAATAAACCAATTAGGGTCCAAGGAGCATTTATTTCTGACAATGATGTCGCGAGTGTTGTAGATTTTGTTAAACAGCAGCAATCTGCTGAGTATGATGAATCGCTTATCGTTTCTGACGAGGAGACAACACAGGATGAGAGTGAAGATTCCGATGACGAGCTCTTTAACGATGCTGTCCAGCTGATTGTTAAAGAGCAAGCATGCAGTATTTCAATGCTGCAGCGTCGCTTCCGAATCGGCTATAACCGTGCAGCAAGGTTGGTTGATGAGATGGAGGCTAAAGGAATGGTCGGTCCTTCTGAGGGCAGCAAACCAAGGAAAGTCTATATTAATGATGACAATCCATCCCAATAAAGATTCGAAAAATCTATGAAAAAACTGAGGTGTGCTCCTAATGTAGATAAAGGCTATGTCTTTATCTTGGGGGGACACCTCATTCCAGTTTTTTGTTCTTTGAGTTTACCGATCGCAAAATTGTTGCCTTGGGCAAGCAAAATTTTAAATTTTTTATTAAAGTAAAACCGAGACTGAACATTAATCGTATTTTAACTAGGGCAAAAGCCTTATTTGTAATTTTTATTTTAATCAATTATGATATTGTACATAAGTAAATTTGAGGAGGAAACAAAAGTGCGTACCGAAATAAGATCTGGTATGAGCTTAACAGTCACACCAACTGAACAATTTAAAACAACAAGAATCGCGATAGCACTGATTGAGCCTCTTAATAGCAAAGCAATAACTAAAAGAATGTTGCTGGCAAATGTGTTGGAAGCTGCTAGTGAACTTTTCCCAACACAAAAAGCTGTTGCAGAAGAGCTTTCAAAAATGTATGGAGCGGGTTTTGGAATTACCGTCGAGCGTAGGGGCAATGTGCATATTCTGAATTGTGTTTTTGATTGTGTTAATGAACGTTATTTAGCTGATAAGGAAGGATTGCTCAAAGGTGCTTTTGCATTTTTGAAACAATGTATTTTTGAGCCGCTAGCTTTTAATGGTGAATTTGACCATGCAACTTTTGAACGTCAGAAGAAAAATCTTGGCTTTTACATGCAAACCGTCCGAGATGACAAGCAATTATACGCAGCGCTTGCCTTACAAAAAATACATTTTTCAGATGAGGCTCAAAAATCGCCGTCGTTTGGAACATATGAACAGTTAGAAAAGATTACCCCTAAAGCATTGTATGACTACTATACTGAATGTATTCGAAAGGATCAAATCGAGGTAGTAGTTTCCGGTAATGTAGATAAGATTGAATGTGAAAAATTGGCGCGTGAACTTCCATTTACGAAACGGCAGGCATTTAGTGGGACACTTTTTTATAATCAAAATTCAAGACTAAAAGTTAATGAAAAGGATGAACATCAACCTGTTGTGCAAGGAAAATTAGACTTGGCCTACTCATTGCCTGTTTATTATCGTGAAAACGGTTATTATGCGGCGTTGGTCTTCAATGGTATTTTTGGTGGTCTTCCTCTTTCAAAGTTATTCATGAATGTGCGTGAAAAAGCCAGTTTAGCTTATTATGCAAACAGTTCATATGATAGTTTCAGAGGTTTTGTTTCAGTTCAAACAGGTATTCAAGCTAAGGATAAAAATGCAACGAGAGAAATAATAAGCAAACAGCTTGATGATATGAAAAATGGGGAAATTACGCAACAGGAATTTCGAGATACAAAAGAAGCTTTACAAAATTCTTTTTTGAGTCGTTTGGATAGTCCAGCAAATAACTTGGAGCAAAATTTGGTGAATATTTTAATGAAGAAGAGTGTTTCTGTGCAAGAATGGCAGAAAGAGTTGAATGCTGTTAATTTTGAAGATGTTGTTGAAGTAGCTCGGAAAACGGAGCTGCAGTCGATTTATTTTTTAGATGGGGAAGTTAGCTAATGGAAATAGTGCAGTATCCGCAGTTTGACGAAAAATTATATAGAGAAAAATTAGATAATGGTTTGGAAGTTAATATTCTTCCAAGATCTGGATATCATAAAACATACGGCATCTTGACAACTGACTATGGGTCACTTGACAACAAATTTGTACCGCTTAATAAGTCAAAAATGGAATGTGTTCCTGATGGTGTTGCTCACTTTTTGGAGCATAAATTATTTGAAAAGAAAGATCACGATGCATTTGATCTGTTCGGACATTATGGTGCTGATGCAAATGCATTTACTAGTTTCACGAATACCAGTTATCTTTTTTCAACTGCTAGTTATCCTCAAAAAAATCTAGATATTTTGTTAGATTTTGTTCAAGAACCCTATTTTAATGAGAAATCAATTGAAAAAGAAAAGGGGATCATTGGGCAAGAAATAAAAATGTATGAAGATGACATTGATTGGCGATTCTATTTTGGAATGCTTCAGAACTTGTATCCCGAACACCCTTTAAGTATTGATATAGCCGGAACAGTTGAATCAATCGCAAAAATTACCGTACAAAATCTTTACGACTGCTATTGGACATTTTATCATCCTCAAAATATGAATTTATTTGTGACCGGAGCAATAGAGCCCAAAGAAACAATGAATTGGATAAAAGAGAACCAGGCTAAGAAACAATTTATGCCAATTAGTGATATCAAACGTGCCAATCCGGAAAATGATGAATCGGGTCAAGATATTATCCCTTATCGCATGCTTGAACTAGATACTCAGCGTCCTAAAGCTGCCGTTGGTATCAAAGGGTTGGATCAGGTTCCTGCTGGTCGTGAAGGATTGATTTATAAGATGCGGATTGATATGTTGCTTTGGCTATTATTCAGTGATACGTCTGTGAGTTATTTACGACTTTATAATGAAGGTGTGATCGATGATAGTTTTGATTTTATGTTTCAGCTTGAACGTGGCTTTCATTATGCTTCCATAAATAGCGATACAGACGATCCACAGAGGTTCTGCCATGATATAATTGCAATTTTAGAGAATGCAGATCAGTTACTAAAGGGACAGTATACTCAATTTAATTTAGCTAAAAAAGAGTTGATTGGAAGGCAAATTCATTCTATGAATTCATTGGAATCGATTGCTAATCAATATTCAGGTCGGTTATTTAATGGAGCAACAATCTTTGATAGAGTAGCTGTCATCCAAGAAATGACACTAGAAGAAGTTTTAACAGCCGGTAAAGAGTTTATCCGCTCAGAGGCGGTCAGTGTATACCAAATTTTACCAAAAGAAGGTAATTGAAAGTATGAAATGGGCTTTAATAGTTGGATCATCGGGAGATATAGGTAGTGAAGTCGCACGTGATCTTGCTTCTCAAGGATGGTCAATTTATTTGCATTATTTCAAAAATAGGGAAAAAAATGATGAATTATGTTCAGTTTTACGACAAGCACATCCAAAGCAGGATTTCATTCAGATGCAGTGTGATCTGAATAATAAAAAAGAGTTGGATATGATGATTAATCAGCTTTTTGGTCTGGACGCTGTAGTTTTTGCACAAGGAACAACTTGTTATGGTTTATTTCATGATTTGAAGTTTGCTGCATTGAACTCTATGCTTTCGATGCAACTGACGGCACCGTTGTATCTGTTACAGAAAGTAGAAGAAAAATTGTCGCGGAATCATTTTGGCAGAATTGTGTTCATTGGCTCTGTCTATGGCGGAGCAGGAAGTGCAATGGAGGTCGGTTATAGTACAATTAAAGGTGCTCTGAGTTCTTTTGCCGCCGCCTACAGCAAAGAAATTGGTTCTCTGGGAATCACGATTAATGTTATCGCACCAGGAGCTGTGAATACTCAAATGAATTCGCTCTTTTCTGAAAAAGAAAAAAATCAGGTTAATGAAGCAATACCGCTAGGGCGTTTTGCTGCAACTACTGAAATCAGTTATTGGGTTCAGGCACTCTTAGATGAACGAGCTTCTTATCTTACGGGTGAAACGATTTATGTTACTGGTGGATGGTTGAAATAAGCAATTTTTAATTAATATTTGTGGCGAGCTATGCTATACTATATAAAGAATTTGCTTGTTTTTAGAAGCGTAATCGGATAATAATGGAGAGTTTTGATATGACTGAAATTGGGAAAAAATTAAAAAATGCAAGAATAGAAAAGGGCTATACACTGGATGATCTGCAGCAGATAACAAAGATTCAGAAACGTTATTTGATTGCGATTGAAGATGAAAGATTCGAAGCCTTGCCCGGCGATTTTTACGTTAAGGCATTTGTTCGCCAATATGCTGACACAGTTGGATTGAATTCAGAAGAGCTTTTGAACAGTATTGGAGAAGGCGCGGCTAAGCAGCAGGAAAGTGATCCAGATAAGTCGGAATCCCGAGAGGATACGCGCAAACGGATAGAAGCTACACGTCAAAGCATGGAAAAAACAAACAATTTCAATCGCTTTCTGTCTTACTTACCAACAATTATTATTGTGCTGATTGTCGTTGCTATTTTAGGTTCTATCTATTTTGTTGCTTGGAACAAACATCAAAAAACAGCTGATTCTCAGCAAATTCAAAGTAGCAGTACTAAGGTATCTGTTTCATCCGATGGAACGAGTACAAGCAAGAAAAATGCTGAAGAAAAGAAAGTGACTAAGAAAAGCTCTAGCTCGGTTTCTAGTTCATCAGTTAAGAAAAAGTCAAGTAGCAAGACAAAGAAAAAAGTTCAGCTTAGCTTGGCTTCAAATTCAGGATCATCATTTGTATATAATTTGAAAAATAGTTCTAAGACAAATACTGTTAAGGTGAGTGTTAAAGATTCAAGTGCGTGGACTGCTGTTTCTGCTGATGGAACACAGCAATGGCAAGGTACTTTAAGTTCTGGGGCAGATCATGAAGTGAAAATTCCTGAAGGTTCGAGCTCGATCACTATTAATTTAGGAAATTCAAAAGCAACAAAAATTTCAATTAATGGACACAGTTTTAATTTTTTGAAGGACAATAGTTCTTTAACTGTCAGAACGTTAACGTTAAAAATTAAATAAAAATCGCTACACTATGAAAAGGGAGAGGGGTTTAACCATGAACTTGCCGAATAAATTAACAGTACTTCGGATTTTCTTGATTCCAGTATTTATTGTTGTGCTGACAGTTCCATTTAAGTGGGGGGAACTGAATTTTGGAGGCGCAACGCTCCCAGTGACTCAGTTAATTGCTGCAATTATTTTTGCAGGTGCATCTTTAACTGATTTTGCAGATGGACAAATAGCCCGTAGAGATAAACTAGTGACTAACTTTGGCAAATTTGCTGATCCCTTAGCTGATAAAATGCTTGTAATGACAGCATTTATAATTTTGGTCTCAATGGGTAAGGTTCCAGCATGGGTTGCCGCAATTATTATTTGTCGTGAACTAGCTGTAACAGGATTGCGTCTTATTGTTGTCGAAAATGATGGTGAAGTAATTGCTGCTGCAATGCCTGGAAAGATAAAGACAATGACACAAATGGTTTCAATCATCTTTCTTTTACTGAACAACATTTTTTTTGCGGCTATCGGAGTTCCATTAGGTGAAATATTATTGTATATATGCCTGTTCTTTACGGTATATTCTGGCATTGATTATTTTGTGAACAGCAAGCAGATTTTTGCTGATTCGTTTGACAAATAATTTTAAAGGGAGCTGACGTATTTCTCAGTTCCCTTGTTTTTGTGTAAAATTGATTAGTGCTTTGCGTAATTAGGTAATGGAGGGGAAAATAAGTGCAAACAGAAATTATTGCAGTTGGAACAGAAATATTATTAGGACAGATAGTCAATACGAATACAACATTTGTTGCTCGCAGACTTGCTGACTTGGGGATCGATGTTCACTATCAAACTGTTGTCGGTGATAATCAGCAGCGGCTTATACAAGCAATTGAAATTGCTTCAAAACGCAATGATTTAGTCATTTTAATGGGAGGTTTAGGCCCTACAAAAGATGATCTGACTAAGCAAACCGTTGCTCATTTTCTTGGCAAAAACTTAGTGGAAGATGCTGCTGCAATGCATAAGATAATAAGTTATTATGCAGCCAGCGAAAAGAAAATGACTGTTAATAATCGTTTGCAAGCTCAGTATATATCTGGCTCAGTTCCTTTAAAGAATGAGACTGGTTTTGCAGTGGGAGAGTATTATCCAAATGATAATGGGTGCGATTTTTTATTGCTGCCTGGCCCACCCAGTGAGTTAAAACCAATGTTTGTTAATATTGCGCAACCTCTTTTATCCAAAAGATACCATAATGAACACTTACTTTTTTCAAGGGTCTTGCGGTTCTTTGGGATTGGTGAATCACTTTTGGCAACTAAAATTGAAGATCTCATTGATAAACAGACAAACCCTACCATTGCGCCATATGCGAAAACAAGTGAGGTCACCTTGCGATTGACAGCTAGTGCTGTTGATGAGAATGAAGCAAAAAGAATTTTGGATGACACTGAAAAAGAGATTTGCAATCGCGTTGGTGAATATATGTATGGTTATGGAGATAATAATACGCTTGTAGAAGTTGTTGTAAAAAAATTGTTGAAAGAAAACTTAAGTATTACAGCTGCTGAAAGTTTAACAGCAGGTGCTTTTCAAGCAACTCTTGGAAACGTACCTGGGGTTTCTCATATTTTTCCGGGTGGTTTTGTCACATATGCCAATAGTGCCAAAAGCAGCCTTCTGGATATTCCTCCAGCTATCATTCAAAAAAATGGTGTTGTGAGCGAGGAAACAGCAAAATGGATGGCACGAAGATCAAAAGAGAAAATGAAAACGGATATTGGAATTTCGTTTACAGGGGTGGCTGGTCCGGACTCACTTGAAGGAAATGAAGCAGGCACAGTTTGGATTGGGTTGGCTTTTAAAGACCGCCCGGTGAGAGCCAAATTGTACCATTTTGCTCGTCAAAGATCACTTGTGCGTGAACGTAGCGTGTTGACGGGATTGGATTGGATCAGACGGGAAGTAGCTAAATGACATTTTCGAACCTTTGTTCGATTTTTCTTGCAATTTATTTTTTAAGTCGGTATTATTGAGTGGAAGGCTATAGCTGATTATTTATAAGCGTGGTCGACTGAGGAGGAATCAAATTGGCTGATGAAAGAAAAGCAGCATTAGATGCTGCATTAAAAAAAATTGAAAAAAATTTTGGTAAGGGTTCTATCATGCGAATGGGTGAAAAAGCTGATACCCAAATTTCAACAATCCCTAGTGGTTCACTTGCACTAGATGAAGCTTTAGGTGTAGGCGGTTATCCGCGTGGCAGAATCGTAGAAGTTTATGGACCTGAAAGTTCCGGGAAAACAACGGTGGCGCTACATGCTGTTGCTGAAGTTCAAAGAAACGGTGGTGTGGCAGCTTATATCGATGCTGAAAATGCGCTTGATCCCGCCTATGCGACTAAGTTAGGTGTCAACATTGATGACCTTCTTCTTTCTCAGCCAGATACAGGTGAGCAGGGATTGGAAATTACGGATGCTTTAGTTTCTTCAGGGGCAATTGACATAGTGGTTGTCGATTCAGTAGCAGCACTTGTTCCGCGTGCAGAGATTGAAGGCGAGATGGGAGATGCGCATGTAGGTTTGCAGGCACGTTTAATGTCGCAAGCATTGCGTAAACTTTCTGGATCGATTAATAAGACAAAAACAATTGCAATTTTTATTAATCAAATTCGTGAAAAGGTTGGAGTAATGTTCGGAAACCCAGAAATCACACCAGGGGGACGTGCGCTTAAATTCTACTCAACAATTAGATTGGAAGTAAGACGTGCTGAACAAATCAAAGATGGTGCGGACATTGTAGGTAATCGTGTACGAATCAAGGTTGTAAAGAACAAGGTTGCACCGCCTTTTAAACGTGCTGAAGTAGATATCATGTATGGTGAGGGAATTTCTAAGACTGGTGAATTGGTCGATATGGCAGTTGAAAAAGAAATTGTTAAAAAGAGTGGTTCTTGGTATTCATATGGTGAAGATCGAATTGGGCAAGGCAGAGAGAATGCTAAGCAATATTTGAGTGATCACCCAGATATGATGGAAGAAGTTACGCTGAAAGTTCGGCAAGCATATGGAATAGCAGATATAGATGAGAAAGAAGGATCCACAGATTTGCCGCTCAATGATAAAAAAGAGAAAGCGGAAGCTAAAGACTAACTTGTGAAGCAGGCCTTTAATTGCTTTTTAATATTAATGAAAGAGCAGTGCCAAAACATAATTGAGGCATTGTCTTTTTTTATAAAATTTTTACCTTATGAAGATCATAAAATGATCTTCTCCACACAACAATATTTTATTCATAGTTAAATCAAAGCGTTCATGATGTATTGTTATTGGTTTGAAGCCTTCTGAAGTTCGACAACTCTTTTTTATGGATACGAGATCATGCTTTTGTTAATGTTTTGGAATATTTGGACAATAATAAAGGGCCTGCTATTTTAATTCTTAAGAACCAGAACATTTTTGAAAAAAACTGTGTAGCTTGAATTATTGAAACCATCTGTTTTATGTTGACATAACGTGGTACAACACCGTAAAATGTAAGAGTATGTTGATCAAAATAACATCTTAAAAGCAATGGTTATTTTAAAAGTCTAATCATTTTTTGACGATGTGGAGGTGAAAATTTGGAACTAACAATTACTATCCTCGCCATCGCTGTTATAACTTTGGGTATTGGTATAGCTTTGGGTAAGGCTTTTCAAAAAAGCAGCTATAAAAAAACGCTCGATGCCGCTACGCAAACTGCACAAGGGATCGTGAGGAATGCTAAAAAAGAGGCAGTAGCATTAAAAAAAGAAGCTATTTTGGAAGCTAAGGATGAAAATCATCGTTACCGAGGCGAAATTGAAAGTGAATTGAAGGAAAGACGTTCCGAGATTCAAAAACAAGAAAATCGTTTGCTCCAGCGTGAAGAAAACCTGGATCGTAAAGACTCAGTACTTGAAAAACGCGAGCAGGGACTTGTAAAAAAAGAAAATCGGATGGACATCGACCAAAAAGAGCTGGAGAAAAAACACCTTGAAGTTAATTCTTTAATTGAGCAGCAGAAAACAGAGCTTGAACGGGTCGCTTCTTTGACGAAAGAAGAAGCGAAAGATTTGATCATGAATGAAACAAAGGAAGCTTTGAATCATGAGCTTGCAGTTATGATTAAGGACAAAGAAGTAGAGGCTCAAGCTAATGCTGATCGTACTGCTAGGAGTTTAATTGCACAGGCGATTCAAAGAAGTGCCGCTGATACAGTTTCTGAAACGACAGTGTCCGTTGTCTCATTGCCTAATGATGAGATGAAAGGACGGATTATTGGACGTGAAGGGCGCAATATCCGGGCTCTTGAAACTTTGACAGGGATTGATCTAATCATTGATGATACCCCTGAAGCAGTTGTTTTAAGTGGATTTGATCCAGTCCGCCGTGAAATAGCAAAGATGGCGTTAGAAAAATTAATTCAGGATGGAAGGATACATCCAGCCAGAATTGAAGAGATGGTTGAGAAATCAACTAAAGAAATAGATGCAAAGATAAGAGACACAGGTGAAGAGACAATTTTTGATTTAGGTTTGCATGCAATGCATCCGGATTTGATCAAAACGGTCGGACGATTAAAATATCGAACCAGTTATGGTCAGAATGTGTTGGATCATTCTGTTGAAGTTGCCAAGATAACAGGTGTTTTAGCAGCTGAATTGGGTGAGGACGAAACATTAGCGAAACGTGCGGGGTTGCTGCATGATATCGGTAAAGCTATTGATCATGAAGTTGATGGATCTCATGTACAGATTGGGGTCGAATTAGCGGAGAAGTACAAAGAGAGCGATACTGTTATCAATGCAATTGCTTCCCACCACGGAGATGTTGAGCCAAAATATACAATTTCAGTACTAGTTGCTGCAGCGGATGCTATTTCTGCAGCACGGCCAGGAGCAAGAAGCGAGTCCTTGGAAAATTATATTCATCGTCTCGAAAAACTTGAAAAAATCACGAATGAATTTGATGGCGTCAAAAAGAGCTATGCAATTCAAGCTGGACGAGAAGTTCGCGTGATAGTGAAGCCGAATGAAGTAAATGATTTGGAATCAACAGTTCTTGCACGAGATATTAAAAATAGGATCGAAAGTGAAATGGAGTATCCTGGACATATTAAGGTAACCGTTATTCGTGAAATTAGAGCGGTTGAGTACGCTAAATAGTTATTATTTTGGGTATTTTATTTACCTGCTAGGAAACTGGGATGCGATTCCCAGTTTTCTTTTTTATTCTGGATCAAAGTAAATCTGATTTCGCAACAGCGTATTAAAATGCTAAAATTGAATCATTGAACAATGAATATCAGAAAAGGGGAAAAATATGCGTATTTTGTTTGTTGGCGATGTTATGGGAAATGCTGGGCAAGAGGTTCTTGAAGAGTATTTACCTAAACTAAAGCATTTGTATCATCCACAGGCAACGATTGTGAATGGGGAAAATGCAACCAAAGGTCGCGGAATTAATGAGAAAGTGTACAAACGTATTTTGAGCTGTGGGGCAGATGTTGTCACGATGGGAAATCATACATGGGATAATGCAGAAATCACAGATTTCATTCAATCAGCCAAAAAATTAGTTAGGCCAGCAAATTTTTCAGCGGGACAGGTTCCTGGAATCGGTTATACAACTATCAAGATCAACCAGCAACGGTTAGCAGTTCTTAATTTGCAGGGACGGGTTTTCATGAGCCCTTCAGATGATCCTTTTGCGGTTGCCAAGGATATTATTTCAGAGTTAAAAAAACAAACTAATTTTATTTTTGTTGACTTCCATGCAGAGACAACGAGCGAAAAAGCCGCCTTTTCGTGGTATTTTGATGGCCAAGTTTCAGCTGTTGTGGGCACACACACGCATGTTCAAACAAATGATGCGCGAATTCTTCCCCAAGGAACAGCCTTCTTGTCTGATGTTGGGATGACAGGACCTTATGATGGCATAATAGGAATGAAACGCCAAAATGTAATTACACGATTTTTAAATCAAATGCCAACAAGATTTGAAGTAGATGAGAACGGGCGTAGAAACTTGTCTGCTTGCGTGATTGATATTAACGATGAAACAGGAAAAGCAAAAAAAATAAAAACAATACAAATTAATGCCGATCATCCGTTTATGCAATAAAGGAGAGAGTCAAATGCCTCAAAAAACGAAAAACACACCAATGATGGAACAGTATTTAGCCGTCAAAGAACAATATCCGGATGCTTTTTTATTTTATCGTTTGGGTGATTTTTATGAGATGTTTTATGATGATGCAGTCAAGGGATCACAAATCTTGGAATTAACATTAACAACGCGTAATAAAAATGCTGCTGATAAGATACCAATGTGCGGTGTTCCTCATCATGCAGCACAAAATTATATTGATATCTTGGTCGATCAGGGATACAAAGTTGCTATTTGTGAACAGATGGAAGATCCTAAATTGGCTAAAGGCATGGTTAAGCGTGAAGTTATTCAACTAGTTACGCCTGGAACAATGATCGATTCTTCAGCGAGTGAAGCAAAGGAAAACAATTATCTCACGGCATTGCATGAGAAAAATGGAAAATATGGGCTGGCATATGTAGACTTGTCAACTGGTGAATTGAAAACAGCAACGCTAGATAGTATAAATTTGGTTCTGAATGAATTGATGAGCCTGAGAACAAAGGAAATTGTGATTGACGATTCCGTAACAAAAGAGAGCGCAGAGGCGATAGCACCGCTGAAAATTATGTTTTCAAAGCAGAATGATACAAAAGAAAGTGCTGAATCAAGCTATGCGATTCAAAATCTGAATAGTGGTCTTGAAATTAGTGTTATTCGACATTTAATAACTTATCTGAATGTTACGCAGAAACGAAGTTTAGGACATCTGCAAAAAGCCGTTCATTATGAACCATCCAGTTTTTTAAAAATGGATCCATATTCCAAACGTAATTTGGAAATACTGCAAAATAGTCGTACGGGGAAAAAACAAGGAACACTGCTATGGCTTTTAGATGAGACTAAAACGGCAATGGGAGGACGTTTACTGAAGCAATGGCTCGAGAGACCATTATTGAATTTAAAGGAAATTACCGGTCGTCAGAGTAAGGTCGAGAACTTGTTAAAACATTATTTTGAACGCAGTACTTTACAAGAGGAATTAAAAAGCGTTTATGATTTGGAACGTTTAGCAGGTCGTGTAGCCTTTGGGAATGTTAATGGGCGTGATTTAATTCAATTGAAGCAATCGTTAGAACAAGTTCCTAAAATTAGTTATGTTCTGAATGAATTGAATGATGGAACCTTTGATGATCTTTTGAAAAATCTTGATCCGGTAGAAGATGTTGCTGATCTGATAGAAAATGCGATTGTTGATGAACCGCCTATTTCTGTTAAAGATGGGGGATTGATCAAAGAAGGCTATAGTTCGGAGCTTGACAAATACACTAATGCGATGAAAAACGGTAAACATTGGTTAGCCGAAATGGAAACAAAAGAACGCCAAGAAACAGGAATCAACAACTTAAAAATTGGTTTCAATCGCGTTTTCGGATACTATATTGAAGTTTCTAAGGCCAATTTAAATAAATTATCAGCTGAACGTTATGAACGTAAACAAACACTGACCAATGCAGAACGTTTTATTACACCGGAACTTAAGGAAAAAGAGACGCTGATTCTAGGTGCCGAAAGTAAGGCGGTAGAGCTTGAATATCAGCTCTTTGCTGATATTCGCGAACGTATTAAGGATCAAATCAAGCGTCTTCAAGAACTTGCACATGCAATTGCAATACTTGATGTCTTACAGTGTTTTGCTGTTGTCAGCGAACAGAGCCACTTTGTGAAACCTAAGTTGACAGATAAAAAACATGATGTGAAAGTAATGGGTGGCTGGCACCCTGTTGTACAACAAGTTATGGGTAAACAAAGCTATATCCCTAATGACATTATGATGCCTGAAAATCTTAATATACTGCTGATAACAGGTCCTAACATGTCTGGAAAAAGTACTTATATGCGACAATTGGCTTTGACTGTTGTAATGGCTCAAATAGGGTGTTTCGTGCCAGCGCAAAGTGCACTTTTACCCGTTTTTGACCAGATTTTTACTCGAATAGGTGCCGCAGATGATTTAATTGCCGGACAGTCAACGTTTATGGTTGAAATGAAGGAAGCCAATCATGCACTTAGTCATGCAACGCCCAATAGTCTGATTTTGTTTGATGAAATTGGAAGAGGAACTGCAACATATGATGGAATGGCGTTAGCACAAGCAATTATTGAATATGTTCACGATCATGTGTTTGCAAAAACATTATTTTCGACCCACTATCATGAATTAACGGCTTTGTCTGAAAAACTGCCTACATTGAGAAATATCCATGTCGGTGCTGTCGAAAAAAATGGTGATTTAATTTTCTTGCATAAAATGCAGCCGGGCCCGGCAGATAAATCATACGGTATTCATGTTGCTAAACTTGCGGGCATGCCTGAGGGACTCTTGAAGAGAGCAAATTTCATTTTAGAAAAACTTGAAAGTCAAAAAAGTCACAGTGCTGAGAAAAATGCTGACGAGCGGAAAACGGTAATCCAAGAAAAAGAAGTGCAGGCCAGTGATGAACAGCTGTCTCTATTTAAACCAGAAAAAGTTGTCTACCAAAAAGGTGATCAAAAGGTGTTATCGGAAATCAGAGAAACTGATTTAATGTCATTGACGCCGCTTGAAGCGATAAATACTTTATATAAATGGCAAAAGGATCTGAGAAAGAAAAAGTAGTTGGAGGTAATTTTGATGCCGAAAATAAGAGAGCTCTCAGAAGTACTTGCTGATCAAATTGCTGCTGGAGAAGTTGTTGAAAGACCGGCTTCGGTAGTTAAGGAGCTTGTTGAAAATGCGATCGATGCTGGAAGTACACAAATTGATATAGTTGTCGAAGAGGCGGGTTTAAAAAAAATTCAAGTTATCGACAACGGTGAGGGGATCGCAGCTGAAGACGTAGAATTGGCTTTTAAACGTCACTCGACTAGTAAAATAACAAGTCGGGAAGACTTGTTTAGAATAAAAACACTTGGTTTTAGAGGGGAAGCACTTCCAAGTATTGCATCAGTTGCCGATGTGTATCTAGAAACAAGCACAGCTGCTGCCTCAGGAACTTTTTTGCATGTTAAAGGCGGCCAGCAACTCGAAAAGAAGACGAGCGCACGGCCAAAAGGAACTGAGATAACAGTTGCTGACCTGTTCTATAATACGCCAGCAAGGTTGAAATACTTGAAGAGTTTTCAAACAGAACTTGCAGCTATTTCTGATATTGTTAACCGTTTGGCATTAAGTCATAATAACATTGCGATTTCACTAAGTAATAACGGACATATTTTGCTGCAGACTGTAGGTAATGGTGACTTGCAGCAAACGATTAGTGCGATATACGGTGTAAAAAATGCCCGTCAGATGATTTCCTTTAATGGAAAGGATTTGGACTTTAAAATTGCTGGTTATATATCATTGCCTAAGTTGACTCGTGCGACTAAGAATTATATTAGTTTGTTATTGAATGGAAGGTACATTAAAAACTTTCAATTAAGCAATGCGATTATAAAAGGATATGGGTCAAAACTAATGGTTGGACGTTATCCCATTGCTGTAGTAAATATTACGCTTGATCCGCTTTTGGTTGATGTCAATGTCCATCCTACCAAACAGCAGGTACGTATAAGTAAAGAAGATCAATTATCACAATTATTGGCGAAATGTGTGTATGATCGCATAGCGCAGGAAAACTTGATTCCTGATGCTTTGAAGAATTTAAATCGAAAAACACGTCAAGAAATCAATATAGATCAGTTACAAATCGATTTGAATGAGTCTTCGCACGCCTACTATCATGATAAACCTGCATCAATGGAACAAGATAAGGTTTGGAAAGAAGAAACAGCTCATACAGAGACTGAACAAAGTGGTACTATTTCAAAAAATGATCCAAGTAAAGAAAATGAAGAAGAAATAAAGCCGGAACTTACTATTATTAAAGATAAAAGCAACATGGCGGACAAACTTAGTGCATGGGATAAAAAGTATCTTCAAGAAGTAGTAATGCAACCTACTCCTTCTCAAGAGGAGATAAGCCAAGCTCAACTTGCTGAACGGAACAATGGACAAGAAAATAAAAAGCTTCGTTTTCCTGAACTGACCTATATTGGGCAGATGCATGGAACTTACTTATTTGCTGAATCACAGGATGGCCTGTATATTATTGATCAGCATGCTGCACAGGAACGATGCAAGTATGAGTATTATCGTAAGAAAATAGGCGAGGTTGAACCGGATCAGCAAGATTTATTAGTGCCCATTATTCTTGACTATACGACAAGTGACTCACTTCTTATAAACGAGAATTTGTCGAAATTAGAGCAGTTAGGAATTACATTAGAGGACTTTGGTCCCAATAGCTATATTGTCAGACATCATCCAACTTGGTTTGAGGAAGGTCAAGAGGAAGATATTATTCGCGAATTGATTGACTATATTTTGAAAGATGGCAAGATAGATATTGCAAGTTATCGAGAAAAAACTGCGATTATGATGAGTTGCAAACGTTCGATCAAAGCTAATCACCATTTGGACGATAAACAGGCAAAAGCTCTGCTGGAACAGCTTAAAGCGTGTGAAAACCCGTTTAATTGCCCGCATGGGCGTCCTGTACTGGTACATTTTACTAATTCTGATATGGAACATATGTTTAAGCGAATCCAAGATCCTCATCAGAGCTTGAGAGAACAGTATTGATGTAATAACTTTAGAAGGGAAAACCAAATGTACGAATATTTCAGAGGTAAAATAACAGGAGTGACACCTTATTATATTGTGGTTGAAGTAGGCATGATTGGATATCAGGTCTATGTTTCCAATCCATTTCGGTATCAGGTTGATGAGCAGAACGAAAAAAAAGTGTATATTTACCAAGCTGTGAGAGAAAATGATATTACTCTTTTTGGGTTTTGGGATTTAAATGAGAAAACTATTTTTGTCAAACTTCTCAATGTTTCGGGAATAGGTCCTAAGAGTGCACTTGCTATCTTGGCAAATGATGATCATCAAGGATTGGTGACTGCCATTGATAGCGAAGATATCGGCTATCTAACCAAGTTTCCGGGTGTAGGAAAGAAAACAGCTAAACAAATTGTTCTAGATCTTAAAGGGAAAATGGGGGAAAAACTGGCACAAAAGGAACTAATTGGACAACAGAATTTGGAAATTTCAGCTCAAGCTGGTTCGAATCAATATCTGGAAGAAAGTATCGCAGCTTTGACTGCCTTAGGGTATACTAAAACAGAAGTTAAACGAATCAGCAAGCAGCTTGCGCAATTTTCTGGAAACTCTACGGATGAATATTTGCGTGAAGCATTAAGACTATTGATTAACAAATGATTTGAGGGGGTGTCTAAATGCCGGAGGATGACCGCATAGTATCAGGTGATTTAACCGATAATGAGCACGAGGATGATAGAGAAGGCTCTTTGCGGCCACGAATGTTCAATCAGTATATCGGACAAAAAGCGATCAAAGACGAACTTCAAGTGTATATCAAGGCTGCTTGTCAGAGGCAGGAAGCCTTAGATCATGTTTTATTGTATGGGCCTCCTGGTTTGGGGAAAACAACACTTGCAATAATTATTGCGAATGAGATGGATGTTGCGATTAAAACGACGAGCGGGCCAGCGATTGAACGACCTGGTGATCTAGTTGCACTGTTAAATGAATTAGAGGCAGGAGATGTTTTGTTCATTGATGAAATTCATCGGCTGCCTAAGATTGTAGAGGAAGTTTTGTATTCTGCGATGGAAGACTTTTATGTTGATATCGTTATTGGACAAGGTCCAACTGCACATCCAGTTCACTTCACGCTTCCGCCGTTTACTTTAATTGGCGCGACAACTCGTGCCGGCCTATTGTCGGCACCGCTCCGTGATCGTTTCGGAATTGTTGCACATATGAATTACTACACGGAAAACGAGCTTACTAAGATTGTAGAGCGATCAGCTGATATTTTTAAAACAACAATCAGCTTGAGCGGTGCTCATGAGATAGCAAGACGCTCACGTGGAACACCGCGGATTGCTAATCGTTTACTGAAAAGAGTACGTGACTTTGCCGAAGTTGCACATCAAGACAAGGTCGATACTTCAATTGTCCAGTACGCGCTGAATTTATTACGCGTGGATGACCATGGATTGGATGAGACAGATCGGAAGATGCTGGAAATGATGATCAATCTGTATGATGGCGGACCGGTTGGGGTAAGTACTATTGCAGCAAACATTGGAGAGGAAATTGAAACGGTTACTGAAATGATTGAACCATACCTTATGCAAAGCGGTTTTATTAAAAGAACACCGCGCGGAAGGATTGTAACACAAGCAGCTTATGAGCATCTAAGACTGCCATATTCTAAAAAACAATAGAAATAATTTTTTTGAAAAAGGGTGACAATTTTGTCAGAAGAACATTTAACTACAGAAGATTTTGATTATAATTTACCACAAGAATTGATTGCACAAACACCGTTGAAAGAGCGTGATCACTCGCGTATGTTGATTCTAGACAGCAAAACTGGGACTTATAAAGACGATGTATTCTATAATGTTATTGATCAGCTGAATGCTGGGGATGCTTTGGTAATGAACGATTCACGTGTGATGCCGGCTCGTATCTACGGTATTAAACCTGAAACCGGCGGACACATTGAAGTTCTCTTATTAAACAATACGCAGGGTGATGAGTGGGAAACACTCGTTAAGCCAGCTAAAAGGGCAAAAGTTGGTACGCGAATTAGCTTTGGAGATGGCAAGTTAAGTGCGGTTATCACCAAGGAATTAGAACACGGTGGACGTATGATTAAGTTTGAATATGAGGGGATTTTTATGGAAATTCTCGATGAATTAGGTGAGATGCCATTACCGCCTTATATCAAGGAAAAGCTTGATGATCCCGAGATGTATCAAACGGTTTATTCACGTGAAGTGGGTTCAGCGGCTGCACCGACTGCCGGTTTGCATTTCACCAAAGAACTGCTGCATAAGATTGAAGATAAGGGCGTTCATCTAGTATATCTAACATTGCATGTTGGTTTGGGTACTTTCAGACCAGTTAGTGTTGAAAACATTGAAGATCACAAAATGCACAGCGAGTTTTACCGTCTTTCCGAAGAATCCGCTAAAATATTAAATGATGTTCGCGCTAATGGCGGGAGAATTGTTGCAACCGGGACAACTAGTATCCGGACGCTTGAAACAATCGGGACAAAGTTTAAGGGTGAAATTCATGCAGATAGTGGCTGGACAGATATTTTTATTAAACCTGGTTATGATTGGAAAGTAGTCCAAGCTTTCATTACTAATTTTCATCTTCCAAAATCTACTTTAGTAATGTTAGTTTCAGCTTTTACAGGACGTAAAAATATTTTGAATGCTTACAAACATGCTGTTGAAGAAAAATATCGTTTCTTTAGTTTTGGAGATGCAATGTTTATTAAATAAGTATAATTAACAAAGAATGGAGAATTTTAATGACTGAACCAGCGATCAAATATCATTTGATCAAAAAAGAGAAGCATACTGGAGCACGCTTAGGCGAAATTATAACTCCGCACGGAACGTTTCCGACACCGATGTTTATGCCAGTGGGAACACAGGCATCTGTAAAGTCGCTGGCACCGGAAGAGCTAGATGCAATGGGAGCTAATATTATTCTCTCAAATACTTATCATCTGTGGTTGCGCCCCGGAGAAGAAATTGTGAAAGAAGCAGGCGGGCTGCATAAATTTATGAATTGGAATAAGGGAATACTTACTGACTCTGGTGGATTTCAAGTGTTTTCATTAGCTAAAATGCGTGATATTACCGAGGAAGGTGTGCATTTTAGAAGTCATTTAAGCGGCGAAAAACTGTTTCTTTCACCGGAAAAAGCAATTCAAATTGAAAATGCATTAGGTGCAGACATTATGATGAGCTTTGATGAATGCCCACCATTTTTTGAAAGTTATGACTATATTAAAAAATCAGTTGAACGGACCAGTCGCTGGGCAGAAAGAGGTTTGAAGGCGCATCAGAATGCTGAAAAGCAAGGCTTATTCGGAATTGTTCAAGGCGGTGGGCATAAGGAACTTAGAGCGCAGAGTGCCCACGACTTGGTTTCAATGGATTTTCCAGGGTATTCGATTGGCGGTCTTTCAGTTGGCGAGAGTAAGTCAGAGATGAATCATGTTCTTTCGTTTACGACGCCGATGCTGCCTGAAAACAAACCGCGCTATCTAATGGGAGTTGGTTCAGCAGATGCATTAATTGATGGTGTGATTCGAGGAATAGATATGTTTGATTGTGTTCTTCCAACAAGAATAGCTCGTAATGGTAGCTGTATGACCTCACATGGTAGGCTTGTTGTAAAAAATGCAGTCTATGCCCACGATTTCCGGCCAATAGATGATAATTGTAATTGTTATACTTGCCGTAATTTCTCGCGAGCTTATATTCGTCATTTAATTAAAGCAGATGAAACATTTGGGTTAAGACTAACCAGTTACCATAATCTCTATTTTCTAATACACTTAATGCAACAGGTACGACAGGCAATTATGGATGATAATCTGCTTGAGTTTAGAGAAAACTTTTTTGAGGAATATGGATTTAATAGCGAAAACAGCCGGAACTTCTAAAAAATTTGGCTAAATGCCTAGTCAGTAGCTTAAATCTTTGTTAAAGTTATATTTGTGCAGGTTTTATAGATGGGAGTGAAAAAAATGAATGGATCATTACCAACGATTATAATGTTCGTTGCTTTGATAGGTTTGATGTATTTTATGATGATCAGGCCCCAAAAAAAGCAGCAGCAAAAACGTCAAGAGATGATGAGTAATCTGAAGAAGGGTGACGCTGTTATCACAATTGGAAGATTGCACGGAGTGATCGATAGCATAAATAATGCTGACCATACCGTGACTCTTGATTGTGACGGAATCTTTTTAACATTCGAACAATCTGCTATTGCAAGCGTTATACCTGCAAAAACAAATGGTGGAGAAATAGTTGAGAAGAGTACTCAGTCGACAGATACTCAAAGCACGGAAGAAGTAACTGAAAAAAATGCTTCCGAAGATGATGAAAAGAAGAGTTGAAAATAATAATAGGGAAAGTGATGCTTAAAGGTCAATTCTTGTAAGCACACTTTTTTATTTTTTCTGTGTAGAGAAAATATAGGAAATTAAATTTTGATTAGTTAAAACCAGACCGATGTTTGATAAATTGTCCTTTTCTTAATGCTATAATAAGCTTTAATATATATTAATCATGAGCTGCGACTAATGTATATCTAGAATACAAAGTGAAATATAAACTGTCCTTATGCGAAAAATTAACAATAAAATAATTTTTTGTTACACTCGAACGAGATTAAAATATACAACGTTTATTTTTAAATGAAATTTAATGAAAGCTTTTTTAAAATTTGACAATTTAGTCCGAGTGTAATACTATTCAATCATCGAATATTTTGATGTTCGAAATACTTTTTTGGAAGAGTGAGGTGACAAATGTGGTGCTTATGGATGCACAAGAAATTATGGATTTGATTCCTAATCGCTTTCCAATAATCTATATTGACTATGTTGACGAACTGAAAGCTGGCGAATCGATTGTTGCTACAAAAAATGTGACAATCAATGAATCCTTCTTCAGAGGTCATTTTCCAGGTAACCCTGTAATGCCAGGTGTGTTAATTATCGAAACTCTGGCACAGGCAGCTTCGATTTTAATTCTAAAATCGCCTGAATTTGTTGGAAAAACTGCTTATCTCGGGGCGATTCACAAAGCTAAGTTTCGTCGAGTTGTTCGACCAGGTGATGTGCTTAAACTACATATTACCTTGACTAAAAAACGGGAAAATATGGGAATCGTAGAAACGAAAGCAGTTGTTGATGGAAAAACAGCGTGTGCAGCTGAACTGATGTTTATCGTGGCAAATCGAGACGAAAAAATCTAAATTTAGAATTTGTATTTCGTTTTGATATTGTTAGTTAAATTGAGGTTGGATAAGGACGGACATTGAACACATGGAAAATCGGGTAAAAACAATCAATGATTCCCTTGTAAGAATTTATAATGATATTCTTTGGATTGAGGAACATGAATTAAAAAGAAGTCATTTTAAAGACGTCTCTATCAAAGAAATGCATGCGATCAATGCAATAACGATGTACGATAAAAAAACGGCATCGCAAGTGGCAAAAGAATTGCACTTGACACCAGGTACACTTACTTCAACCATTGATCGTTTAAATAAGAAAAATTATGTAACACGGATACGGTGCAGTGATGACCGTCGTGTTGTCCGTTTAGGATTGACCAAGAAGGGACGCCTTATGTATCGGGCACATGATGCTTTTCACCGTATGATGGTACGGAGCTTTTTAAAAGATCTTGACCCAGAAGAAATAAAAACAATTGAAAAAGCAGTATGTAACCTAGAGGACTTTCTTAGGGAGCATTCATAGATTAAGGAGTAGACAGCATATTGGGAACAATCAAAGTTGTCAAGACTGCTCACTATGTTCCACCTAAAGTTGTGACTAATGATGACTTGAGTAAAATCATGGATACTTCGGACGAGTGGATTAGTAGTCGGACAGGTATTAAGCAGCGACATATCAGTATTGATGAAAATACATCACAGTTGTGTACTAAAGTAGCTAAGCAGCTACTTGAAAAAAGCGGCTGGGATGTCGAATCAATTGATTTGCTGATAATTGCCACAATGTCACCGGATAGCTATACGCCCGCAACTGCTGCGTTAGTCCAAGGCAATATTGGAGCAGACAAAGCACTGGCTTTTGACATCAGCGCCGCGTGTTCTGGTTTTATCTATGGATTAAACGTAGCTGAAAAATTTATGACATCTTCCGGTTCAGCTTGCAAAAGAGTAATGTTGATCGGAGGAGAAGATTTATCAAAAGTCATTGACTGGTCAGACAGAACGACAGCTGTTCTATTTGGAGACGGGGCTGCAGGCGTTTTATTAGAACAAAAAGAGGAAAGTGCTAGTTGCTTTATTTCCTCAAGCTTGCATACTTACGGCGAACTGGGCAACAAACTAGAAGCTGGTCAGACAGATCCGCTGGTTTCATTTCCAGTAGCAAGTGATCATAAAATTAAGGCTTTTTCGATGTCTGGAAGAGATGTTTACAAGTTTGCAACTCATAAAGTTCCAGTATCGATTGAAGAGGCAGTTGAAAGAGCTGGTTTGACTTTAGATCAGATTGACTATTTTGTTTTGCATCAGGCAAATTCGCGTATAGTTGCACAGATTGCAAAGCGCTTGGATCAACCTTCAGCAAAATTTCCGATGAATATTGCTAAATATGGAAACACTTCCGCTGCAAGTGTACCGCTTCTTTTGGATGAACTTGTTTCTAACAAGGTGATCAAACGTGGTCAAATAATTGCAATGAGTGGTTTTGGCGGAGGATTAACAGTAGGAACGCAAATTATCAAATACTAATTAGGAGTGTAATTAATAATGACAGAACAAGAAATTTTTGGAAAAGTAAAAGATATCGTGGTTGAACAATTAGATGTAGATGCAGATAAGGTAAAGATGGACTCAGATATCAAAGAAGACCTTGAAGCAGATAGTTTAGATGTTTTTGAAATTATGAATGAACTTGAAGATGAATTAGACATCAAGCTCGAAGCTGATGAAGGCGTAAAAACAATCAAAGATGTTGTTGAATATGTAAAAAAAGAAGTCGACGCAAAATAATTTAATGGAGATCTTGGATTTATGAAAATAGGCTTTTTATTTAGTGGACAGGGTGCACAATACAGCAATATGGGGCTTGATTTATATGAGTCAGACTCGATTTATCGGGAGACTGTTGAACAGGCGTCTGCGTTGACAGGGATGGACCTTGGTACTATTTACCGCAACGAGAATAATGAGTTAGCACAGACTGTTTATGTTCAACCTGCAATCGTTACGATGAGTTTAGGGATAACTCGAATGCTTAAAAGAGATCTTCCTCAGCTTGATGTTCGTGGAATGGTGGGCTTGAGCTTGGGTGAATATTCAGCGTTGATAGCTGCAGATAGTTTGGATTTTGAAAATGGCATGCGCGTTTTAAAAGATCGTGCAATGTATATGCAAAGTGATGCAGAAAAAACTGACGGTGCAATGGCGGCTGTTATGAAAACAGATATTGACGTTATCGAAAATATTTGCAAAAAAGCAAGCAATGGATCAGAGGTTGTTTGTCCTGCAAATTATAATTCACCTAAACAAGTTGTCATAGGCGGAAATAAGGCGGCTGTTGATCGTGCGATCAAGCTATTTCATGAGCAAGAAATTAAAAATGTTATTCCATTAAAGGTTAGCGGGGCGTTCCATACCCCGCTTTTTAAAAAGGCAAGTTCCTTAATGGGAAAACGTCTTGCAAATGTGCAGTTTGAAAAGACGACTGTTCCAGTTATTAGCAATACGACTGCACAGCCGTTTGCACCAGAAAAATCAAGGGAAATATTAACACGGCAGCTGACATCTCCGACACATTTTCATCAATGTGTTGACTATATGATTAATAACTTAGAAATCGATACAGTTGTTGAAATAGGGCCTGGTCAAACTTTGAGTAAGTTTACTAAGCAAATTGACAAGAAAATAGAACGCTATCATATAGATAACCAAAGTAATTATCAAAAATTTATTGAAGCAAGTCGAGGCTGATAACATGGATCTTAAAGGAAAAAATGTTTTTGTTACTGGCAGTTCGCGTGGAATCGGAGCAGCAATTGCACTTCAATTTGCGAAAGAGGGCTGCAATGTTGTATTAAACGGTCGTAAAAATGTTTCAGATGAGCTGATAGAAAAAATTGAAGCACAAGGCGTGAAATGTAAAGTTGCATTAGGTGATGTTTCTCAAAGTGACGATGCCAAAAGAATGCAGACGGAAATTTTTGAAGAATTTGATAATCTTGATGTTCTGGTTAACAATGCTGGAATTACAGCAGATAAGTTGATGATCGGAATGAAAGAAAAAGACTTTCGCCGTGTTATTGAAACTAACTTAATTGGCACTTTTAATGTAACTCAAGGGATTTTGAAGAAAATGTCCCGTCAGAGAAGCGGTGTTATTATTAATCTAGCTAGTGTTGTTGGGCTGCATGGCAATCTTGGACAGGCAAATTATGCTGCCAGTAAAGCAGGTATTATCGGGTTAACAAAGACGATCGCGCGCGAAGGCGCCTTACGCGGCGTTCGCTGCAATGCAATCGCACCAGGAATGATCAATAGTGATATGACGGCTGAAGTGAGCCAGAAAATCAAGGATCAAATGGTAAAAGACATTCCGCTTCAGCGTTTTGGCGAACCAGTTGAAGTGGCCGAAACCGCAGTTTTCTTGGCCAAAAGCGATTATATTACGGGACAAGTTATAACGATTGATGGTGGAATGACGATCTAGGAGGGTTTTATCGATGAGTAGAGTGGTAATTACTGGAATGGGTGCCGTTACTCCGGTAGGTAACGATACAGCTACATTTCTTAAAAATATTTTTGCTGGAAAAATTGGATTTGATAAAATCAGCAAGTTTGATGCAAGCGAAACAGGAATCACTGTGGCTGCAGAAGTTAAAGATTTTGATCCGAAACTTCGTGTTGGCAAGAAGGCAGCTAAGCGAATGGATCTATTTTCGCAATATGCTGTTGACAGTGCTATCGCTGCGGTCGAACAAGCTGGTATTAACAGTGAAAACACTGATGATTACGATATGGGTGTGATTTATGGTTCTGGGATTGGTGGTTTAACTACAATTCAAGAACAGGTAACAAAGATGAACAGCAAGGGGCCTCAAAGAGTGTCGCCATTATTTGTTCCGACATCGATCGTAAATATGGCTGCTGGTAATATTGCGTTGCGTTTCAAGGCAAAGAATATATGTACTGCAATCGTTACGGCTTGTTCTTCAGGTACCAATGCAATCGGTGAAGCCTATCGTCAGATAAAAGATGGCAGAGCTAAAGTAATGCTGACTGGTGGTTCCGAAGCATCAGTTAATGAAATCGGTATTGCAGGTTTTGCTGCCCTGACAGCACTTTCCAAAGAAGAAGATCCTTATCGAGCTTCACTGCCATTTGATGAAGATCGTTCCGGCTTTGTTATGGGTGAAGGCGGAGCAACACTCGTTCTTGAAAGTTTGGAGCATGCAAAAGAACGTGGTGCAAGAATTTTAGGCGAGGTTGTTGGATATGGAAGCACTTGTGATGCATTCCATATGACTTCCCCAGATCCGACAGGTGAGGGAGCCGCACGCGCGATGCAGCAGGCAATTTCTGAAGCAGGGGTAACACCTGAAGACATTGGCTACATCAATGCCCATGGCACAGCAACACACGCTAATGATTCAGGCGAAGCTAAGGCCATTAATCGTGTCTTTGGAGTCGACAGCCCTGTCAGAGTAAGCAGCACTAAGAGTATGACAGGTCATTTGCTTGGGGCTGCAGGAGCTGTTGAGGCCGTTATTACGGTTGCAGCACTTGAACAAAGCGAACTACCAGCAAATGTTGGGCTAAAGAAGCAAGATCCTGAATGCCATGTCAACGTTGTGACAGAAAATGCCGAAAGTGCACCAGATCTTGAGTATGCAATCAGCAACTCGCTAGGTTTTGGTGGACACAATGCGGTATTAGCATTTAGAAAATGGAGTGAATAGGGTTGAATTATAAAGAAATACAAGAATTGATTGCTGATTTCAATGATTCGCCTAGCCGTGAATTAGAAATCACTACGGAAGATTTTCATATTCGTTTAAGTAAAAATAAAGTTTCACAACCGATTGTACAAGCACCAACAGGAATTGAGAATGGACCAAAAACTGCAAATAAACAAGTTTCTCCTGCGGAAGAAACAAAAGTTAAAAAACCAGAAAAAACGATTGATTCCCCGATGGTTGGAAGTGTCTATCTTCAATCTGAACCCACTAAACCGCCGTTCGTTAAGGCAGGAAATCATGTTCATAAAGGCGACGTGGTTTGCATCATTGAAGCAATGAAAATGATGACAGAAATCAAGAGTGAGGTTGCAGGTGTTATTTCTAAAGTCTTAGTAAATAACGAAGAATTAGTTGAATTTGGACAACCACTTTTTGAAGTTGAGGAGGCATAAACAATAAAATGGTTTTAGATGTGACTGAAATACAAAAAATCATTCCTCATCGCTATCCAATGCTGCTGATAGATCGCGTTGATGAACTTGTTCCAGGTGAAATGGCGGTAGCGAAAAGAAATGTGACAATTCATGAAGAGGTCTTTAACGGACATTTTCCAAGTAATCCTGTGATGCCCGGTGCTTTGATCGTTGAGGCGTTGGCTCAGACAGGTGCGGTTGCACTGTTGACTTTACCTGATTTTAAGGGTAAGACTGCTTATTTTGGCGGAATCAAGGAAGCCAAGTTTCGACGTGTTGTTCGTCCAGGAGATACGTTGCGCCTGGAGGTCAAATTAGAAAAAATCAGAAATAACGTTGGTTTAGGAAAAGGTCTTGCGACAGTTGAGGGTAAGAAAGTATGTACTGCAGAATTGACGTTTATGATTGGTTAAAGTTAGGGGTGATTTGATGTTTAAAAAGGTTCTAGTAGCTAATCGCGGTGAAATTGCCGTTCGCATCATTCGCTCACTAAAAGAGTTAGGAATCAAGTCAGTAGCAATCTATTCTGATGTTGATCGTGAAAGTTTGCATGTTCAATTGGCTGATGAGGCTGTTTGTGTCGGAACTGCTCGTCCGCAAGCGTCATATTTAAATATGAAAAATATTTTAAGTGCAGCAGTCGGAACAGGAGCAGAAGCAATTCACCCGGGTTTTGGTTTTTTGTCGGAAAACAGCCAATTTGTCGAAATGTGTGAAGCATGCGGCATCACTTTTATCGGACCTAAATCGGAAACGATCGACTTGATGGGAAATAAGGCAAACGCGCGCGAACAGATGCGAGCAAGCGGTGTGCCAGTTATTCCTGGTAGTGAAGGTTTTGTCGATAATACTGATGATGCTCGAAGGATTGCGAATAAAGTCGGTTATCCAATATTGCTGAAAGCTGCTGCCGGTGGCGGCGGTAAAGGTATCCGAAGAGTTGATAGTGAAGAACAATTACAAAACAATTTTGAGGAAGCACAGCAAGAGGCCGTTGTGTCTTTTGGTGATTCAAGAATGTATTTGGAAAAAATCATGGAAGATGTTAAGCATATTGAGGTTCAAATTTTTCGTGATAAACAAGGTAATGCAGTCTACTTCCCTGAACGTGATTGTTCTGTTCAACGAAACAAGCAGAAAGTTATCGAAGAAAGTCCATGTGAGCTGATTACAGAAGATCAGCGTAATTTCTTGGGCAAGATAGCAGTCAGGGCTGCTAACGCGATTAATTATGTTAATACAGGAACAATTGAATTCTTGATGGATAAGGAGCATAATTTCTATTTTATGGAAATGAATACTCGTATCCAAGTTGAGCATACAGTTACGGAAATGGTTACAAGTATTGACTTGGTAAAAGCACAAGTTAGTGTGGCTGCTGGCGAAGAATTACCGTTTAAACAAGCAGATATTCATTGTCAGGGTCATGCGATTGAGTGTCGTATTAATGCTGAAGATCCAGCAAAGAATTTTGCCCCGTCAGTTGGAAAAGTTAAATATTTGTATTTTCCTGTCGGAAATTTAGGGATGCGGATTGATTCGGCTTTATACGCTGGTGTCAAAATTTCGCCCTTCTATGACTCAATGGTAGCTAAGGTTATTGCCTTGGGGAATGACCGCAATGAAGCGATTCAAAAAATTAAACGGCTTTTAAATGAGATGCTGATTGATGGTATCACAACGAATCAAGCGTTCCATTTAGCGCTGCTTGATGACGATACTTTTAAGAACGGACGAGTGACGACTGATTATCTTGAGAAATCCTTCCTACCAAGGTGGAAGAAGGAGGATTAGGTGTGCAATTATTTAATGAATTAAAAACATTGGGACACAAACATATAAAGGCTGATAAAAAAGCTGGAGAAAAGGTTCCATCCGGGATGTGGATCGCATGCCCAAAATGTCATCAGTCTTTCTATCATAAGGATCTGGGTGTTTACCAAGTTTGTCCCAATTGTGAATACGGTTTTAGAATTACTGCGCGTGAACGTTTAAAATGGTTAGTGGATTCTTTTTCAGAGATGGATGATTCTTTAAAGACAACTGACCCGCTAAAGTTCCCAAACTATCAAAAAAAGCTTTCTAAAGCGCGCGTACAGACGGGATTGAATGATTCTGTTTTGACAGGGATGGCTAAGATAGAGGACCAGCGCCTAGCATTAGGAATTATGGACCCTGCGTTTATCATGGGCTCAATGGGAACGATCACTGGTGAAAAAATAACACGCCTTTTTGAACGAGCAACACGTCAAAAGGTTCCTGTAGTTCTGTTCACCTCATCTGGGGGCGCAAGGATGCAAGAAGGAATTTTTTCATTGATGCAGATGGCAAAAATTTCGCAGGCGGTCAAACGTCACTCAGAAGCAGGATTACTATATATTACTGTCTTAACGGATCCGACAACTGGTGGTGTAACAGCTAGTTTTGCAATGCAAGGGGATATTATTTTATCTGAACCGCGTGTCTTGGTTGGCTTCGCTGGAAAACGAGTGATTGAACAAACAACGCATCAAAAGGTTCCTAGTGATCTGCAAGATGCTGAACGTGTACTAGAACATGGCTTCATAGATGCTATTGTTGCAAGAAAAGACATTAAGAAGAAGCTTGCATGGCTGCTTGAACTGCATAGCAAAGGGAGTGATGCAAATGGTTAGTTTACTTGATAAGAAAAAAACGGCTGCTCAAATTGTTGCTAATGCTCGCAGTGAAGAAAAAATGTCTGCCTACGAGTTGATTGATGGGATTTTTAGCGAATTTATGGAACTTCATGGTGATCGTTTATCAGATGATGATGCGGCAATAGTTGGGGGTATCGCTAAATTTAATGATACTCCAGTCACTGTTATTGCAACGAATAAGGGCAAGTCTGCAGAAGAACG
Organism: Liquorilactobacillus uvarum DSM 19971; assembly: GCF_001434935.1. GTDB lineage: Bacteria > Bacillota > Bacilli > Lactobacillales > Lactobacillaceae > Liquorilactobacillus > Liquorilactobacillus uvarum. The sequence continues at coordinate 30,987 of NZ_AZEG01000002.1, read as the reverse complement.
TCTCAGAACACACTTTGGCTGCCCAGAACCCTCAGGCTATCGTAAATCGCTGCGGTTGATTAAACAAGCTGAAAAGTTTGGTCGTCCTGTTATTACGTTAGTAAATACAGCTGGTGCATATCCAGGCAAATCGGCTGAGGAAAATGGTCAGGGCGAAGCTATTGCCCGTAATTTACTTGAAATCAGCAGTGTCAAAATACCTGTTATTTCAATGATTTATGGTGAGGGTGGTAGTGGAGGTGCACTTGCTTTAGCTTGTGGGGATCGCGTCTGGATGTTTGAAAATAGCATGTATTCTGTTTTATCACCTGAAGGATTTGCGGCAATTTTATGGAAGGATAGCAGTCGAGCTGATGAAGCTGCGGATGTGATGCAGTTGACACCAGAAAAATTGCTTGAACAGCATATAATTGACGGTATAGTTCCTGAATCAAGATCACACAAACGTGTATTTAAAGCTGTTAAGAAGATATTGCAAAAAGAATTGATTGATTTGGAGAAGTTGACGTCATTTGAATTGATAGAGAAACGTCAGCAAAGGTTCCGCCAGTTCTAGGTTTTGATGGAGGTTGAAGAGATTGGATAAATTATTAAGCGGTAAAAAAATTCTGATAATGGGTGCTGCAAATAAACGGAGTATTGCTTGGGGCTGTGCACAATCAATGCTTGATAATGGTGCAGAGCTCATTTTTACGTATCAAAATGAACGATTGAAAAAAAGTTTGAATCGGTTAGTACAGGATGAGGATCGTCTGATTGAATGTGATGTTTCCAGTGATGAAAGCATTGAAAAAGCATTTGGTCAAGTAGCAGATCGCTTTGGAAAAATAGATGGGATTGTCCATGCAATTGCTTTTGCTAAGAAAGAAGAACTCGCTGGGGATATTATGAATTCTAGCCGCGAAGGGTATGCCTTGGCACAAAATATTTCTGCATACTCACTGATAGCAGTTGCAAAATACGGCATTAAAATATTAAATGATCCTGCTAGTATCGTAACATTAACTTATTTTGGTTCAGAACGTGCTATCCCTAACTATAATGTAATGGGAGTTGCTAAAGCTGCACTTGAAGCAAATGTTCGTTATCTGGCACGCGATATGGCAAAATATGGTGTTAGAGTTAATGCCATTTCTGCTGGAGCAGTTAAAACATTAGCTGTTACAGGGGTTAAAGATCATGGAGATCTGTTACGTTTGTCACGTGAGAGAACGGTCGACGGCGAATCAGTAACTACGGAACAAATAGGCGGAGCAGCTTCGTTCCTTGTAAGTGATCTTTCGACAGGTGTTGTTGGAGATGTTATTTACGTAGATAAAGGTGTTCACTTAATTTAAAAGTTCTTTGTTTCGCTAGAAAAATTAAGAACTTAATAAATTGTTTAAGTCTTACGCTTTTTTCAGGTTCTACATAAGATTTAAAGAATACTCGATACTTGTTAAAACTCTTTTTTACAAGTACACTGATGTTTATATAAGTGTAAAGATATTAAGTGAAAGTGGTGCAGCTAATTATGGATACAAGACAACAAGCACTCTTTATTATTTTCGGTGGAACAGGGGATCTTGCGAAACGAAAATTATATCCATCATTGTTTGAATTGTATGAAAAAGGTTTTTTAAAAGAAAATTTTGCTGTGATAGGTACAGCGCGTCGTCCATGGACTGATGAGTATTTCCAAGAAGTTGTTAGAAAGTCGGTAACTACGGATGGTACTTCCAAAGAAGATGCGGATGAGTTTGCACAGCATTTTTATTATCAGTCGCACAATGTCAATGATACGGAGCACTATGTAACTCTGCAAAAATTGGCTCAACGACTAGATGAAAAGTACAGTATTGGTGGCAATCGTTTATTTTATTTGGCAATGTCACCGCGCTTTTTTGGAACAATCGCTGAACATTTGAAATCGCAAAATATAGTAACAGATAATGGATATAATCGTCTTATAATCGAAAAACCATTCGGACATGACCTGCCAAGCGCAAGGGAGTTGAATGACTCGATTGGACGCTACTTTGCCGAAGATTCTGTTTTTAGAATTGATCATTACTTAGGTAAAGAAATGATTCAAAATATTGCAGCTGTTCGTTTTGGAAATAATCTTTTCCGCGCACTTTGGAATAATCGCTATATTGATAACATCCAGATTACGTTAAGTGAAGCACTGGGTGTCGAAGAGCGTGCAGGCTATTACGAAACAGCAGGAGCTTTGCGTGATATGGTTCAAAATCATATTTTGCAGATCGTTTCATTGCTAACAATGAATATGCCAGCTTCTTTTACTGAGACTGATATTAGACGTGAAAAGATATATGCGTTAAAAGCACTGCAAGTGTACACGCCTGAAGAGGTGCAAGAAAACTTTGTAAGAGCCCAATATGCGCAATCGCAAGGTCTTAAAGGCTATCGGCAAGAGGAGCAAATTGCAGATAATTCTCGAACTGAGACTTTTGTAGCAGGTAAGCTGTTTGTTAACAGCGAGAATTTTTCTGGCGTTCCGATATATATTAGAACTGGTAAACGACTCGCAAAAAAAACAACGCGCATTGATATTGTCTTTAAAGATGTTCCTAAGAATATTTTTGGGTCTGAGAAGCTTGGGAAAAATATTTTGACGATTATCGTAGAACCTGAAGGTGAGATCTACCTGCAGATGAATGTGAAAAAAGTTGGTCAGAATTTCGGTCTGCAGGTTCAAAAGTTGGATTTACTGCAGTCTGAAAGCGATAGTACTCCAATACCCGAAGCGTATGAAAAATTGATTTTAGATGCGTTGCGTGGAGATGCAACCAATTTTACACATTGGGAAGAAGTTGCATATTCATGGAAATTTGTCGATGCTATTCGTACTGCATGGGATAAGCAGGAAGATGCACCTGTTGAATACATTAGCGGATCAATGGGGCCACGTGAAGCGGATGAATTGTTAGCTCATGATGATCACAAGTGGATCTTCACTGCAAAAAAATAAGTATAATAAGCAAAGAGCTGCACCAGAATTAAGAAAATTTTTAGTCTGTTGCTAAGAGCATGATTGAAACTAGGATTTTATTGTGAACAAGGCAACAGTTAATTTAGAAAAAAACTTGTTGAAATATCCATTAAATGATTTCAAAACAAAGAAAGCTTGCAGTAGGCATTAGTCTGTTGCAAGCTTTTTTGTGTTGATAATAATTGAAAACGAACTAACGTTCTGATATGATTTAAGTATCAAAAATGGTTACAGGGTGGTAATAACTGTGGAATTGAAGCGTAAAATCGTACATGTTGATATGGATGCTTTTTATGCGTCAATTGAAATGCGCGATCACAAGCAATATAAAAATCAACCGCTTGTAATCGCACGTGATCCACGTCATACGGGGGGAAAAGGAGTTGTTACAACAGCTAATTATGTGGCTCGTCGTTTTGGAATACACTCGGCAATGAGTGCGCATGAGGCATATGGGCTTTGCCATCAGGCTGTTTTTATTACACCGGACTTCACTAAATATAAGAGTGTATCAAAGGAGATACATGCTATTTTTCATGAATATACTGACAAAGTCGAACCAATTGCTTTTGATGAAGCATACCTGGATGTGACAGAGAATAAAAAGAAAATAGGTTCGGCCTTACGAATTGCTCAATTGATTCAGCAGGAAATCTTTGCGAAAACAAAGCTAACCTGTTCAACAGGAATTTCATATAATAAATTTTTGGCAAAATTAGCTTCAGATTATCATAAACCAGCAGGTCTTACATTGGTTTTGCCTGAAGAAGTTAACTCGTTTTTGTCTGATTTGCCAATTGATAAATTTCGTGGAGTTGGGAAGAAGACTGCGCCTAAAATGCATCAGTTGGGAATTGATACAGGGAGTGATCTTTTTGAGTGGGGTGAAGTAGATCTGATTTCAAAATTCGGAAAAATGGGTCAGATCCTTTACCAAAGGGTACGCGGGATTGATGAACGGCCGGTCGAGTGGAAAAGAAAACGAAAATCAATTGGAATTGAGCGAACGCTTAATCAGCCACTAAAAAGTTCTGCCGAGGTTGATGACAAGTTGGATTTTTTAGCAGCTAAACTTGCAGAAACTGTACAACAAAAGCAAAAACATGGGAAAACACTCGTACTGAAACTTAGAAATAGTCAGTTTGAGACAATGACTAAACGAATAACTTTTGACGATTATTTAGTAAACGAAAAAAAAAATTTTGTATTTTGGGGCAGACAGTTGTTTGATCAAATGCAACCTAGTGAAATTGATGTCCGCTTGTTAGGGCTAACCTTAACTAACATCGATGAACTGAGATTTGAAAACATTAAATTGCCATTATGGAAAGAGTAGCGGCTTTGTAATTGCTAGTCTTTATAGGTATACTTGTAATGTAAGTTAGTATTTGGGAGGTGTAGCTGATGAAAGTAATATGGCATGGACATGCGGTTATTGAAATTGTTACTGAAAACAAGACTAATATTTTGATTGATCCGTTTATTACAGATAATCCAGCAACGGATCTGAAAGTTGAGGAATGTCGACCGAATTTCATTTTGGTGACACATGCTCATTTTGATCATGTAGGAGATACTGTTGAGATTGCACAGAAAACTGGGGCAACAGTAATCGCAATTACTGATTTGGCGGCGTATTTTGGTGAAAAAGGACTTAAGGCTTATGGTATCAATTTTGGCGGTTCTTTGAAAACTGACTTTGGTTCGGTCAAGCTTATCCCAGCTTGGCATACAGCGGCGCTTCCACAAAATGGAAATACTCCGCGTACTTTGGGCGTTGCCGCTGGTTTTGAATTGCATATTGATGGAAAAGTTTTATATGATGCGGGGGATACAGCACTCTTTTCAGATATGCAATTGGTCAATGGCGGAAGTGGAGTTGATTTGGCATTTTTGCCGATCGGCGATTACTTTACGATGGGACCGGAAGATGCAGTTCGCGCTGCATCATTCGTTAAAGCCAAACATGTACTGCCAATTCACTACAACACTTTTCCACAGATAAAACAAGACGCTGCGGCATATATTAATAAGTTGGCGTTTGGGGTCGGGATAAAGGCCACTGTAGGAAAATCTTTTGAAATTTAAGGAGAACTAGGATGTCGATAGAAACAAATATTCTTGAGCAGATAAAAAAGTACGAAACCATTATTATTCATCGCCACCAGCGGCCAGATCCTGATGCATATGGATCACAGTGTGGGCTTGCAGCTATTATTCGAATGAACTTTCCTGATAAAAAAGTTTATCAGGTAGGTGAAAATGTTCATGGGCTTTCTTGGATAGCAGAGCAGGAAAAAATTGAAGACGATACTTATAAAGAAGCACTCGTAATCGTCACAGATACGGCTAATCAGCCTCGAGTTGATGATAAACGTTATACAAAGGGAAAATATCTGATCAAGATTGATCATCATCCTAATGAAGATCCTTACGGAGATATCTGTTGGGTCAATCCGCATGCATCAAGTTGCTCTGAAATGATTATGGATCTTGTGAACGCGGTCGAGGGTCAGCTTACTGTACCTGATGATGCTGCGCGAATGTTGTACGCCGGAATTATTGGAGATACTGGAAGATTTATGTACGATGCTACAACACCTCATACGATGCGAATTGCTGGTCAACTAATGGAGCATGATTTTGAAGCTGCAAAAATCAATCAAAAGCTAGATAGCATTGCATTGCCGGTAGCACGATTGGCAGCTTATGTTTATGAAAATATGACTATTACGGAGAATGGTGCAGCGTACATTGTACTGCCGAGAGAGATCTTGGAAAAATTCGAAATAAAGGATGCAAGCACTGCTCCAATCGTACCGTTACTTGGTAAAATAATTGAAGTCAAGTGCTGGACGATTCTTGTTCAGCAGAAAGATGGTTCTTTTCGACTGCGCATTCGCTCAAAGGGACCCGTTATTAATGAGCTTGCTAAAGAGTATGCAGGTGGAGGCCATCCGTTAGCTAGCGGGGCTTTTATGCCTGATGGAGAAAAAATACCAGAATATATTAAAAAGCTGGATGCAATAGCAGCCGGCTATACAGGAGAATCTAATGATTAATTCGTTTAAGGAATTCGGTTTTCAACCTTTTCTTGAAAAAGCTTTAGACAAAATTCATTTCAAAGAACCAACTGAAATTCAGAAGAGACTTATACCGGTCATAATGAATGACCAAAGTGTGGTTGGACAGTCGCAAACAGGGAGTGGTAAGACACATACTTTCTTATTGCCAATTTTGAATTCAATTGATGTAAACAATAAAAGCGTTCAAGCCGTCATTACAACACCGAGTCGTGAACTTGCATATCAGATTTATGAGGCTGCGAAACAACTGACTGAACAGGGAGACCAGCCGCTTATGGTGCACAATTATGTTGGTGGCACAGACAAACAGCGTCAAATTGAAAAATTGCATCATCATCAGCCCCAATTAGTGATTGGAACTCCAGGGCGAATACTTGATTTGGTTAGCAGCAATGATTTGGACATTCATAATGCCCAATATATGGTTGTTGATGAGGCCGATATGACCTTAGATCTTGGTTTTCTAAAAGACGTTGATGCAATTGCTTCAACTTTGCCAAAAGACTTGCAGATGCTGGTTTTCTCTGCAACTATCCCGGCTAAACTCAAACCATTTTTACGTAAATATATGCAAGATCCTGTTATTGAAGTCGTTGAAAATAAAACAGTTATTAGTCCAACGGTTGACAACTGGCTGCTTTCCACTAAGGGACGAGATCGAAATGGTATAATATACCAGTTGTTAACAATGGGACAGCCATACTTGGCTTTGATTTTTACCAATACTAAGACACGAGCAGATGAGTTGACTGATTACCTACGTGCACAGGGGTTGAAGGTAGCAAAGATACATGGGGATATTCCTCCTAGGCAACGGAAACGCGTTATGCGAGAAGTTCAAAATCTTGAATATCAGTTTGTTGTTGCTACCGATTTGGCTTCAAGAGGGATCGATATAGAAGGCGTTTCACATGTTATCAATGACGACTTGCCCGATGACCTTGAATTCTTTATTCATCGTGTTGGTCGTACTGGACGTAATGGCATGTCTGGGATAGCGATTACGCTTTATACTCCAAATGATGATGCAAAAATTTCTGAACTTGAACAGATGGGTGTGAAATTTAAACCCAAAGCATTAAAAGATGGGGAAATTGTTGATTCATACGACCGAGATCGACGTCAAAAGCGCAAGGTCAAGAAGGAACAGCTTGATGTGAATCTGATTGGATTAGTAAAAAAAGAGCGCAAGAAGCGTAAACCTGGGTATAAAAATAAAATTAAAAGAGCAATCAAACGTAAAGAGCAGCAAGATCGAAAAATTTCACGCAGACAAAAAAAGCGTTGATAGTAAATTCAGGTATGATTGACAATTTAGTTTATTTTGGATATACTTTGGGAGAATTCAGGATATACTTGAAAGATATGTTATTTGAAGAGAAGGCCTGTTTTGGTGTGAGGGTCAATAACTACTGTTCAAGAGCTGCCTGTAAAGATTGAATAAACGTCACTCAACGTTATCGAGTTTAAAGAGGTAAACGACAACATCGTTGCAAGTAAGGTGGTACCGCGCAGAAAGCGTCCTTACTCGCAACGGTGTTTTTATGTTTATCGATAAGAGGAAGGATGTAATTTTAGGGATGAAAGAACTATCGAGTTCACAGATCAGACAGATGTACTTAGAGTTTTTTAAAGAAAAGGGACATGAAGTCATGCCTAGTGCTTCATTGGTTCCGCATGATGATCCAACCTTGCTGTGGATTAATTCTGGTGTTGCGACGATGAAGAAATTTTTCGATGGAAGTGTTGTCCCGAAGAATCCGCGTATTACTAGTTCGCAAAAAAGTATACGGACTAATGATATTGAAAATGTTGGACACACAGCACGGCATCATACATTGTTTGAAATGCTGGGTAACTTTTCTGTAGGTGATTATTTTAAAAAAGAGGCTATTTCATGGGCGTGGGAATTATTAACAAGCCCAGAATGGTTCGCAATGGACAAGGAACGTTTGTATGTGACTGTGTATCCTAAAGACACTGAAGCAAAACGTATTTGGCAAGAAGTTGCCGGAGTATCAAAAGATCATATTTATGAAGTTGAGGACAACTTCTGGGATATCGGTCAAGGTCCTAGTGGCCCAGATTCAGAAATCTTTTATGATCGCGGTCAAAAATTTAATAATTTGACAGAAGATGACCCAGAAAATTATCCTGGTGGGGAAAATGAACGTTATCTAGAAATTTGGAACATTGTCTTTTCTGAGTTTAATCATAAACCAGATGGAACATATGAACCTCTTCCCCATAAAAATATTGATACAGGGATGGGACTAGAACGTGTGGTTTCAGTTTTTCAAAATGCTCCAACCAACTTTGAGACTGATCTCTTTTTACCAATTATTAAACAAACAGAAGGATTTAGTGATGGAAAAAAATATGGTCAGGTAAAGGAAGATGATGTATCCTTTAAAGTTATCGCTGATCACATTAGAGCTGTCACATTTGCAATTGGAGACGGTGCGATCCCTTCTAACGAAGGAAGAGGTTATGTTATCCGACGTTTGATTAGAAGAGCTGTTATGCATGGACAGAAACTTGGAATAGGACAAGCCTTTCTATACAAACTCGTGCCCGTTGTTGGGAAAATTATGCAGTCGCATTATCCAGAAGTACTTGCACAAGCTGATTATATCGCTAAAATTGTCCGCAGCGAAGAAGACCGCTTTAATGAAACTTTGAAAGATGGGCTTGAGTTACTCAATGAAATGATTGCAGAAGCTAAGGAAAAAGCAAGCAAGGAATTATCAGGCAAGACGGCGTTTAAATTATACGATACGTATGGTTTCCCAATTGAATTGACTAAAGAATATGCGGATGATCAAGGCATGAAAATCGATCAAGCCGGTTTTGATGAAGAAATGAAGCATCAAAAAGAGCGAGCTCGAGCAGCACGCGGTAGTGCTAAATCAATGGGAGTACAGAAAGGTCTTTTAACAGACATTAAAACCGAAAGCAATTATGTTGGCTATGACCGTTTGAGAGCCAACGGGATCCTAAAGGACATTATATGTGAAGACAAACTTGTCGATAAAGTTGAAAGCGGCTCTGCTCAGCTGATTTTTGATCAAACTCCATTTTATGCAGAGATGGGTGGTCAAGTTGCAGATACTGGGGTCATCAAAAATACTGAAGGCACAACGGTCGCTGAAGTGACAGATGTACAGCACGCCCCAAATGGTCAGAACATGCATACTGTTAGGATATTACTTCCTTTGGTTAAGGAAAAAGAATACATTCTTGAAGTAAATAAACAGCTACACGATAAAACACGCAAAAATCATACAGCAACGCATTTGCTGGATCAAGCACTTCGTGATGTATTGGGGTCACATACACATCAGGCTGGATCATTAGTGGAGCCTGATTACTTGCGCTTTGATTTTACAAATATTGGTTCCGTAACCAAGACAGATTTGGCTAAAATTGAGAAAATCGTTAACGAAAAAATTTGGGCAAATATTCCTGTACAGACAGTTGAAACGGATTTTGAGTCGGCTAAAAAGCTTGGTGCGATTGCGCTGTTCACTGAAAAATACGGTGATATTGTCCGTGTCGTAAAAGTCGGCGACTACTCAATTGAGTTGTGTGGTGGAAATCACGTTGATAATACCAACGAGTTGGGGCTGTTTAAAATCACTTCTGAATCTGGTGTCGGTGCTGGTGTCAGACGAATTGAAGCAGTAACTTCAAAGGAAGCATATGAATTCCTTGAGGGACGCAATCAGTTGCTTGAAGGCATCAGTGTACAGTTAAAAATTGCACAACTGAAAGAAATTCCACACAAATTAGAGCAATATCAAGCACAAATTAAAGATTTAGAACAGCAAAAGCAGGCATTGGAAGCCAAGTTTGCACAACAACAAGCTGGTTCGATCTTTAAGAATGTTGAACACATTAACGGTAAGACGCTGATTAAAGCTCAAGTCAAAGTTTCTGGCATGGCTCAGTTACGTCAGCTAGCTGATCAATGGAAATCCAAAAAGTATTCAGATATACTGGTACTCGCAACTGTGACGGAGGATGGAAAAGTTAATTTGATTACGGCGGCTAGTGATCAAGCAGTCAAAGCCGGTCTTAAAGCTGGTGATCTAATCAAAACAATTGCCCCTGCTGTAGGCGGTGGCGGTGGCGGACGTCCTGATTTGGCCCAAGCTGGTGGTAAAAAACCAGCAGGAATAGCTGATGCATTAAAGGCAGCTAGCAAATGGGTGGAACAAAAAGCTTAAGGATTCGTTCCCTGTTTTTCAATTTTAAAATGCGTATTTTCTTATGGCTTGGAGAATTATTTCTCTTAAGTCATATTTATTAGAGAAATTCCATTTGACAGTTGTGTTACGGAATGATTACAAGCATGTGTTTTGATTGTGACAATCTTTTTTCTCTAGTAGAATGAAACTAGGAGTTGTTATGCATGCGGAGGTGCTTGCGATGAGTTCATTAGATAAGACAATGTATTTTGATTTTGAAGACGGTCGCCGAAAAGGTGTACATGAGACTTTAGACACTGTATATAAGGCATTGGAGGAAAAAGGATATAACCCGATAAACCAGATTGTAGGATATCTGTTATCTGGAGATCCTGCTTATATTCCTCGTTTAAATGATGCGCGCAACTTAATCCGAAAACATGAACGTGATGAAATAGTTGAGGAATTGGTTCGATCATATCTCGACAAGGGGGAAATTAAGTGACGCGCTTAATGGGCTTAGATGTTGGCTCGAAAACAGTTGGAGTTGCAGTTAGTGATCCATTAGGCTGGACAGCTCAAGGTGTCGAGATTGTTGCGATAAATGAGAATGAGGAAGAGTTCGGAATTGAGCGAATTAAGGAATTGGTTAAAAAGTACGAGGTAATTGGTTTTGTACTAGGTCTTCCCAAAAACATGAACAATACCTCAGGGCCGAGGGTGGATGCTTCACGTAAGTATGGTTCTCTACTCAAGGAAACATTTGACTTACCTGTAGATTATCAGGACGAACGGCTGACAACAGTTGAGGCCGAGCGCATGTTAGTGGAGCAAGCTGATACATCACGGAAAAAGCGGAAAAAGGTTATCGATAAGTTAGCAGCAGGTTTGATTCTGCAGAACTATCTAGACCGTAAGGGTCCCTTACTTGGAAATAACTAGAAATGAGGAATATCCATGGACGAAAAAGACAATTTGATCACGCTTGTAGATGAGAAGGGCAATGAAATGTTATACAAAATTTTATTTACCTTCGAATCTGATGATTATGGAAAGTCGTATATCCTGCTGGTTCCCACTGATTCACAACCAGAAGAACAAGTAGATGTACTTGCATTTTCTTTTGATCCAGATGAAAACGGCGAGGCAAACGATGCTGACTTGCATGATATTGAGAGTGATGAAGAATGGGAAATGGTTGAAGGAGTTCTCGATACCTTTCTTAACGACGAAAAAATGCAATAATTGCTGTTAGAAGCAAATGGGTAGAGTCTGTATCTTTTAAGACTCTATTTTTTATTATGAAAAAATTAAGCAGGGACGCGTCAAACATTAGTTTTGTCCCCCCAATATTTATGCTAAAATTGACTAGTGTATTCTGAATTGAAGGAGGTCAATAAAATGTCTGAGGGAAAAAGACGTTTTAAAGCCCATATCGATGGTAAAGACTACATTATTATCGGTGAAAGCAGTACCGAACATATGGAAACTGTTGTAAAACTAGTAGATCAGCAACTCCAGGAGATCAATAATTTGTTACCGAATCTAAGTAAGGAAAGGGCATCGATTTTATTAGCGATTAATGCTGTCTCTGACCAAATATATAAGCAAGAAGAGTTAGATCGGTTAAAGAAGCAAATTGACGATACTAAGTAGGTGAAACGATGTTTATATCTTTGTTAATAATTGTAGTATTGGTTTTTGCATATCTAAGGGGTGCTAGACGAGGATTTTTTTTAACTTTAATGAATCTTGTTGGAATTGTAGTTTTATTTATAATTGCGAACAAATATGCGGATACGGTGAGTTCGTGGCTAAAAAATATTTTCGCATTTTTTACGGAAAAGACTTCGTGGAGCGAAGCAGGAAATTCTGCACTGTCAGGCAGCACATTATTTTATCATGGAATTGCATATTGGTTGATTATTATTCTGGGGGGAATTATTTTTGGATCAATTGCACGCAAGTTGAATTTACTGACACATCTTCCTGTTGTTAGTCAAATCAATGCAATTGCAGGTGGAGTACTCTCATTAGTAATCGCCTACCTGCTGATTTTTGCCAGCTTATTGATTTTAGTTGGCTGGCCAACTGAAAACGTCAGTCGAAGTGTCAAGAATTCACCTGTTGCAATGTATATTCTGAAAGAAACACCAATTGTTTCGCAAAACTTATATCAGAAGTATTTGCAGCAGTCAAATGAATAAAAAGGGGGTGCAAAAGATGAACGAGAAGGCGTTAGAGGTTCTGGAATATAATAAAGTAATCAAAAAAATGTTTCAGTTCATCGTTACTCCTATGGGTGAAAGAAAAGTACGGAATTTGCGGCCAGTCAGCGACCTCACTAAAATTAAAGAAGCTTTAGCGCAGACAAAGGATGGTGCTGATATTCTACGGCTTAAGGGTGGAATTCCACTCCCTAAATTGCATAATATCCAGCCATACTTAAAAAGGTTGGATATTGGAGCATCACTGAATGGGAAAGAACTAGCTGCTATTGGTCGAGTTTTACGTGCAACAAACGAGGTTAGACGTTTCTTTGTTGATTTAGATGATGAAAATGTTGAACTGGAAGAGCTTTACAAATTAACAGATAATTTACAAGTCTTGCCTGAGATAAATAAACGCTTGCTTGAAGCTGTGGAAATAGATGGACATGTTACAGATGAAGCATCAAGCCTTTTACGCAGTATTCGAAAATCAATTACAACGACAGAAAATCAATTACGCGACCGCTTGTCTGATTTTATTCATGGGAGTTCTGCCAAGTATTTGAGTGATGCGGTTATCACAATCAGAAATGACCGTTACGTTATTCCCGTAAGGCAAGAGTATCGCCATCAATTTGGTGGAGTTGTTCATGATCAAAGTTCATCAGGGCAGACTCTATTTGTTGAACCAAAGGCCATTGTTGAGTTAAACAATCGCTTGAAACAGCAGCAGCTGCAGGAAAAAGAAGAAATAAGGCATATTTTACAAGAACTGTCTGAATTGGTTGCACCTTATACTTCAGAATTAGAAAATAATGCTGATATTTTAGGAACTTTTGATTTTGTTAATGCTAAAGCCAAGTATGCGGCATCTATTAAAGCTACAGAGCCGCAACTGTCCGCGGAAAATGATATTTATTTAAGGCAAGTCTGGCATCCCCTGTTGAATATGCAGGAGGTTGTCCGTAATGACATTACGCTGGGAAAAGATTATCAAGCTGTCGTAATAACCGGACCTAACACGGGTGGGAAGACGATAACATTGAAAACGCTTGGACTTATTCAAATGATGGGGCAATCGGGATTATTTATTCCAGCTTTTGAAGGTAGCCGGATAGGAATTTTTAAAGAAATTTTTGCTGATATTGGTGATGAACAATCAATTGAACAAAATCTTAGTACTTTTTCATCGCATATGACCAATATCGTTTCTATTCTTGAAGACATTGATGAACATTCGTTAGTTCTTTTTGATGAACTAGGAGCAGGAACAGATCCACAGGAAGGTGCAGCCTTAGCGATCGCAATTCTTGATGCGGTGGGGGCAAAAGGGAGTTATGTCCTTGCGACAACACATTATCCGGAATTGAAAGCATACGGATTTGACCGTTCACAGACAATCAATGCCAGTATGGAGTTTGATGTCAATACATTACAACCGACTTATCGATTATTGATCGGGATTCCCGGTAGAAGTAATGCACTTGATATTTCAAAAAGACTTGGGTTGGACGAACAGATTATCAGCCAAGCACGTCAGCTGACTCATAGTGATAGTCAGGACTTAAATGATATGATTCAAGATTTAGTTCAGAAAAGGCATATGGCTGAAGAAGAACATATCAGTTTGCAAAAAAATTTACAAGCGGCAGAAAAACTGCACGCAGATCTAGAGCAAGAGTATCAGAAATTTGACAACAGTCGCGCTGATCTACTCGAAAAAGCTAAGATGAAAGCCAATCAAATTGTTGAAACAGCTAGCCAAAAATCTGATAAATTGATCAGTGAGTTACGACGTATGCGTTTGAACGTCGGTACGCAAGTTAAAGAAAATGAGCTAATCGATGCTAAAACAAAAATGAACCGACTGCATCAACCAACAAATCTGCGAAAAAACAAGGTTCTACAAAGGGCTAAAAGACAGCAGGAATTTCACCCTAATGACGATGTTATGGTTAAGTCCTATGGTCAGCAGGGTGTTCTCTTGCAAAAGCTCAGCAAGAATGAGTGGGAAGTGCAGCTCGGGATATTGAAAATGAAAATTAATGAGAGTGACCTAGAAAAAATAAAGATTAAAGAAAACAATGCTGGAAGAAGTGCACGTTCAACTCTTAAAACAGCGAGTCAATCGCATGTATCACCTAACCTTGACTTGCGCGGTCAGCGATATGAAGAAGCGATGACCAACGTTGATCGTTACATGGATGCTGCTATTTTAGCTGGATACTCTTCCGTAACAATTGTGCATGGTAAGGGAACAGGTGCTTTACGGCAAGGAATTACTGATTATTTGACTCAAAGCCGAAGCGTAAAAAGTTTTAAGTTTGCACCGCCAAATGCGGGCGGCAATGGCGCAACAGTTGTTTACTTTAAATAAATGCTAGGCAGATAAATTGTTTTTTTGTATTCTTCTGTTATGATTTACTTACAAAAAGAAAGCTAGGAGGCTATTTAAAAATGAAAGAATTAACTGATAAAACATTTGAGAATGAAACAAGTACAGGAGTAACATTAACCGATTTTTGGGCTACTTGGTGCGGACCTTGTCGTATGCAGTCACCAGTTATTGAACAACTTGATGAAGAAATTGGTGATAAGGTATCTTTCAGCAAGGTTGATGTTGATCAAAATACGGATGTGGCAAGCAAATTTGGTATTATGAGCATCCCAACACTCCTTATCAAAAAAGATGGGGAAGTTGTTGACACTTTGGTTGGTTATCATCCTAAGGAACAGATTCAATCAAAATTGGAGCAGTACCTTTAATTCTTTATTAGATTTGTTTGATTAAAAAGAGCTTTCTGAGGACATACTAATGTTTTCACCCTCTGAGGGTGGGTACCTTTCATTGTCTGTTCGGAAGGCTTTTTATTTGGTCTTTTTTTTCTAATTTTACCTTTTTTAACAATTTAAAAGAGGTTTATAATTATTTTTATTAAGTTATTTTAATCTTATTTTCAATAATCTTTACAAAGTTTTATAAAAATTATGGTTGTAAATATTTCATTTTCGTGACATTCTAGATAATAGGTACTTTGTAACCTAGTTATTTTTTTGAAATTTAAAGCTAAATTCAAAAAATCAAAAAAATTTATGATGTTGGGAGGCATAATTTATGAATAAAAAACAGGCCCCTCTGATCAAAAATGAGATCTTGCGTTTTGTTTTGCGCACAGCACTGTATTTTGCGATTATGTTAGTTTTGGTTTATCTATACAATTACAGTGGGATAAACGGGCCGCATTTTATTTACAACGAGTTTTAGCCAGGGAGAGATAACAAATGAAAAAAAGTATCATTGAAAAAATTGATGGATATGCCATGACTGAACCTAACAGGGTTGCATATGAATACTTGGGGAAGATTAATACCTATAAAGAGTTAAAAGAGTATTCAGATGCGTTGGCAACTTATATCGATTCAATGGGATTAGCTGAGAAAACACCGATTATTGTTTACGGTGGACAAACTTTTGAAATGGTGGCGACTTTTCTAGGAGTGGTCAAATCAGGACATGCTTACATACCAGTTGACACAAATTCTCCAGGAGAACGGTTGACGATAATCAATCAAATTGCTGAGCCGGCTGCATGTATTGCCGTCGAGAAAATGCCTCTGTCACTAGCTGATATACCTGTGATTGAACCTGAAAAATTAAAAATGATTTTCAGTAACTCTGTTGAGGAACCGTCCAAGGACAAATGGGTTGCTGGCAGTGACATTTTTTATATTATTTTCACATCTGGAACGACAGGTGTTCCAAAGGGTGTTCAAATCAGTCATGATAATTTAGCAAGCTTTTTAGATTGGATGCAGAAGGATTTTGGAATTGAAGATAAATGCAACTTTTTATCTCAACCACCATATTCGTTCGATTTGTCAGTGATGGACCTGTACCCGGCCCTAACACGCGGTGGAAGGCTAGTAGCATTACCAAAAGCGGTCACTGATAATTTTAAAGAACTTTTTGCTGTTTTGCCGACTTTGGCTTTAAATGTCTGGGTTTCAACACCATCGTTTATTGATATTTGTTTGTTGGAGCCGCATTTTGATGAAGAACATTATCCGAGTTTGTCTCATTTTCTATTTTGTGGGGAAGAGTTAACACATAAGACTGCAGATACTTTACATTCTCGTTTTCCTCATGCACATATTTTTAATACGTACGGACCAACGGAAACAACGGTTGCTGTCAGTCAGGTCGAGATTACGAGTCAAGTTCTGGCAGACTATAAACGTCTGCCTATCGGATCACCAAAGAAAGACACTGTGATAAGGGTTGTGGATGATAAATTACATGATGTCCAAGAAGGACAAGATGGTGAGATTATCATCAGTGGACCTAGCGTGTCAAAAGGTTATCTGAATAATCCTGTAAAAACGAATCAGGCCTTTGTTGATTTGAAGGAACAGGTGGCTTATCGAACTGGTGATTTGGGTCAGCTTGACAGTAACGGACAATTATTGTACAAAGGCCGAATTGATTTTCAGATTAAATTGCATGGCTTTCGTATCGAATTAGAAGAAGTTGATCATCATTTGGATCAGGTTTCTCTGATTTCTCAAGCAACCACAGTTCCTAAATATGGCAAGGATCATAAAGTAAGTCAATTGATTGCGTATGTTACAGCTAAGAAAAATAATTTTACGAGCAATTTTGAATTGACAAAAGCAATTAAGCAAGAACTAAAAAATCTAATGATGCCTTATATGATGCCGCAAAGATTTGTTTATCTTGATACTTTACCACTAACATCTAATGGTAAAGTCGACCGCAAATGTTTGATCAAAGAGGTCAATAAATAATGCCGAATATTCAACCTTATCAAAATCCAACGTACTTTTTAATTTTAGGTGTAGCATTATTACCGATCATGATCGGTATGTTGTTTGGGAAAAAATTACATTGGTATCAAACATTGATTTCTTTTGCATTTCTAGTGTTAACTTTCGGTGGAGTAAAGTGGGAACAGGGAATTGCACTGATTGGTTATATTGTTTTTGAAGTTTGTTTAATAGGTTTGTATCATTTGTATCGCAAAAAGAAAAATGCTACATGGGTTTTTTGTTCAGCGGTTATTCTAGCGATTATTCCGCTGGTAATTGTAAAGGTTACGCCGGCATTTGAAAATGGGCGTGCATCCTTGATTGGTTTTTTGGGCATAAGTTATTTAACCTTCAAGGTTGTTCAAATGATAATGGAGATTCGTGATGGGATCATCAAGGAATTCAGACCCTGGCTAATACTTCAATTCTTATTGTTCTTTCCAACTATTTCATCAGGTCCGATAGATCGGTATCGACGCTTTACCAAGGATTACAATACAACGATAACGCGGGATAAATACTTGAACATGCTGGACAAGGGTGTCTGGTATATTTTCTTGGGATTTTTATATAAGTTTATTCTTGCTTATTTCTTTGGCTCAAGGCTCGAACCAATGGTTGAACAGTTGGCACTTAGTCATGGCGGAATGTCGTGGTGGGTGGTCGCATACATGTATGTGTATTCGATGGATTTATTTTTTGATTTTGCAGGGTACAGTTTATTTGCAGTGGGCATAAGTTATTTCATGGGTATCGAAACACCAATGAACTTCAATCGGCCTTTTAAGGCACATAATATTAAAGATTTCTGGAATAGATGGCATATGACTTTGTCATTTTGGTTCCGTGATTATATTTATATGCGGCTCGTTTTTTTCATAATGAAGAACAAACTGATTAAGAGTCGGATAACAATTGCGAACTTAGGGTACTTGACCTTATTCTTGATCATGGGTTTTTGGCATGGATTAACGTGGTATTACATCGTTTATGGTATTTTTCATGCTTGTGCTATCATTTTATGTGACGCATGGCTCAGGTTTAAGAAGAAACATCAAGCACATATTCCAAGTAATAAATTTACTGAGGGTCTTGCGATTTTTATAACCTTCAACACAGTTTGTTTTAGTTTTTTGATTTTCTCAGGTTTTTTAAACGTATTATTTTTCCACGGTGCTTTAAATTAAGATAAAGGGGATATTTAAAATGAAGGATCAAGTTATTGAAATTTTACAGAATTTAACAGGAAGCGACGAAGTTGGTAAGGATTTGGATGTTAATTTATTTGAGTCAGGGTTGTTAGATTCAATGGGGACAGTTCAGCTCTTATTAGAATTACAATCTCAATGTGGTATTGATGTACCGGTGTCTGAGTTTGAACGTAGTGAATGGGATACGCCTAATAAAATAATTGCGAAAGTTGAAAATATGCAGTAATGAATGTTTTCAAGAAGTTATTCAAAATTTTTGGACCGGTAATATTTGCGGCACTTTTTTTGTTTGTTTTTCTCATCTCCCCGTTCGGTGTCAAAAATATATCGCAAACAACGATCCAGAAAGCGGCACTTTCGCAATCACCTAATGTTTTCAAGGGAACTGCTGTAAAAGAAGCGGCTTTGTCTCAAAATTATGTTCCATTTTTTGGGTCATCAGAATTATCCCGTATGGATGCGCTACACCCATCAGTTCTGGCTCAAAAATATCATCGGAACTACCGCCCATTTCTTTTAGGATCGCCCGGAACACAATCATTGACGCATTATTGGGGGATGCAGGGAATTAGAAAGCAGCTTACGGGCAAAAAGGCTGTTTTCATTATCTCCCCGCAGTGGTTCGTTAAAAAAGGTGTTGATCCTAATGCTTTCAGCTTCTACTATTCGAATCTCGAAACAGTTGAATGGCTGCGTCATGCACGCAATACCCGCATGGATCGATATGCAGCGGAACGTCTGTTGACTATGCCTTCAGCTAGTTCATCAGATACGCTTAAAAAGTGTATCTTAGAAGTAGCAGCGGGACAAAAGCTGAGTTCTACCGAAAAAACGTATTTAGATTTAAAATACAATATGTTGAAGCATGAAGATCAAATGTTCTCAGTGATCACACTAAAAGACAGAAGGTCTTTGATTGAGGCTGGCGAAAAACAGTTACCGGACACGTATAATGTTGCTAAGTTGAATGAGGTTGCAGAGAATTTGGGCAAAGCGAATACAACTAATAACCGTTTCAATGTTAACAATAGTTTTTGGAATAAAAGGTTAAAAAAGAGTTATCAGAGATTAAAGAATGAACAAAGCAATTTCAGTTATATAAAATCTGTTGAATATTCAGATTTTGAATTAGTGCTGAATCAATTTGCAAAACAAAATACTAATGTGCTTTTTATAATTCCGCCAATCAATCAAAAATGGGCCGATTATACAGGTTTGTCGATGAATATGATACATCAGTTTAATCGAAAGATTAAGTATCAGCTGAACTCGCAAGGATTCAACAACGTTGTTGATTTAAGCGACGATGGATCCTCGCCTTATTTCATGCAAGATACGATTCATTTAGGTTGGAAAGGCTGGCTTAAAGTGGACCAGCATGTTAATCCATTTTTGAGCAAGAAACAAAAGGCACCAAGTTATAAAATCAATAATTATTTTTACACAAAGAACTGGCAGCAAAAAGCAAATATTACTCTGGAATAGATAGACAATATATATAGGGTAACAGTGGTTGAAGCATGTTTATTTTGACGAGCAGTTTGCTAAAATATGCTAATTCATAGGGATCTGGATCAAAAGTTACTTTTTGATTCAGATCTTTTTTACGTTTATATTGATTTTGATTCTAGGTCTATGCAGAAGAGACATTAATTTTGAATAATTAACATACAGAGGTTGTTGTTGCAAAATTCGCTACATGGGGGAGAGACGGTACATGTTAAAAAAGACTGTGCCCAAATAATGGCACAGTCTGAAGTGCAACACAAAACTCATATTGTTTTGTTAATCATTCTCCATTTTTTCCCGAGCTATTTCCGTCAAGTGAAGTGGTTCTTGTTCTGGGATAAGATTAGGATCGATTGTATCGTTTGGATCTAACTGATTAAGGAAAGTCACAATGTTTTTGCGCTTGTCTATATCCTTGATAATTGTTTCTGAAATAAAACCGCGTTGATTTTGAATTGTTTCAGCGATAAAACCTGCTTCAAGCAGAAAATCCACTTTTGAATTGTTTTTAAGCCGCTGTTTAATTATTGTACCTTCTAATTTAAAGGTTTGCTGTTTTTTATCACTTTTTATTTTTTTCAATTCGCCCCAGTTTGCCTGTTTGAAAAATAAAGAAAGATCCTCTTCAGTGGCTAGAAGAAATTCACGTGCAAGTTTTTTCCCTGACCAGTATAAAATATTAGCATTGTCGCCAATTAAGTCTGGGAGTAAGGTATCGCGTATAAGTGCATATCCAAACATCGTTGTTTGTTCATTATTGTTGAGCAATTCGTGGAAAAGTTTAACATCCATGGCTAGTCTCCTCTGTTAAAATCTATCTTTAATTATACCTTGATGCTTTATAAAACAAAGGACAAAATTGAAATTTTAACCAATTTAGATCAATTTGAAGTACTGGAAAGGAGTTGGAAAATGTATTATATTTGTAAAAGTAGTAAAATGATTATTCAGAGATGGGGTGTAGTCAAATGACAACGATCTTGATAGCCACAAAAAATGAAGGCAAAGCTAGAGAATTCAGGGCTTTTTTTGAACCTAAAGGATTCAAAGTCAAAACTTTAAATGAAATGGGAAACTTGCCGAAGATTATTGAAAACGGAAAAACCTTTGAAAAAAATGCGCTTATTAAGTCAAAAATTTTAAGCGATAAATTAGGCATCCCTGTTTTAGCGGACGATTCAGGACTGATGGTCGATGCTCTGAATGGCGCTCCAGGTATTTTCTCAGCACGCTATGCGGGCGACCACGATGATAAAGCAAATAATGGAAAATTGCTGTGTGAATTGAAGGATGTGCCGTTATCTAAAAGAACGGCAGTTTTTCATACATCCTTAGTCGTAACAAGCACATCTAAGGAGCCGCTCATTGTTGAAGGAAATGTAAAAGGTCTCATTCTAACTAAAAAGCAGGGTGAGGATGGGTTCGGCTATGATCCGTTGTTTTATCTGCCGGAATTGAAGAAAACATTTGCTGAGTTAACACCTGCTGAGAAGAATAAAGTAAGTCATCGCGGGAAAGCTGTTCAAGCTTTAAACGAACATTTTGATGATTGGTGGAAAAGATAATGAGCGAGAAAACAAAAATATTAGTAGTTAGCGACAATCACGGTGATCATCAAATATTAGAAAGTCTAATTTCAAAATATAAGACCAAAGTAAATGCAATGTTTCACTGCGGTGATTCAGAGTTTTCCCCTGATGATGAAGTTTTTAATTATTTTAAAGTTGTCACAGGAAACTGCGATTACGACCCACGGTTCGCAGAGTATCTTGTAAGTGATGTTGATGGAACACGCGTTTTATTAACACATGGTCATTTGCTGCGTGTCAATACAGGTTTAGAGCGTCTGGGGCTTTTGGCACAAGAGAAACAGGCACAGATTGCTTTGTTTGGCCATACTCACCGTTTAGGCGCTGAGTATGTTCATGGCTGCCTCTTCCTTAACCCAGGCAGTATAAGCTATCCACGTGGAGAATACAGTGCTTTGGGTGGAACCTATGCGATCATTGAAGTAAGTGCTGAACAATTTGAAATCTGCTACTATGACCGTAGTTTTACAAAGATTCCAGATCTTCAATTTGCTTTTCCAAGAAAATGAAGTCAAAAAGCTAAAGAGGGCAGTTGTTTGCGAAATGAATTGAAGCGGCTCTACATTAAACTATTAAAATGGAGTGTGACAGTTTTAATCTTATTTGTATCAAAACAGATTTTGGGTTACAATTGGTTGAGCTTAGTTGTTGTGGCAGGCTGTCTGTACTGTCTCTTTATTTTTATAATCTGTGTGTATCTGCAGATAGAGATTCTCAAAAAATAATCTTGACAATTACTGAGTACAATGTATAATTATAAGAGTAATTTTGCCCGTTGGTCAAATTGGTTAAGACGTCGCCCTCTCAAGGCGGAGTTACGGGTTCGATCCCCGTACGGGTGATAATAGTATCTCTTTTTAATGATAGGAGATGGGCCAAAACTATGTTTTGGCCCATTTTTATTGCTATACTAAGCTTTTTTAGAGCGCCAAGGGTTATAATCTATGGAACATATTAAGAGTAAAGTACTTTTTATAGATCAGTTCACAAATTTTTCAGTGTAGAAAAGAATTAATTGAAAATTGATAGATAGAAGAAAGTCTTGAATGAGTTAGCAGATTAAATAAATTGATACTATAGTTTAAACTGCTATAATTGAATATGAAGTCGGTCGTTGGGCTTTATACGATAAATGAGTGGTTAGTAAAGGAGGAGTGACATGCTGAGAAAGACTAAAAACTTTTTACAGGCAAACAACATAAACTATAAAAAAGAGCACGTCAATCCACTGATTGTTCCGGAAAAGGTTTATGTTTTAAAATTCGGGAAAACAACACTTAACAATCGTTTTATCGTTGAGCACACCTATACTTGGACAGGTAGGATCAAGATAAACAAGATTTCGTTGCGTCTGCATGGACAGAAGAGTCCGCGAGAGTTTCCTAATGAAACCGAATTGCTGCATTATCTGAAGAGAAACATCAAACGTTATAACACAGACGTTAAAGAATAATAAGCAACGATTAAAAGCTGGAGCAATATTTTTAGATTAGTTGCCCCAGCTTTTGCTATAGTAATATTTTTATAAGCCAAGCAGCAATACTAATAACGATCTTTTTTGAAATCCTATTGACAAAAAGGCAAAAATCTATTATTATAAAATAGTTGATTTTTGGGCATTCGCCAAATTGGTAAGGCAGCGGACTCTGAATCCGCAATTTACTGGTTCGAGCCCAGTATGCCCAATTAACACTTCGTAAACGCTGGTAAATCTTCGTAAATCGTTGATTTATCGGCGTTTTTGTTTTTGTGTTTTAGTACCACATGGTGACCTTTTTGAAAGTTTGTTAGCCTTCTGTTAGCCTCGAAATCAAAAGTTAACGTAATTGGTAAATTTGTTGGCAATCTCATTTTTCCGCTTTTGAGTAACAGCAGCATAGATGTTCATGGTAGTTCGAAAATCACGATGTCCTAGCTGTTGTTGTACCTCTTTGATAGAAAGACCTGACTCTATCGCTAAAGTTGCATATGTGTGCCTAAAACCATGTGTAGTAATCTTTTTCAAATCATATTTTTTTATAACATGATAAAGCCATATAGTAGGTTTTACTGGTTGCAACATAGTGTTATTTCTTGAAGTGAAAATTAGTTGTTCTGGTTTAAGAGAATTAAATCCTAGTATCAAAAGTTCTTTTTGCTGCTGGAAGCGCCACTGTTTTACAATTTCTATAGTCTTCTTATCAACAAAAACTATTCTGTTACTTTCATAAGTTTTAGGTGTCTGGATCACTAAGCCTTTTTCTCCACGTGACTGTGTTTTGTTTACAGAAATCGTGTTCCTATCAAAGTCAATATCGTTGTAAGTTAATGCTAGAGCTTCTGATTTCCTTAATCCGCTAAAAGCTAGCAATCTAAAAAAGGTATATGCTTTAAAATTATCATCATCGTACAAACAATTTAAAAAGTGTTTTAGTTCATCAAGATCATAATAATTGTCTTGCATAGTTGAAACTGGTTTAGATTTTTCGCGTGGGCGGATAATGTTATCTACAGGATTTTCAGTTATAAGTTTCATTCTCATTGCGTATTTGAAAACACGAGATACATTGTTAATAAAAACTTTGTATTTGGTGAAGCCATTATTAAACCAATCATCAACTGCTTTTTGGCATTGCATAGTGGTTATTTTAGCTAGTGGTAAATTTCCAAAGACTGGTAAAATATGCAAATGAAATATTTCTTTTGTTTTAACCCAAGTAGACTCTTTAACAGTATTCTGGTACAATTCAAACCATGAATGATAAACTTCTGAAAAAGTAATTTTATTATTATCGGTAAAGCCATGATTACGGATGTTCTCCTCTAAGCGAGCAGCTGCAATTTTGGCTTCTTTTTTTGTTTCAAAACCTTGCCGCTTTGTTATGATTTGTTTACCAGAAGGATCACGACCCTCAAAAACTTGAAATTTCCATAATTTATTTCCGCTTTTAGTTTTATATTGTTTAAATGAAGCCATCGTATTATCTCTCCTCAATAAGTTTGCTGGCGACAAGTGACTTATTTTTTAGAGAGGGGCTTGTTACTAGGCAAAACCTCCTTTATAATATGCGAATAGAGGGTATTAACCCTTACGTTTTTCGTTAATAGCGCATCCCATACTTTGGTCGGTGGGGGATGTGTTTTTTGTGTTTTAAATTAGTTTTTTCTACAAAATTCCTGATATCTATTAAAACTATCTTCATCTTGTGCTATTTTAGCTAGTTCATTTTGATATTTAAGGTTTTCAATTTGAACTCGTTCTTGTAGAGCATCTTTATTTGCAATATTTAAAATAAAGTTTTGAAGAGCTTGTGTTGCCGGTTTGCCAAGTGCTTCCTTTAGATTAAAGCCTAAAAGTTGTAATGTTTTTATTAACTCGGGAGATAAAAGTGCTTTGATTTTTTCAAAATTTTCTGGATCGAACTTGTCTGGATCGGAAATTCTTTTTAAAATTGGAATTATTTTTTCAGAAATATAAGAGATATCTTCAGCAGAAATTGTTTGAGACTCTAGTTTATCATTTATAAGTGTTTGATTTTGCACCAAAGCATTTTGATTATCAATTAGCTTGGTTATAATTATATTTAATTGGTCTATAGTTTCTTGTTTATTTTTATTAGCTCTTGCCCTTTCGAGTTTTATACTTACCTCAGAGAGTAATGCTTTACCCGCCTCTAAGGCAATAGTCGTATTTTCTGGGGTGATTATATTATTCAGATCCATGCATAAAATCCTCCTTAAACACTTTCTGATTAATCTCCGTAATCATCGGATGCTTTACCTTTATCTTGTAAATTAGTTGTTACCATTGCTG
Organism: Liquorilactobacillus uvarum DSM 19971; assembly: GCF_001434935.1. GTDB lineage: Bacteria > Bacillota > Bacilli > Lactobacillales > Lactobacillaceae > Liquorilactobacillus > Liquorilactobacillus uvarum. The sequence continues at coordinate 5,577 of NZ_AZEG01000002.1, read as the reverse complement.
GTATTGTTATTTTTTCACCAGAGGTAGATTCATATGAAGTTGTGCCGGCACTTTTGCCATAAACAGTTACTAAGTCATTTTCCAAAACTCTTGATCCATTTAAAATTTTGTTTTTCATATCAACCAAAATAATGTTGTCACTGTCGCCGTCTACAGCTAGACGTAATTCTGTGTAACTACCATCTTCGATAACTTGAATAACTTCCCCGGTAAAGGTAACTTTTTCACCCTTGTATTGTTTAGGAGTACGAGCTAATTGGTCGTAAGTAATTCCAGTATTATATGATGATGTATCATTATCAGAATTTGTGGAACTAGAACTAGCGCTTGAACTAGAACTTGAACTAGAACTTGAACTAGAACTTGAAACAGAGCTTGAACTAGATGATGAACTACTACTTGATGATTTCTTGTCTAAAGTTTTATAGTATGCTTCTTGTTTAGAACTGATAGTAAGAGTTACAGGTTTAAAATGTTTCTTGGCAGCAGAAACAATCTTTTTTGAAATTTCAGGTTCTGTCCATTTTTTGTTATAGTTGCTGATTGCAAAAACCTCTGTCTTTGTTGCAAGACCTTCTTTTTCATCTCCGTCAACTAAACTGACAGGGTCGACAAGTACTGTGAACTTACCATTTTTAACTTTTGCCCATGAAGCAAGAGATTTAGATTCTGAAGCAACTTCTCCATAATTTAAACTACTGCTTTCAGATGGTGTCACGACTATTTTCGTACCATCAGGCGCCTTACTTGTTCCTGATAGAATCCAATTATCATCATCACTTTCAGCAATCTTGGTAACTTTTGCCGAATAAAGTTTATGATTCCCAACCTTTGGTCCAGAACTTGCAGCTGATGCGTCATTGCTACATCCTGCTAATAACAAGCCAAGCATTATGGCCCCTGTGAGTGCAAAACCTTTTTTCATTTTTAAATCCCCCTAAAACTTCAGCTTTTAATGTCTTCAGAATTTGGACTAAGTATTTGTTAATAAAAATCATAAATCATTATGTATGTGTATCTGAGATGTGTTATATTTTACTCAGATATGAATTATTCAGCCCTAGTTGTGATTGTCAGTCCATGCTAGGGCTTTTTGTTTTTATTATAAATCACTCGTGTATCTTATTGCTTTGCCCAGTATTCTAGCTGGATTATTTTTGTCGGCAATGATAGGGTCAAAATCTGGATTTTCAGGCATTAAAAACATGGTTCCGTTGACACGCTTTATTCTTTTGAGAGTGGCTTCATTATCCTCAGTCATTAAAACTGCAGCTATTTCGCTATCTTCCACATCAGATTGCAAACGTATTAACACTTTTGAGCCATTAGGTATTGTTGGCTTCATTGAATTTCCCTTAGCTTTTAAATAAAATAGCTTACCAGATGGCAAATCTTCAGTGGGCTCATCTACATAGCTTTCTATGTTTTCTTCTGCCAAGATTGGATCTCCACAGGCAATTGTTCCTAGCAATGGTATTTTGATAGTTTTTGTTACAGGAATTAAATTTTGTGGTGTTGGAAAGAAATAGTTGATACTGACTTTGAAAATATCAGCAAGTTGGAAAAGTACATCTTGGTTAGCTTTACGCGCGCCAGTTTCATATCTGCTTATGGTAACCCTCGTGGTTTTTAATTTGGATGCTAAAGTATCCTGGTCCATCCCTCTTGATTCACGTAGTTCTCTTATTTTGCTGCCAACATATTTAGATAATTCCAAAAATCACACCTCATTTCTATAGCTACAGTATACAACAATGATTACCGTTTTGGAATATTTTTTTGTTATTTAGTATAAAAGTGTTGCAAAATTACCATAATGGTATTATATTATTCTTGTACCATAACGGTACATTTATAGGAAAGGAGATTTAGATATGCAATTGGTACTGTATAACTTGAGAAAAAATGAGAAACATGTAACTCAGGAAGAAATTGCAAACTATCTTGGTATAAGTGCAAATGCCTATCGCGCTAAAGAAAAAGGTGTTCGCGAATTTTCTCAGGACGAAATGTTTGCCCTATCAAGATATTTTGGCAAGACAATGGACGAAATTTTTTTGCCTCGTAAGTACCAAATTGGTACAAAAATGTGACTGAGAAAGGGGTATGATCATGAAAATTCTTAAACAATTTAGCAATGAAAGCATCAACTTACCAACTCTTATTAAAGATAACGGTGAAATTAATTTTGATGCTGAACAAGCTGCGATTGGGTTAGGTATTTCATTCGTTGCCAAAAGTGGCAACGTCGTAGTCAGGTGGGAACGAGTTAATAAGTATTTAAAATTGTCCACTTCTGGACAACAGCTAAAACGTGGTGATTTCATCACTGAGCCGCAATTCTACAAGTTGGCAATTAAAGCAAATAACCAAACTGCTGAAAAATTTCAAGAATGGGTTACCGAAGAAGTGTTACCAGCCATCAGAAAAACTGGCAGTTATTCTGAACATGCTAAGTTACCACAAACTCCAATGGAAGCCTTGCAACTAATGTTTGAAGCCCAAAAAGATTCAAACGAAAAAGTTGAAAAGGTCGAGAAACGAGTTGATGATCTTGAAGAAAATCAAGTCATCCCTCAAGGCGATTATAGTTACATCGGTCGCCGTATCGGTCAACGAGTTACGGAAGTAGGTCGTGGCTTTGGAAAATTAACATCACAACAACGTGGTGAACTGTTTAAGGATATCAACAGTGGTGTTAAGAAGATTGCTGGTGTTGGGTCACGTTCCCAGCTTCGTACTAAGCATTATCAAATGGTTGTTGATTTTATTAACGACTGGGAGCCTGCAACAGCAACTAAAACTGTTGTGCGACAAATGTCACTTGATATTGATGATGAACCAGCATAGGGGGGTGAGCGTATGGCTGAGATCAATTTGAAGCTGTCTGATGGTTTTGAAAAAGAGATAACCCAAATAGTCGTAAAGGCGGTAAAAACTGCTCAGAGCGAATCACAAGGGGTAAAAACATACCCTGAGTACATGTCCATTATTCAAACGTGTGAGTACGCAAATATAGGTCGATCAACACTTGAACAAAATTGGATAAAAAAACGTGGTTTACCAACTATCTCAGTTGGAGGGCTTACAAGAATTAAAAAAAGTGACTTAGATACGTTCCTTTCTGAATTTAAATAATTACAAGTCTGGCGGCAAGTGATTGAGGAATGTATACGAGACAGGGGGAAATAAGCATGCTTAATTTATGGCCGTTTATATTTGGTCAGTGGCCGGCAATAGTTATTCCTTTAGTGGGATTAGTACTGTTTGGGGTTAGTGGTTTCATGAGTGATCTAATTTGGGGTGTTTGGGATTGGCTGCATAAAAAATGAGCCTATCGCAAGTAGGCTCAAATAAAACTAACACACTTAAATTTTAGCACACAGGAGCAATTATGGAAAATGAACGTTTCTCAGGACATTTGACAAATGTAACGATTGACAAAGATCTTGTCACGATGAAAATTGATGATTTTGATGGCTTAATTAATCTTTTTCGTAAAGGAAAGATTGATTTTGACATCATACCTCATTCAAAAGATTTGATATCAGGAATACAGAGGCGAAAAGCTTACGCAATGATTCGTGATATTTGTGAGTATCAAGGCTATGTTCAAGTTTTTGAGCGTGAAAAGCAGAAAAAGAAACTAAAAGAAGAGTTTTGTGAGAATAGCGGCTATCAAATGTTCAGCCTAAGTGATTGCAAGAAAGATGTTGCTACACAGTTTATTTCTTTTCTGGTTGAGTACTGTTTCGAGTATGACGTACCATTCCAATTCAAAGACTTGGTAAACACTTTTGATACCGAGCGAAGAGTTTACTTGTGCTTACTTCATAGGCGTTGTACTGCATGTGGGGTAACTAAAGATATTCAAATAAATCATGAGGACACTGTAGGCAGCGGAAATAATCGCAATCACCTTGATCATCGGCAACATAGGCTCGAAGCATTGTGTGCGAATTGTCATGCAAGGTTTCATCGTATCGGAGCTGAGTCGTTTTACGAAGAACAACATTTTCACGGAATTAAGTTGAGCGATGAAATGTTAATCAGTATGAAGTTAATGTCACGGAAACAGATGCAAGAGTTTGATGAGCAATATAAACGTGAAGAAATGGAACAGCGGTTAATCAGCGGCACTGAATGGAGGGAAACAAGATGAAAGAGCAGCCTAGTTATTATTCAATTCTGACTGCAAATGTTAGATATGATTCCAGATTGAAAGGCGATGAAAAAGTTTTGTTTAGTGAGATTACAGCTTTAGCGACTAAACAAGGATTTTGCTACGCCACTAACTCATATTTTGTAGATGTATTTTCCAATGTGACGAAGGGAACAATTTCAAGGAGAATTAATCATCTCAAGGAATTAGGGTACTTAAAAATCGTATTAATCAGGGATGAAAATAAGCAGATTAAGCAACGAAGAATGTATCCAACAACTGACCCTATTATCAATTCTGATGATACCCCTATACGCAAAACAGAGGGGGACCCTATAGTCAGTTCTGATGATACCCCTATAGTCAGAACTGATAAAGGTAGTACTACAAGGTCTTTTAATACTACAAGGGTTAACAGTAGTAGTAGTACGCGCACAGAATCTCAAAAAACTGAAACAAAAGAATTAAGACCTAATGCTTTTCTTTACTTACAACAAAAAAGGATTCCTCTTAGCGGAATATCACAGCCTGTTTTTCTTGATTTCATCAGTGAACTAGGAAATGAAGTCGTGGTACATGCAATTGATTATATGCTAGATAATGGAGCATCGTCATTTAGCTATCTGCGTAAAATACTTAACAGCTATTCTAAACACAATATCAAGACTGTAAAAGATGCTTTGAAATACGAGGAAGAATATAAGCAAAAACAGCAAAATAAAATTTATGGAAAACCGGTTATCCAAAAGGAGACGTTGCCTGATTGGTCACATAAGTCTGGACCACAAGTAAGTGACGAAGAACGTGCAGCAATCAAAAAAAGACTACAGAAATTTCACAAAAAGGAGATAAATTAAATGAACAGAGAAATCGAGTTTAGAGGTGTTCCAAGTATAACAAAAGATGAGATTGAGTATGCTGACATTCCACTAAAAAATGGTATTGTGTATGGCAATTATTCAGACGGATGTATTTTAGGGCCAGTCATTGAAGTTACTGATGAATACATCGCTCATAAGTGGTGGTGCTCAATTGTAGATGGAACTCTTGAGCAGTATATAGGCTTGAAAGATAAAAATGGCAATAAAATTTATGAAGGAAATATTATCAAAAGTACTGAATCGACTGGAGCATGGACAACTAGGAGCAAACTGTATGAAGTTATTTTTAATCGCTCTAGTGCCCAATTTCAATTGCAAGATTTAAAAGATAAAAGATGCTTATACAGCTTTTTTGGTGGTGGACCAGGAAGTAATATCCTTGAAGTTATAGGCGACATTCACAATAACCCAGAGCTATTGGAGGCAGGGAAATGAACAGGCGTATACGAAATAAATACGAAAAAATTTTCTTTATAAGGTAGATTGCAAATTTAATCCGAATTTTTTGACAAATTGGTCAGCATGACCTGATAA
>NZ_AZEG01000019.1:340-39506 GCF_001434935.1 Liquorilactobacillus uvarum DSM 19971 | reverse complement strand
AATTATGGCACAACTGTTCAGAAATTTATGTACCAAATACTAGGATAGGAGCATAATTTATTAAATAATAGTACAAATTTTTTTGTGTATTTTTTGCATAAAAATAATCAAGACAAAAGTCTTGATATACATTTAAAAAATTATTTAACTGTCATTTTTCCTGTTTCATTTTGTCCGCGAAACCAACCTTTTTTACTAAAGAATGCATACATATCATTTAAGAAGAACACACTATAACTAAAGATCAAAGCGAAATTACCATCTCCCTGCAACATTGTTTGTGTCCATAGAGCAATTGTAAACACAGAACTAATAGTCCATACAAAATACTGTTCACGTTTTCGATTCAATTCTAGCAATGATCCAGTGATGGCCATTGCCAAATTTAAACTATCTAAGAAAACACGCGGATCACTAGTTAAACTAAAGATATAGTAGAGAACTCCCCATGCCAAAACGAAGAAACCAATGTATGCTATCCATTCAAATCGGTTCTTAAGTTTTTCAGCTTGAATATTATCATTCCATTTCGGATCTAAAATACAGAAAAAATCAAGGAAAAGCAAATACCCAATTTGCTCCCAAGCAGTTGCATAATTTCCTGCCATAAAGCCTACTGAAGCAATGCAAACAGCTGACGTTGCTCCTAACCAACCTTGAATCCCAGATCGATTCGAAATTCCGATTACGCAGGCAACTGAAAGGTTTCCACCAATAAAGCCTAGGATTGCTACTGTCGGGTTAACTGCATAAGATTGGAACAAAGAGATGGTTTGTAAAATAAGATTAAACACAAGCAATCCATAACTTAATTTCCCCCACCCCTTACACTGATTAAACAACCACTTTAAATAACCTTTTTTAAAAACATTTTTTGAATAAGTTGGTAAATTTGATAAAACATCTGCATACCGATTAAACATAAATATAAATCTCTCCCTTAATTATATTAGCTTTTTAGCTTGTCCAGCTACATCCAATTTTCTAGTGACATAGCCTTTTATTTGTATACCCTATATGTTTACTTAGTAGTATGGTGACCCCCGTATTCTAATAACCACCACCTCCTCCTCAATTATTTATCTATTTCTACATACTTGTTAAGCCAATAAATTATTCCACTGCGCTCCCTGAAGGTCACAAATAATTTTGTTAGCCTTAACTTATTTGCGTATAATTCCTTTTCTTCTACCAAAATCTAAGAATCCCCTCTAAAATATTTATAATTGCTGTTATGGTTAACACCGCCCAAACAACTTGATATGTTGATTTTGAGTCTTTTTTACCAATCCGCCAATCTCCTAACACTAGGTGGTCTGCCACAGAATATACCATCCACACCACAATTAACATACCTGTCAAAATACCCTGTACGTTAGCTGCCAATTATTTAACACCCTCTTTAATATCTACTTTATACCAGTATCGACAAAGAGCTGAATTGTTTACTTCAAACATATTTTCAGAGGCATTGAATAATTGATTTGCTAATTCTTTATCCTCTTTACTGATATTAAATAAACCTGAATTGTCAAACCAAGTGCAACACTTTGATCTATTCTAATAAATTGGTATAGCTAGTCAGCTAGTTCGGGAACAATGTCCGCAGGGCATTTATACCCCAAGCACTTTCTTGGACGGTGATTAAGTGTGTACTGAACTTCCTGAATATCAACTAGTGATGAGTTTTTGAATGATTTTCCCTTTGGAAAGAACTCACGTAGAAGACCATTGGTATTTTCATTAGTCCCACGTTCCCAAGGAGAATATGGATGTGCAAAGTAGATATTTGTTCCAGAAACATCGTTTAACAAAGAGAACTCACTGCCATTATCAAAAGTAACAGTGTGAAAGTGCTGTGATTCGTAATCATCAATAATTGCCTGAAGTGCCCTTTGACAGGTCTGTTCATGATAATTGGGTAACTTGACAATGATCTCTAAACGGCTGTAACGTTCTGTCAACGTCATTAGTGCTGGTTCAGATTCAACCCGTTTTGCTTTGACCAAGTCACCTTCCCAATGGCCACACTCAGAACGACTCTCAACAACCGATGGACAAAGTTCAATTGATTGACCCAAGATTTTCTTATTTGTTCGGTTATGATGACGACCATGATGTTTGATCCTACGGCGTAGTTTCATGGGTAAATCTTGATTGCGTAATGATAGTCGATTGTCATCAATATATCGATACACCGTTGGTGTTGAAGGGCAAATTTGGTTTGGATATTTCTGCTTAAACCAATTCGAAAATGAATTGATTTTCTCATAAAAATTTCTCATCAACAGCGGTTCTAATATGATGTCAAATACCAACTCAATTAAAAAAGAGTACACTAAAAAGTGATAGCTTTTAACGAGAAAAAACTGTCATAAATATCAACTATACTGGTATTTAAATAGTCTGCTTAACGGGAAGTTCTCGCGTAATTATAAATTTGGTTTGTGCGGACCAAATTCATAATCGTCCTATCAAGTCTGTTCACACAAGCAATCATGGCAACCATATCCGGTTTAGGGTGTGGTCCTTTTTTTAGCTTATAGTAGTAATCTACAATGTGATTATCAATACGTGCTTTATTTCTAAGCATAGATCTAATCATTTCAAACATAATATAACGGGCACTACTTTGACCTCTCCGATTAATCCGATCAGCTTCTTTGAATCCTCCGGATTGGATTCGTCGTAAATCTATTCCAACGTAAGCATTTAATTGCTTATAGCTTGGGAATCTCGCTATTTTTCCTGTAAAGCCTAGTAACAGCGCCGTTGATATTTCTCCCGCCCCAGGAATACTCGTAATGAGTTTAAACTCCGGAAAAGTTTTCGCGTAATTGATCAATTGGCGCTTTAATAAGTCATGGGCCTGATTATATTGCTGAATCTCTTCGCAATAACTATGGATTTGGCTAATTATAAATGAGTCTGCAGATTGTGCAGGATATGATAATTGGCCTGCTTGCCAGACTCCTTTGCATCTACGTACAATTAAATCCGAACGGATTTTATGACTTACCGAGCTAATGATTTGTTTTGCCATCGTTCCTGGAATATATCCTATTAAAAAATCAGGGTGGGGAAAGAGGCTAACAAAAGTTAAGCCGAGCACTGATCGAATTGGGTTAAATATATCGTTTAACTCGGGAAACGTTTGATCAAGTGCGGCATGTAAATGATTGATAATCTGGGATCTCTCCTTAGTTATTTCTAGATAGCGGTGTGCCATTAAATGAAGTTGCTCATATGGCCTTGAATATGGTCTACGACCATGAATCAGTGACTTCTGATCAACAATTCCCAGGAGTGCTAGTTTAACTGTATCTGAACGGTCTGTCTTTTGCCTTCTCAACCCCGCCATGCGAATTGAGGACTCCAAAGGATTTATTTCAAGGTAATTCATTTCTTCATCGATGAAAAAACGAGTAAGAACTCTAGAATAAATACCAGTCGTTTCAAATACTGCCATGACTGGCAAATCACTCGCAATTATTGACTTGAGCTTTGCCAATCCAGATTTATTATGGATAATCTGAAATTCCTTAACAACCGTATGATCGTGTAAAAGAGCACAATTACTCTTTCCACGACTCACATCAATACCTAAAACGTGCACTTTATCGCCTTCCATATATTTTTGAGGTAACAACTTCGCAGATTCGTTCATTTTCTATATTCGATCTCAAGGACCAACATCCTAAATCTAACTGTTCACTACGTGTTGTTGGGCCAGTTTGACACTCGGAATTTATATTCCACTGATGTTGACGACCTCAACCTCAATTTAAGTATAGTAAAAGAGGTATCAAGATTGTCGTCACAATCTTGATACCTCTTACTTTAGGATGTTTGACAAAGAGCCTAAATTATACTTATGTATCGGTATATAAAAAAACACCTCTCCCAAAAAAAGAGAAGTGTCCTTAACTTTAATAAACCAAATATTAACGTTTTGAAAATTGTGGAGCTTTACGAGCTTTCTTAAGACCTGGTTTCTTACGTTCTTTCATACGTGCATCACGAGTTAATAAACCAGCACGTTTCAAAACGCCACGGAAATCTGGGTCGATTTCAAGCAAAGCGCGAGCAATTCCATGACGAACTGCACCGGCTTGACCAGAAAAGCCACCGCCATTAACATTAACAAAAACATCATATGAACCTGTTGTTTCTGTAGCTTCAAATGGCTGAACCATAACTTTACGTAAGTTAGCAAATGGAATATATTCTTCTGCAGATTTGCCGTTCATTGTAATCTTGCCCGTTCCGGGTGCTAAAATAACACGCGCAACAGAGTCCTTACGACGGCCTGTTCCTCTATATTGTACTTGAGCCAATTAAGTTTCCTCCTAGATTAAGTTTGTGATATCCAATACTTCTGGTTGTTGAGCTTCATGCTTGTGATCTGCACCACGATAAACATGCAACTTCTTAGCTTGTGCTTTCCCGAGTGTTCCTTTTGGAAGCATTCCTTTAATTGATAAAGCAATTAACTTCTCAGGATCATTTTGACGGAATTCACCAGCAGTACGGCTCTTCAAACCACCTGGATGATCTGTATGATGATAATAAATTTTACGTTCTGCTTTATGACCTGTCAAACCAATCTTTTCTGCATTAATAACGATAACGAAATCACCTGTATCAACGTTAGGCGTAAATGTCGGCTTATTCTTGCCACGCAAGACAGAAGCCACAACTGAGGACAAGCGTCCCAGTGGAACATCAGTTGCATCTACGACATACCATTTACGTTCCACTTCACCTGGTTTTGCAATATATGTTGTACGCACGTTTTATTTCCTCCATTTTTATATGCTTGTTTGACGCAAAATAAGTTTCCGGGGCCTACTGTGGGGCAAACAATACCAGATACTATGATACTTTTTTTAGTCTCTAAAGTCAATGATTAAAAATTAATTAGTTATATTGTTTGCATTGTTTTCTTTATAATAGACCTTTTTTAAATATAATCCACTGGCTGGAGCAGTGGCACGGCACTGGTTACGATCCTTTACTTTATACAACCTCAAAAAATCATGAATAGGTCGCTTACCATTTCCAATTTCGAGTAGCGCTGCCACCATAATTCTTACTTGATTATACAAAAAACCATTACCATAGAACTCAAAAATAATTTCTCTGTTGTCGCAATCTTGTTTAACAGTTGCATCATAGATAGTTCGAACATGGCTTTTTGTTTGACTTCCAGAAGCAACAAAACTTGAAAAATCATGCGTCCCAATAACATCTGGTAAAGCTTCCTCCATTAATTCAATGCTCAATGGATATTTATAATGTCCAGTATAAAACCGTTTGAACGGATCGACAAATCGTCCTAGACTAACACGATACAAATAACGTTTGCCATGAGTCGTGAAACGTGCATGAAATGTTGGCGCAACACGTTTGGCATCTAAAATTTCAATATCCAAAGGTAAAAGACTATTCAAGCCATTTACAATTCCCTTTTCTGGAATGTCATTTTCAAGATCGAAATGAACAACCTGCGCCAACGCATGAACTCCAGCATCCGTTCTTCCTGACCCAAAAATATGCACAAAAGACGGCGCTGTGCTCATCTTATTGACAGCCGTTTCCAACACCGACTGAACAGTTCTCTGATTAGGTTGACTCTGAAATCCTGCAAAGTTAGTACCATCATAGGCTAGAGTAACCATATATCTATTCGTCATCTTTTTCTCACCATTCCATTACCAATTTCGCAAATATAATAATATAGTTGTTAAAAAAACAAATGCAACGCAGGCCAACGTATCCTTTAGTCTCCAAAAATGTACACGATACTTTGTTCGCCCTTCTCCGCCACGATATCCTCTTGCCTCCATTGCCGTTGCAAGGTCTTCGGCCCGATTAAAAGAACTGACAAACAGCGGAATCAAAAGCGGTACGACCGCCTTGATCTGCTGCATAATACTTCCTTCTCCAAAATTAACTCCCCTTGAACGTTGTGCATTCATTATTTTCTCCGTTTCATCCATTAAAGTTGGAACAAAACGCAAGGCAATCGACAGCATTAACGAGATTTCATAAACTGGCACTTTAATTTTTTTCAAAGGCGACATAAGACTTTCCAGTGCATCCGCGATCTCTAATGGTGCAGTTGTCAACGTCAATAACGTTGACATAAAAATAATCAAAACAAAACGACAAAAAACGTAACTGCCGTTAATTACACCTGAACTAGTTAGCGATAGAGGGCCAAATTGCCAATAAACTGTTCCTCCACGTGAAAAAAAGACTTGCAGTATTACAGTAAATAAGATAAGCCAAATTAAAGGTCTCACACCTTTTAAAAAAAAGCTAAAGCTAACTTTGGATAAGAGAACACATGCTACCGTAAAAACTGAAAGCAGTGCATATGTCTGCCAGTTGTTAGCAAGAAAAATAACAATAATGAAGTAAAAACTTAAAATAAGCTTTGAACGCGGATCCAGTCGGTGAATAATCGATTTTCCTGGGATGTAGCGGCCTAAAATTACTTTATTCAGTTTGATTGCCCCCTCTCTTCAAGGAATCGACTATATCAGCCGCAAGCTCTTTTTCTGTTAACGGCATTTTATCGAAAAAAAACTTTCCGGTTTTCTGCAATTCATATGCAAATTTTGTTGCTTTAGGTAAAGCAAGGTGATGTTTGAGAAGCCATTGAGGATCTTTAAAGATTTCCTTCGGCGCCGCAGCAGCAATAACTTCCCCTTTCTCTAAGACTATTGTATGATCTGCGTAATTGGCCACATCATCCATTTGATGTGTCACCAAAACGATCGTCAAATGCTGTTGCTGATGCAATTTTTCAAACATTTGCATCATTTCAAGACGGCCCTTAGGATCAAGACCCGCTGTTGGTTCATCGAGAACCAGAACGTCTGGCTTCATCGCTAAAATACCAGCAATCGCAACACGACGCATTTGTCCACCAGACAATTCAAAAGGTGAACCATTAAGAATATTGGCAGGCAAACCTACTAAGTCAGCCATTTCAACAGCAATTTTTTCTGCTTCCTCTTTAGTCTTACCAAAATTTTTAGGTGCAAAAGCAATGTCTTTAACTACCGTCTCCTCAAAAAGCTGTGCTTCAGGAAATTGAAAAACAATACCAACATGCTTTCTTAATTCACCAAGTTCCTTATTCTTCGTGCTGGAAGTTATCGTCTTGTCTGCAATCGTCACACGTCCGCTAGAAGGCCTTAAAAGTCCATTCAGGTGTTGTAGCAAGGTCGACTTTCCACTCCCTGTATGGCCGATAATAGCCGTATAACTGCCCTCAGGAATAGAAACAGTTACATTTCTTAAAGCTTCATGTTCAAAAGGCGTCCCTGCTTGATAGACATAATTTAATTTTTCGAAACGAATTGACACAACCAGTCCACCATCCCTTTTTCAGTAAGATATTGCTGCGGTACGCTAATTCCATAATTTTTGATTTCATTTTTTAATTTCTCTGAAAATGGAACATCAAGACCGCTTTCAATCAAAGCAGCACCACGTTGAAACACATTTTCTGGTTTATCATTTTGTACCAAAACACCATCATCAATCACAACAACCCTTTGGGCTAGAGATGCTTCTTCGATATCATGAGTTATTGAAATAACGGTAAAATCATTTTCTTGATTTAAATTTTTAATAAGTTGAATAATTTCTTTTCTTCCTTCAGGATCTAGCATACTTGTTGCTTCATCCAGAATAATTATTTTAGGGCGCAGAGCGATAACACCCGCTAAAGCGACCCTTTGCTTTTGACCGCCAGACAAACGTTCAGGCTCGTGCTGTGCAAACTCCCACATACCTACGCTTTCAAGTGCCGTTCTCACACGTTCAATCATTTGTTCTCTTGGAATACCCTGATTTTCCAAACCAAAAGCAACGTCTTCTTCAACATTTGCTCCTACAAATTGATTATCAGGATTTTGGAATACCATCCCAATATGTTTTCGAATATCCCATAGAGTATCTGACGTCAACTGAGTTCCCGCAATTTTTATTGTGCCATTTTTAGGAACAAGCAAACCATCGATCAATTTTGCGAGAGTACTTTTTCCACTCCCATTATGTCCAATCACGGCCACCCACGCTCCGGTAGAAACTTTCAAATTAAGATGACTTAAAGCTTCTCGTTCTTGTTGTGGGTACTGAAAAGATAGATCTGAAATCTCAATTATCGGTTCTCCCATGGATGTCTCCCTCTTACATTTTTATACAGACTATCATACCATAACTGTGACAAATCAGCTGTAAACAATCCACAGTATTGCTATTTTTAATAGATTTGTTTTAACTTCAAAAAAACCGAGACTAAGAAATGCCTTCACATCTCAGTCTCGGTAAAAATATTAAAATTATAGAAATAAAAAATCACTTTTTATAACGAAAGTTTCCCATCTATAAGATGGTACTTAGGACTAGACTCGGTTTAACCCCAACATCGTAACGCCCAGTTATCGTTATAAAAGTGACAAATAGAACTAGATATTAATCGACTAACTCAAGAACAACTAACTTAGCAGCATCGCCGCGACGTTCACTCATCTTGAGAATACGTGTATATCCACCGTTGCGTTCAGCATAACGAGGAGCAACTTCTGCAAATAACTTTTGCAAAGCCGATTGAATAGTAATGTCATCGCCATCTTCTTTAACATCGGCAACAACATCCATTAAAAAGGCAGCAGCACGTCGACGTGCAACCAAATCACCTTTTTTGCCAAGCGATATCATTTTTTCAGCTGTTTTGCGCACTTCTTTTGCACGGGTTTCAGTTGTAACGATTTTTCCGTTAACAATCAAATCCGTTGTCAAATTACGCAGCATTGATTTACGATGAGCGCTTGTGCGTCCTAACTTGCGGTAACTCATGAATAATTTCCCTCCCTCAACAAATATTAGTCATCATGACGTAATGATAAACCAAGATCGATTAACTTGTTTTTAACCTCTTCAAGTGACTTACGTCCTAAGTTACGAACTTTCATCATGTCAGCCTCTGATTTATTCGTTAACTCTTGAACAGTATTGATACCTGCACGCTTCAAACAGTTGTAAGAACGAACTGATAAATCAAGCTCCTCAATCGTCATTTCAAGCATTTTTTCTTTATGTGTTTCTTCCTTTTCAACCATGATTTCAGCATTCTTAGCTTCATCAGTCAAATCAACAAATAAAGTCAAATGCTCTGTTAAAATCTTCGCAGATAAACTAATCGCCTCACTTGGTGTAATAGAACCATTAGTCCAAACATCAAGCGTCAATTTATCATAATCATCTTTTTGACCAACACGCGTTTTTTCTACTTGATAGTTGACACGTTCAATCGGGGTATAAATTGAGTCGATTGGCAAAACACCGATCGGCATTTCATCAGACTTAGCTTTGTTTTCATCAGCTGAAACGTAGCCGCGCCCAGTATTAGCAGTCATCCGAACATGGAATGACGCCCCTTCTGCCACTGTACAAATGTACAAATCTGGATTCAAGACTTCAACTTCACTGCTGCCCTGAATATCTCCAGCTGTAACTTCTATAGGCCCTGTAACATTGATTTCCAATGTCTGATCCTCTTCAGAATCAATACGCAAAGCAACTTTTTTCAAATTCAAAATAATTTGCGTTACATCCTCAAGTACTCCTTTTATGGTTGAGAATTCATGCAAAACACCATCAATTTGAATGTTTGTTATTGCTGCTCCAGGTAAGGAAGAAAGCAGAATTCGGCGAAGAGAATTACCTAATGTTGTACCGTAACCACGTTCAAGAGGTTCTACAACAAATTTGCCATAATTAGGACTTTCTTCAATTTTATGAATTTTTGGTTTTTCAAATTCGATCATTCTTATCTTTACCCCTTTCAAAACGTAACGTGTAATCTGGCGAAAACATTATGAAGATTTACCTCAAAATGAATATGAGCCACATTAAACACGACGGCGTTTTGGAGGACGACACCCATTATGAGGAACAGGCGTAACATCGCGAATTGACGTCACTTCAAGACCTGTTGTTTGTAAAGCACGAATTGCAGCTTCACGACCAGAACCTGGCCCCTTAACAGCAACTTCGACACTCTTCATACCATGTTCCATTGAACCCTTTGCAGCAGCTTCAGCAGCCATTTGAGCAGCAAATGGTGTTGATTTACGACTACCTCTAAACCCTAATGAGCCAGCTGATGCCCATGAAACTGCATTTCCATGAACATCGGTAATCATAACGAGTGTATTGTTAAACGTTGAATGAATATGTGCAATTCCGCTTTCAATATTTTTCTTGACGCGGCGTTTACGTGAACCTTTTTTAACTGCCATGAACTAGCTAACCTCCTTTTATTATATTATTTAATTTTTTCTGCCGGCAATTGATGCGGCTGGGCCTTTACGTGTATGCGCGTTGTTCTTGGTATTTTGACCACGAACAGGTAAATGACGGCGATGACGTAAGCCTCGGTATGAGCCAATTTCAGACAGACGTTTAATATTTAAGCTAACTTCACGACGAAGATCACCTTCGACTTTGTAGCTATCAACAACTGCACGAATTTTATCTTCCTGATCAGTTGTTAAATCACGCACACGAATATCTTCAGAAACACCTGCTTCTGCCAAAATCTTTTGTGCGCTTGAATTACCGATTCCATAAATGTAAGTTAAGCCGATTACGATACGCTTATCACGTGGTAAATCGACACCTGCAATACGAGCCATAACAATTACACCTCCTAATTATTTATTATCCTTGACGTTGTTTGTGTTTTGGATTTGAACATATAACCATAACACGACCCTTGCGCTTAACTACTTTACAGTGTTCGCACATTGGTTTTACTGATGGTCTTACTTTCATGAATTATACCTCCCAAATGTATTTGAAGTACAATCTATTTAAAGCGATAGGTAATGCGACCCTTAGTCAAATCGTAAGGGGACATCTCAACCGTCACTTTATCGCCAGGCAGAATACGAATGTAATGCATTCTAATCTTACCTGAAACGTGAGCTAAAATTTCATGTCCGTTTTCGAGTTCAACCTTGAACATCGCATTGGGTAACGTTTCTTTGATCGTACCCTCAATTTCAATCACATCATCTTTCGCCACGCAAAAGTACCTCCTTAAATGGTTTTATAACTTAACACGCAAATCCGTGAACCAATCGAAAAGATTGGTTCGCTTGTTTCCGCAAGCTAATCCATCCAAATGGACAGACTAATCCTATAGAAAAGATAAACCTGGAATAGTATATCATCCCAACCTTATTATTGCAAGCTTCAGTACGTAAAAATATTATTTTAAATCATCCAAAATTTTCTTTACATCAGCAAAGACTTTTTGAATTTCTTGATTTCCATTTACTTCATATAAAATATTTTTTTGTTTATAAAAGTCAAGTAATGGTGTATTCATTTTAATATTCACATCTAGACGTTTTTTGACAGTTTCTGGTTTATCATCTTCACGTTGGAAAAATTCTTTTCCTCCACAACGATCACAGACACCTGCGATTTTAGTCGGGTTAAATACTTTATGGTAAGTTGCACCGCAATTGCGGCAAATATAACGACCTGTTAGACGTTCTAGCAAAGACGCTGGGTCAACGTGAATATTAATAACACCAACTAATTTTCGATCTAATTCTTGTCCAATTTCGTCTAATGCCTTTGCTTGGTCCATATTGCGCGGAAAGCCATCTAGCAGATAACCATTTTTTGTATCATCCTTGGCCAGTCTCTCGTTAACTATTCCATTAGTTACTTCATCAGGAACAAGTTCGCCCTTGTCGATAAAGCCTTTTGCTTTTAAACCCATTGGGGTTTCATTTTTGATAGCGGCCCTAAAAATATCTCCAGTTGAAATATGGGGAATCTTATACTGATCAACGATTCGTTCTGCTTGTGTTCCTTTTCCGGCCCCAGGAAGACCCATCAGCATTAAATTCATTGCAGTCATTTATAAAAAATCTCCTTTTTAATTTGTGATTAATAAAAGGTATTCTGCAGCAATTTTATAGGTGACAAACGACAAACGCTTGTGAATTAAGAAATACTGCAAAAATTAAAAAGTTGGCTCCACAAAAGTGCAGCCGAACTTTTTAAAATATTACCTGATAAAACCAACATATTCGCGTTTCATCATCATACCCTTGAGCTGTCTTATTGATTCCAAAGCAACACCAACAACAATTAAAAGGCTGGTACCACCTAAACCAATAGATTCATCAAGACCCCAAATATTTGAAGCAACAAGTGGAATCAATGATACTAGACCCAAGAAAATGGATCCGACTGAACTCAGACGCATCAACAAACGCGAAACATATTTTTCAGTTTCTTTTCCTGGCCAGACACTCGGAATATAACTACCCTGCTTTTGCAGATTTTCCGACAGCTTTTCAGGATTAACTTGCACAAAAGCATAGAAAAATGTAAAGAGAACAATCAAAACAGTATATAAAATCATTCCACCTGTCGCCTGCATATTAAAAATATTCGTCATGACACGATACCAAGTATCTTCAGAATGATTTTGCGTAAATGCCATTAAAATTGTCTGTGGTGTAGCAATAAAAGAGCTCGCAAAAATGACTGGGATAACACCAGCAACATTTATTTTGAGTGGTAAATAAGAACTCTCTGTTGCACCTGCCAAACGACGAGTATATTGAATTGGAATTTTGTAATTAGCCTGTTGAACATATGTAACAAATGCAACAATGACCAACACAGCGATGATTAAGATAGCAACAAACAAAATGCCTTTCCAATAATCGCTCGATGACGCGTCCAAAAATTGTTCTGTATATATTTGTTGAACACCTGTTGGAACTCGAGCTAGTATACCGGCCATAATGATCATTGAAATACCATTACCAAATCCACGATCGGTAATCATATCTCCTAACCAAGTTGTAAACATTGAACCTCCAGTTAAGATTAAACCAATACTAAAGTATGTTTCCATACCAGGGTTATTAACTAAATTCAAACTACTCAATGCATTAAAGCCCGCTGTAATCCCAATTGACTGTACAAACGCCAGCACAATAGTTAAATATCTTGTGGCCTGGTTAAGCTTTCTTCTTCCAACTTCACCTTGCTTACTCCATTCAACAAAGCGAGGAACTATATCCATCTGTAATAACTGAACAACAATCTGAGCAGTTATATATGGTGAGACACCCATCGCTAAAATTGAATAGTTCGTTAAGCCGCCACCACTAAAAGTATTTAAGATACTAACTAACCCTGAAGATGCAACACTATCTAAAGCTTTAGCGTTGATCCCAGGGACTGTGATATATGTGCCTAAACGAAATACAATCAAGACGCCTAACGTAAACAAAATCTTCTCACGAATATCTTTCACAGCTAAGGCGTTCTTCATTGTTTTAAGCATTAAATCACCTCAGCTTGACCGCCAACTGCTTCAATGGCATCTTTAGCAGCAGTTGAGAATTTATTAGCTTTTACAGTTAATTTTTTCGTCAACTTACCATTAGCTAAAACTTTTATACCATCTTTTTCATCTTTGATTACACCATTCTCAGCTAGCAATACTGGTGTAACTTCTGTTCCTTCGTTAAATTTCTCGAGTGTTTCCAGATTAACCACTGCGTATTCCTTGCGGTTAATATTTTGGAAACCGCGCTTAGGCATACGACGGAACAATGGCATTTGGCCACCTTCAAAACCTAAACGGACCTTTCCACGAGCTTTTTGACCTTTTTGGCCACGACCAGCCGTTTTACCGTTACCAGACGATGTACCGCGTCCAACACGATTACGAACTTTACGTGCTCCTTCACTTGCTTTTAACTCATGCAATTTCATCAGGTCGACACCTCCTTGTTGATATATTATAACATGTCATCAGTAATTAGTCGGCAACCGTAACTTCAACCAAATGATTGATTTTTGCAACGGCACCACGAGTTGCAGCATTATCAGGCAGGACAACTGAGCTTTGAACGCGGCCTAAGCCAAGAGCTTTAACAATGTCGCGTTGCTTCTGAGGACGCCCAATGACACTACTCGTTAACGTAACTTTTAAATTAACCACAAGTAAGTCCTCCTTATTCTGCTAAATGTTGTGTTGATACACCACGAAGAGAAGCAACGTCAGCAGCACTCTTCATTTTTGTTAAGCCATCCATCGTTGCACGGACAACATTGATTGGTGTATTTGAGCCAAGTGATTTACTTGTTACATCAGCAACACCAGCCAATTCCATAACGGCACGAACTGCACCACCGGCAGCAACTCCAGAACCAGCAATAGCAGGTTTCAACATAATGCGGCTTCCGCTATATTCGCCAACAACTTCATGTGGAAGTGTTTCTTCGACCATAGGAACCTTGATTAAGTTCTTACGAGCAGCTTCAACAGCTTTACGAATAGCATCAGGAACTTCTTGCGCTTTACCAGTACCAAAGCCAACGTGACCATTGTGGTCTCCCACAATAACTAAAGCTGCAAAACGCAGACGACGTCCACCTTTAACAACTTTTGTAATACGATTGATTGCAACAACACGATCTTCTAAATCTAATTGAGCTGGATCAATAAAAGTCATAAATGCGTTTCCCTCCTTTTCCTAAAAGTCTAATCCATTCTTACGAGCAGATTCAGCAAGTGCTTCGATACGGCCATGGTAAAGATCCCCGCCACGATCAAAAACTACTTCTTTGATACTCTTTTCAGCTGCACGTTTTGCAACAACTTCACCGACAGAAGCAGCTTGCTCTGTCTTTGTACCGCCGTTGACTTCACTATCTAATGTAGAGGCACTAACTAGCGTCACACCCGCTACGTCATCAATTACTTGAGCGTAGATGTTTTTGTTTGAACGATAAACATTTAAGCGTGGGCACTTAGCTGTACCAGATATCTTACCACGAACACGCAGATGACGCTTTTGACGTGTCTTATTCTTGTCTGGTTTTGAAATCACTATATTCACCTCTTGAATTTTTTTCTCTTGTTTCGCTAAGACTGTTGATTACTTACCAGTCTTACCTTCCTTACGACGAACATATTCGCCAACATAACGGATACCCTTGCCTTTATAAGGCTCTGGTGCACGAGTCAAACGAATTTGAGCTGCCAAATCTCCAACAGCTTGCTTTGAAATTCCGGACACAGTAATTGCAGTTGCAGAAGGTGTCTCTAACTTCAAACCTTCCCAAGCTTCAAACTCAACTGGATGTGAATAACCAACATTCAGAACAAGCTTGTTGCCTTTCATTTGTGCACGATAACCAACACCACGAAGTTCCAATTCTTTCTTGAAACCTTCCGTTACACCAACTACCATATTGTGAAAGTTAGCTCTTGTTGTACCATGCAAAGCTTTAGTCTTGCTATCATCACTTGAACGATCAAATGAAACAACATTACCTTCTATTTTCATAGTAATTTTATCAGTAAATTCACGTGTAATTTCACCTTTTGGACCTTTAACAGTCACAGCATTGCCGTTTGTTTTAACTTCAACACCTTCAGGTAATACAACGTCTTTATAACCAATTCGACTCACGGTTGTTACACCTCCTTGTGATATCTAATTTTACCAAACGTAAGCTAATACTTCGCCGCCAATATTTTTAGCGCGGGCTTCTTTATCTGTCATAACCCCTTCTGAGGTAGAGATAATTGCAATCCCGAGTCCATTCAATACTTTAGGGACTGCGTCAGCTTTAACGTATGAACGTAAACCTGGTTTTGAAATACGCTTGATACCGGAAATAACACGTTCACTGTTCTTTCCATATTTTAAGAACACACGAATGATTCCTTGCTTATCATCATCGATATATTCAGCATCACGTACAAAACCTTCAT
Source organism: Liquorilactobacillus uvarum DSM 19971 (assembly GCF_001434935.1). GTDB lineage: Bacteria > Bacillota > Bacilli > Lactobacillales > Lactobacillaceae > Liquorilactobacillus > Liquorilactobacillus uvarum. Next base: position 23,656 of record NZ_AZEG01000019.1, on the reverse strand, counting down.
TTTTAAGAATTTCAGCAATATCGTGCTTAATTTTTGATGCAGGTACTTCAAGTGATTCATGCTTTGCTAAATTAGCATTACGAACACGAGTCAAGAAGTCTGCTATTGGATCAGTCATGACCATTTGTTTGCCCTCCTTTACTTTATTGGATTACCAGCTAGCCTTTTTCATCCCAGGAATTTGACCTTTATGTGCAAGATCTCTCAGGCAAACACGGCATAACTTAAACTTGCGATAAACTGAATGTGGACGACCACAACGTTCACAGCGTGTATATTCTTGCGTCGAGAACTTAGCTTGGCGTTTGTTCTTTATAATTTGCGACTTTTTAGCCAATGTGAAACCCCCTTTATTTAGCGAATGGCATTCCTAATTGCGTCAATAATTCTTTAGATTCTTCATCACTGTTAGCAGTTGTAACAATGACAATATCCATTCCACGAACTTTATTAACATCATCAAAATCAATTTCAGGAAAAATCAATTGTTCGCGGATACCCAATGTATAGTTTCCACGACCGTCAAATGCACGTTTGCTAACCCCATGAAAATCACGAACACGTGGTAATGAGACTGAAACTAATTTATCCAAGAAATCGTACATCCGCTGACCACGTAAAGTAACTTTAGTTCCAATTGGCATGCCTTCACGTAAACGGAAACCAGCGATTGATTTCTTAGCTTTAGTAATAACAGGTTTTTGCCCTGCAATCAAAGTTAATTCCTCAACAGCCTCATCCAAATTCTTAGCATTACTTACAGCATCACCAACACCCATATTGATAACAATTTTATCAACTTTAGGTGCCTGCATAACTGAAGTATAACTAAACTTTTCTATTAAAGATGGGACAACTTCTTTATCATATTTTTCTTTTAAACGATTACCCATGAAGAGAGTATCCTCCTTCCCTATTCTTTGTCCTCTGGCGCATTATTCAAAACTTCACCAGTTTTTTTGGATACACGGACTTTTTTGCCGTCGACAACTTTAACACCTGCACGAGTTGCTTCGTTATTAGATGGGTCAATTAACATAACATTTGAAGCATGAATCGGTGCCTCAACTTCAACGATTCCACCATTAGGATTGGCATTAGTTGGTTTTTGATGTTTTTTTATAATATTTACACCTTTTACGATCACGCGGTTTTTTTCAGGTAAAACTTTTTCAACAATGCCTTCTTTACCCTTATCTTTTCCAGCGATCACTTTAACTTTATCATTCTTTTTTACAAACATTTTGTTCCGCACCTCCTTACCAAAATGGTTTTTTTACAATACCTCAGGTGCTAAGGAAACAATCTTCATGAAGTTTCCGTCACGCAATTCACGAGCAACTGGTCCAAAAATACGTGTACCCTTTGGTGATTTGTCATCGCCAATGATTACAGCAGCATTTTCATCGAATTTGATATATGAACCGTCTGCACGATGTGCACCGAATTTTGTACGAACAATTACTGCTTTAACAACATCGCTCTTTTTGACAACACCACCTGGCGTTGCTTGTTTGACAGTAGCAACTACTATGTCACCAATACTTGCAGTCTTAACACGAGAACCACCCAAAATTTTAATTACTAAAAGTTCACGAGCACCCGAGTTATCAGCGACCTTTAAACGACTTTCTTGTTGGATCACAGTATGTGACCTCCTTTCGTTAACGAATCAGAATACGAATCAAAGTACATTTTATTTAGCAACTAATTGCTAAATAATAACTGCTTTTTCAACGACATCTAATAAGCGGAAACGCTTTGTAGCTGACAATGGACGAGTTTCCATAATTTTCACGACATCTCCAACTTTTGCTTCGTTTTTCTCATCGTGTGCCTTAAATGTCTTGGAATACTTAACACGCTTGCCATAAACTTTATGATTCTTATATGTTTCAACGACAACTGCAATTGTTTTATCCATTTTGTCCGAAACAACACGTCCTTGATAGACTTTACGTTGGTTACGAGCTTCAGTCATACTTTATTTGCCTCCTTTTCGTATTCTTACTTGTTGATTTCTTGTTGACGCAATGCTGTTTTTATACGAGCAATCGTCTTGCGTACTTCACCTAAGCGTGCCGTATTTTCTAATTGTCCGGTAGCTAATTGGAAGCGCAGATTAAAAAGTTCTTCTTTGAACTGTTTCTCTTTTTCAAGCATTTCAGCAGTGGTTAATTCATTAATTTCTTTAGTCTTCATTTGATTCGCCACCTACTTCCTCACGTTTTACAACCTTAGTTTTCACTGGGAGTTTGTGGGAAGCTAATCGTAATGCTTCACGAGCAACTTCTTCGGAAACGCCGCCTACTTCAAACATGATTTTCCCACGTTTTACTGGAGCTACCCAACCTTCAGGAGCACCTTTCCCAGAACCCATACGAACACCAATAGCTTTGGCTGTGTATGACTTATGAGGGAAAATTTTAATCCAAACTTTCCCACCACGTTTCATATAACGTGTTATCGCAACACGAGCTGCTTCGATTTGGCGGTTTGTAATCCAATGTGAATCAACAGCTTGTAAACCATAATCACCAAAAGCAACAGACTTACCGCCCTTTGCTTCGCCACGCATCTTACCACGGAACTCACGACGATGCTTTGTACGTTTTGGTACTAACATAGACTATTTCCCTCCTTTACGATTATCTTTCTTTGCAGGAAGAACTTCACCACGATAAATCCAAACTTTAACGCCTAATTTACCATAAGTTGTGGTTGCTTCTACCCAAGCATAATCGATATCAGCGCGAAGTGTATGCAATGGAACTGTACCTTCAGAAAAATGTTCTACACGTGACATATCTGCCCCGTTCAAACGTCCAGCAACCTGAACTTTAATTCCTTTTGCACCAGAACGCATTGTACGCTGGATACCTTGCTTCATTGCACGACGAAATGCAACACGATTTTCCAATTGTACTGCAATGTTTTCACCAACTAATTGAGCATCTAAATCAGGTCTCTTGATCTCAATAATGTTAATGTGAACTCTTTTACCTGTTAAACTATTTAATTCTTTACGAAGCTTTTCAACTTCAGATCCACCTTTACCGATAACCATACCAGGTTTTGCTGTATGGATTGAAACATTAACACGCTTTGCAGCACGTTCAATTTCAACGGTAGAGACAGATGCATCGGCTAACTTTTTTTGAATGTATTCACGGATGTGTAAATCTTCGTGCAAGTTAGTTGCAAAATCTTTTTCAGCATACCATTTTGCATCCCAGTCACGAATGATTCCGACACGTAATCCCGTTGGATTTACTTTTTGACCCACGCATTATCCCTCCTTATTTTACTGATACAACAACAGTTATATGACTTGTACGTTTGTTAATTGGAGAAGCAGAACCCTTGGCACGTGGACGGAAACGCTTGAGCGTTGGTCCTTCGTTGGCATAGGCTTCACTTACTACCAAATCCTCAACATCTAAATCAAAGTTATTTTCCGCATTTGCAATTGCAGAGTTCAGCACTTTTTCAATAATTTCAGATCCAGCTCTTGGTGTGAACTTTAAAATTCCTAATGCTTCAGCGACACTTTTACCGCGGATTAGATCGATCACCAGACGTGCTTTACGTGCAGGGATTCGAACTGTTTTGGCAGTTGCATTTGCTGATGTTACTTGTTCAGCCATTTTTATACCCTCCCTTACTTAGCTACTTCTGTCTTCTTATCTACACTGCCATGACCATGGAATGTACGTGTAGGAACAAATTCACCTAATTTATGTCCGACCATATCTTCTTGAACATATACTGGGACATGCTTCCGCCCGTCATACACAGCGATTGTATACCCGATAAAACTAGGGAAAATTGTTGAACGACGTGACCACGTCTTAATAACAGTCTTTTTTTCTTGATCTGCTTGTGCTTCAATCTTTTTCATAAGATGTGCATCTGCAAATGGTCCTTTTTTTAAACTACGACTCAATGTGAATCCTCCTTTCGGATCAGCTCTACTCTTTACGCGCCAACACCGTAATTATTTATTTCGTTTACGTACAATAAACTTATCAGATTGGGCCTTCTTAGAACGAGTCTTATAACCCATCGTTTTCTTACCCCATGGAGACATAGGACTTGGACGACCAACAGGAGCTTTACCTTCACCACCACCATGAGGGTGATCGTTAGGGTTCATTACTGAACCACGAACTGTAGGACGTTTACCTGCCCAACGCGTACGACCAGCTTTACCAATTTTGATAAGTTCATGTTGTTCATTTCCAACAGCCCCGATTGATGCGCGACATGTTGCGAGAATCATACGAACTTCACCTGATGTAAGCTTAACAAGCACATATTTTCCTTCTTTACCAAGGATTTGTGCTGAAGCCCCAGCTGAACGAACTAATTGTCCGCCCTTTCCTGGCTTTAATTCAATGTTGTGTACAATTGTACCAACTGGAATATCAGAAAGTGCCAAAGTATTACCAACTTTGATATCAGCATCTTTACCAGATTGGACTACTTGTCCTACGACAAGGCCCTTTGGTGCAAGAATATATGATTTAACCCCATCAGCGTACACAAGTAATGCAATATTTGCTGAACGATTTGGATCATATTCAATAGATTTAACTGTTGCAGGCACTTCGTCTTTAATTCGTTTGAAATCGATCAAACGATATTGACGTTTGTGTCCGCCACCACGATGGCGAACTGTAATACGACCATAGCTGTTACGGCCAGCCGTTTTGCTTTGTGATTCAAGTAATGATTTTTCTGGAGTTGTCTTTGTTATTTCAGAAAAATCTGAACCAGTCATATTACGACGTCCGTTTGAGGTTGGTTTAAATTTTTTGATCCCCAAGTGAATTCCCTCCTATTAATTATTTTTATTCTTCGAATAATTTGATTTCTTTTGAGTCAGAACTCAAAGTAACAATAGCTTTGCGGCGCTTTTTCGTATAGCCAGCGTAACGACCCATACGTTTGAGCTTTCCTCTAACATTCATGATGTTTACTTTAACAACTTTAACATCAAAAATTTCTTCAATAGCTTTTTTGACTTGTACTTTAGTTGCATGTACGTCTACATCAAATGTATAGCGCTTATCATCCATATCTGCCATAGATGCTTCAGTAACAACCGGCTTTAAAATAATTTTGCGTGATTCCATTATGCAAGAACCTCCTCTACTTGAGAAAGAGCTTCTTGAGTCATGACTAACTTATCATTGTTGATTACATTTAAGACATTAACGCCTTTAGAATCAACGACCGTAACATTCTTCAAGTTACGAGCTGAAAGAGCAGCTAAGTCATTGCCATCTTCAAGAACTACTAAAACTTTCGTATTAACATTTAAGTTATCTAAAACTTCTGCAAAAGCCTTTGTCTTTGGTTGTTCAAAAGACAATTTGTCTACTATTAGCAAACCTTCATCTAATACTTTTTGTGAAAGAACAGATTTGATTGCTAAACGACGAACCTTTTTAGGAAGTTTATAACTATATGATCTTGGTGTTGGTCCAAATACTGTTCCACCACCAACCCATTGTGGTGAACGGATCGATCCTTGGCGGGCACGACCTGTTCCTTTTTGACGCCATGGTTTTTTTCCACCGCCAGAAACAGCACTTCTGTTTTTCACAGCATGTGTACCCTGACGTAATGATGCTCGTTGCATAACGACTGCATCAAAAACAACATTGTTATTTGGTTCGATACCAAAAACAGTTTCGTTTAACTTAACTTCACCGTTTTTGCTACCATCTTGTTTGAATAATGCAACTGTTGGCATTTAAAATTCCTCCCTTCCTCGAATTAGTTTTCTTTAGTTGAACCTGTGATTGTCAGTAATGATTTATTTGCACCTGGTACATTGCCCTTGATTAACAAAACATTATTATCTGTGTCAGCCTTAACAATCTCTAAGTTTTTGATTGTTACGCGTTTGCCACCCATACGTCCTGGCAATAACTTGCCTTTGAAGACGCGGTTAATAATAACACCCATTGAACCTGGGCGACGATGATAGCGAGAACCATGGGCCATAGGTCCACGTGCTTGTCCCCAACGTTTAATGTTACCTTGGAAGCCATGTCCCTTCGATGTACCTGAAACATTAACGATGTCGCCTGTTTCAAAAACATCTGCCTTGACTTCGTCACCGACTTTGTATTCTCCAAGCTCAACATCCTTAATTTCACGAATGAAGCGCTTAGGAGCAGTTTTTGCTTTTGCTGCATGACCTTTAGCAGGTTTGTTTGCCAAAACTTCACGAAGATCATCAAAGCCTAATTGAACTGCTTCGTAACCATCATTCTCGACTGTTTTAACTTGTAAAACAACGTTAGCACCAACTTCAACAACTGTTACTGGAACTAATTCGCCATTTTCAGTAAAAACTTGTGTCATACCTACTTTTTTACCTAAGATTCCTTTTGTGGTCATGAGTACACCTCCAATTTATTTTTATTTATAATTATAATTTGATTTCAATATCAACGCCACTTGGTAGATCTAACTTCATTAATGAATCAACCGTTTTTGGTGTTGGATTAACAATATCAATCAAGCGCTTATGTGTACGGATTTCAAACTGTTCACGTGAATCCTTGTATTTATGTGGTGAACGGATAACCGTATATAAAGTACGCTCTGTTGGTAATGGAATTGGGCCAGAAATTGCAGCACCAGTTCTCTTTGCTGTTTCAACAATCTTATCAGCAGATTGATCTAAAGTACGATGTTCATATGCCTTTAAGCGAATACGAATCTTTTGTTTTGCCATTGTGTTCCCTCCTTCGTCTATTTTAAAAAACAAGACTAGCTCCGCAAAAATTCCCGCCGCGCCCCATGGCAAAGCTTCCGGGCGTGTCGCAACCTTCTGCATCATAGCTTGAAATTCATTTTTTAGGTGCGCACTTGTCCCTAAAAACAAGTACTTATCCATAATACCCTTTTTTTTCGTCGATCGCAAGTTTTTTTTGAAGAACTGTTTTTTTTCTATTATTTGTTATATGATTTGTTTAACTATAGATATAGGAGGCTTTCAAGATGCCCAAAAAAGCACTTTTAATTATCGACTATACTAATGATTTCGTTCATGATAAAGGAGCATTAACTTGTGGAAAACCCGGTCAAAAAATCGAAGATACTATTCTTTCATTAGCCGATTCATTTTTAGCTAATAATGATTATGTTATTTTACCAACAGATTGTCATGAAGCCAATGATCCCTTTCATCCTGAAACAAGACTATTCCCTCCTCATAATATCGCACAGACTTGGGGACATGCATTTTACGGAAAATTGAGCGACTGGTATAAGAAGAATCATTCTCTTAAAAACGTATACTTTTTTGATAAAAATCGCTATTCTTCTTTTGCTAACACAAATCTAGAGAACTATCTACGCAGTCGAAAAATTACAGATATTCATTTAACTGGCGTTTGCACAGATATCTGTGTTCTTCATACAGCCGTTGATGCTTATAACAAAAATTTTAATTTATATATACATCAAGACGCAACAGCTAGTTTCGATCCCATCGGACATCAATGGGCTCTCAAACATTTTAAAAACTGTCTTGGAGCCAAGTTGGTTTAAAGAATAAAAAAAGAGACCTTGATAGGCCTCTTTTTTGTTCTATTTAGCGTCGCCGCCATTTTTCTTAATAATTTCTTCTTGGATAGACTTTGGAACTGGTTCGTAATGATCCATTGTCATTGTGAACGTTCCGCGACCCTGAGTTGCAGAACGTAATGTAGTTGCATATCCAAACATTTCTGCAAGCGGTACAAATGCATTTACAACTTGTGCATTTCCGCGAGCTTCCATCCCTTCAACACGTCCACGACGAGCTGTGACATGTCCCATTACATCGCCTAAGTAATCTTCTGGAGCAACAATTTCAACCTTCATAATTGGTTCAAGGATAACTGCACCAGCTTTTTTAGAAGCGTTCCGCAATGAAAGAGAAGCAGCAACTTTAAAGGCAGCTTCACTTGAATCGACATCATGATAACTTCCATCATACAGCTTAGCTTTAACATCGATTAATGGATAACCTGCTAAGACACCGTTTTTCATCGATTCTTTCAAACCTTGTTCAACAGATGGAATATATTCACGAGGAACAACACCACCAACAATGGCGTTTTCAAATTCAAAGCCTGCGCCTTCATCATTAGGTGTAAATTCAACCCAAACATCACCGTATTGCCCTTTACCACCAGACTGACGAACAAACTTACCTTGTGCAGATACTTGTTTTGTAAAGGTCTCGCGATATGCAACTTGAGGTGCGCCTACCTTAGCTTCAACCTTGAATTCACGTTTCATACGATCAACGATAATATCCAAATGCAATTCTCCCATTCCGGCAATAAGTGTTTCACCAGTCTCAGGATTAGTTTCAGCTTTAAAAGTAGGATCTTCCTCGGCAAGTTTTTGCAAAGCAACATCCATCTTATCTTGATCTGCTTTTGTATTCGGTTCAATTGAAACTTGGATAACTGGATCAGGGAATTCCATTGATTCAAGAATCAATGGATGCTTGATATCAGTCAGTGAATCTCCTGTTGTAGTGTCTTTCAAGCCAATAGCAGCAGCTATATCACCTGCGAAAACTTCAGGAATTTCCTTACGATGATTTGAGTGCATCTGCAGCAAACGACCAACACGTTCACGTTTGTCCTTAGTTGCATTCAAAACATATGAACCAGCTTCAAGTGTACCAGCGTAAACACGGAAGAAAGTAAGACGACCAACAAAAGGATCGGTTGCGATCTTGAAAGCCAAACCAGCAAAAGGTTTGTCATCACCTGCAACTAATTCAACTTCTTCATCTGTGTCAGGATCAGTTGCTTTATAAGGTTTAACATCCAATGGTGATGGCAGATAGTCATTAACTGCATCAAGCATCATTTGAACACCCTTATTTTTAAATGCTGATCCGGCAAGAACAGGATATAAGTCCAAGTTCAGTGTTGCTTTACGGATAGCAGCTTTGATCTCATCATTTGAAATCTCTTCACCTTCAAGATACTTTTCCATAAGGCCTTCATCAACATCAGCAATAGATTCAATCATTGCTTCACGACGTTTTTGAGCTTCTTCTTTATATTCATCTGGAATGTCAACTGTATCCCACTTTGAACCAAGTTCATCTTCATCGTAAATATCAGCTTTCATTTCAATTAAATCAATAACACCTTCAAAGTTATCCTCTGCTCCGATAGGCATTTGGATAGCAACAGCATTTGCTTGAAGACGATCCTTGATCGTACTTACTGAATAATCAAAGTTAGCTCCAATTTTATCCATCTTATTTACAAAAACAATACGCGGTACCGAATATGTTGTAGCTTGACGCCAAACATTTTCAGTTTGTGGTTCAACACCTGATTGAGCATCAAGCACAACCACTGCCCCATCAAGAACACGCAACGAACGCTCAACTTCTACTGTAAAGTCAACGTGTCCTGGAGTATCAATAATATTGATACGATGATCTTTCCATTGAGCCGTTGTTGCGGCAGAAGTAATTGTAATACCACGTTCTTGTTCTTGCGCCATCCAATCCATTTGTGAAGCACCTTCATGGGTTTCACCAATTTTGTGGATTTTTCCGGTATAATACAAGATACGTTCAGTTGTCGTTGTTTTACCTGCATCAATATGCGCAACGATTCCGATATTACGTGTTCTGTCTAGCGGAAATTCACGTTTATTAGCCATCTGAGATTTTATCTCCTTCCAAACCTACTTAATATCTTTAAAAACTGTGTTTTCACTCAAAAAATGACTACTATAGGATTTCTTGAAATCATATAATAGCCATTTTCAAAAAATTACCAGCGATAATGTGCAAATGCACGGTTGGCATCAGCCATTTTATGCGTATCTTCACGTTTCTTCACTGAAGCACCAGTATTGTTAGATGCATCAATAATTTCTTTAGCTAAACGCTCTGGCATTGTGTGTTCGCCACGTAAACGTGAATAGTTAACTAACCATCTCAAACCTAAGGTTGTACGACGTTCTGGGCGTACTTCGATAGGAACCTGATAATTAGAACCACCAACACGGCGTGCCTTTACTTCAAGTACAGGCATGACATTCTTCAATGCTTCTTCGAACACATCTAATGGTTCGTTACCTGTCTCTTTTTTTATTTGATCAAATGCTTCATATAATAACTTCGATGCAGTCCCACGTTTGCCATCAATCATGATACGATTAATCAAACGAGTTACCAATTTAGAATTATAAATTGGATCAGGGAGCACTTCGCGCTTTGAAATAGCACCTTTTCTTGGCATCTAAATAACCTCCTCAAATACTTTACAATTATTTCTTAGGTCTCTTTGTACCATACTTAGAACGACTCTTCCTACGATCTGTAACACCGGCAGTATCAAGTGCACCACGCACGATATGATAACGAACACCAGGAAGATCTTTTACACGACCTCCACGAATCAAAACAACACTATGCTCTTGCAAGTTATGTCCGATTCCTGGAATATATGCTGTGACCTCGATCAAGTTTGAAAGACGAACACGAGCATACTTACGTAAAGCAGAGTTAGGCTTTTTAGGTGTCATTGTCCCGACACGAGTTGCCACTCCACGTTTTTGTGGTGCAGGATTATTAGTCTGCACTCTCTTATAACTGTTATACCCAAAGTTTAAAGCTGGGGAATCAGATTTTGAACCTTTAGATTTACGCCCTTTACGGATCAATTGATTAATTGTTGGCATCTAAAGCTTCCTCCTTCCTTAATTTACATGACTTAAGTACACACATCCAGGCGATTCATTTTTTAACAAAAAAATAGCACCTAAATGCACAACAAATTGTATGCCACCGCAACACAGTCAGCATGTCCCATTCCATCATGGGAGAAACTGTCCACATAAAGCACCTTTTACAGATTACCACGTTACGAATGAAACTGTCAATAAATTATTAAAAAATAGCGTTATATTTTAGTTTTTACCGTATTTTATCTACTAGAAAGGAATGATCTTATTAAAATGCTTCTAATCTATTGTTTGATCTTTATCTCTGGTACGGTATTCAGCTCTTTTGCTGTTTGTCATGGTTGGCGTTTTGCGAATTCTTATTCCTTTAGTTCTCGTTCTTTTTGCGAAAAGTGTCACGTTACACTTAAAAATATCCACTTAATACCAATTTTAGGTTTTTTAATTCAAGGCGGCCGCTGTTTTTTCTGTCATTCAAAAATTTCCGCAGTTAGCTTTGCAATTGAATTTTTGGGAGGTTGCTACTTTCTGTGTTTATTTGTTTTAACCGCCGATACTGCAAATTTCATCTTCATTTCCTTACTGTCACTTTGGTCACTCATTCTTGCGCTCCAGGACTTCTACAGTTTAACTGTTTCAAATTTTCTCCTTTGGTTTGGCGGAAGTTTATTTTTGCTTGAACCCTCCTCTGAATTTCGAAATTTTTGGGGTGATTTAAATTTAATTTTCTTCTTTATCATCACTCTTAGTATTTTCACTTACTTTAATTTTTTAGGCTTGGGAGATGTTATTTATCTGGGGTTTCTTTTTTTAATTTTAGGTTTTTATACCACGCTATACATCATAATGATTGGTTCATCTTGTGCCGTAATTTATCAATTAGTTACAAATAGAAGAAAAATTGCTTTTATTCCGTTTTTATCATTTGGTTTATTCCTACTTTTATTGTGGCAAAAAACTTTTACTTGTTGAGTTTGACTTTCTTCAATTTTTGAATATATCTATACATCCAAACCAAAATGATCTTCATTCAAATAACTGCCTATTGTTCATGTAAAAAAGTGTGTCATGAGTCGGTAAACTTGAGTGCTAATGTCAAATTTTTAGTACAGTCTATTCCTTAGCCATGAACACTGTGAAATTGGAAAGAACATTTTGCAACATGGATCATGTTCATACGAAATCAATAATAAAACTAAATAAAAATTTAATTTTTGACCCAGACTCAAAAAAGACCTACACCAAACATAAGCTTTGGCGTAGGTCTTAATCTTCACATTAATGTGCTCTTTATCTATATTCTAGCAAATACTACTAAATTATTTGTTATCATTCTGTGGCTGTTTTTCTTCTGCTTTTAACTTTTTTTCTAAGTCAGAAATTGAATAAACATTTTCAGAAACAGCTCCAACTTCTTTAGGCTTAATACCGCGATAATCGGGCATACCTGTTCCAGCTGGAATAATTTTACCAATGATAACATTCTCTTTCAAACCAATCAACGGATCATTCTTTCCACGAATAGCAGCATCTGTCAAGACACGCGTTGTTTCTTGGAAGGAAGCAGCTGACAAGAAACTGTTCGTTTCAAGTGAAGCCTTCGTTATCCCAAGCAAGACAGGACGAGCTGTGGCAGGTATGCTTCCCTTAATCAGAGTTTGATAGTTTTGATCCCTAAAATCATTAATATCCATCAAAGTACCTGGAAGAAGCTCTGTATCACCCGGATCCATAACACGCACTTTACGCAGCATTTGACGAGCCATAACTTCGATATGCTTATCAGAGATTTCAACACCTTGCATACGATATACCTTTTGTACTTCGCGCAAGATATAGTTTTCAGTAGAAAGAACATCTCGAACTTTGATTAATTGCTTTGGATCAACTGAGCCGACCGTTAAGGCTTCACCACGATGGATGGAGTCTCCTTCAGCAACTTTAAGCACAGAAGTAAACGGCAAACTATAGGTTCGCGTATCGGTTTCACCCTTAACAGTAACCTCTTTTGTGCGTTCTGCAGGATTTTCTTCGATACTTTCCACAACCCCTGTAACTTCAGAAATTTCTGCACGACCCTTAGGATTACGTGCTTCAAAAATTTCTTGAACACGAGGAAGTCCTTGTGTAATATCGTCTCCAGCAACACCACCAGTATGGAAAGTCCGCATTGTTAACTGTGTACCAGGTTCACCAATTGATTGCGCAGCAACAGTTCCGACTGCTTCACCAACCTCGACCTCATCTCCAGTAGCCATATTACGACCATAACAACGTTCACAGACACCATGCTTAGTATTGCAGGTAAAGGCAGAACGAATAGTAACTTTTTCGATTCCTGCTTTAACAATAGTCTGGGCCATATTTTCATCAATCAATTCATTTGCAGGAACAATAACTTCACCTGTTTTAGGATTCTTGACTGTTTTCATTGCGTAACGACCCAGTACTCGGTCAAACAATGGTTCGATCAGTTCATTGCCCTCACGAATAGCAGTTACATCAAGTCCACGATCAGTTCCACAATCTTTTTCACGAATGATAACGTCTTGAGCAACATCTACTAAACGACGTGTTAAATATCCTGAATCAGCAGTTTTCAAAGCCGTATCTGTCATTCCCTTACGCGCACCGTGAGTAGAAATAAACATTTCCATAACAGACAAACCTTCACGGAAATTAGCAACAATTGGCAATTCCATTGTTTTACCATTAGGAGCAGCCATTAAGCCACGCATTCCGGCCAACTGAGTAAAGTTTGAAATATTTCCACGAGCCCCAGAATCTGACATCATCTGAATAGGATTTTCTGGATCCATGTTCTGAATTAGCTTTTCCTGGATTTCATCTTTAGCATTATTCCAAATAGCAATAACTCGTTCATAACGTTCATCTTCGGTTATTAAACCACGCCGGAACTGTTTAGCTACATTATTGACTTCCTTGTGAGCAGCTTCAATAATGCCCTTCTTTTCTTTCAGATCTGTAATGTCAGAAATTCCAACTGTTAAACCTGATTTAGTTGACTCATAATACCCTAAATCTTTCAGTCTATCCAACAACTTAGAAGTTTCAGTAACTTTGAATTTCTTATAAACTTCTGCAACGATATCACTCAAGAAGCCGGCTTTGAATGGCCCAATGAGTTCATGGTCTTTCAAGAACTGATGAATGTCGGTTCCCGGTTCAATGAAATATTTATCAGGGGTTTTCTCCGTCAAATTTTCAGAAGTAGGTTCATTCAAATATGGAAAATCAGCAGGCAAAATCTCATTAAAAATTGCTTTTCCTGCAGTTGTTATCATGATTCGTTCTTTTTGCCAATCTGTAAAAGGTTTTCCTGCAGCTGATAAAGTTGCAGTCTGCAAACCGATACGTGTATGCAAATGAACATAATTGTTCAAATAAGCTGTTCGCACTTCATTAACATCCTTGAAGACCATACCTTCGCCTTCGCGGTTCGACTCTTCAATCGTCAAATAGTAGTTTCCAATAACCATATCTTGTGATGGTGTAACAATTGGTTTACCATCTTTTGGAGCCAAAATATGATGTGCTGCCAACATCAACAAACGTGCTTCAGCTTGGGCTTCATCTGATAAAGGAACATGTATTGCCATTTGGTCACCATCAAAATCGGCATTGTAAGCTTCACAAGCTAATGGATGTAGTCTCATTGACTTACCATTAACCAATTTAGGTTCAAATGCTTGGATTCCCAAACGATGCAGTGTAGGGGCGCGGTTAAGGAGAACAGGATGTTCCTTGATGACATCTTCCAAAACATCCCAGATATCTTCATCGCGACGATCAATTTTACGCTTAGCATTTTTAATGTTAGAAGCCATTTCACGCTTCACAAGTTCTTTCATCATGAAGGGTTTGAATAATTCAAGCGCCATTTCATGTGGAATACCCATCTGATTCATTTTTAACTTAGGACCAACATCGATAACTGAACGTCCTGAATAATCAACACGTTTGCCAAGTAAGTTTTGACGGAAACGTCCCTGCTTACCTTTAAGCATATGCGATAATGATTTGAGTGGACGATTTCCTGGTCCAGTAACTGGACGACCACGGCGACCATTATCAATCAATGCATCAACTGCTTCTTGCAACATTCTCTTTTCATTTTGAACAATAATGCCAGGCGCATTCAAATCAAGCAATCGTTTCAAGCGGTTGTTTCGGTTGATTACACGACGGTAAAGGTCATTTAAATCGGACGTTGCAAAACGTCCACCTTCTAATTGGACCATTGGGCGCAAGTCCGGCGGAATAACAGGAATGGCATCCATGACCATCCATGCAGGATCATTTCCAGATTTCAAGAATGATTCGAGAATGTCTAATCGTCTAACGGCACGAGTCCGTTTTTGACCAGTAGCTTCTTTCAATTCTTCCTTTAATTCATTACATTCATTTTCAAGTTCAACATCGCGCAACAGACTTCTAATAGCTTCAGCGCCCATACCAGCTTTGAACTCTTGTCCATACTGCTCACGTTTTTCGCGATATTCGCGTTCAGTTAATAACTGTTTCTTCTCTAGAGGAGTATTGCCAGGTTCAGTTACCACATATGAGGCAAAATAGATAATCTCCTCAAGGGCCCGTGGACTCATATCGAGTACAAGACCCATTCGACTAGGAATACCTTTAAAATACCAAATGTGTGTTACAGGTGCTGCAAGTTCGATATGGGCCATTCTTTCACGTCGTACTTTTGCTCGAGTAACTTCAACTCCGCAGCGATCACAAACAATACCTTTGTAACGAATACGTTTATATTTACCGCAAGCACATTCCCAATCTTTAGTAGGTCCAAATATTCTTTCGTCGAACAAACCATCTTTTTCAGGCTTCAACGTACGATAGTTGATTGTTTCTGGTTTCTTTACTTCTCCATAAGACCAACTACGGATCTTATCAGAAGAAGCTAAGCCAATCTGCATGCTATCGAATTTATTGACATCGATCAAGAGACCGACCTCCTTTTCTTTAGTTGATTTCTAAACACTAAATTTTCTTAGTGCTGTCCCAAATTTCGCCTTATTTTTCTGTTTTAGTCTCAGCTTTTTCTGAATTTTCAGCTTGTTCTTTGGCTTTTTTCTCTGCTTGTTCTTTAGCGAGCTTGCTCAAAGCATCCACGTTCACAACATCATCATCATCATCATCCATATCTCTGAGTTCAATCTCTTGCTTCTCAGAATCAAGAACCTTCATGTCCAATCCTAATGACTGTAATTCTTTGACCAAAACGCGGAATGATTCAGGAACACCTGGTTTCGGAATTGGTTCGCCTTTTACAATTGCTTCATAAGTCTTAACACGTCCAACAACATCATCAGACTTATAAGTCATTATTTCCTGCAACGTATATGCCGCACCATAAGCCTCAAGGGCCCAAACTTCCATCTCACCAAATCTTTGACCACCAAATTGTGCTTTACCACCAAGGGGTTGTTGTGTAACAAGTGAGTATGGTCCAATTGAACGTGCATGGATCTTATCATCAACCATATGTGCAAGTTTCAGATAATACATAACACCAACTGAAATACGATTATCAAACGGTTCACCAGTTCGACCATCATATACAACCGTCTTACCATCACTTGAAATACCAGCTTCTTTTAATGCTTCCCAAATATCTTCATCACGTGCACCATCGAAAACCGGTGAAGCAACATGAATTCCTAATTTACGTGCCGCAATTCCCAAATGAAGTTCAAGCACTTGTCCAATATTCATACGTGAAGGAACACCCATTGGGCTCAGCATGATATCGATTGGTGTACCATCTGGCATATATGGCATATCTTCTTCAGGAATAACGATTGAAACAGTTCCTTTATTACCATGACGACCAGCCATTTTATCTCCAACTTGAATCTTACGTTTTTGTGCAATGTAGACACGGACCATCATATTTACACCTGGTGATAACTCATCGCCAGCTTCACGTGTAAAGATTTTAACATCCTGCACAATACCGCCGCCACCATGAGGAACACGCAAAGAAGTGTCTCTTACTTCGCGGGCTTTTTCTCCGAAAATAGCGTGCAGTAAACGTTCCTCAGCAGATAGCTCAGTTACCCCTTTAGGAGTTACTTTACCAACTAAGATATCGCCATCATGAACTTCTGCTCCAATACGGACAATCCCAAATTCATCAAGATCTTTCAGTGCATCTTCACCAACATTGGGTATTTCACGCGTCATTTCTTCCGGTCCGAGCTTAGTATCTCGTGCTTCTGATTCATGTTCTTCAATATGAATAGAAGTATAAACATCTTCCTTAACAAGACGTTCATTAATCGCAATCGCATCTTCGAAATTGTATCCATCCCATGTCATGAAAGCAATTAACGGGTTTTGACCTAAAGCCAATTCTCCGTTTTCCATTGATGGTCCATCAGCCAAGACCTCATCAGCATCAACATGATCGCCCACACGAACAATCGGACGTTGATTATAGTTCTTACCACCATTTGAACGACGGAATTTCATTAGCTTGTACTTATCAAGTGAACCGTCCTCGCGTCGGACACGAACTTCGCGTGCATCAACGTATTCAACTGTTCCTTCATTTTTACAGATCAGTGCAACACCCGAATCGTGTGCCGCTTTGTATTCTATACCGGTTCCTACTAAAGGTGCATGCGGATCAAGCAGTGGAACAGCTTGGCGCTGCATGTTGGCCCCCATCAAAGCACGATTAGAATCATCATTTTCCAAGAAAGGAATACATGCTGTCGCAACTGCAACTACTTGCTTAGGCGAAACATCCATGTAATCAACTTTATCTATCGAAATTTCGATGTTTTCACTCTTAGCACGAGCCATAACAATGTCATCTACAAACGAACCATCATCATTTAGTGGTGAGTTAGCTTGAGCAATAACATAGTTATCTTCCTCGTCCGCAGTTAAATAATCGATTTTCTCTGTAACCTTATGCGTTGTCCATGAGACACGACGATATGGCGTTTCGATAAATCCATATTTATTAATTCGTGCGTAAGATGACAAACTATTAATTAAACCTATATTAGGTCCTTCAGGAGTCTCAATAGGACACATCCGACCATAATGCGTATAGTGAACATCACGAACTTCATATCCAGCACGATCACGTGTCAAACCGCCCGGTCCTAAAGCTGATAAACGGCGCTTATGCGTCAACTCACCTAATGGGTTCGTTTGATCCATGAACTGTGATAACTGTGAGCTACCAAAGAACTCTTTAATGGAAGCAACGACAGGTCGAATATTAATTAATTGCTGTGGTGTAACTGTTGACGTGTCTTGAATAGACATTCTTTCACGAACAACACGTTCCATTCTTGAAAGGCCAATTCTGAATTGATTTTGAAGCAATTCACCAACAGAGCGAATACGTCTATTACCCAAGTGATCGATATCATCCGCAAAACCAATGCCTTCTTGCAAGCTAAAGAAATAATTCATCGAAGCGATAATATCAGCCGGCAAGATATGCTTATACTTCAAATCAATATGACCATTGCCAATCATCTTGACCACTTTTTCAGGATCCTTTTCAGAATAAACATTAATAACCTGTAAAGTCATTGGGTCTGTAACGACACCTTCTTCTGAAGGATGGAAGGTTACAGTTTTAAAGTCTTCACGATCGAGGTATGGAGCCAACTTATCCATTACATGCTTATCAATAACAGTATCTTTTTTAACAATAATTTCACCAGTCTCTGGATCAGCCAGCGTTTCTGCTAAAGTTTTATTCAATAAACGTGTTTTTAAGTTTAATTTTTTGTTAACTTTGTAACGTCCAACAGGCGCAAAATCATAACGTTTTGGATCAAAGAAACGTGCTGTTAAAAGACTACGTGCACTATCAGCCGTTTTAGGCTCACCTGGGCGCAAACGTTCATATACATCCTTCAAAGATTCCGCAACCCGCGAATCCTCAGTGTTTTTATGAACATCCTTCTCCAAAGTCAGCATTAAGCTATCATTAGATCCCAACATTTTAATAATTTCATCATCTGAACTATAACCCAAAGCACGAACTAATTCTGTAAGTGGAATTTTACGCGTACGGTCAATTCGAACATAGGCAATGTTTTTCGCATCTGTTTCATATTCAAGCCATGCACCACGGTTAGGAATAACTGTAGTTCCATAGTTTTCACGCCCATTTTTATCTAATTCTTCACTATAATAAACTCCTGGTGAACGGACTAATTGAGAAACAATTACACGTTCTGCACCATTTATAATGAATGTTCCCTGTTCAGTCATTAACGGAAAATCTCCAAAGAAGACATCCTGCGACTTAATTTCACCAGTCTCATGATTAATTAAATTCAACGTAACATGAAGCGGAGCTGAATAATTTGCATCATGCTGTCTTGCCTCATCGACTGTATATTTTGGTTCTAACAATTGATAGTCGACAAATTCAAGTGACAAATTACCAGCAAAGTCTTCAATTGGCATAATGTCTTCGAACATTTCACGAAGACCTTCGTCTAAGAACCACTTGTAGGAATTTGTCTGAATTTCGATCAAGTTTGGTAACTCCAAAACTTCCTTGATCCGGGCATAACTTCTACGTGTACGGTGTTTACCGTATTTTACTAAATGTCCTGCCAAATTGTTCACCTCTCAAATTTTTTCTGCGAATCCACCTAAAGCAGCAAAAAATTATTACATTTTGATTACAATTTAATTTTTGCTGTTTTTTTGGCAAAAAAAAACCAAAAACAGTATATGTCTGTCTGTCGACCATCACTATTTTTGCTTCTTATCAAGCTAGCTATGGACAATATATCACAGCTAACAAAATTCACAGTTTTTTCCAATTACAAATTTTAACAATTAATGGTGCGGCTGTCAAGTACAGCATCCTACGTAGAACAAATTTTATTGAAACAAACAAGTATTAAAAAAACTCTAGCATTTTGTTTCCAATTTTAAATTGTTTAAAAAAAGCTAAAAAAGTTCTAGGAACTCTTTTTTAAAATTCCTAGAACTAATCTCATACTATTTATTAAATTGACATACCTGACTACTTACCATTTTTTAGCACAGCTACAAATTATTTGGCAAGTTGACCAGCTGTTTTCTGGTCATCATCTTGTATTTTTAAACTAATTTTTCCTTTGCTTGCTCCAATTGTTACTTTGCTATTAACTTTAATTTGCCCGGTGATTAAAGCCTCACTCAGCCTATCCTCTACCTCTGTCTGTAATGCTCGTCTTAACGGTCGAGCACCATACTCAGGATCAAAGCCTACTTTTGCAACTACATCAATTGCTGCAGGTGTAATTTTAATATCGACTTTTTGTTCTCGAACGCGATCCAGTACTTCTTTGGCCATCAGTTTAACGATTGCATGCAATTCTTTCTCCGTAAGTGAATGGAAAATAACTGTTTCATCAATACGGTTAAGGAATTCAGGTCTAAATGCTTTCTTCAAAGCTTCATGTATCTTAGCAGACATAGCCTTGAAATCATCTAACGCTTTAGAGCTCCCGAAGCCAACTTGTTTTTCATCACGTAAAGCAGTGGCTCCAAGGTTTGATGTCATAATGATAATAGTGTTTCGAAAATCAACACGACGTCCTTTTGAATCGGTTAAATATCCATCATCTAAGACTTGCAAAAGAATATTGAAAACATCAGGATGAGCTTTTTCAACTTCATCAAATAAAACAACAGAGTAAGGATGTTGCCGTACTTTCTCTGTAAGCTGACCTCCTTCTTCATAACCGACATACCCCGGAGGTGAACCCACCAAACGACTAGTGGCATATTTCTCCATATACTCGCTCATGTCGATCCTAATAATCGAATCTTCAGTCCCAAACATAGCCTCAGCTAAAGCCTTCGCAAGTTCAGTCTTTCCCACACCAGTTGGTCCCAAGAACATAAATGAACCAATCGGTCGAACCGGATCTTTTAACCCGCTGCGTGCACGACGAATAGCTCGCGACACGGCTGACACAGCTTCTTCTTGCCCAATAACTCGTTTATGAAGAACGCCCTCGAGTCCAACCAAACGGTCAGATTCCGACTTCTTCATTTGAGTTAAAGGTACTCCTGTCCATTCAGACACAATTTCAGCCACATTTTCTTCAGTAACACTGACTCCGTATTTTGTTTTGCCAGATTCTTCAGCAGCTTCTTTGTCCTCCAGTTTTTGCAATTGCTTCTTCGTGCGCAATTCCTTTTGCCTAACATCTGCAGCTAATTCGAAATTCTCAGAACTGAGAGCTTCGATCTTTTGTGTTGCTAACTCCTCCAGTAAGGCTTTTTTAGCTGCAGTTTTTTTAGTTTGTCCTGAAGTCTCTAACCTAACTCTTGCAGCTGATTCATCCATTAAATCAATTGCTTTATCGGGTAAAAAGCGGTTAGTAATATATCTTGTGCTCAAACGAACGGCTGTTTCAATAGCTTCGTCAGTAATTTCAAGCTGATGATGTTCCTCATATTTTGGACGAAGGCCCTTCAAAATTTGAACAGTTTCTTTAGGTGAAGGCTCTTCAACTATAATTTTTGCAAAACGGCGTTCAAGTGCTGAATCAGTCTCAATATATTTCTGAAATTCATCAAGTGTTGTGGCCCCAATAACTTGAACCTCTCCTCGAGCCAAAGCTGGTTTTAAAATATTTGAAGCATCTATTGCACCCTCAGCTCCACCAGCTCCGATAAGTGTATGCAATTCATCGATAAAGAGAATAACATTACCATCTGAATAAATTTCGTCAATAACTTTCTTAACCCGATCTTCAAATTCACCACGATACTTAGTTCCTGCAACTAATGATCCCATATCAAGCATCATGACTCTCTTTTTTTGCAAACTTTCGGGCACATTGCCTGTTACAATACTTTGCGCTAAGCCTTCCGCAACAGCTGTTTTTCCAACACCCGGTTCTCCTAATAAAACTGGATTATTTTTAGTTCTACGGCTGAGAACCTGAATTATACGTTTAACTTCTTTTTCTCTCCCTATAACAGGGTCAATCTTATTATCCTCAGCTAATATATTTAAGTTTCGTGCTAATGAGTTTAATGTAGGTGTCCCATTTTTCTTAGGCACCTTTTTGTCATATTTTTTAATTTGTGCTTCACTTAAACCGAGCTTGTGGATAATAGTCTGATACATTTTTCTAGTATCGACATTCAAACTCCGAAGAATCCGAGAAGATAAAATATCATCGTTTCTCAACAGAGCCAACAATAGATGTTCTGTTCCAATTTTTGTAGAGTTAGTTCTTTTAGCTTCGTCACCCGCAACTGACAATATTTCCTTTGCTCTGGGTGAATATGGCAAATAATTATTAGCACCATTTCGTTTTAATGTTCCGTAGCCTGTCAGGCGTTCTATCTCTTCACGAATATCTGTTTCAGTCACAATAAACTGCTGCAATACTTTGCTAGCTATTCCATTTGTTTCAAGCGTTAGCGCTAACAGTAGATGCTCCGTTCCAACAGCTTGGTGTCTAAAATACTTAGCTTGTTCTTGGGCTAATACTAGAACTTGCCTAGCACTTGGCGTAAATAAGTTATCCATAATATATCCCTCACTTCCTAATCGTCATACTTTAGACGATTCAGTATACTGATCAAGATTCGAGCACGAACAGCATTTTCAACTCTCTTGTCTTCAAACGCTAAGGTCCTCTGATCGATCGCTGCCAAAATAAGATTTGCTTCTTTTTGTGTCAAAACACTATCTTCAAACAAACTCTGGATGATTCGAAATGCCTGAGTAAAACTAATATTATCATCAATCACATCCATTAAGTCATCCATTACATCTGCATCACTGATCAAGTTGACCTTTGCGATTCTAATATAGCCGCCTCCACCTCTTTTACTACGAACAACATAACCATTTTGAATAGTAAAGCGTGTGTTGATTACATAATTGATTTGGGATGGTACACAATTAAACAGTTGTGCTATCTCAGAACGTTTGATCTCAATCTGATGTGAATCAGCCAAGATTCTTTTTAGATATTCCTCAATAATATCAGAAATATTTTGTCCTTGCATATATCTCATCCTCTAAACTTTTTGACTAATGTTGACTATTATTATACGTAAAAAATCTAGAAATGCAAAGATCCAGCTCTGATCGTTTAGTTTAACTATATTACATCATAAAATTCCTTTTTGCAAACCACAATTCTAACCTACAAGTTTGATTATAAACATACGCTAAAATTCAAATAAATAATTAAAAAACCCGCAACGTCATCTCCGTTACGAGTTTTTTTAATATCGGGAAAACAAGATTCGAACTTGCGACCCCTACGTCCCGAACGTAGTGCTCTACCAAGCTGAGCTATTTCCCGAAAATATCATAAAATAACTATTTAAACAATGAAGCTTAGTTAATCACAAGCATTTGTAGACCTATCGGGAAGACAGGATTCGAACCTGCGACCCCCTGGTCCCAAACCAGGTGCTCTACCAAGCTGAGCTACTTCCCGATGAATATGCACCCAGTAGGAGTCGAACCTACAACCTTCTGATTCGTAGTCAGACACTCTATCCAATTGCGCTATGGGTGCAACACTATAA
>NZ_AZEG01000019.1:0-214 GCF_001434935.1 Liquorilactobacillus uvarum DSM 19971 | reverse complement strand
AACGCCCGACCCTCTGATTACAAATCAGATGCTCTACCAACTGAGCTAAGTCGGCAACATAAATAAAAAAAATGGTGCGGGTGAAGGGATTTGAACCCCCACGTCTTTCGACGCTAGAACCTAAATCTAGTGCGTCTGCCAATTCCGCCACACCCGCAAAATTGACCTATGAGTCGTGACAGGCTCGAACTGTCGACCCTCTGATTAAAAGTCA
>NZ_AZEG01000018.1 GCF_001434935.1 Liquorilactobacillus uvarum DSM 19971 | reverse complement strand
ATCAAAGAACGATTTTCACTAATCTCTTTTGTTTTGAAGGACTTATGGCACGGCCCCTCTTTATTTATTGCTTGAGATAGGATCTTGCAGCAGGATAAGTTCTCATATCTAAAACTAATAGTGCACTTGGAAGCTGTGAGAGACAAAAAGATCACCATGGATGTACCAAAAAAGCTATTCCAAAATACAGTATTATCAAGCCGATAGCCAATCCCCATTGCCATTTAGGCAAAGGATCGATAAACGTTCTTGTTCGCGGGGCTCCTTCTGAAAAACCTTGTGAGGACATTGCCTCAGCTAAGTCTTCTGACCAATGCAATGCGACGATAATAATACGCAGATACAAGGCAGGTTGCCAAGGACGATAGTTTTTTCCCCGCATTTGAGCAGAATATTGAATTAGCTTGAATTGTTGTCGAATGCGAGAGAGCATATTGAATGAAGCTAAAAGGCCATAAACGAAAGTCTCAGAGAGTTTAGCATGTATTGAAAGGCTTATCAAAATTTCCTTGACCTGCACAGTCAACGTTAAGATGGCTCCTAGCAGCAGATAAGCATAAACTCGTGTGCCATAAATCCAAGCACTATGCCAAGTGTCGCCAGTACCAAACATGATGAAGGACCACCAACTTCCGAATGAGAGCGGAAAAGCTATCAGCAGCATAACAAGAATTTCTTTTAAGGAAACATGACAATACAGCAGGTACAATAAACAACTGAGCGTAACGATGACATTGAGACTGACACTTCGGGAAAAGGCTATTTGAAAGCCAACTCCAAGCATAATAACTGTCAAAATGGTTGCGTTCAATTGCCTTTTACGCTTGGACAGCATGCTGTTTATCCCCCTTTTAGTATTAGAGTTCGATCAGTTAAGCTTAATTCATAATCAACAAACTCAGTGACACCGATTCGCTGGTGTGAAATGATCAGACTGCTTAAGTTTAAATCAATTACGGTTTGTTTGATTAACTGCATAACATTTTTGAGTGAAACAGCATCGAGTCCAGCCAAGGGTTCATCCAACAATAACACAGGATGTGACATAATCAGCATACTTAAAACTTGAAGTTTCTTTTGCTGACCGCCAGATAGTTGGTAACAGATATGATCTAAAACATCAGAAAGGTGCAAGTGATTGATTGCGGCACTTATCCGCTGTTCTGTCCAATATTCCGGGTGCAAACTATTTTGACGGGACAAAGTGATTTCATCCTGAGCCGTTAATTTAATGAATTGATCAGTACTATTTTGGAAAACTACACCGACAATACGTGCCCATTTCTTGATACGTATTCTTTCCGAACCCTTGTTTTTGTATGAAATTTTGCCTTGATAGTTTATCTGGTGTGAGAAAGCTGCAAAAAGTGTTGATTTGCCAACACCGTTTGCACCGGACAAAAGGCCAACCTGGCTTTGAGGCAATTCGAATGAGTGGGGGGTAAGCAATATACGTGAACCAACTTTAAAACTGAGTTCATGCCAACCAAACAGAGATGTTTTACCCAAAGAACTGTGAACAGGTGACTCTTGTATCACGGAGTTTAGGCGTTCCCGATTTATCTCATTAATCTTCTTTTCGACAGTATCAACCTCGTAAAGATGATCAACTAATTGCAGATACCCAGTCAGATCATGATCCGAAATAAAAATAGTTTTACCTTGTGTGAGTTGCATTTTCTTTAAGTCGCCCAGAAGTGTTTGGCGCCCGTTTTGGTCGACATTTGCAAATGGCTCATCAAGCAGGATAATGTCACTGCCCATGGCTATAACTGTTGCAAGCGCAACTCGTTGCTGTTCTCCTCCAGAAAGTGTTAATAGTTGCCTGTTCTTAAAGGATTCTAAACCAAATTGTTTAAGAGTTGCCGTTACAAGTTCAGTGATTGTTTGGGTCTTGAACTGAAGGTTTTCAAGAGCAAAGATTAGCTGCTCTTTAACCGTACGCATGGCAAATTGCCGACTAGGATTTTGAAAAAGCATAGCAACATGCCGAGCTCGTTCGTAAGGAACAAGTGTACTGACTTCCTGCCCGTTTAATTTGACTGTTCCCGATGTAATTTCACCACCGTATTCTGGATAAAGTCCAGCCATTAATTTGAATAAGGTTGACTTACCACTTCCAGAAGGCCCGATTAATAAATTAAAAGAACCTGGTTCAGGTGCAATATTGACCTTGTTTAGGATAGTTGAACCTGTTTTCGCATAAGAAAAAGTTAAGTTAGAGATAGACAGTGTGGCCATTTTATTTATTCAATCCAGTCTTCAAAACAAGTTTTTTGATCCAATAAACAAGGACACCAGCAAAGAAACCAATCGAAATAAAACGAATAATCAGCAAAGTAATTAAAAGTCCAGCCTGATATTCACTGTAGCCGCTTTGAAACCAATCCCAAATAAAGGTAATGATAGTTGCACCAATAGTGGAGAATAAAAGACCTAATTTTGACCAATTCTTGTAGCCTGTGCATGCAAATCCAATTTCGTTACCGAGACCTTGGATAAAACCAGAAATCAGATTTGCTGCTCCCCAGCTTGAAAAAAGCAGCATTTCGACTGCAGCAGCAAGCAGCTCACCGATAATTGTGGCTCCTGCTTTTTGCAACAGAACACCTGCAAGTGGTCCAGCCATAATCCAGACACCAAGTGTTAGGTCATTAGCATAAGGCTTCAGAGGAGTTGCTGCGATTAAATAATATGCATAACTCCAAACTTGATAAATAACACCGAAAAAAATACCAATGATTGCTAGAAAAATGACATCGCGCAAAGACCAGCCGCGTTTTTGTTTCATTGTTTGCATTTTAGACACTCCTTTTATAAAAATATTGCGAGACAGAATAATCTCAGATAAAAAAATAGCCGTCATACTCAAAGAGCATGCCGGTAGACGCTTTCATTCATTAAGCATAAATAACCAATGGATTTAAGCTCCCTACGCTGGCATTGTCCAGATCAGGTATCATGGGTATTTCTCAGCCAAAAGGCACCCCAGCTCACATATTACAGTGTAAGTCTAGCAGAAAAGGCCTGAAAAGTAAATCTTGTCAACCTGAAAAAGCAATACCAATTTTGCCAGAAGAATGGTAGATGAAGGGCCTGGAAAAGAGTGGAGTTTAATGTGATGCAGAGGACGTGTTGTGAAGAGAATGTACAAGTTAGCTTTCACAGCTTATTAGCGGTATAATAATAACACACGGTAGCGGGCTGGAAGAATGATCGGCCAGCTTTTTTAAGCAACAAATTTGGGATCGGTTTTATCTAAAATAGCTGAACTTACCGTCGAGGAGGAAAAAGTATGAGCGAAAAACGAAAGCCTAGGAATAATAGGGACGAACAGGTGATTGAAGTAAG
Organism: Liquorilactobacillus uvarum DSM 19971; assembly: GCF_001434935.1. GTDB lineage: Bacteria > Bacillota > Bacilli > Lactobacillales > Lactobacillaceae > Liquorilactobacillus > Liquorilactobacillus uvarum. Next base: position 42,231 of record NZ_AZEG01000018.1, on the reverse strand, counting down.
CGAGCTTGGAACACCTTTTGTTAAAAATACACATGTTGCATTTGTCTTCCATCGACACCACTTTAAGGGGAAAATCGAGAAACAGTTACGCAATTCTGCAATTATTGATTTCGATAATGATTATAAAGAATCGTCAACTGCACTTGAGTTGAAGCAGAAAGTCGTTATTAGTTATTCAAAAATGAAGCTGGCCTAACTAATTGTAATTGGAGCAGCTAGGAGGAAAGATACGTGTTAAAAAGTAAGATTAATTATTTGTTAGTTAAGGTTCGTGAAAATACGACCCCAATTCAATTGATAGTTATCGCTTACTTTCTGATGATCGTACTTGCCTTCTTTTTGCTGTGTTTGCCTTTTTTTCACAAACCGGGAGTGACAGTCCCCCCACTTGATACTTTTTTTATGGCTGTATCGACGGTTAGTGTGACGGGATTAACAACTTTCCCATTGCATGAGGTTTATAATAACTACGGCGTTATCTTGTTGGAAGTGCTTTTTCAAATAGGCGGCTTAGGAATTACTATGTTTGCAACAGTTGGGCTTGTCTTAGCAAGAAAAAGAATCACACTTCACCAAAGGCAGCTGATTCAAATTGATATGAATCAACCACGTCTAAGCGGTACTGTCCGACTAGCGTATTCTGTTTTTGGATTAATGATGCTATTGCAATTTTTCTTTGGAATTCTGTTTTCGTTGTATTTATATTTCACACAGGGATATGAGCAGTTAAGCAGTGCTTTTTTTGAAGGATTTTATATTGCAATCTCGGCTGTGACAAATGCTGGCTTTGATATCACAGGTACATCAGTTATGCCGTTTCGACACGATTATTTATTTTTAATGGCGATTATTTTTTTGATTGGTATCGGTGGAATTGGGTTTCCCGTGTTGACAGAATTGCGTGAATGGGTTGGTATCAAGTTGCGGCGGCAAGAGGATTCGCAATTTAGATTTTCATTATTTGTAAAGCTAGCTGTTTTTTTTGCAGTTCTGTTTTTTGTAATAGGAACAGTTCTTATTATGTTGTCTGAGTCTAAGGGCGTTTTTGCGCACCGCAGCTTTATTGATAAGCTGATGACTGCAATGTTTTACAGTGCCTCTACACGTAATGCTGGTTTGCAACTAGATTCGTTGAATACATTTAATGCAACTACGCTTCTGATTTTCTCTTTGTTGATGTTTATTGGTGCAAGCCCAAGCTCTGTTGGAGGAGGGGTCCGCACAACAACGATTGGAATTTTGATACTCTACATGTATTCTTTTATTCGAGGACGTCGAAATGTTAATATTTTTGGACGCCAGATTGGACAAGATGATATTCAAAAGGCGGTTGTTGTCGTGAACTTATCAATTTTGCTGTGTGGGGTTGCTGTTCTGATTTTGTCAGCAACTGAAAAACAGACGTTGACGGCTTTAATTCTTGAGGTTGCATCAGCTTTTGGTACGACAGGGCTTTCTTTAGGCATAACTGGTTCATTAAGTATTATCGGTAAATGGGTTATTATAGTCTTGATGTTTGTTGGTCGAGTTGGGATGCTGTATATGTTGATGTTGTTTGTTTCCAAGCGAAAACGTGACCTCAATTATAGATTTCCAACCGAAAAAGTTATTATTGGGTAATTTTCTATCAAATATGTGCTTAGAATCTTCTCATTGATGGAAATTTATACCCGGACGTTAATAATCATATGTTATAATCGAACCTGCGAGGACTTTTATTTTTGGAGGCTTATTCGTGAAAAAAGAGGAACCACGTTGGCTAGAGGTGTTAAAAATTGCTCTGCCATTATGTTTAAGTTACATTCCGATCGGTCTTGCTTGTGGTATTTTGTTGAATGTTGCAGGGTTCAACGTGATTTTGACAGGCTTGGTTTCGATCCTTGTGTTCTCAGGTGGTGCGCAGTTCCTGCTTGCCTCGATGTTGACGGCAAATGCACCAATGCACACAGTGTTAATTATGCTTTTCTTCTTGGAATTACGTTATGCGTTACTAGGTTCCAGCATATCACAGTATTTGCGGAACACGAGTAAGAAGTTTTTGTATATCTTCGCTGTTTCGTTAAATGATGAGAATTATGCCGTTAACTATTTGAAATTTGCGACAGATAAAAGTTGGACGCCTAAAGATGCGCTGATGGTTGAACATTATTCGCTTATTTTTTGGACATTTGCGAACATTGTTGGAAGTTTGATTGGAAATCTTTTATCGGTCGATCTTGCAATCGTTGACTATGCCTTGACAGCTCTGTTTATATATATGATTGTGATGCAAGTTGCGAATAAATTGACAATTGTGGTCAGTTTTGTTGCGGCTGTTTTTGCGATTATTTCGATGGTCGTGCTTAAAAGTACGATGGGGTTGGTCGTCTCAACGTTGTTGGCATCTTTTGTTGGCTTTGTCACTGAAGATTATTTAGTTAAACGTGGGAAAAAAAGAGGTTTTCTTTTGAAAAAAATAAAACCCAAGGCCAGTCGTAGTGTAATCAGCAAGTCGGGGGATAATTGATTATGACAGAAAAAACTATGGAGCATTTGATTTTGATCATTTTATCCATGCTGGTAGCATTTGGTCCGCGTTTTATTCCCCTGCGCATTTTCTCAACGCGTGATATTCCAAGATGGTTTAATGAGTGGATGAAGTATGTGCCCGTTTCTTTGTTTACAGCACTTGTTGTCAAGGATGTTTTTATTGATACTAGCGCAGGATACGTTTTTACAGGTATACATAATATGGCAAAAATCATTGCCTCGTTGATTGTCATAGTGGTAGCGTATCGGTCACGTTCAATGGGACTTTCAGTTGTGTTGGGTTTGGTAGCAGTTACTTTGTTAGCAATGGTTTTTACAGTTTGATAGAAAAATAAATGAACGAAGGGGTTGTTCGGCTCGTTGGCCTAGCGAATCCCTTTTTTGTATGAACGAAACTGGCATTTTTTTAAAATTTAGTATTCTGAAAAAAGAAGCAAAAAGTGCTAGAATATTATTATTTGAGTACGAAGTGAGAAAAAAGCGGAGGTTAAATTTAGTTATGATAGATAAAATTTTTTACAAGAAGATGTTGAGCAAATCTTTTAGCATTCCAGTACGGGTAAATTATTGGGATGGCGATAGCGAGCAATATGGTGAAGGAACACCTGAGGTGACAATTACTTTTAAGGAAGCTGTGCCGATAAAGGAATTGATGCGTAATGCTTCTATTGCATTAGGTGAAGCATATATGGATGGTCGTATTCAAATCGATGGTTCTATTCAAAAATTGGTCAAAGCTGCTTATGAATCTGCAGAAAGTTTTTTCTATAATAGCAAGTTAAAACGTTTTTTACCAAAGCAGTCTCATTCAGAAAAACATAGTAAGACAGATGTTCAAAGTCATTACGATCTTGGAAATGATTTTTATCGTTTATGGTTAGATCCCTCAATGACATATTCTTGTGCTTATTTTGAGAATGATAACGATACACTTGAACAGGCTCAGCTGAATAAGGTTCATCATATTATTAAGAAACTGGATCCACAGCCAGGTAAGAAGCTGCTTGATATAGGATGTGGTTGGGGAACCTTGATGCTGACAGCTGCCAAAGAATATGATTTGGATGTTTCGGGAATCACTTTAAGTGAAGAACAATATCTATTTGTTCAAAAAAGGATTAAAGAAGAAGGCCTTGAAAAGCGGGCGCATATTTATTTGGAAGATTACCGAGAACTTAAGAAAGGGCCTTTTGATTACATTACCAGTGTCGGTATGTTTGAACATGTTGGCAAAGAAAATCTGGGGGCTTATTTCCAGACAGTTTCAAATTATCTTAGTGACGATGGAGTAGCATTGATTCACGGTATTACTCGTCAGCAGGGTGGTGCCTTTAATGGCTGGATCAATCAGTACATTTTCCCTGGCGGTTATATTCCGGGTATGACAGAAAATTTGCAACACATTATTGATGCAGGAATGCAGATCTTTGATATGGAAACTTTGCGCCGCCATTATCAGCGCACACTGGAAACTTGGGATAAGAATTTTCATGATCATTTAGATGTTATTTCTGAAAAAACAGATGAAAAATTCATTCGAATGTGGGATTTGTATCTACAAGCTTGTGCAGCATCATTTGAATCTGGAAACATTGACTGCATTCAGTACTTGATTTCTAAAGGGCCAAGCGGCAGAACCTTGCCTAAGACACGCAGTTATATCTACAAATGAGTTTAACTAAACGTGTTTGATTGGGCATTTAAAAAAGCAACGGAACTTTGGTAGCTTTTGACCATTGAATATGTGGAGTCGTATAATACAAGACTAAAACAAGGGACTGAGCCAAGATAGTTTTTGACTCGGTTCCTTGTTTTTTGCTATGTCTATTTAAATCCAATCAGTGTAATTAATTTTTAGTATTATCGTCTGGTACTTTTTGCACGCTTCCGCGTTCAGAAATTTTAATATCTGTAAAAGCATTTTGTTTGTGGTTAGTAATCAGGTACTCAGCACCTAAGTATCCCATTTTGTAAAAATTCTGTGTGATGCTTGTTAGTTGCGGCTGTACGATTTTGCATAGATAGGTGCCATCAATTGTGATTAGAGACAAGTTGGAAGGAATAGAAAGATTCATTTTGGCTGCTTGGTTCAAAAGACCAATCCCGACTAAATCACTTCCTGTGATAACTGCACTTACGTTTTTTTGACTGCCATATTTTTCCATAGCTTGTAAGCCAGCTTCATAACTGTAGTTGCCTGTTTGAATCCAGTCCTTTTGTGGAATGATATTGTTCTCGGCTAAGGCATATTTGTACCCGTTTAAACGCAGTTTCCCCGTATGAGCACTGGATTCAATATCGATTCCAGCTAAACCAATTCGCTTGTGGCCTTTTTTTAGCAGATACTTTGTTGCGAGATAGCCGATCTGCCAATCATCCGAAGCTACATAGGTAAGTTCTGGATCTTGAAAAGAAATGGATATAAAACGAAAAGGGATATTCGCTGCTTTCAACAGTTGCAGGTTTTCAGCAAATAAATCAACGGAAAGCAGCAGTATTCCCATGAGTGGTCGTTCCAATGCAGTGGTAAGCGCTCGTTGCTGGGAGTTAAAATCATGATCTCCAGCATATAGAATAATTACTCTTTTGGATGTTTCATCTGCTTTTTTTTGGATTCCTGCAATGATTGAATCGGAGAAATTAGTTTTGGTGGAATTTATAATTACAGCGATTACACTGCTTTTTTGTGTAACGAGTTCTGTAGCGGCCATGTTTTTCTTATAACCCAGTTTCACTGCGGCATCGTTAACGACCGCTGCAGTTTCTTGACTGAAGAATCCGATCTTATTTGAAAGTACGCGGGAGACAGTTGCGACTGAGAACCCGGTTTCTTTGGCAATATCTTTAATCGTTACACCCATATGCTCTTCCCCTTAAGTTGCGAATATACTCTAATTTTACCGCGTATGACAAAAAAATAAAATATTAAATCATGTTTTTAAAAGTGCTTTAATATAAGTTTTTATTTTTATTAAAAGCTATTGTAAACGTTTGCTCTAAGTGATATTATACTCGTGAAAGCAGTTACATATAATGTTATGAATAGGAGTGAGTAAATATGGAGAGTAAATTGCATTCAACATCTGTTCCAAAAAAGAATGTAGCCAAAAAAAGCAGTGCACAAATTACAAATTCGTTGCCATCATTGTCTTTAAAAACTATTTTTGCAATGACTTTTGGATTTTTTGGGGTCAACATGGCTTTTTCACTGCAGTCTTCTCAAATGGGGAGAATATTTCAGACAATAGGAGCTGATCCGACTAAACTTGGTTTTTTCTTTATACTGCCTCCGTTAGCCGGGATGATAGTTCAACCATTAGTTGGAAAATACTCGGATCTGACTTGGTCAAATAAATTTGGGCGTAGGATGCCATATCTGATGATTGGTGCTCCGATTGCTGCATTAGTAATGGTTCTTCTGCCTAATTCAGGTTCATTCGGATTTGGGTACGCATCTATTGCAGCTTTAACTTTTGGTGCGATTGCAATTCTATTTATGGATCTTTCAAGTAATGTTTGTATGCAACCGTTTAAGATGATTATTGGAGATATGGTAAATGAAGACCAAAAAGATCTGGCTTGGTCGTGGCAGCAATCATTCAGCAACCTGGGCGGTGTTATTGCGACTATTTTCCCATTTCTATTGACTATATTGGGAGTTGCTAATGTTGCAAAGCAAGGCGAAGTTCCCCTTTCGGTAAGACTATCATTTTACATTGGAGCTGCTATTTTATTAGCTACATCTATTTATACGATCGTAACAGTTAAAGAATATAATCCAGATTCTTATGCAAAATATCATCATATTAACACTAAAGCCCATCAGGATAAGCCTTCATTGTGGGAATTAGTAAAAAAGGCACCACGTTCTTTTTGGGAAGTTTCATTTGTGCAGTTGTTTGACTGGTTTGCATTTCAATATCTATGGACATATGCAACTGGGGCAATTGCTAAGAACGTTTGGAATACAGCTGATACAGCATCGGCAGGTTACCAAGCTGCCGGAAACTGGTATGGAATTTTGACATGCATTCAATCATTAGCAGCTGTTGTTTGGGGATTCTTAGTTCTGTCTAAAACAAATCCGTATAAACGAAAATTTTGGTTTAGAATCGGGCTGTTCTTTGGAGCTTTAGGTTTCATTGGAGTTTTCTTTGTACATGATCAATATCTGCTGATTCTACCATTTTGTTTGATAGGTATTTCTTACTTAACAATGCAGACAGAAGCATTTTCAATTTTTACATCTTCATTAGATGGGAAAAATGAAGGAGCTTATATGGGGCTTTTCAATTGTGGAATTTGTTTACCGCAGATCATTGCTTCAGTGGCTAGCTTTGCTATTTTTCCACTTATCAATAAATCAATGCCAGGAATGATACTTGTAGCTGGAATAGTAATGTTGTTGGGGGTTTTTGCCGTTGGTGTGATTAAAGAAGATAAGCCGCAAACAGGCCTTGTAAACAAAAAGTAGAAGCTTTTGGAGGGAGAGAGAATTAAGTATGAAAAAGAAATGGTGGCAAAAAGCAGTTGTATATCAGGTATATCCGCGTAGCTTTCAGGATAGCGATAATGATGGTATTGGGGATTTAGCAGGTGTGCTGCGGCGACTACCGTATATCAAGAAATTGGGCGTAGATGTAATCTGGCTTAACCCGATTTACAAGTCTCCAGATAAGGATAATGGTTATGATATAAGCGATTATCGTGATATTCAGCCTAAATTCGGAAATATGCAAATCTTTGACAAGCTTTTAAATGAAGCACACCGCCTAGGCTTGAAAGTAGTAATGGATTTAGTTGTCAACCATACATCTGATCAGCATAAGTGGTTTAAAGAAAGCCGAAAATCGGTTTCGAATCCTTATCGCGACTTTTATATTTGGCGAGATGGAAATGATGGAAAAGCGCCGAATAATTGGGGATCTTACTTTGGGGGTTCCACTTGGAAATATGATGAGGCGACCAAGCAGTATTATTTGCACTTGTTTGCGGAAGGACAACCAGATTTAAATTGGGAAAATCCTGAAGTACGCGAACAGGTATGGGAATTGATGCGGTTTTGGCTGGACAAGGGAATTGATGGGTTTCGGATGGATGTTATTAACTTCATTTCTAAACCAGCGGGATTACCAGATGCACCTAATCCTGAAAATGCAGAATATGCGGATGTTGAGCCCATGGTAGCAGACGGAGTCAAAGTAAATGAGTATTTAAAAGAAATGAATGACAAAGTTTTATCGAAGTACGATGTAATGAGTGTGGGTGAGATGCCAAGCTCTAAGACAGAAGACGCTGTTCAATATACGGGCCTAGATGCAGGTGAATTGAATATGGTCTTCCAATTCGATCATGTTACACTAGCATTCAATGATGATCCGCGTCTTGGAAAGTGGAACGACAAACCGGTGAAATTGGTAGATTTGAAGAAAGCATTGTCACGTTGGCAAAAAGCTTTGGATGGCAAAGGCTGGAACAGCTTGTATTGGAATAATCATGACCGTGCGAGGGCTGTTTCGCGTTTTGGAAATGACAGTCCTGAATTTCGGGTGAAGTCAGCGAAAATGTTGGCGACTACATTACACATGATGCAGGGAACGCCTTACATTTATCAGGGTGAAGAATTAGGAATGACAAATGCACATTTTACTGATTTGAAACAGTATCAGGATATTGAATCGTTAGAATCCTATTATCAAATTGTTGATAAGGAAAAGTTGGTGAACCATGCTACAATGATGCGTTATTTGGCAACTGAGTCTAGAGATAATGCGAGAACTCCAATGCAGTGGGATAATTCTCAAAATGCCGGTTTTACAGATGGCAAACCATGGTTGGAACTAAATAAAAATTATCGTGAGATAAATGCTGCCCAAGAACTGCAAGACAAGGATTCCGTTTTTTATTTTTACAAGAGATTGATCGATCTTAGGCACAATAGTGATTTGATTGTATATGGGAATTATGTTGAACTGGATCCTGAAGATGATGAAGTGTTTGCGTATAAGCGGCAGTATGATGGAAAAACATTACTTGTTATCAGCAATTTTACTTCCAAAGAGATAGAACGTGAATATGACAGCAAAATAGTCAAAAAGTTATTGATCAGTAATTATGATGATGATTTGGGAACAAAGTTGCGGCCGTATGAGTCCAAAGTATATCTTTATTGATGTTGAAACTAAAATACGGTTGGCAGAAAATAGAATTTGAAGCCTAAATTCTATACTCTAAACTTGAGTCAATAAGACTACGAACAGTTTATTGTCAAATGAAAACAATCAACTTTTAGAACTAGCGAATGCTGGTATTACCGATTAAACTTAAAAGGGACTGGGGCAAAATATACTTTGCTCCAGCCCCTTTAGTTCTTTTATTATGTGAATTAATGTGTTTCAATAATCAATTCTTCGTTTGACCACGAAGCACTCACATCCAACCGCAGATTGCGTTCTTAATTCATAGTTAATACTTAACGATTAACGGTTGATGATGCACTCTTCTTTTATGTTTTAATTTTTGGCGTTTTTCTTTTTACGCCAAAACAGGAAACAACCAAGCATAACGATAATGAGTACTACGAGCGCGATTTTACCGTAAGTTTCGATAAGAGCGACAATATGTGGCCATGCTTTTCCGGACAAACGACCAACAAAAATTAAGACAGTATTCCAAATCAATGTCCCAGCGGTTGAAAAGGCAATGAAACGGCCAAATGGATAGCCTGTCATACCAGCTGGAATTGATATTAAACTGCGGATAACTGGGACAAAACGTCCGAAGAAAACGGCTGAACCCCCATGGCGATTAAAAAAGGCAGCAGCTTTCTCAATATCTGCAGGTTTTAACCGGAGCGTTTTCCCCCAACGGCCAGCAAGTATTTTTTGAAGCCGTTCAACAGATAAGAAATGTCCAACGGCATACAAGACAGTAGCACCGATGATAGCCCCAAGTGTTGCGGCAATAATACTTCCCCATACGTTTAGTTCGCTGGAAAGTGTGATGAAGCCTGTGAATGCTAGAATTACTTCAGATGGAATCGGTGGAAAAATGTTTTCGATCGCAATCAGAAAAGCAATTCCAAAATAACCATATTGATTTATAACGTCAATTAAAACGGATGTGTTCATACAACTCTCCCTAAAAACAAATTTTAATAATTGTAACTTTTTTTGATGTAGCCGGTCAAACATAACGAAAGAAAGTTGTGAACCCTTAGTGTTATTTTAAAAAAATGTTATACTGAAATAGCTAGTTATTTATACAAGGAGGTGCGAAAATTGAGAAGGTGGATGTGGCTTATTGCGGCATTTGTGATAGCGATTATTTTTGTCGGATATGGTTATACTAAGCATGTTGAGACGGAACAGTATTATCGTAATTCTTTTCAACAAGGAAAAAGTGCGCTCAAAGCAGGAAAGTATACAGCTGCAGAAAATCATTTTCGAAACGCACAGAAGAAAAAAGCAAGCAGTGATGTAGCTAGTGTTTACGTCAAACAAATTCAGAAGTATAAAGAAGGTCTTCGATCGTCGAAAGACGGTGAATATGATGCAGCAAAAAATGCGTTTAATGAGGCTGCGGGGATTGAAAATGGCTCTCCAACTCTAGTGCGGCGCGCGTCCGTGAAAAAAACTGAACTTGAAGAAGTTGCGCGTGAGCTAAAAATTTTTCAAAAGAACTATAAAAAGGCAAGTGTCTTATCAAGTAATTATGAATACACTGCATCAAATTTGAAGCTAGCTACTATTTTAGGGTATGGCAATATTGATAAAAGTTATTATGATGATATCTATAAAAAAGCCAAAAAACTAGAAGCATATAATAATCGTGTACTTGCTGGTTTAGGATATCGTACAGCATCAGCTACCAGCAGTTCAAGTACATCGAGGTCAATTCTACCGTCCGATTCGAATAATAATGGCCTTGGTCAGAACGGTGATGATAACGGGCAGACGAATGGGGATAATGACACCCTGATTACGAAAGAGCAGATTCGAAAAGCTCGACGTGATATCGCGAGTCAGGGGATTGATGTGTCTGCGTTCAAGGATCGGGATGTTAAAGAGGTAATTCAAAGAGCAAGAAGTCATCAGATGACGGTGAAAGAGGTTGCACAAGAGTTCAAATAATGTGGATTTTTGCCGTATGTACGTACAAAAAGGAAGATGCTATGTCTAAAAGAACGCTTTGACATAGTATCTTCCTTTTTAAATTGTATCGTCTAAGAGCAATATACTCTAAAAGTTGATATTCTTCTAGTTGTAGTAATGTTTGAGACAATAGATTAAGAAAATTCTTGGTTAAAATATAACAAGGTCTTAGTTTCAGGGGTCAACTCAATTTTTGTAACACCTGCATTTGAAGGTTCATTCAAATTAACTAAATTTTCGATGCCTAAAACAGCGTTGAGCATTAATTTGATCGTAAAGCCATGACTTACAATTAGAATTTTTTCATCGGCATGCTTAATAACCAGTTCCGAGAAGAATTCTTCTAGCCTTTGGGTAACTTCTTCAAATGTTTCTCCGTGAGATACTTTATCGGAATCGGGCAGAAGATTATGTTGGCTGTTGAAAAAACGTGCATATTTCTTATGAACATCTTTTACCAACAGACCATCCCATTCACCGTAATCATATTCTTTTAAACGTCGATCGTAGGTAGTGGTTGTTTCACCTGCAATAATGTGTGCAGTTTGGGCTGCTCGAAGCAGGGGGCTGGCATAGACTTTACTGAAATCTAGTTCTTTTAGTCGCTGTTGGACTGCTTCTGCTTGGTTGCGTCCCTTCCCAGTTAATGGGGTGTCAATTTTACTCCCCTGCAGAATTCCTGCTTTATTTGCCTCACTTTGACCGTGACGTACAATATACAAAGTAGTCATCATGACCTCCTCATGGTAGTTAAATACTGTTATTCAAATCATATACATTTTTGCGATAAAATGCAAAAAAAGATCGATAGTACTTTCTCTAAACGTTGAGGTCTGAAGTGCCTTTTTTACTAAAAAATGTTATCGTAAAAGAAATCGTACTTGAAAAAAAGCAGGTGTGCAAATGACAGAAAAGAAAGCTGATGTTGTTTCAAAAAAGGATCGTCACGCCCGATTATTAAAGATTATTTCGGTATTCAGAAAATACGATGTTTTATTTAATCTTGTTAGACAGCGAAATCCATATATGGTGAGAATTGCCTTTGAAGAACTTGGGGTGACCTTTATCAAAATCGGTCAAATGCTTTCAACGCGGGCTGATTTAGTTTCACCTGAGTTTGTTGAAGAATTTAAGCAATTACAGGATAATGTGACGGTTGATGATTTTTCTGTTGTAGAGAAAACAATCAAGGAACAGACTGGTCACACGGTGGATGAACTCTTTAGAACCTTCGCAGAGAAGCCTTTTGCATCAGCCTCAATTGGGCAAACGCACTTAGCAAAGCTTCAAGACGGAACTCAGGTTGCTGTCAAAGTTCAACATGAAAATGTTAAAGAAATAGTTGAAACAGATCTGGCGCTTTTGGAACAGGCACTTACTGTTTTGAAATTTGCTCCCGAGTCGAATGTAATTGATGTTCGTAAGACGTTATTTGAAATAAAAAAGGCATTACTAGCTGAAATAGATACAAAAAGTGAAGCTGAAAATGGAAACAAATTCTATCGTTTGAATAACGATCAAGGAATTATTCGATCGCCGCGATTTTATTCAGAATTATCAGTCCAAGGAGTACTGACTTCTGAGTACATGCCTGGAGAAAGTATAAAAAGAATACTTGACGAGCCACTTGTTCAGGACGGGGAACAGGTTGATCAAAAGCAAAAAAAAGAACGACATTTTTTGGCTGAAACGCTGGTTCGTAATTTTATTAAGCAAGTGTTTACAGATCATTTCTTCCATGCGGATCCGCACCCGGGAAATATTTTATTTACACGCATAAAAGAAAAAAGTGTTCAAGCGGATGAGGTTGAACACCATTTTTCAAAGCAATTTGCCAGAACTGATTTTACTGTTAGTCAAATAAAAAAACTTCCTCCATATCGTCTGACATATCTGGATTTTGGGATGATGGGACATTTACCGCCCAATTTGGCTGATGGAATTGCCAATGTCATCATTGCGCTTAATACAAAAGATATCCGCGACATAGGACAGTCATTGCTGGCAATTTGTGATCGAACTGGCAAAATAGATGAAGAAAAATTTTATTCAGAGCTGGCATTTTTCTTAGCTCCTTATTTTAAAACAGAACTCGGTGGTATTGACTTCCCAGAATTGCTTTTCCAGATAATGCAATTGTGCCATGATAATAATCTGCGTATCAAGTCTGAGGTGACGCTTTTAGTCAAAGCTTTTGGATTAATAGAAGGTTTGGTTGTACAGCTTGATCCAGAAATTTCGATGCTTGATGTGGCTCGGCCGTTTGCAAGGGAATATATGTTGAAGAAGTTTAATCTGCAAAATGAGGTTGAAGATAGCATGTTTAATTTCTGGCGTGCTTTTGTTGCCACTCCGCAAATCCCAGTCAAAGTTAATAAGTTTTTAGATATTCTGATGCAAGGCCAGGCACAAATTCGTTTCAATTATAAAGATCAGGAAACAATGCTGAAAAAAATTGAGGGTATGTTGAACAAAGTTGTGACAGCAATTATTTTGGCAGCAACCATTGTTGGCTCGTCCTTATTAGTTCAAGCAAGTTCAGCGCATCCGATTGTTTATAATTTAGGTGTTTGGGGCTATGCAGCAACATTATTTGTTGTTGCAATAATGATAATCAACAACTTGAAAAAGCGTTTTAAGGAATGGCGTAAAAAAAGAAAAGAGAAAAAATAATCCTCTTACGTTTTTGAAACATTATGAGTACAAATATCATAAGGTAAAATTGCACTGCGGCATAAGTCGATAAAAATTTGAGCATTATCACGAACATAACGCGTCTCTTTATTATGAGTAATTTAAGGCTAAAAGGAGGATTTTGACTTGTGGAACACATTTATACAGAATAAATAAGGAGTCTAGATCAAAATTTAACTTTTGACCCAGACCCCTTATTTTTTGTTCTGTATGGTATGAATTGATACGCTTCAATAATCAGCTGACAACATAAATCTTTGGTCGTAAAGACCTTAGACTTTTTTACGGTGTGTAAGCAAAAATATCAAAGAAACAACAATCAAAAAAATGGAACCAATGATGACAGAGATGCGAGTTTCAGGATTGATGAACATAAAACCTAAGGTTATTACCAAAGCGACGATTGCAAAATAATTACTCAAAGGATAGAATGGCAACTTGAAAGGATGTTCGGCCATTTCAGCGGCATGTTTTTTCCTGAATTTTATTTGACTAAAGAGAATAATGAACCATGGAACCATTCCCGGTAAGACGCTTGAACTGTAAACCAAGACAAAAGCATTAGAACTTCCTTGAATAAAATGCGGCAGAATTTCATCAGCAATCATGCCAAGAAATATACCAGTAGAAATTGCGATGACGGGTAATTTAGGAACTCCATGTTTAGAGAGTTTAACAAATTTATCTGAAATCTCTTTTTTGAGGCCTAATGTATATAGCATACGGCTAGAACTAAAGATTCCCGAATTGCATCCAGACATTGCCGCAGTAACAAGAACAAAGTTGATGATACTAGCAGCAGCGGTAATTCCGACTCGCGAAAAGGTTTCAACAAAAGGAGAACCAACTTGATCTAATTGGTTCCAAGGATAAATCGTGACAATTACAAAAATGGAACCGATATAGAAGAGAAGGATACGTGCAACGATTGATTTAATAGACTTAACAACGGTAACTTGAGGATCCTTAGCTTCCCCGGCAGTGATTCCAATGACCTCGATTCCTTGATATGATGCAATCACGATTGAAAGGGCAAAGATAAAGCCTTTAAATCCACCAGTGAAGAAACCACCATGGGCCCAAAGATTAGAAAAGCCAAGTGGATGCCAGTCATTACCAAAGCCGAGCAAGATAACTAAGGCACCCAGAATCAGCATAAAAATAATGGTGATAACTTTGATTAAAGCAAACCAAAATTCCAATTCACCGTAAGCTTTTACAGAGACCAAATTGGCGATGCAGAGCGTGATTACAATTACTGAACCAGAGATCCAGCCGGGTAGCCCTGGCCACCAGTAATTTAAGTATTGTCCGACAGCAATCACTTCACTGATGCCAACCACCAGATATTGAAAAATATTGCTCCACGCAGTCAGATACCCAGCTAGCGGATGAATATATTCGGTTGCATATTTTGCAAAAGAGCCAGTCGAAGGATCAACATAGAGCATTTCTCCTAAAGCACGCATAACGATATATAAAACTAAACCTGCTAAGCCATAAGCCAAAAGGACAGAAGGGCCTGTCCATTTTATGGTAGCAGAGGATCCCATGAAAAGACCAACTCCAATTGTGCCTCCGAGTGCGATCATTTGCATCTGCCGAGACGATAAGTCTCTTTTTAAATGTCCTTTATTTTCCATTTTGATCTCCTTTATAGTTTGCAGTTAAACAGTCAGTAATCTGCGAAAAAGTTATTCAAAGGTTTGACTACAACAGAAAAAGCGCCCCTGGATAACTTAATATCCTAGGGGCGCTTTTAGCGCGGTACCACCCATTTTTAATTAATAAAATTAATTACACTCAGACTCAGATAACGGACATGTCCGGTGATACATTCAACTGAAAAGTTTAGTCGTATCACTACTCAAGGGTAGTCTATCAAAATGCTTTTAACTGTTTTCACCAACACAGTTTCTCTGTAAAAAAGCTTGTATTCAGATATATGTCCCTCTCATTGCTTACCATGTTATTGTAAATTATTAATTTTGATAACGCAACCTGAAATGTTAATTTTTCAATTTAATTCTAAATTAGATAAACATCGGTTAAAAGGCGCTTATGGTAAGATGATCAAAGAAAATTTTTAAAATATTTTGTTATTTTAAATCTTTCCATTCCCAATTTTCAACTTCAGGCAGATCAGTTCCTTCATCACGGATGAATTGATGATGTTTCTCAATGGTACTATTCATCTCAGCAACAATTTGTGCGTATTTATCAGCATTTGGTAAGCTTAAAATAGCGGATTTAACAAGATCGAAACGATCCATCTGGTTAAGCACACGCATGTCGAATGGTGTTGTAATGTCTCCATTTTCACGATAGCCATGAATATGGAGGTTATGATTGTAGCGATCAAAGAAAATGTCTCTGATCAAGCCTTCATAACCATGGAAGGCAAAGATGACAGGCTTGTCTTTTGTAAAGTAAGCATCAAATTCGGCATCGCTCAAACCGCGAGGATCCAATTTTTGACTGCGTAATCTCAGAAGATCGACAACATTAATGAAACGGATCTTCAAATCTGGTATCTTTTCATGCAGAATTGAAATAGCAGCCAGTGATTCTAAGTTAGGTTCTGTACCCGCTGCAGCAAAGATAACATCTGGTTCCGCATTCTGATCGGTTGAAGCCCAGTCAATGACCTTAAGTCCGCGATCAACCAATTCTTTGGACTCAGCAACAGAATAAAATTGCGGACGTGGATGTTTGGAAGAAACAATTAAGTTGATTTTTTGACGATCATTCAAGACCTTGTCGAAGACAGCTAGCAGAGAATTGGCGTCCGCTGGAAGGTATTCACGGATAAATTCTGGCTTTTTATCAGCTAAATGTCCAAGAATACCCGGATCCTGATGTGTATAGCCGTTATGATCTTGCTGGAAAACAGTCGATGTTGCCACAACGTTTAAAGAAGGAACATCACTGCGCCAAGATTGATCTGTTGCTTTGCGCAGCCATTTGAAATGCTGTGTCAGCATTGAGTCAACAACACGCAAGAATGCTTCATAGCTGGCAAAGATTCCATGACGGCCGGTTAAGACGTAGCCTTCAAGCCAGCCTTCAGCCTGATGTTCAGAAAGCTGTGAATCGATCACTCGTCCCTCGGGAGCCAAGAATTCATCGTTTGGTTCTTTAATTGTTTCAAGCCATTGACGTTTAGTTGCTTCAAAAATAGGTGCAAGACGATTGGACATTGTTTCATCAGGACCAAACAAACGGAAATTACTATTTTGGGCATTTTCTTTAAAGACATCGCGTAAATACTTGCCTAAAACCGTCATGTCTTGCGCAATTACTTTGCCCCTTGTGGAATTATCAACAGCGTAGTCGCGATAATCCGGCAAAATCAGATCTTTAATTAGCTTTCCTGGGTTAGTATGCGGGTTCGCAGCCATACGCTTATCACCTTTAGGA
Organism: Liquorilactobacillus uvarum DSM 19971; assembly: GCF_001434935.1. GTDB lineage: Bacteria > Bacillota > Bacilli > Lactobacillales > Lactobacillaceae > Liquorilactobacillus > Liquorilactobacillus uvarum. The sequence goes on along the minus strand of NZ_AZEG01000018.1, from coordinate 25,435 downwards.
GTAAGTGCAGCAAGTTCAGGCTTCAAGCTGCCATCTTCATTGAATAGTTCTTCAGGACGGTAACTCTTTAACCATTCGACCAATGCATCGGCATGTTCCATATCATTTTGATCAACAGGAATCGGAATTTGATGTGCTCGGAAAGAACCTTCGATTGGTTCGTTATCCCAATATTTTGGACCAGTCCAACCCTTTGGAGCACGAAAGATGATCATTGGCCATGTTGGCAGTGATGCATCATTATTTTCACGGGCATTTTTTTGAATAGTTTTAATTTCTTCAATTGCTTTATCCAGTGCTTGAGCCATTATAGGATGGACTTTAGCAGGGTCACTGCCTTCAACAATAATAGGATTCCACCCTAAACCTTCAAAATATTTTTGTAATTCTTCATTACTTTGACGTGAAAGAAGTGTCGGATTTGAAATTTTGAAGCCATTCAAATCAAGGATGGGTAAAAGTGCTCCATCGTTGATTGGATTGATAAATTTATTTGATTGCCATGAAGTTGCTAAAGGGCCAGTTTCAGCTTCGCCATCACCGACGACAGCAGCTGCGATCAAATCTGGGTTATCAAAAATCGCACCAGTTGCGTGTGAGATTGAATATCCCAATTCACCGCCTTCATGGATTGAACCGGGAGTTTCTGGCGCAGCATGAGAAGCGACTCCGCCTGGAAAAGAAAAACGTTTGAAAAGTTTTTTCATACCTTTTTCATCTTGTGTTATGTCAGAATATATTTCCGTGTAACTGCCATCAAGATAGGAATTAGAAACCATGACTTGACCACCATGACCAGGTCCTTCAACATAGAACATATTTAAATCGTATTTATTGATAACCCGGTTCAAATGGGCATAAATGAAATTTTGACCGGCGATTGTTCCCCAGTGTCCAATAGGTTTAACTTTGACATCTTTTGCTTCTAGAGGGCGTTTTAATAGCGGATTGTCCTTTAGGTACAACTGACCAACTGAAATATAATTGGCAGCCCGCCAATAAGCATCGAGTTTGTTTAAATATTGTGGGGATGAATAGTTTTCTGAAGTCATAAAAATAGCTCCTTTATTTAAAATTCAACTTGTATTTGATCAACTTATTATCCATCTATAATAATAATGGATTTGTATGTAAAGTCAACTTTTTAGAGTATTGGAACGGTCCAATTTATCGCTTTATTTATAACGGCAGAAAGTTAATGGTTAATACTTTTAAATAAAAAAACAAAAAAGGGTTGACTTTCATAAAACAAGCCTTTATTATCCTAATTAACAGTTCGTTTCTAATCAATATTTTATTTTTTTTAGGAGAATCTAATTATGCGAAAATTATTAGTTAAACAATCAAATCGATTTTATTATTACTGGTTTATTCAGTAATGTCGACATCACATCTGATGTGGACATTACGTTCCGCATTGGATGTGGCCAGTAATTTTCGTATGTTGAATATTATTGAAAGCCACATGATGCAGTTGTTAAGCACTGTGTGGCTTTTTCTAAATCATGGCTGGACTCTCTTATCTTTGTCAAAGAGGACAAGTCCAAGGTGATTCGGAATAAAAAAGCTCTCATGGTGCAAACCGTGAGAGCTTTTTTATTGTCGCCAAGGAAGCAGGAGGAATAAAAATGGAAAAGAAGTCGGATACAGGGGATAAAATTGCGATAGATAACTTACGAATGTTAAGTGTAGAAATGGTTCAAAAAGCTAATTCTGGACATCCAGGGTTACCTTTAGGTGCAGCACCAATGGCATGGACGTTGTGGAGTCGGCATTTACGGATCAATGCTCATGATCCAAAGTGGTTTGATCGTGACCGTTTTGTCTTATCTGCGGGTCATGGATCAGCATTACTGTATAGTTTACTGCATTTAAGCGGTTTTGATATTACAATGGATGATCTTAAACATTTCCGTAAATTCGGCAGCAAAACACCTGGTCATCCAGAATATGGGCTGGTTCCTGGCGTAGAAGCAACAACAGGCCCGCTGGGGCAAGGCTTAGGCATGGCTGTTGGCATGGCGTTAGCTGAGGTGCATCTCGCTGAGAAATTCAATAAAACTACCAACGTAATTGATCATCACACATATGTTTTAGCCAGTGATGGTGATTTGATGGAGGGTGTCTCGCACGAGGCCGCAAGCTTTGCTGGAAATCAAAAGCTTTCTAAATTAATTGTTTTATATGACTCAAATAATATTTCGTTGGACGGTCCAACGAGCCGCTCTTTTAAAACGAACGTCAGGCAACGGTTTGAAAGTTATGGATGGGACACGTTTGTGGTAACTGACGGCAATAACGTTGAATCGATCGATCAAGCAATCGTAGATGCCAAAAAGACGGACAAACCGACATTGATTGAAGTAAAGACAACAATCGGGTTTGGAACGCCTGATGCTGGAACTAATCGAGTGCACGGTAATCCTCTAGGAATAAAAAACATGGCTATTTTGCGAGAAAGGTTGTCTTGGACGGCTGATGAATTCACCGTTTTACCGGAAGTTGAAAACTATGCGCAAAAAATGATTGTTCAACGAGGAAGAGATGCAGAAAGGCAGTGGAATAAAAAAATTCTTGAATTGCAGGATAGGGATCCAGAGTTGCTGAAGGTCTTGAAGAAAGCAATGAATGAGAAAACAACGACAAATGCAACAGAAGGTGTTGCAAGTTATGAAAATGGTGCTGAGGCTTCACGTGATACAAGCCATAAAATTATTCAGAGCATTGCATCTAGAATGGATGAATTTGTCGGCGGCTCAGCCGATCTTGCTTCTTCAAACAAAACAACAATCGAAAATAGCCCTTTAATGACCAAGCAACACAGGAGCGGCAGAAACATTGCTTTCGGGGTAAGAGAATTTGCTCAAGGAACGATTCTGAATGGAATGGCACTTCATGGAGGCATGCGTGTTTTCGGGGGAACATTCTTAGTTTTTTCGGATTACATGCGTGGTGCTATTAGGCTTGCAGCATTGCAGAAGCTGCCGGTGACCTATGTCTTTACGCATGATTCAATTGCAGTTGGTGAGGATGGACCAACACATCAGCCAATAGAACAGTTGATGAGTCTAAGAGTTATTCCAAATGTTGTTGTTTTGCGGCCAGCAGATCCTAATGAAACGATTGCAGCTTGGCAACAAGCCATAACTTCGATAGACCATCCAACGGCTTTGATCCTGACTAGGCAGAAACTGCCTGTTTTATCTCACTCAGATAAGCTTGCTGCCGATGGTGTTGCTTGCGGTGGATATGTAATATCACCTCAAAAAGGATTGAAACCGGTAGGTATCTTACTCGCAACAGGTTCCGAAGTTTACTTGGCAATCAAAGTTCAGCAGGCACTAGCAAAGCTAGGCCAAGATGTGAGTGTTGTTTCAATGCCGTCGATGGAATTATTTGAAAAACAATCAGTAAAGTATCAAGAGCAAGTTCTTCCCTCTGAAGTTCGTAGAAGAGTTGCAATTGAAATGGGGACGACCTTAGGATGGCAGAAATTTGTTGGTTTAGACGGTTCTGTGGTTGGAATCGATCATTTTGGTGCAAGCGGGGCTGAAGATGAGGTCATTTCTGCTAACAACTTTACCGTTGAACGCATTGCGCAGATCTACCAGCAGACACATTCGCATAATGAAATTAGATTATCAGTGATTGGCTAGATGGATTGGGGGATCATCAAAAATGAAAATTAATGCGCACACAGCTTTGTATGGCTTTATTGCATATCCAGCTAAACATAGCTACTCGCCAGCAATGTATAACTGCAGTTTTAAACATTGCAGACTGAATGCACGTTACCTCGCATTTGAGGTCGCGCCATCCAATCTATCTGAAGCAGTATCAGGGATCAGAAGTTTGAATCTTAAGGGAATTAATTTATCAATGCCATTTAAAAGAGATATTATTCCGTTTCTGGATGAAATTACGCCGGAAGCACGGCAGATTCAGGCTGTGAATACAGTTAAGAATGAGAATGGCCGTCTAATAGGGGCGACGACAGATGGTGATGGTATGTTTGAAGATCTGAAATCTCGCGGATGGAACTTAAAGGGAAGAAAAATTACAGTTCTTGGTGCAGGTGGAGCAGGTCGGTCAATTATAGCGGCTGCGGCTAGATATAATGTACGTGAAGTAAACATTTTTAAGCGTAAGAATAGCACATACACTCAGTTGAAAGAGTGGGTTGAATCGATCGCAGATAAATCAGAAACTGAATTTAATGTTTATCCATATAACGATGATGAAAAAATGAAGAATACTCTTGAACAGAGTGATATTTTGATTAATACAACAAATATAGGAATGACAGAGAAACGATTGCCATTCGGCGAAGATGTTCTGGAAAGCCTTTCTCCTAATCAGCTTGTTTACGATATTATTTATCAGCCAGCAGAGACAGTACTTTTAAAAAAAGCAAAAGAACATGGTTGTCAGATATACAACGGGTTAGGAATGTTGTTATGGCAAGGAGCATTAGCTTTTAATTTTTGGACCGGTCAAAAAATGCCAGTCGAAGAAGTAAAAAAAATATTGCAATAATGCAAGGAGGAAATAAAAATGATTATTGTCTTAAATGAAAATGGTGTAAAAAAAGGTATTGCAGCATTAAAGAAAAGTTTTGCAGACAAAACACAGGTGTTCGTTAATGGCAATCGCGTTGCCGTTCAAGGGGCGGTTAAAGATGATCTTCCGACAGAAATTTTGAAGGCCACAAAAGAAATTATTACTGATGTGCCAGCTGCAGTTCAAGGGAGCAGACTATTTCACCCGCAGGATACGATTATTCATACACCACATGCAGTCATTGGAGGCAATGAGTTTATTATGATGGCTGGACCTTGCTCTGTTGAGAGTGAAGAACATGTGAGAAAGATGGCTGCGATTGCCAAAAAAGGCGGGGCTAAAATCGTTCGTGGTGGTGCATTCAAGCCGAGGACTTCACCGTACTCTTTCCAAGGCTTAGGTGAAGAAGGCCTCAAGTACTTGCGAGAGGCAGCAGACGAAAACGAGATGGACATGATTACAGAAGTTATGGATGATGAACACGTTGAGATGGTTGCAAAATACACGGATATTTTTCAAATAGGCGCGCGCAATATGCAAAATTTTTCACTCTTGAAAACGGTTGGTAAAACTAATATCCCAGTTGCTTTGAAACGCGGGATGTCAGCAACGATCGACGATTTACTGAATGCTGCCGAATACATTGCTTCGGAGGGAAATAGCCAGATTATGTTGTTGGAACGCGGGATAAGAACCTTTGATAACAAATACACCCGCAATACCTTTGACCTAGGGGCAGTTCCAGTTCTGCAAAGATTGACGCACTACCCAGTAATTGTAGATCCAAGTCACGCGGTTGGAGAATGGGATCTTGTAACACCTATGGCATTGGCTGGGGCGGCCTCTGGTGCTACGGGGATGATCGTTGAGATTCACGATGAACCTCAAAAAGCTTTGTCGGATGGTCCACAAGCATTAAAACCGGATACGTACTTGAAGATGGCTCAAAAGGTCTTCGAGGTTCATCAGGTAGTAAACGGAAAGTAGGTAAATTTGTATGCCGATAAAAAAGTCTGACGAAATAGTACTTAAAGATTATCAAGTAAAGATTCAAAAGGGCGTATTGAACAGGTTGGTCGAATTTATAGGGCCACTTTGGCAGAAAAGAAAAATTGCTTTGATTACTGATGATAATGTTGGACCACTGTATGCAAATGCTGTGAAAGGACAGCTTGTGAGGATGGGACATCAGGTCATTATTTTGACTATTCCTGCAGGGGAGGCAAGCAAATCTTGGAAACAGGTACAACTGCTAATAAATTCCTTAGCGCAAAATGATTTTGTCCGTTCCGATAGTGTTATTGCTTTGGGCGGCGGGGTTGTCGGTGATTTAGCAGGTTTTATTGCATCGATTTATATGCGCGGTATTTCAATTATTCAAATTCCTACTTCGCTGTTGGCACAAGTTGACAGTTCTGTTGGGGGAAAAACGGCAATTGATCTGAAGACAGGTAAAAACATGGTGGGCAGTTTTTATCAGCCTGATTTGGTCTTAATTGATCCAGATACTATTCAGACATTGCCTAAGAGGATGCTGGTTGAAGGTTATGGCGAAATTATTAAGTGCGCAGCTCTAGTTGGTGGCACATTCTGGAAAATAATTGAGAAAGTGAATCAAGCGGAAGATATTATTACTCATGCTGAGGAACTAATTCATGCCAGTATTACTTTCAAAGCAGAGGTTGTGATACGCGATGAAAAGGAAGAAAATTTGCGTAAACTGTTGAATTTTGGACATACGATAGGCCATGCTTTAGAGTTGATCGAAACAGGGAAGCTCATGCATGGTGAAGCAGTTGCGATTGGGATTGCACGTATAACTGCTGCATTTGAAAAAAAAGGTATGACCAAAGGAGATACGACCTTTAAGGTAAAAGGCAGATTGGCATGTGTAGGCCTGCCAGTTGATGCAAAAGAGCTTGGATCAGATGCTTTTTACAGTGCAATTTTGCACGATAAGAAAATCAAGAATGATCAGATAACACTTGTATATATAAAAGAAATTGGGCAGCCTGCATTTTATACACTTAAAATAGCTGAAATAAGGAATTGGCTTAATCCAGTGCTCGCATTTTAACAACAATGAAGACAATCAATAATAATTACAAGAAAAGCACGTTAAAAATATGTGTAAAAGCAGCGATAGAAAGCTGTTATTCAGTGTATTTTACTAATTAACAGCTACAAAAGTATTAAACTTTAAGTATTTGTAATGAAAACGCATGTGTGAAAACTCAAATGGGGTTCCGTTATCTAAAAAAAAGATTCCTTCCATGATGCCCGTTGGTTCTTTTTCCGAAAGTTTAAGCAGTTGCTGATCTCTTGCAGTTGAAGGTTCTGCAAAAACAGAAAGAAATGATTTACTGACGGCTTGCCGATGTTCCTTTTGAACATAATTAAAAATTGATCCTTGAATGATCTCATGTGACAATTCAGGAATAATTTTAATTGGGATGTAGCCAGTTTCAATCATGAAAGGATGTTCATCGAACAACCGCAAACGAACGATTTTGTAAACAAAGTCATCACTCCTCAAAAAGAGGTCGCGTTGTAATTCACGTGTGGGCTTGATGACCTCAAAGGAGAGGACTTTAATACGCGGTTTCTGACCATCCATTTTAAAATTATCAGTTACACCTAGGTTGGATCCTTCTTCATAATTAAAAACAGATTCGTTTTTTAGATATAAGGGATTAATAAATGTGCCAGCACCGCGTTTTTTAAAAATGATGCCATCACTAGCCATTCGACCTAAGGATCTTTTGATAGTGCTGCGGCTGACACCGTAAAGCAAACTTAAAGTTCGTTCATCGGGCAGTTTTAGTTCTGGATAATCTCCTGCGAAAATCTTTTGCTTCAGATCAGCGATGATTTGTTTGTAGACCAATTCAGCCATAGTTTTACCCCTTATATCAATTTCTAATCTCTAGTTAACCACAAGAAACAACAAACGACAAGTACCGGTCTTTCTGACTACCAGGTAGAGATAAGTGTAAGTTTTTATTTAATTTGACAAAAAGGTGTGAATAACTGGTAAAATGTTATCGGATAGATTTTTAGTCAATCTAAAGACTGATTATGAATGGATCCGTAAAAATTGCTTCTTATTCAAATAAAAGCAAACGTGCATAGGAGTTAAGTTACCCCAAATCGAGAAATGTGCACGCTCCAAGGAGGAAATGCCTAATGGCAGTTTTAGTTTTAGGTGGAGCCGGTTATATTGGTTCTCACACAGTTGATCGTTTAGTTGAAAAGGGTGCTGATGTTGTCGTTGTTGATAGCTTGGTCACAGGCCATCGAGCAGCTGTTAGTGATAAAGCAAAGTTTTACCAAGGTGATATCGCAGATCAACCGTTTATGCGTCAGGTTTTCGCTGAAAATCCTGCAATTGATGCAGTAATTCATTTTGCAGCTTTTTCTCTTGTCGCGGAATCCATGAAGAAACCGCTGAAATATTTTGATAATAACACGGCTGGAATGATTAATTTACTAGAAGTCATGAATGAAGTTGGAGTTAAGCGTATTGTCTTTTCGTCAACAGCCGCAACTTATGGTATTCCTGAGACGATGCCTATTAAGGAGACGGATCCGCAGAAACCGATCAATCCTTATGGTGAAAGCAAGTTAGCTATGGAGAAAATCATGCATTGGACTGATCTAGCTAATGGAATAAAATTTGTAGCTTTACGCTACTTTAATGTTGCCGGAGCAAAGCCCGATGGCACAATTGGGGAAGATCATAACCCTGAGACACATTTGTTGCCGATTGTACTGCAAGTAGCAGCAGGAACTCGAGATAAGCTGCAAATCTTCGGGGATGATTACAATACGCCCGATGGGACTAATGTGCGTGATTATGTTCATCCATTTGATTTGGCAGATGCCCATATCCTGGCAATGAACTATTTGCGTGAGGGTAACGAAAGCAATGCTTTCAATTTAGGTTCTTCGACTGGTTTTTCAAATATGGAAATTTTAAAGGCTGCGCGTGAAGTTACAGGAAAACCGATTCCTACAGTAATGGCACCAAGAAGGGGTGGAGATCCGGATACGTTAATCGCTGCTTCGGATAAAGCACGCAAAATATTAGGATGGAAACCTGAGTTTGATGATATTCATAAAATTATCAAAACTGCTTGGAAATGGCATCAAACCCATCCAAATGGTTTTGCAGATCGTTAAAAGATAAAAAATGTAATTTTTTTTAGTTTACAAAAATGTATCTAAAATAAATATATATTAGTTAATTCTTTAGAAGCATTGAATTGTCACTCAGTAGTGGCTCTTCAATGCTTCTTTATGCTGCTTACATATAAGATTAAAATCCAAAGCGCTATAATTTTCAAAATAAGTTGTTACTTTAAACAAAAAAATCAAAAGTATATTTGGTATAAAAATTTAGATTAACCTTCTTTAATCCATTAAATATAGGTTATGAATCACTAATTATATTAGAAATTTCAAATGATAGTATTTGAAAAAAGAAAAGAAAGGGTCTACAATTTGTGATGTAAAAAGAAAGCGATTCCACAAAAGGCCTATGTGTGTTTGCCTTCAAATTTTGTGACTTTAAGAACAGCTACTGAAGTCAGAACAAATGACTTCAAATCAAGCAAATTATATAGCTCACTTTAGTGCATCACTGTAATTGAGGGAGGATGATGTTGATGAAAGCAGCAAGGATATATGGTAAGAAAGATATACGGCTTGAAGATATTCCAATAGCAGATCCAAAGGAAAATCAAGTTCAAATAAAGGTTAAGTACTGCGGCATTTGCGGAAGTGATCTGCATGCATACCTAGAGGCTTGGGGATTGCCGACCGAGCCACACCCGCTCACTGAAAGGACCTTGCCGATAGTTTTAGGACATGAGTTTTCTGGAGAAGTTGTTAAAGTCGGTTCTGGAGTGACAACTTTGAAAAAAGGAGATGCTGTAGCTGTAGAACCTTTAATTGCATGTGGGAAGTGCGATAATTGCCGAAGAGGTGATTATAATTTCTGCAACAGAGTTTTTGCTCCCGATGGTGCTGGAAATTTTCTCGGTTTTTCAGATGATGGCGGTTTTGCACAGTATGCGAATGTTAAGGAAATTTTTGCGCACAAAATGCCAGCAGGAATGAGCTATGAATTGGGAGCTTTGGCAGAACCAACAGCTGTTGTTTTTGAAGCAATTAAACGAAGTGGTCTGCGTGAAGGACAGAATGTTGCGGTTCTGGGTGCTGGACCGATTGGTCTGTTAACAGCGCTGCTGTCAAAAATAGCGGGGGCTGATAATGTTTATATTATTGATGTTTCGAAGTCGCGTCTGGACAAGGCAAGAGAACTCGGAATTAAAAAAACATTGAACCCTCTAAAGGTCGATGTTGTTGAAGAGGTTAGGAAAAATTGTCCTAATGGTGTTGATGTTACATTTGAAGCTGCCGGTGTGCAGGCCACATTTGACTCTGGTTTGAAATTAACCAGAAGAAATGGAACTTTCCAAATTGTTGCGCTTTTTGGCAGACCTGTCACAATCGATTTGACGAATGATCTGATCATGAACGGGATAAGAATTGTGACAACACTGGCTTACAATAATTCCTTTACATCTGTTTTGGGAATGTTGAAGAATCATCAGGAGTTATTTGAAAAAATAATTACAAAAAAAATCAGTTTGGATAATGTCGTTCAGGCGGGGATTAAGACATTAGCGGTAGACAAAGAACAAGTTAAGATCCTAGTTTCACCAGAAATGTAGAGCGCAAGCAACCGAAAATACAGAAAGTGGATAGTTTTTAAAAGGTTCATTGATGTCAGACAAGCGGTGACATCAATGAACCTTTTTTTCGTTATAAACAATTAATATCTTAAACATAGAATATTTATGTCTATGAGCTTATAATGATCTGTGGAAGCGATAACAAACTACGGGAGGGATAATATGATTAAAAACAAAGCCATTATGATTGGAGCAGGTTTGGCAAACATGGCAGCTGCAGTTTATTTGATCCAAGAGGGGCATTGGAAGGGATCACAAATTACCTTTTATTCGCTAGATGATCATGGATCTAATGATGGTGCTGAAACGGCAGATATGACGGATGAGTATTGGAATAGAAATCACCCACTAGAGAATCAAGAAGGCTACGTTGCACGGGGCGGACGGATGCTCAATTATCGCACATACGTTGATTTAATGGATCTTTTAGGAAGGATACCTTCTATAACAGAACCAGGAATGACTGCCGCAGAGGATACTCGAGATTTTGATGCACGACATCGAACTTTTGATAAGGCTCGTCTGCTTGAAGGCGAAAAACGAATTTTGAATGCGGGAAAGCTCGGTTTGAACAATAAGGATCGTTACTTGCTGACTAAGCTTATCATGTTACCTGATTCTAAAGAAGAAGAGCTCGATAATGTTTCTATTGCAGATTATTTTAGGAATGACCCACATATCTTTACGACTAACTTCTGGTTTATGTGGGAAACAACTTTTGCATTTAGAACACAGAGTTCTGCACAAGAGCTGCGGCGTTATATGCATCAAATGATTTACGAATTTACGCAGATTGAACATTTGGTGGGTGTCAATCGTACGCGGTATAACCAGTATGAGAGTATCATGTTGCCTTTGATAAATTATCTTAAAGAGCAGGGATGTAAAATTATTTTGAATCGGCGGGTTACCGATTGGAAATTTAAAGAAACAGTGATGCAAGATGAAATAACTGTAACCGGATTAAAGATGGAGAATACTCTAACAGGGGAAGAGGAAACTGTTACAGTTGATGATCAAACAGCCGTTATTTTTACCAATGGGTCGATCACGGATTCTGCAACATTGGGCGATTATACGAAACCAGCTGTTGAGAATTTAGATTATGGCGCGGCAGCGGGGCTTTGGAAGAAAGCGACAGAACATTTCTATAATTTGGGTAATCCAGATAAGTTCTTTGCTGATCGGAATGCAAGTGAATGGGTGAGTTTTACGCTGACAACTAAAAATCATCTGCTACTTAATGAAATAACACGAATTACGATGCAACTGCCGGGAAATGCATTGAATTCATTTATTTCAACTGTACCGATTACTCCATTAGGTCACAAAGATGTTAATATGTCGATTGTGGTTCATCATCAGTCGCATTTTACAACACAGAAGCCAAATGAAACTGTTATTTGGGGTTATTTCTTGTACCCTCGTCGCAAAGGAGAATTTGTTGATAAGCAGTACATTAAAATGAATGGAAAAGAAATGGTTTTGGAATTGCTGGGGCAGCTTGCAAAAGTTGATCCGGGGCCACTTAATATTGTGGACAAAAAAGAAGAAATTTTAAACAGTGTTATTAACTGTATTCCAGTCTATATGCCGTATGCGTCGGCTTTATTCAATAATCGAGCAAAGACAGATCGACCTGAGATCATTCCAGCACATTCGACGAATTTAGCATTTACAGGAGAGTTTGTTGAACAGCCGTATCAGATGATTTTTACTGAGCAAAGTGCAGTTCGTTCGGGTGAAATCGCAGCCTTTCATTTTGCTGGAGTCTCAATGGATAAATTAATTAAAACTCCACGTTATGATAAAGATCCTGTTACGTTAGCCAAAGCAACTAAAAAATGTTCTCTTGATAAAAATAAAATTGTAATTAAGTGTGAGGTAATGGAAAGGAGTTCGCCCAGAATCTGACTTATGGGGATGCACTTATACGAAAACCAAAAAGGGAGCTAGGCCAAAAGTTAAATTTTGGCCTAGCTCCCTTTTCAACTTAACCTGCATTAACGTGTTGCATCATATGCTAATGCTCTCTGTTAAACACTTAATATTGTGTTATTTTTCCCATTATATCCATGATAATAAGTGACGTTGTAGAATCAAGCACTAATTTTTTTAAGCAAGTGATCGGCATCTTCAGAGGAAAGCGGCAAAAAATCAGAACCGATAACTTTTTTATCAAGAATCAATTGGTAGTTGCTGTCCAATGTTTCAACGAGGGGACGTAGATAATTGAGCTGTTCGGATTCAAAACGGCTAAAGGAAAAGTTGCGACTATTTTTCATGTCATTCTCAAGTTCTTTTGAAAAGACAACATCTAAGAAATGACCACTTTCCTCATTTGACAAACGCCATTCCGTATTTTTTGTCGCACGTGCCTCTGTTCGTTCAATTTTTGTGTTTACCATTAAAAATTCCTCCTTATGAATCCCCTTACATTAGATGGCTATACCTTATCATTAAAAACGATTTTTTGCAACTTAATTGCTGTTAAAACTATAATTGGTATTGCTAATTATTTGTACGTTTATTTAAGCTTTAGTAAGCCTTTTTAGGGATTTTAAATGCTATTGGTATTTGTTGCAATATGGTGTATATTATTGAATATACTAACCGCATGTTATCGTTAACAATAATACGTGAGATAAAGGGCTAAGGAGAATACAAAATGTCGTATACACAAGAACTGTTACGTGAGAAATTCCCTGCAAAACAGGATGTTGTCACCGAAATCACTAACTTAGAGGCAATTTTAAATCTTCCAAAAGCCACAGAACATTTCGTGAGCGATGTTCATGGCGAATATAATGCATTTGATCACACTTTAAGAAATGGTTCTGGAAACGTGAAACAAAAGATCAATGAAAACTTTGGAGGGCGCTTAACACCACGGAATATTCAAGAATTTGCGACCTTAATTTACTATCCTGAAGACAAACTTGCTTACCGCAAGAAGCATGTTGCGACTCAAGATGAACTGGATCAGTGGTATCTGAACACTATTGCACGATTGATTGAAGTCTTAAAAATTACAGCTACTAAATATACACGTTCTAAAGTTAGAAAAGCGATGGATCCAAATTATGTTTATATAACAGAGGAATTGCTGTATAACGATCAGCAAGAATTAGACAAGCGCAATTATTATAACCAGATTTTACATAATTTGGTGGCACTCCATCAGGCTGATGAATTCATCACGGTAACTTGTTATACGATACAGCGGCTTGTCGTTGATCATTTACATGTTATAGGCGATATCTATGATCGCGGGCCGGCACCAGATAAGATCATGGATACACTGATGAAGTACCATTCAGTCGATATTCAATGGGGAAATCATGATATTATTTGGTTAGGTGCTGTCTCAGGGTCGGCCTTGTGTATTATGAATCTTCTTCGAATTTGTGCCCGGTATAACAATCTTTCAATTATTGAAGATGCATATGGGATCAATTTGCGGCATTTGTCGATGTTTGCAGAACAGAATTACACAGATGTAAAAGCTTTTAGGCCTAAAACGGTTGAAGATACCGAAGTCATTAGACCGGATGAAAGAAAACAGATTACGCAAATTCATCAGGCTGTTGCGATGATTCAGTTCAAGCTGGAAGGACAGATTTGTCAACGGCGTCCGGAATTTAGAATGAATAATGTTACTTTATTGGATAAAATTGATTATGAGAATAGTAAAATCAAAATTGGTAATGAAACATATCCGCTAGCATGCAAATGCTTTTCGACAATTGATCCTCAAGATCCGTATAAGTTAACAGAAGAAGAGGAAAAGGTTACGCGCTCACTACTTGAATCATTTGGAAATGCCACCAAATTGCGCAGACATTTAAACTTTATGATGGAAAAAGGAAGCATGTATAAGTGTTATAATGGCAACCTTCTTTTTCACGGTTGTATCCCAGTTCAAAAAGATGGTTCATTTCAGCTTTTCGAATTTGGAAGCCAAAAGTACCAAGGAAAAGGGTTGCTTGATTTCTTTGAAAAACAGCTACGCAAAGCCTACAGTGAGCCTGATAAAAACGATGATCTGGCAACGGATATGGTGTGGTATTTGTGGCAAGGACCATTATCACCATTGTTTGGTAAGCATGCGATGACAACTTTTTCACGATATTTTATTGAAGATAAAGACACACATGTTGAAAGGAAAAACGCATATTACAATTTACGCAAAGAGGAATGGTTCTGTCGCAAATTGCTGAATGAGTTTGGGCTAAATGCAGATGAAGGTCACATTATCAATGGACATACCCCTGTAAAAAAAGGTAGTCAGCCGATTATGGCTAATAAAAAGATGATTGTTATTGATGGGGGCTATTCAAAAGCTTATCAACCGACCACTGGCATTGGTGGTTATACACTTTTATATAATTCATACGGGCTACAGCTGGTAACGCATCATCCCTTCACATCTAAGGAAGATGCGATTAAAAATGGACGTGATATTCTTTCTACGAGAAGGGTTGTAAACCAAGAACTAAAACGTCAGACTGTGGCGGATACTGACACAGGCCGTGAAATAAAGGAAAAATTGCAGATTTTGAGAAATATGCTTTCTGATTATAAGTAAGATTAAAGCCTTTTTTTAGAAATATAACACCTAATAGTATGGTAAAAGCTAACTAATAGTGACTGAAACTAAGGGACTGAGTCAAAGGTATATTTTGGCTTAGTTCTTTTTTGACTTATTGTAATTGATGTAATCCAACAGTCATGTTTTACGTGCAGCCACGGATTACTGTTCATAGTCAAAACTAGAGTATGTGCTCAATTCTTAATTACTGCGCGAAAGTGTTTGGTCCCTGCTATATTCATGTTAATCGTGAGTGCTAAAAATAAGCGAATTTGTAAAAATTATTTTTTGTTCTGCTAAAAGCAGATTTTTGACGCTAGTTTATGTACAATTAAAAGTAGAAGCAACAATGATTATGAGGAGTGATGTTATTGGGTGTATGGGAAAAATTTTTGGCGAATGTCAAATTGCGTAGGACAGTTGTCCTGCTTATCATTATTTTGGTGTTGTATTTGATGAAAAGCATGTTAAGTCTAATATTATTAACGTTTATTTTTACGTTCTTGGTACTTAGTCTCAACAAGAGTATACGAAAGCATGTTAAAATCCCATCGCGCCTGATTATAATTGGAGTCTATTTGATAATTGTAAGCTTACTTTATTTTGCAGTGACGATCTATCTGCCTAAGTTGTTCACGCAGACTGAAGCAATGGCAAAATATGTGATTAATTTTTATCAGAATCCAACGAGTGATACGAATACGGTGATGAAGTATCTCAACGATTATATCAGCAATTCTGAGATTACCGCCCAAATGAAAAATGGAGTTACATTACTCTTTAAGTATTTGACGAGTATTGGCTCAATGGGTTTCACTTTTGTAGTGTCGTTAATGTTGAGCTTTTTCTTCACACTTGAGAAAAAAGAGATGTACCATTTTTCAAAAGGCTTTTTAAAAGGACCTTTCGCGTGGTTCTTTCAGGATATTTATTTTTTTGCTGAAAAATTTGTTAATACTTTTGGTATCGTGCTTGAAACACAATTTATTATCGCAATTGTTAACACAACGCTGACAACGATCTGTCTAGCTGTGATGAACATGCCGCAATTGTTTAGTCTCTCATTACTCATTTTCTTAATGAGTTTGATTCCAGTTGCAGGTGTGATTATTTCGGCAATTCCGATGAGCTTTATTGGATATTCAGTCGGCGGGATAAATTATGTTGTCTATATTCTTATTATGCTGCTCGTTATTCATTCGATTGAATCTTATGTACTGAATCCTAAATTAATGTCGAATAAGACGGAGCTGCCGATCTTCTATACTTTTGCAGTCTTATTTGTTTCAGAACATTTCTTTGGGATGTGGGGGTTGATTGTGGGAATTCCAATCTTTACCTTTTTACTGGATATAATAGGGGTAAAACCAATCAGAAATAATAAAAAACGCACATTGAACTTGAAAAGGAAACGTAATTTAAGAGAGGATGGAAAGAATTGATAAGTGTTGAGGATTTTGTAAAACGCTATGCTGTGGATCGTCACAATACAGATTCTGTTAAGTGGGATGGAATGGACGAATTATTTGGAACGAATGATTTACTGCCTTTATGGGTCGCAGATACAGAATTTAAAGTTCCAGAAGAAGTGACGGATGCATTGAAAAGGAGAATCGAGCATGGCGTGTACGGCTATTCGAAGACACCGGACAGTTACTATAAAATTTATTGTAAATGGCAGAGTGAACGCTATGGGACGGAAATACAGCATGAGTGGATCAGATTCAGTACGGGGGTTGTTCAGTCTCTAAGTACGTTGGTAAATATTTTGACACAACCGGATGATGCAGTCATGATTTTACAACCTGTATATTATCCATTTATGAAAGTGATCAAGCAGAATGATCGACGGCTGATAACCTCGGATCTCAAACAAAATGGAACCAGCTATGAAATGGATTTAGAAGATATTAAAAACAAAATCGAAAAAAACCATGTAAAGCTTTTCATCAACTGTTCTCCGCACAATCCAGTTGGACGCGTTTGGAACAGGGATGAACTGGAGGCGCTGCTTGAATTATGCCGCCAAGAGAAAGTCCTTTTTATTTCTGACGAGATTCATCATGATTTGATTGTCGGTAAAAAAACTTTTGTTTCAGCATTGTCGATCAAAGATGGTTTTTATCGTGATAATACGGTGATGGTCGATTCTGCCTCAAAGACGTTTAATCTAGCTGCTTTGCAGAATAGTCATGTTGTAATGCCTAATCCACAAGTCCGCGAACGTTACGATCATTATATGGAACGGCTTGCAGCTCCTGCTGGTAGTATCATTGGAAAAATTGCAGCTGAAGCGGCTTACGCAAGTGGAGCCGAATGGTTGGATGGTTTGCTGAATGTTGTTAGAAGCAACTATGAATATTTGAAAGAGAATTTGCACAAGTATTGCCCTGAAGCAATCGTGTACGATCTTGAGGGCACATATCTTGCTTGGGTTGATCTTTCAGCAGTCATTGAGCCGGAACACCTAGAGTATGTTATTGAGAAAAAGGCACATTTAGCTGTTGATTTTGGGGCAATGTTTGGAAAAGCCGGAAAGGGTTTTATCCGAGTCAATCTGGCAACAACACCGGCTAATATTAAAGCTGCGACAACAGCTTTAATAGAACAAATACAGTACTAATGATTATTTTCACGATTGAATAGCGTTTGCACTATGAATTTTCAGCTTTTCAGTGTAAAATGTGAGTTGTAATCAAATCAAAAATGAAAGAGGTTTTCGCTAGTTATGACAAAATTAGTATTTATTCGTCACGGACAAAGTGAATGGAACTTAAAGAACCTTTTCACTGGTTGGGTAGACGTTAACTTAAGTGAACAAGGTGAAAAAGAAGCTAAAGAAGCAGGCCGCAAACTTAAAGAAGCAGGAATTGAATTTGATCAAGCTTATACTTCAGTTTTGACTCGTGCTATTAAGACTTTGCACTTTGCTTTAGAAGAATCTGGTCAGTTATGGGTTCCAGAAGAAAAAACATGGCGCTTGAATGAACGTCATTATGGTGCATTGCAAGGTAAGAACAAGGCAAAAGCAGCTGAAAAATATGGTGAAGAACAAGTTCATATCTGGCGTCGTTCATATGATGTCCTTCCTCCATTATTGAGTGCTGATGATGAAGGTTC
This sequence comes from Liquorilactobacillus uvarum DSM 19971, assembly GCF_001434935.1. GTDB lineage: Bacteria > Bacillota > Bacilli > Lactobacillales > Lactobacillaceae > Liquorilactobacillus > Liquorilactobacillus uvarum. The sequence continues at coordinate 7,405 of NZ_AZEG01000018.1, read as the reverse complement.
TGCAGCACAAGATCGTCGTTATGCAGATTTAGACCCACGTGCTATTCCTGGTGGCGAAAACTTGAAAGTTACTTTGGAACGTGTTATTCCATTCTGGGAAGACAAGATCGCTCCTACATTATTAGATGGCAAGAACGTTATCATCGCAGCACATGGTAACTCACTTCGTGCCCTCACAAAATACATCGAAGGTATCTCAGATGAAGATATCATGGGTGTTGAAATGGCAACAGGTCAACCAGTTGTTTATGATTTGGATGACAAGTTGAACGTTGTTAAAAAAGAAAAACTTTAAGCTTAAATAGAGTGAGAATAGATAAGGCCCAGCCCCCTTTAGAGGGAGCTGGACCTTATTTTGTATGTCATCTTTTTGTTGCTTTTTATGCCATAAGCTAACTTGAGAATGTCAGTTTATGACAAATAATAGGACTGAGGTGATATTTTTTGATAATTAACAAGAGTGATTGCTTTTATTAGCAATTTTTTACTATAATGACAGTGTATTATCGTTAGAGAAGAAAGGGGAAAATTTTTAATGTCATATCGTGTAGTTAATCCATATAATGGAGAATTGATCAAAGAATTTCCTGCAGCAACGGATGAAGAGGTTGAACAAGCTTTAACAAATGCAAATAATTTTTATCAACAGGCTAAGGAACAGCCAATTGAACAGCGAGCAGAGCAGTTGTCTGCCTTAGCTGATGAATTTACTAAAAGGGCTGATTACTATGCTAACTTTTTGACTGCTAATATGGGCAAATTGATTAGTGAAGCCCGAGGGGAAGTCAAAAAAACAGTTGCATTTGCTCGTTATTATGTTGAGAATGGAGCAGCTGCTTTGGTAGACCAAGATTATACTGCCATGGCTGATCGTAAAGCACATCTTGAATTCAGTTCGATTGGCGCGGTTGTTGCTGTTGAGCCTTGGAATTTTCCATATACCCAAGTTATGCGTGTTTTTGCACCCAATTTTATTCTTGGTAATCCAGTAATCCTTAAACATGCCAGCATTGTTCCAGAATGTGCTCAGGCATTTGATGATGCTTGCCAAGCTGCAGGTCTGCCAAAAGGTGCATTTAAAAATTTATTTGCGACTTATGATCAGGTCAATCAGATGATCGGTGATCCGCGGGTTCAAGGTGTGGCTTTGACTGGTTCAGAAAAAGCAGGCGAGTTGATAGCAGCTGAAGCTGGTCATAATCTGAAAAAATCGACAATGGAGCTCGGTGGCACTGATGTTTGCATTGTCCTAAATGATGCTGATTTGAAAAAAGCTGTGGCTGGTGCTGTCAGTGGGCGTTTACGTAATGCCGGACAGGCTTGCACTTCTGCTAAACGTTATTTGGTTCAAAGTGGAATCTATGATGAATTTTTAACAGCTATCAAGAAAGAATTTGCCAAGTATCAACCCGGTGATCCTTTGAATGAAAAAACAACGTTAGCTCCGCTATCCTCAAAAAGTGCTCAGCAGAATCTGCAAAAACAAGTCAAGGCTGTTTTAGATGGTGGTGCAAAAGTTTTGTGGGGTGATCCAACAGCAGTTGAAGGTCCTGGGGCATTCTTTAAGCCTTTGATTATTAGTGGAATGACATATGATAATCCAATGTACGATCACGAATTATTTGGACCAGTTGCGCAGCTTTATAAAATTGATGATGAAAAAGGAATCGTTGAACTGGCAAACCATTCGAATTATGGCCTGGGTGGCGCGATTTATTCTGAGGATCTAGATAAAGCTCGCAAATTAGCTTCAAAAATCGAAACTGGGCAAATTGCTGTTAATCAACCATTGTCTTCATTACCGGAATTACCGTTTGGTGGTATTAAAAAGTCTGGTTATGGCCGCGAATTAAGCAACTTGGGAATCAGAGAATTTGCCAATATCAAAACAGTTTTGGGGTAATGATTCAATATTCAATATGGTAGGCTTTCAGACTATTTTTGGATGTATTCTGGAAAGACGAAATCGCCCCGGGATTACTTGAAGACAGAAATGTAATTACCACAGCACATGACAACAGGTCAACCAGTTGTTTATGATTTGGATGACAAGTTGAATGTTGTTAAAAAAGAAAAACTTTAAAGTCAACAAATAGACTATATGAGACCCAGCTTTCACTATGTGAAGGCTGGGCCTTTTTTATGTTGTCTTATAATGCGGAATTAATTTAAAGAATCCTTCCAGGGTTGCCAACAACTGTTTTTCCCGCAGGAACATCATGTAAAACGACTGCTGCTGCACCAATTTTAACGTTATCTGCAATTTCTATTGTTCCTAAAACAGTCGCTCCAGCTCCGATAAAAACATGATTACCGATTTTGGGATGTCTTCGTGTACCATGATTATTAACACTACCTAAAGTTACATTATGGTAAATAACAACATCATCGCCAATCTCTGCTGTTTCACCAATAACGACTCCAGTTCCGTGGTCAATTAACAACTGTTTACCTATTTTTGCACCGGGGTGGATTTCGACGCCTGTAAATATTCGTGAAAATTGTGTTACTAATTGCGCACTTAAATGATGGTCACGGCACCATAAATGATGAGATAGACGGTATAACCACACTGCGTGCAGACCAGAATATGTCAGAATGATTTCTGCATTAGATGTCACAGAAGGATCGTATTCTCTAATCATTTTTATTTCTTTTTCAATACTATGCAATGTTTTTAAAGAGTATTTACGTTTAATTTTAATTTCCATATAAAAAGCCTCCTTTTAAATTTCAGCTTCGATCTCTGAAATGGCTTGTTCCAATATTTGGAGCCCTTCCTCTAATTCTTGATAGCTGACTGTGAGTGGTGGAGCAATCCTGAAAACACCACCCATTCCTGGCAGACAAACAATATTCATGTGCAAACCTAGTTTGAAACAGCGTGCTGTAATCAGATTTCCCAGCCGTTCTGAACGTTCTTTTGTAGCGGAATTTTTAATAATTTCAATTCCTTGTAACAAGCCGCGTCCACGGGCATCTCCAACTATTTCATGTGTATCTACAAGATGTTGCAATCCTTTTCTTAAAAATGTACCTTTTTTCAAGGCTTGCTGATCCAGCTGGTCACGTTCGATAATATCCATTACTGTACAACCAACCGCTGCTACTAAAGGATCATTGACATGAGAAGTATAAAAGATGAAACCCTTATCGTGTGCTTTTTGTTCAATTTCCGCAGTGGTTGCTAAAGCTGCTAATGGCAATCCTGCCCCTAAGGTTTTAGAAAGCGTCAAGATATCAGGAACGACTTTTTCATGTTGAAACGCATACCAATTGCCGGTTCGTGCGAAACCAGTTTGAGCTTCATCGAAGATCAATAACATATCGCGCTCATGACATTTTTGCTTCAAAGCTGCAAGGTATCCCTTAGGGGGGACTAATATTCCGCCACCGGAAATAATAGGTTCAATAATACAAGCTGCTAAACTGCCGACAGATTGAGCATCAACCATGGCAAAACCATAGTCTAACTGTTTTTGCCAGTCTAGCTTACCATCTGCATTTATAAAATCTGGGCGATAAGAGTACGGAGTGGGGATTGACAATTGTCCTGGGGAACCTGGAACACCTAATTTTCTTGCTGAAGCGTACGTTGCTCCAGCACTGGCTTCAGTGACACCATGCCATGATCGGTTAAATGAAACGATCTCGAACTTGCCGGTAACGACTTTTGCCAGGCGAATAGCAGCTTCATTAACTTCTGATCCTGTAGTCAGTGGAATTACTTTGGGTAATAGATCACCAGTGCTTTTAGAAATTTTTGTACATAAATTGATGCTTGGTCTAGAAAGCATCCCGCTAAATAAATGGTCCAATCTGCCAATTGACTGCTGAACAATTTGGACAATTTCTGGATTGGAGTGTCCAAGTGTTGAACTCATCTGACCAGAGGTGAAGTCCAGTATTTTGCGCCCATCTTCTGTATAGAGGTAACTTCCACTAGCATGATCAATTATTTCAGGAATAAAATATGGTGCACCATAACGTCCAACATGCTGTTCAATATCTTTCCAAGGAGCGGTACGCTTTTCAAATGCAGAATTCATTATTATCACCTCATTAGATTTGTGGATTGATCTCTTGGAACTTAACGTTTATTATGATTAATTAATTAAATGAAAACAATCAATAAATTATAAACGATCAGTTCAAAAAAATTAAAGGGTGGTAGCATATGTTAAATATATGGCGTTTGCAATTGTTGGTTCAGCTTGAAAAATTAGGGACGATGCGGCTTGTAGCAGAAGTTATGCTGGTTAGTCCAGCAACAGTTTCCACGCAGCTAAGAGTGCTTGAAAATGAAACTAATACTGTTTTATTAGAAAAAGTAGGGCGCAATGTCGAATTAACTATAGCGGGGCAAAAACTTGTTAAACAAGTAACTCCAATTTTAAATCAACTTGAAAGTGTGACAAATGAAATTGAGGACTCATCACAAAGGATCCAAGGTACCGTGCGAATTGTAGCTTTTTCAAGTGCTTTGCAGACAATTGTGATACCAGCTGCATCCCAGATTAAAAAACAGCATCCCCAGATAAATATGACTTTAACAGAAATGGAACCAGATCAGAGTATGCCTGCTTTAGATTCACATCAATTTGACATAGCTGTTATAGCATATTTTGGTGCGGAAAATCTGGGGGTGAATAATGATTATAAATTAATTAAGCTGGGAACTGACCATTTGCAGGTATTAGTCGGTAAAGATAGCCCTTTATCTGATAATGAAGATATTTCAATCAATGAACTCAAAAATCAACATTGGATTCTAGAACCTCAAAACGCATATTTGGCTGGTGCTGTTCACAAACTGTGTAATAATGCGGGTTTTAAACCTAATGTTCTAGGGATCTGTCAGAGTTATACTACTCTGCAAAAAGCTGTCAGCTGTAACTTGGCTGTCGGAATATTGCCAACTTTAGCAATAACAGAGCCGTTAACCCAGATTAAACTTCTCAATTTTAAACCAACCACTGTTCGTCATATCTATTTAGTTATTCGTAAACCGCAAATGTCGGTTCGTGCAATTCAAGTGATGGTACAGGCGATTCAAGAACAAGCGGCACGTGTCTTTTTACCTGCAGAGCGATAACTAAAATTGTTCATAGTATTTTTCAAGTCTGGACATTTTCGAATAAGCAATGTAAATAAAATAGTTTGGACATAGACAAGTAATCGAATATAGAAGAAGTTATTGTTGATTCCTGAAATTGTAATAGAGATAATATTTCAAAACAAAAAAATGATATAACTTTATTATGCAAACTATGTTTTGCCAAATCAATGTAATAAAAAGTAACATGAAAACGAAAAGGTGGTATACTTAGTTAAAGCTATTATAGAATGATTAGCTATAGCTTTGAGCAGTCTCATTTAAGGAGGAACTTTTATGAAAGAAAAGAACGCAACCAATCAAGATGGTACAATACGAGCTTTAAGTAATCGTCACGTTCAAATGATTGCTATTGGAGGTACTATTGGAACTGGTCTATTCTTAGGTGCAGGAAGTACTATTTCAAAAACAGGTCCCTCGGTTATGCTAGTTTATTTGGCTTTAGGATTATTTTTTTTCTTTATGATGAGAGCAATTGGCGAGATGTTCTATTCTGATCCTTCTCAACATACTTTTGTTTCCTTTATCTCACGTTATCTAGGACCAGCAGTTGGGCATTTTACGGGGTGGACTTATTGGATAGGGTTAGTCTTTGTCTGTATGGCTGAACTAACTGCAACTGCAACTTATGTAAAATTTTGGTTTCCAAACATACCTTCGTGGATAGTTGAACTTGTATTTTTAGGAATATTGGCCGGTGTTAACTTAATTGCAGCTCGATTGTTTGGAGAAGCTGAGTTTTGGTTTGCTATGATTAAAATCATTGCTATTATTGCTTTAATCGCTACAGGTGTTTTTATGATGTTTAGTCACTCGGTAACCCCGTTAGGTCACGCTTCAATTGGGAATATTTTTCATAATTATACTTTGTTTCCGCACGGTGTTTTTAATTTTATTTCGGCTTTCCCGATGGTCTTTTTTGCCTTTCAAGGAATCGAATTTGTAAGTATCACAATTGGTGAAGCGAAAGAGCCGCATACCATTATTAGAAAAGCTGTTAATGAGACTTTATTGCGAATTTTATTGTTCTATATAGGTGCTTTAATCGTTATTATGGGTATTATTCCATGGACATCATTGTCCGCAGACAGCAGTCCTTTTGTTCAAGTGTTTAAATTGGCTGGTTTTCCTGCAGCAGCAGCTCTTATCAATTTTGTTGTACTGACCTCAGCTGCTTCGGCACTTAATAGCTGTATATTTTCTGCGGGACGACATTTTTATCAGCTTGCAACGGAAGTTCCTAAAGATAGTTTTATGGCTAAAAAGTTTGCTAAAATTTCTAAAAGCGGAGTCCCATCGCCTGCAATTCTTCTCTCTGCTGCACTGGTTTTAATTACTCCAATTATGAGTTTGACTAGTGCAACCACATCTGTCTTTACGATTGTAACGGGTGTTTCAAGTGATATGTACATTATTGTTTATACATTGGCGATGCTGGCACATCGTAAATACAGAGAATCAAATGATTTTCTACCCAATGGTTTCAAGATGCCTGGATATAAATTCACCAGCCCATTGACTATTGCGTTCTTCTTGATTATTTTTGTAAGTTTATTCTTTATTCCAGAAGATATTTTTGGTGCGATTGGTGCGATTATTTGGACTCTTATTTTTGGTGGGGTAACATACTTCCATGAAAAGACAGTCGTTTCAAATGAACAGCCTCAATAAGGTATCTCAAAATTATGTTATGTATTTGCGAAAAATGAAGATTTTAATTTAATAGACTTTTGTAATTTTTAGTCAAACGGGTGGTTTATTATTACTCATTTGTTGGTGCGGAATTAACAATGATTTTAAATACAAGTATTGGTTTTGTGTTTGATCATGTCTCATTGTTAAGCGGATATTAGAATCAACCTGTACATGTGAAAAACATTTTAAAAAGAAGTATTAAACCCAGAGTCCACACGGTGGATTCTGGGTTTTTGTGAGCTTTAACAAAACAATTTTTTAAGGTGTCAGCATTTGACGTATGTACAATTTATTTTTAAATTTTTTTATTAATAGCTACAAACGGAATTTATAAGTTTATGATTTGCTACCCAAAATGGGACTTTTACAACACCAATTATCTTTTTTTGTGGAATAAAACCGTAATAGCGACTGTCATTTGAAATATTGCGATTATCTCCGAGTACAAAATACTTTGTTTTTGGAACAGTAAAAGTGATATTTTCAAATATTTTGACACCTGTAGACTCTCTATAGCTCGCATATGGATCCAGTGTGCCTTTGCTCCTATCCTAGTATTTGGTACATAAATTTCTGAACAGTTGTGCCATAATT
>NZ_AZEG01000017.1 GCF_001434935.1 Liquorilactobacillus uvarum DSM 19971 | reverse complement strand
TTTGGCCATGGGCCATTCTTTATTTAATTAGTGTTGCACTTAAAGTGTAAATTCAAGCGCTTAAAAAAATTAGGATAATAGCTAGAAAAAGAGTATTATGGCGGTGAAGATAATAAGTTTTTTACAAGCGAGAGTGATGAAAAAATGATTAAGAAGAGGATAGGGACAAATGATGTTGCTTCCAGCAGTAAAAAAGAGTTATTTAAATTGTTGGAGTCTTCGATGCAAGGCTTAGACGATACGGAAGCCAGGAGACGTCTGGCAGATTTTGGAGCTAACGAAATTCAGCAGTCAAAGAAGAGATCACAATTGCAGGTTTTTGTGAAAAATTTTGTTAGTTTAATGGCTCTTTTACTGTGGGTTAGCGGAACAATCGCACTTTTAGCTGGAATGCCGGAACTTGGCGTTGCAATCTGGTTAGTAAACATTATTAATGGTCTTTTCAGTTTTTGGCAGGAGTATGCAGCACAAAAAGCAACTAATTCTTTGGAAAAAATGCTTCCAACTTATACAACTGTAATTAGAAACAATAATAATCGGCGGATAAATGCACAAGATCTTGTTCCCGGGGATGTTTTTGTTATTCAGGCAGGGAACAGTATCCCTGCTGATGCAAGAGTTTTATCGGCTGAATCCTTAGAGATTGACGAATCGGCTTTAACTGGAGAATCTGAGACAGCAACTAAGGATCAAAACTATGCGAAAACGGAAGGAAAATTTGGTCAGAATAATATTATTTACGCTGGGACGACTGTAGCAAGAGGAACAGCAACAGCAGTGGCATTTAATACAGGGATGGAGACGGAATTCGGTAAGATAACCAATTTGACACAAAAACAGGGAAAGTTAAAATCACCTTTGCAATTAGAGTTAAATCGTTTGACTAAACAGATCTCGGTTATTGCGATCATAATTGGAGTAGTTTTCCTTATCGCGGCCGTTTTTTTTGTTCATTATCCGTGGACTAAATCATTTGTTTTTGCCTTGGGGATGATCGTAGCTTTTATACCAGAAGGATTGCTGCCGACAGTTACATTGTCATTAGCACAAGGTGTACAGCGAATGTCGAAAAAGCATGCACTTGTTAAAGAATTGAGCAGTGTTGAGACATTAGGAGAGACAAGTGTTATTGCTTCAGATAAGACGGGCACTTTAACGCAAAATCAGATGACAGTCAATCATTTGTGGCTCCCAGATAATAATTTTGAAGTTACTGGTGAGGGCTACAGTAACAACGGTCAGGTTCAAATTAAGCAGCAGAAGGTAGATATTGAAAAATATCCAGATCTGAAGTTGCTGTTAACAATTTCAGCATTGAATAACGATTCAAAAATAGAAAAAACTACAGAAAAGAAAACGAAAGTTATCGGAACACCTACAGAAGCGGCTCATATAATAGTTGCTGAAAAAGCTGAACTTGAAATTCCTCAGCTTGTTAAGGAACAACCGCGTCTCAAAGAATTGCCTTTTGACTCAGGTAGAAAGTTAATGACGACAATCCATTCAGTTAATGGGAAAAATATTGCATATGTGAAGGGTGCTTTGAGCAGTATTATGCAACGTTCGGGTAAAATTAGGATTAATGGTGAAGTTCGTACTTTAAATAATGATGATCGCAAATCAATAGAGGATGCGAACAGGCATTATGCTTCAATGGGGCTTCGCTCATTAGCGTTGGCATACCGTGAACTGAATGAAAATGAAATGGAGATTGCCGATCAAAACAATATTGAAAATAGACTGGTATTTGTTGGTTTAACGGTCATGGCCGATCCACCCCGCCCGGAAATCTATGCGGCAATAAAAAAATGTCATGATGCAAAGATCCGTGTCATTATGGTAACCGGTGACAGTGCATTGACAGCCAAGAGCGTGGCACTTAAAATCGGAATGATCAGCGAAGATGCACGTGTGATAACCGGCAATGAACTTGAAAAAATGGATGATCAAGCTCTGCGCGATGCGGTCAAACAAGAAATTGTTTTTGCACGTGTTGCACCTGAGCATAAATATCGAATTGTTAAGGCATGCCAAGCTAACGGTGAAATTGTGGCCTCAACTGGTGACGGTGTTAATGATGCACCTGCTCTGAAGCAAGCTGATATAGGTATTGCAATGGGAGTGACAGGCACCGATGTTGCTAAGGATGCAGCTGATATGATATTGACTGATGATAACTTTGCTTCAATTGTCGCAGCTGTTGAAGAAGGGCGCACAGTTTACAGCAACATTCAAAAGTTTTTACTATATATCTTAAATTCAAATGTTCCTGAAGCAATTCCTTCTGTTTTATTTTTGTTATCACGCGGAATGATCCCACTGCCATTGACCGTTATGCAAATTTTGACTGTTGATTTAGGGACGGATATGCTGCCGGCTTTGGGATTAGGCGCTGAGAAAAGTGAACCTGGTGTGATGGAACAACCACCACGTGCACGGAATAGTCATCTACTTGCGCGTTCAGTTATTTGGAAAGCTTTTGCTTGGTATGGAGCTGCTGCGGCACTGATTTCAACATTTGCATATTTGTTTGTAAATTATATGCACGGATATACTATTACAAATCTTTCAGAAAATGGTGAAGTTTATGTGCAGGCAACTACAATGACTTTAGCGGCAATTGTATTTTGTCAGATAGCTGCTGCAATTAATTGCCGAACAGAGAAGACCTCTGTTTTTACAATAGGCTTATTTAGTAACCGTCATATTATTCGAGGAATTGTAGTGGAAATTGCTTTATTGTCATCACTGATGTATGTTCCGGTTTTGCAGGAGTTGTTTAATACAACAGCTATTGGGTTGACCGAATGGATTTTCTTAGCAGCTATTCCACTACCGTTGATCTTAGTTGAGGAAATTAGAAAGTATTTTGTTCGTTTGAGGGCAGCAAAAAATAAAAACAGCTGAACTATGGTTTCCGCGTGCGGGGCTAACGTGAAAATTTTCAGGTGAGGATGTGAACAGGGCTGGATCAAAAATTAACTTTTGATCCAGCCCTTTAATGAGTCCATATAAACTTCCCACAAGTCAAGTTTTCGCCTAACTTCAAATTATTGCTCATAGCGAAGAAACAAACACATGCCATGTTTGTAATTTCGTGTTGGTCGTGAAATTACATGACCCATGGGCAACTCCAAATTATTCTCTTAATTTACTATTGATACTTAAGATTAACAGCTATTCGCATATTTTTTGTAGTATATTGAAATTTAGTTTTCAAAATTACAAATTTTAGTGTACCATTGATAAAGTTGAACTTAGTCAACAAGCTGGAGTATGGTACATCCTTGAAAACCTCCAAAAAAAAAACAAAGGGAGATCTACACATGAAAAAAACACATCATTCACGTACCTCAAATGAACTTGCGGGCGTAACAGAGTTGGGAAGTAATGAAACTCATTATTCCGATGATTACGATCCGTCAGTCCTCGAAACATTTGTTAATAAACATCCCCAAAATGACTACTTAGTAACCTTTGATGGTTATGAGTTTACGAGTCTGTGTCCTAAAACAGGACAGCCGGACTTTGCTAACGTCTTTATCTCATATATCCCCACAGAAAAAATGGTTGAAAGTAAGAGCTTGAAATTATATCTTTTTAGTTTCAGAAACCATGGAGACTTTCATGAAGACTGCATGAATATTATTCTCGATGATTTATATAAATTGATGAATCCAAAATATATTGAAGTTTTGGGTCTCTTTACGCCTCGTGGGGGGATCTCAATTTATCCTTTCGTAAATCGTGTTAACCCAGCTTTTGAAACTGAAGAATTAAGCAATTTAGCGTTTCAACGAAAACTGCATTTTTTAGGCAATGTTCAAAGTTACGGTCGGGCTATTCGATAGGAGGGTTATGATGGGACAAGTAGTTTTATTATCTGGTGGAATGGATTCAGCCACCTGTTTGGCACTTGCTATTAAAAAATATGGCATTGAGCATGTTATCGCACTAGCTTTCACATATGGTCAAAAACATGACTTAGAGATTGTTAATGCACGTCAAGTCGCACGTTTTTTTGGAGCCAAGTTGGTAGAAGCGGCTGTTGATCATAAAATATTTACCGGTTCAGATTCTACGTTACTTAAGGGTAATGGAGCTATCGAAGAAAAAAGTTATGCTGAGATTATGCAGGAAAAAGGTGCGAAGGTTGTTGATACTTATGTTCCTTTCAGAAATGGATTAATGCTGTCACAAGCAGCTGCACTTGCATATAGCAGTCATCTGGATGAGGTTGCATATGGAGCTCACGCCGATGATGCTGCGGGGAATGCTTATCCAGACTGCTCACCTGTTTTTTTTGAGGCAATGCGAGATGCAGTTGTTGCTGGAACAGCGGGAAAAGTAACGATGGCGGCACCGTTGATAGAGCTGACCAAAGCAGGAGTTGTGAGCCTTGGTCATAAGTTAGGAGTCCCCTTTGAATTAACGCGTTCATGCTATGAGGGACACAAGTACGCTTGTGGAAAATGTGGAACTTGTCGAGACAGAATTAATGCTTTTAAACAAAATGGGCTAAGGGATCCAATTAAATATGAAAAAAGTCCTAACTGGAATAATTGATATTTAAAATGTGGAAAAGGAATTCAAAAAATGAAAAATAAGAATATTAGATTAATAACCATAAATGGTGTTTTGGCAGCTGTTTACGTTTTATTAACGATGCTTTTTGCTAGTTTTTCTTTTGGGGTTATTCAGGTCAGAATTGCCACCGCTCTTTACCAACTAATTGCGTATGATAAAAAGTATTTTTGGGGAATGGTTTTAGGTGTGACAATTGCTAATCTCTTATTGAGCCCACTTGGTCTATTAGACGTTTTGGTTGGCTGGGGAGTTACAGGCCTCGGGCTGGCACTTGCTATCCTAATAAATAGGAGAATAAAAAGTTTGGTTATTCGAGCTATGGTCGTCGGACTATGTGTGTCTTTTGGGATGGTTTTTGTTGCACTTGAACTATTCTATATTTCTAAGGCTCCATTTCTGATTACGTATGTTTATTTGATAGCAGGACAGGCTGTTTCACAAATTGTTGGTTATGTACTATTTGCTATCATTAATACCAATATCGATATAAAACGATTGGTTTAATAATAGTTAAAGATGCAATAACGAGTAGTGTTCTCTTTAGTTATAATTAAACAGCAAAATATCACAAAAACGAAACCAGAGTGAATAAAAGCTCTAGTTTCGTTTTTGTTTAAGATAAAGAAAATAAATTAAATGGCTAGGATTTCATTAGGATATCTAAATTTTGCCAGTGACTTTTATTTTACATTGATTTTTAAAAATTTGCATAATGCTTTGCTGTCAGTTTAAAATTAAAACTGTATTTAGAAAACGTTTCCGTTAAAAGTGAAGGGACTGATTAAATGAGTATGGACGCATTAGATATGTCTGAAGCAATTCGAAACGGTAAGGTTGATCGGGTAGAACTCATTAAAGAAAGTTATCAAAAGATTGATCAGTTGAACGGTAAGCTCAATGCAGTGATCAAAAGGCGGGATGAGCGTGCATTAGAGGAAGCACAAAATTTTGTTGACAGAGGGCAGCCATTTGCGGGTGTTCCATTATTATTGAAGGGACTCGGGCAAAGTCTTGCAGGAGAACCAGACACCAACGGGTCACGGCTTCTAAAAGACAATTACGCACAAAAAACAGACAATTTCGTTAAATGTCTCAAAGAAGCCGGATTTATTGTTATCGGTCAAACCAATGTTCCAGAATTTGGTTTTAAGAATATTACTGATCCGGTTTTGTACGGGGCAGCACACAATCCGTGGAACTTACAATATTCACCTGGTGGATCGTCAGGTGGATCAGCAAGTGCGGTAGCTGCCGGAATTGTACCAATAGCTGCCGGAAACGATGGTGGTGGGTCAATAAGGATACCTGCTTCTTTTTCAGGATTGATCGGTTTGAAACCTACTCGAGGACGTGTTCCAGTTGGGCCTGCATCTTGGCGTGGGTGGCAGGGGGCAGCAATTAACTTTGCATTGACGAAGTCGATACGTGACACAGCCGCCTTATTGGATGCTTTGCAAATTGTTCAACCGGCAGCACCTTTTCAAACTCCTCTAATCAAACCAGGATTTTTAGTGAAAGCTGAGCAACCTTTTAAACAAAAACTAAGAGTAGCGTACAGCATCGAGTCGCCTGTCGGATCAGAAGTAAGTAATGATGCAAAAACAGCTGTTTTAGAGGCAGTCGATTTTTTGAATAGTCAAGGAATTCAAACCGAGGAGATTAAAAATCCATTAAATGGATCGGAATTGATGCGAAGTTACTATATTGTTAATTCTGGAGAAACTGCTAGCATGTTTGAAAAAATTGAGCAGCAAATAAATCGTCGGGTAACAGCTGCAGATATGGAACTTACGACATGGGTTATTTATCAAGCCGGGTTGCTTCTAAGTGCGAAAGATTATAGCAAAACGTTAAGTTTATGGGATGAAGCCAGTGCAATAATGGATCACCTGTATGAGAATTATGATGTGTATTTGACACCAACGACAGCTTATACAGCACCTAAAATCAATGAAGAACTAATTACACCTGCAAGTATTGAAAAGATGCAACATGTGACTGAATTAGGGAGGACTGAACGTTTGAATTTGATTGCTGAGTTTTTTGAAAGAAGTTTGAAATTGACGCCATTTACGCAGCAGGCAAACATGACAGGACAGCCAGCAATCAGTTTACCGACTTTTGTGTCAAAAAACGGGTTACCATTGGGTATTCAATTTATCGGTCGTAAGGGTGATGAAAGTACATTACTACGGATAGGGCAATTGTTTGAAGAAGAAAATACGTTTAAAATGCTACACTAAATTAATGAATATATGTTGTTTTGTATAAAAAAATGTATAAATATTGTGAAAACATTAGTATTGAAATAATCAATAGAATAGATTCAAGAGGCTTGGAACAAAAATGTTAGTTTTGTTTCAGGCTTTATTTGGATTTATTCATTAAATTTGTGAAAGCTTGTTTAGGGCTTTCAGCAAGGTTTGTGTGACCTCTTCCGGTCGTTCAGGATGTTCCTTAATCAGCCAGTGATTTAGAACATTCCAAAAACCACCGGTTGAAAAAGTCATAATATAACTTATTTCAGTGGAGGAGCCATGGATATGCCAAGGAACCTGAAACCTAGCATAAATTTTTGACAATTGTGGCGTCCAAGTGGTCAATAAGCGATTGAATAAATTGTTTTTTATTAACAAACGCAGGATTGCTTTTTCAGACCACCAAAAATCAAAAAAAGTTTTTAAGACAATTTCAAAAGAAGCATCCGTTGTGTCAATTGCTTTCAATTTTTTCAGATAACGGTTGATAGCACTGCGACAATAATAGTCAACCAGATCATCTTTACTTTTAAAAGAACGGTAAAAAGTACGTCTGGCCAATTGAGCTTCGTTGGCGATTGCTGAAATCGTAATGTCTTGATAACTTTGCTGTTGTAATAATCTTACGAGAGCTTCCCATAACCAAAGGCGCGACTGCTCGGCCATTCTTTGTTTTCCATTCATTTTTCCAGCCCCTTTATCTGTCCATCACTGATAATGAATTACTTCTTGCAGAACGTATTAAACTATTCCGCCTTGAATGCTGCGTTGGTTATCGCACCGGTCTAGTGGCAGTTGCAATGCCCTTAGGTACTAAGCTGGCAGCTAAAACAGGTGCATCAACTGTAAATTTTGCAGGAATGTTGATAATTGGTCTCAGCTTATTATTGCTAGCATTGATTAAACCAGATACACCCAAAATCCTTATGGTTGTTTTTCTAATCTTTCATGGATTTGGTTTTGGATTCGCTAATCAATCAATTGTGTCATCTATTAATCCGCTACCTAAAAATAAAAGCGGGTTAGGATCGGGAATAGTTAATACTGGCAGACAGCTAGGAATGTGTTTGGGGATTGCAATTCTTGTAACGTTATTAAATGCACACATAGATACTGCTAGACAAAATATAAAAATAGATGCACTTCAAACAATTAGCCACAGAACACTTGCCCCTGATGTTAAGCGTACAGCGAGAAAACAGACCAGAAAGGCTTTCCAACAAAAGAAACAGGAAAGCAATACTACTAGCAAAAAGCAAATGCGTGAAATAAAACTCAAGCTTACACAAGCTGCTGAGCAAAAAAAAACAGCTGCCTAAACTAACAGAAAATAAATATTTAGAGAAATTGTATGCTGGAAGCCAGAGCCTTAGTGAGTCATCTAAAAAAGTTACTGAAAAAAACGATGTTCTGAATAAGTTATCGCAAAGCAGTCCTGCTGTTGCTGGCAACAAGACTGAAATAATAACGCAAGGCCATCAACGTGTTGCAAAAGCAATGTCTAAAATATCTGATGGTCAAGGCAAAATAACGCAGTCTATAGCACTTATTGCACAGAGTGAAGAATTAAAAACGGCATTACGTCATATTAAGCATGAAAAAGATGACAAAATAACACAGGCATTTAGCAAGACATATATTTTTGCAGCAGTTTTTGTATTGATTTGTTCACCGATTGCATTGTGGTCAGAAAAGAGAAAAGCATAAAAATGGTTTATTTTACTACTGTTGCTTAGATTTAAATTGTATTTAAGTTGCTACGCGGAACTAATAAGGAAATTAAGTCAAAATTCAACTTCTGCTCCAGTTTTATGTAAAAGGGGAGTCAAATATCATGAGGTTATTGGCAATGTTTTGTATCTTAGATAATTAGATAAATTGTAGAAATTCCCCAAAATTTCTACACCATATGGTTGCAGTACAAGTTCTACTAGGTTTTGTAATATTGCACTCATGATCAGTGGATGTTTAAGCATACTTTTAGTTAACGACCAGTGAGATGTTGTTTACACGAGCAAATAACAGCGATTTTACTCCGCTTTTTTGGAGGAATCGCTGTTTTGGCTTAAGCAAACGTATTTTATTGGTATAAAGGATGTTTATCAATTTAATTCAAAATATGCTTTTTTTCCTTCGACACAGAGGTTTAGATTTTTGCTAGGGTCTGGATCAAAAAGCCCTAGATCGATAATAGTCTTTTCGGGTGTCTTTTTAATTTGCTTTAAACGTGAATGCATTCCCTTTTTGATTTCTTTAAAAGTTTGCGAGTAATAAGTCGCTTTTTGGGCCGCAACAGATAAAGTAAATCCTTTGTTCTGAAAAAATTTTATGGTGTATATTTGAAAAACAGCATCAAAACTAAATTGATTTTTTTTATTTTCCCCGCAAGCATGAATATACCCCTTCTGGCTCCAGTAGCGTAATTTATTTTGGGGAACTTCAGTGATAGAAGAAAGTTCGGGAATGCCTAAATAAAATTTGCTGTCTTCTAATATTGTTCTTACAAAATCATGAAAATCGATTATATCTGCTGGCTGCATTTGATTTTTCATAATAGCCTCCTTTACTAAATATGTTTAACAACATTATAAATAATAATAATAATATTGTAAACTAACTTTACATAGGTGTTATAAAAAGTTATAATTCAAAGTGCTATTTTGATAAATGAGTATTAGTAATGGAAGAAGGAATAAAATGTCTGATGTAAAAAATAATAAAAATAAAGGTTACAATCTTTTTTTGTTAGTGGCTATTTTATTAGTCGGTACTTTTTGTACGGTTTTGAACCAAACTATTTTAGCAACAGCTCTACCAACCTTAATGAAAGCATTCGATGTTTCAACATCCACTGTTCAGTGGCTAACGACTGGTTTCCTGATGGTCAACGGAGTAATGATCCCTGTTTCGGCTTGGTTGTCAACACGTTTTAATACGAAATGGTTATATATTGTGGCGATGAGCATCTTTGAAATTGGAACAATAACTGCATGGACAGCCCCAACTTTTGCTTTCCTACTTGCCGGACGATTAATACAGGCGGTTGGTGTTGGAATCTCGATGCCACTTCTGCAAAATATTATGCTTTCTGTTTTTCCGGCAAATAAACGTGGAGTTGCTATGGGAATGGCAGGAGTAGTCATAGGTGTAGCTCCGGCTATTGGGCCAACTCTTTCAGGTTTTGTGATTGACACGTGGCACTGGCGTGATCTGTTTGGAATGATTATTCCAATCGTTGCTATTGTGATTTTAATGGCATTCTTCTTCATGAAGCCGGTATTAAAAACGAGTAAATCTAGTCTGGATTGGATTTCATTAACACTTTCAACGGTAGGTTTCGGTTCACTTTTATATGGGTTTTCATCGGTAGGGGATAATGGTTGGACGTCGACACTCGTTCTTTCAGCATTAACAATTGGTGTGATTTTTATCGCATTCTTTATCTGGCGTCAGTTAAAAATAGAAAAGCCCTTTCTTGAGTTACGAGTTTTTTCATCAGTTGAATTTACAATTGCAACGATCCTAAGCTCAGTAGTAATGGTCGCAATGGTTGGGGTGGAAATGATAATTCCGATGTATCTGCAGATGATTCATGGGATGAGCGCTTTCCATTCAGGCTTGCTACTTTTACCAGGAGCACTTATGATGGCAGTCATGAGTCCCATTACAGGGAAAACTTTTGATCGTCTCGGAGCACGTAGATTGGCGATTCTAGGTCTATTCCTTTTAACAATAGGGACTTTACCATTCGTTTTAATTACTAAACAAACTCCAACATTATATATTGTTTTATTGTATGCTCTTAGAATGTTTGGAATTTCAATGGTTATGATGCCGGCAACTACGGCTGGGATGAATGCTTTACCGATTCAGCTTATATCACATGGGACAGCTGTTAATAACACGGTTCGGCAAGTCGCAAGTTCAATTGGAACTGCGATCCTTGTTTCGGTTTTATCAAATACGACTAAAGGACAGATGCCTGGTAAGCATTTGCTGCACTCAGAACCTTTGGAATATAAAGTTAGGGCAATCAATGCGACAATGACAGGATACCATGCGGCCTTTTGGATCGCAGTAGGATTCAGTGTTGTCGGGTTCGGTTTGGCTTTCTTTTTGAAAGATAAAAGCAAGCTAGCAAAGAAAACTCTGAAGAATAATAAAGGGGGAGAAGTTCAATGATCATTATTACGTTAATTTTTGGTGCGATCGCCATTTTTACAAGCTTTATTTATATTGAAAAAGTACTCCCCAGATTGCTATGTACATTTGTTGCAGGTGTTATATTATTAGGATCAATTTTGGGAATTGTCGGTAATTACTATGGGCACCTTGGAATGCATAAGGTAACAACGACAACTTCGCAAAAAATTTATTCCGCAGACACTACAGGTAAAACGAAAATGGTGCTTTTTCAACCAATTGGAAGTGCAGGCAAAGAGAATGTTTATATTTATGCCAAAAGTGAAAGGGCTAAAAAAGTCAGTCACACTAAAGCAAATGAGTATACTCACAGTAAACTCACTCGCGTTAGGAGTAATGGTGCACTTTTAAAGACAACTAAAGTTCGTTGGCAGTATAAATCTAATGCATATAAGTTTTGGTTTGGCATCGCAGATAATAACAACAAGTTAGTTAAAAGCACAAATCATTTCTATGTTTCAAAAGATTGGTTTGTCCTGTCAACGGGACAAGCAAAGGAATTAAAGAAGCAAATGTCCAGCAAGAGCTTTCAAGTTAAGGCTAAAGAACAGGCAACGGTCTATGTTGAAAGTAAAATGAAGGCGGCGATTACACAAGATCCAAGTTTGATGACCGATAAGAGTAGGCAAAGTCAGTTGACTCAGAAATTTGCAGCGGAGTATCAAACAAAATTACTTAAAGAAACAGTTTCTAAAATAAAATAGTTTTAAAGCAGAATAAAGAAATGAATTGAATAACGATAATAAAAATACTTTGAGATTTAGCCATATTCAGTAACGGTTAAGTCTCAAAGCATTTTTAATATGCAATATAATCATCTAATTTTTGAACATTACTAATAATGATGCGACGATTGTTTTTTGTACTGTTTCCAAACTCGATAACTTTTTCTTCTTTTAGCTTTCGCATCATGCGGCTTACGCTAGTATGGTTGGCAATACCGCAAAAACCCGCTATATCCTCATTTGTAACATTGAAGTCAATTATGATTTTTGAACTATTAGGCAAGGGTTGACCGAATTTAAATGCCATATCGCGTAAAAAACTAGCTAGAGCTCCCAACTTTCCATTCATTGTCAGTCGTTGTAAACGCGATGAACTTTCGGAAAGACGATGACGGTAGTACTGCTTGACATAATTCTGCAGCCGAAAATTTGAATTTACATACTTCCAAAATTTAACTCGATTTATTTGATAAAAAGTTGCTTCACTGGATTCAATTCTCACGTTAAAGGGTTGTTCATCATATTGAAGTGCCTCATCATGAAGCAACGAAATCACATCTGGTTGGTTGATGTAAGAAATGTTGAATTCACGGCCATCCTGTAAGATAACAGAGGTTTTGATGATGCCTTCTTTCAGGATGAAAACACTTGCGGCTTTCAGACCGTGAAAGGTCAGATAGGTGTGGTAACTCTTGGTAATAGTGGAAATTTGTTTATTCTTTAGAAAACTTACTAAGTAATTTATATCTTTATTCGGCAAAAAAATAACCTCTCTTTCTCTTTTTTAGTAATAGCTATATTACTTCGTAGTTATATATTCCTCTCTTATTGTTAGTTTGCGTTGACAAATGATAACGCATTAAGATACTATTTATTGATTATGGACTTTAGTATGAATGATTGTCAATGAAAACATAAAACTAAGGGGCTATGATACTTGCTGTTAGCAAAATTAAATGAAAGAGGATGAATGTTTGTGGTAGAAATCAATCTTCCATATGATCGAGGTCACGTAACAGCTAAAATTGAAGATAAAAATTTTGCTGGGTCACTCGTATCAAAAGCAGCAACATATAAGTCTGAGTTCTCGGAGAAAGAACTGGTTGAAAAATCATTAGACAATCCGATCGGCAGTTCAACACTCGAAAGTCTCGCACAAGGGAAAAAAAATATTGTAATTATTAGTTCAGATCATACTAGACCAGTACCTTCGCATATTATAACGCCAATCTTACTGCGTCGTTTGCGCAGTGCAGCTCCGGAAGCAAGGATTAGAATATTAGTTGCAACTGGTTTTCATCGTCCATCCACACATGAAGAACTGGTAAATAAATATGGTGAAGAAATAGTGGAGCATGAAGAGATTGTAATGCATATGTCTCAAAAAGATGAGGATATGGTAAAAATTGGCAAACTTCCTTCAGGAGGGGATCTAATTATCAATAAAGTTGCTGAAGAAGCAGATCTTCTGATTTCAGAAGGCTTTATTGAATCACACTTTTTTGCAGGCTTTTCTGGTGGACGCAAATCTGTTTTACCAGGTATTTCCTCCTATAAAACAATTATGGCAAACCATTCAGGTGAATTTATTAATGATGTACATTCTAGAACAGGCAATCTGCACCATAATTTAATACATCAAGATATGGTTTATGCTGCAAAGACAGCGGGTTTGAAATTTATTTTGAATGTGGTTTTAGATGAAGATAAACATATTATTGGTTCGTTTGCAGGAGACTTAGAGAAAGCACATAAAAAAGGAACAGATTTCGTGGGCGATCTTGCAGGTGTAAAAGCAATTAAAAGCGATATTGCAATTTCAACTAATGGTGGTTTTCCACTTGATCAAAATATTTATCAAGCAGTTAAAGGTATGACTGCAGCAGAAGCAACGAATAAACAAAATGGCACGATTATAATGGTTGCGGGCTGTCGTGATGGACATGGTGGAGAAGGTTTTTACCATAACTTGGCAGATGTTAAAGATCCAAAAGAATTTTTGGATGCTGCAGTTAATACGCCACGTTTGAAAACTGTGCCAGATCAATGGACTTCTCAAATTCTTGCTAGAATTTTGACAAATCATTATGTCATTATGGTTTCTGATCTGGTCGACCCTAAACTGGTAACAAACATGCATATGAAATTAGCTACATCGATCGATCAAGCTTTGGAGATGGCATTTGAACGTGAAGGAAAAGATGCCAAGATAACAGTCATTCCAGATGGACTTGGTGTAGTTGTAATGGACAACTGATATGGATCAAGGACAATTACTGAAAGTTTTGAAAGATGTTGCGGATCAGGCTTTAACACCGGCAGCGGCAGCTGGAAAATTGGGTAATGACAGTTTTGAAGAATTAGATTACGCCAAAATTGATACAACACGTGCACAACGAACTGGGTATCCAGAAGTTATTTATGGTTCAGGTAAGTCAGCCAAGCAAATCGTAGGGATCGTAAAAGCAATGAAAGATAGTCAAAAGTCGATTTTAGCGACGAGAGTTGAACAAAGTAAAGCTGACGAAGTGCTGAAAGAACTACCATTTCTAAAGTACGATGCTGTTTCACAAACACTGACTCTCAAAGATAAAGAGAGAGTAGAAGTTGGGAATATTGCTATTGTTACTGCGGGAACATCTGATATAAAAGTAGCTGAGGAAGCGGCCGTAACTGCTGAAATTTTTGGAAATCAAGTTACACGAATCTATGATGTCGGTGTTGCAGGAATTCATCGTTTATTTGCTAAACTTGATGTTATCAGACAAGCTAACGTGGTGATTGTAATTGCTGGGATGGAGGGTGCACTGACCAGTGTTGTTGGTGGGTTAGTAGATCATCCAGTTATAGCAGTACCAACCAGTATTGGATATGGTAGCAACTTAGGTGGTATGACTCCATTACTTACAATGTTGAACAGTTGTTCGTCGGGAATCAGTGTTGTGAATATTGATAATGGTTTTGGGGCAGCTTATAATGCCAGCATGATCAATCGGTTGATAAGTGAGGAACACATATGAAAACTTTAGTTTTAGATGCTTTTTCTGGTATCAGCGGTGACATGTTTTTAGGAGCGATGTTTGATTTAGGGTTATCGCAATCTGAATTTGAAGAACAGCTGAATAAATTGAAAGTTCCGGGATATCAGATAGTGGTTGAACGGACTGCGCGTTCAAGTATTACAGGGACAAATTTTGATGTTGTTTTAGATGGAAATTTACCTAAAGATCAGGGGTTTGATGAGCATCAGCACCATCACCACCATGGTCGTAATTTCATGATGATTAAGCAATTGATATTGCAAAGTAATTTAAAGACTGCAGTTAAAGAAAAAGCTGTTAAGATGTTTGAACAGATTGCTCTTGCTGAAGCGAAGGTTCATGGAAAAAAATTGGAAGATGTTCATTTTCATGAAGTTGGCGCGTTAGATTCAATTGTTGATATCGTTGGAGCAGCCATTGCATTTGATATGCTACAGCTTGATAAGCTGGTTGTTAATAATTTGTCCGATGGTGTGGGGACGATTAAGATTGCACATGGTATTGTGCCTGTTCCCGTTCCTGCTGTCATGGAAATGCAATTAAATACTGCGATTCCAATTCAAAAAAGATTTGATGTGCACACAGAATTGATAACTCCAACTGGTATGGCGATCATTAAATGCATGGGGAATGAGTTCAATACATCTATAACTAATGGCGTACTTGAAAGAACAGGGTACGGTTTTGGAAAAAGAGAAACAGGAAGCCTGAATGCTCTGCGTGCCAGTTTGTATAATTCAAAACTCAGTCAGCAGCAGGTCGATGAAACAAATGATCGTGTTTTACTTATGGAAACAAATTTGGATGATGCCACGGGTCAGCAATTATCAATAACGATTAAAAGGGCGCTTGAGCTAGGAGCTAAGGATGCTTGGGCAGAACCTATCATAATGAAAAAAGGTCGGCCGGCTTACAAACTTTGTTTGTTGACTGTAGCAGAACAACAAGAGACATTTGTTAAGTTTTTGTTTAGCGATACTCCAGCAATTGGCTTGCGCATGAAATCTATGCACCGAGAGATTATGGAGAGAAGAATCGAACAAGTACAAACTTCGTATGGCAAATTCGGAATAAAAAGATTGAGCTATTGCGGGTTAAACAAATCTTCCGTTGAGTACGATGATATCGAAAAGTGTTCACAGAAAACTGGGAAAAGTTTTGAAGAAATAAAATTAGCTGTTTTACAAGAAATTGAAAATAAGGGAGTATAACATAATGACAACATTTATGGAAAAAGAAGAAAAATTACAAAGTATCTTGAACGACTACCATAAAGTAATTGTAGGTTTTTCAGGCGGAATTGATTCCACTGTTGTGTTAAAGGAAGCTGTCGATACGTTAGGTAAAGAAAATGTTTTGGCAGTTGTTGCAAACTCAGAACTTTTTTCTGATGAAGAATATAGCAAAGCTATGTCTTTAGCACAAGAATTGGATGTTAATGTACAAGGGATTGAATTGGATTATTTAGCTAATGAAAGTATCAGTAATAATACGCCAGAATCATGGTATCACATGAAAAAGATTTTCTATAAGGCGCTTAATAAATTAGCAGCTGATTTCAATGCAGATGCTGTTTTAGATGGGATGATCATGGATGATAACAATGACTTTCGTCCTGGGTTAAGAGCTAGAGATGAAGAAAAAGCTGTATCTGTATTACAAGCTGCAGATATTTACAAAACTGATGTTCGTGAGATAGCAAAGAAATTAGAATTAAACAACTGGAATAAGGTTGCCTCATGTTCTGTCTCTTCTCGTTTCCCTTATTACACAAAATTAACTAGCGAAAAAATTGAAAAAGTTATGGCTGCAGAAGCTTATTTGCGTGGATTAGGTTTCTCGACCGTTCGTGTTAGAGTTCATGGAACAGTTGCTCGTGTTGAAGTGCCAGATACTGTTTTTGCTGACTTCATGCTTTCAAGAAAAGAAATTAATAGTAAGCTTTTGAAATTGGGATATGAATTTGTGACACTTGATTTGAGCGGTTTTGAAAGTGGAAGAATGAATGAAGTTCTTTCAGAAAATACTAAGAAGAAAGTATTGGTGGGATAGGAAAAAATGGATTATTCATTATTAACACGCTGCTTTGCAGAATTCTTTGGAACAGCGATAATGGTTGCGCTTGGCAATGGGTCTGTTGCTAATGTTGAATTAAAAGGAACGAAAGGTTTTCACGGCGGCTGGGTCTTGATTGGTTTTGGATACGGAATAGGTGTTATGATTCCTGCTTTAATGTTTGCGACTGTTTCAGGAGCACAAATAAACCCTGCTTTCACAATTGCCCTTGCTGTAACAGGAAGTTTCCCTTGGGGAGAAGTAGTACCATATCTTGTTGCGCAGCTTTTAGGAGCTATTTTTGGTCAATTAATGATAGTTATCGCGTATAAACCATATTATGAAAAAACAACAAATCCAGAAGCTATTTTAGGAACTTTTTCAACAATTGATGCTGTTAATAGCAAGTTTAATGGTTTTGTAAATGAATTTATAGGGACATTTCTTTTGGCTTTTGGCGCTTTAAGTATAACTGCAGATAAAGTTGATTCACGTGCTGACTTCATTGGATTAGGTTTCTTAGTAATGTGTTTGGTTATCTCATTTGGTGGTCCTACAGGACCAGCATTGAATCCGGCACGTGATATTGGTCCAAGATTGCTGCATGCTGTTTTACCATTTAAGTATAAAGGCAGTTCACAATTTAATTACAGCTGGGTTCCGATCGTTGCACCTGTCTTAGGCGCAACTGTTGCGGCATCAATTTACAAGGTATTATTTTAGTTACTAAACGATAACCTAGTGATTAGATAGCAAAGTATTAAATCATAAATGTGTTGCAATTAATTTTTACCCAATTTAAATATTTTATACTATAAAGAGCAGAGGCTATAACCTAAGTCCTCTGCAACATAAAGCAGAATACCAAAAATCTTTTTTGATTTTTGGTATTCTGTTTTTTTAATGAATATAAAAATTGTTATTTTTGTATTGCTAATTACTGTGTTTTCATGATTGTTAAGAAGTTTTTTACTTTTATTTGAATTTTATTTTAAATGTTCATGGTGGGTGTTTTTCAAAAAGGTTCACCGTAATCAAACTCGAATTCAAAAAATTTAAGAGGTGTAAAAAATTTAGATGCGTAGCCTGAAATTGTGGGAAATTATATTCTTTATGTGTAAATAGTTATTATTACTCTTTACATCTAGGCTAAAATAACTTACTATATAAATGGTAATTATTACTTTTTAGGAGGAGATACTGTGGCAGTTCCAGCACGAAAAACATCGAAAAGCCGTAAGAATAAGCGGCGTTCACAACATAAAATCAAAGGTCCCGCTGTTTATTGGAATCCAGAATTAGGTGAATATATTGTAGGGCATCATGTTTCATCCAAAGGATTTTATAAGGGAAAGAAAGTAAACTAGAGGAGAGAGTTATGCGTAAAAATATTGTGTTAGGTAATATGCAGACAAAAGAACGATTATATTTAACTTCCAAGAATACACGTAATACACCAGAAAAATTGAAGCTACTTAAATATTCGCCTAAATTGAAGAAAAAAATTTGGTTTACAGAGGTAAAATAATGGCAAAAAAATCAAAAATTGAAAAAGCAAAAAAGATTGAATTAACTGTTATGAAGTATAAGCAAAAGAGGTTAGAGTTGAAGAATGCCCATGATTATCAAGCTTTGAGTCTCCTTCCACGTAATGCCTCGCCAACACGGATGCATAATCGTGACAAGTTTGACGGACGTCCGCACGCCTATATGCGCAAATTTGGAATGTCGCGTTTACGTTTTCGCGAATTGGCTCATAAGGGGCAAATACCAGGTGTGCGCAAGTCAAGCTGGTAAAGGAGGAATGATGAATGGCTAAAGAAATGGATCTAAGCAGTGCGTATAGGTACTTGAAGAGTCCTAATATCAAAACTCGAAAAACAGCACTAAAAGTTATTAAGGATTCTAAAAAGAAGAAAAATAAGCCCGTATAGCAGTGAGTTATGTAAAACAGAATATTTGTGGTTGAAGGTACAGACATTAGTGTTTATCTTTGAAATGAATTTCAAAGATAAATGGCAAAAGTGTCTGGCCTTTTTATTTTACCGAGTAAAGAAAATCAATCTTATGAAATGATCCCAAACAAGAGAGATTTTTGGCAGTTTTTTTAATAAAGCGGTTAATTGTGATAAAGTACATATTAGTTATAGTTTTGTTCGAATCAGCAAAAAAAGATATATGGGTTTCAAAAGCTGATAAAAAATATTAAAGGGGGAGTACGTGATGTCGATTTTTATTGATAGAAACAAATTCAAAAATTACATGTTAAGTGAGTTTCCAGGAATTTTTTATGATGAAAAAAAAGTTTTGCTTTCGATAAATACTGTTAAATCAGCTCCGAAGATGAATTGTATTTACGTGAGTCGTGATTTTTTCTTTGCAGCACAGTACCAGAGTAATTTTGACACTTTTTCTAAGGGCTTTTCCCTGAATAAAAACCAAATTCAAAAAATGTATTTAAAAGATAAAATGATGTCAACACAGTTGATTATTGAAACTAATGAGAAAATGAAGGATGGAAATAAAATTATTTTAAAAATGAATTTGCCCAAGTTAAATCGAACACCATGGCACATCAAGAATCTCAAAAGAATTCGAACTACGTTGGAGATGGTTAAGTAAAAAGGAGGACAAAGGTTGAAACGGATCGAAAAAGTATATAATCATCTTTTGAGTATTTGGGAGAAAGCAGACAAAGATAAAATATTAGAACAGCAGGGAAATTCAGCAACTGAACTGGCACAGTCACTGGGATTATCGCGTTCGAACGTTTCACTTGAACTAAATAGAATGGTAAGAATGGGGAAAGTTTTAAAAATTAAAACTTTTCCGGTTCATTATCTTCCGGTGAAAATAGTAGAAGAAAAACTGTCTATTCATACTTTTGATTATTTTGAGACCTCAAGTTTGCAGCAATTACTTCAAACTCATTCAAAACAGGTGGCAACTAAGCGTGAAAAAGAGGGGGAAAAGGCTTCTAGTGTCGATAATTTATCAAAAACTAAAAGTGACCAACCCCAAAATCCCTTGCTAAAAATGATTGGGTATAAAGGCAGTTTAAGAAAAGCAACTTCTCAGGCTGAGGCAGCAATCATGTATCCGCCGCATGGTCTACATATGATGTTGTTAGGTCAAACAGGTGCTGGAAAAACTTACTTTGCGAATAAAATATATGAGTATGCAAGGTATAAAAAAATTTTAAAAGAGGACGCACCGTTAATTTCTTTCAATTGTGCAGACTATTATAATAATCCGCAATTATTGATGTCGACACTTTTTGGACACGCCAAGGGAGCTTATACAGGCGCAACGGAAGATGAAAAAGGCTTAGTCGAGCAGGCAGATAGTGGAGTTTTGCTGCTAGATGAAGTTCATCGCCTTCCGCCAGAAGGTCAGGAGATGTTATTTTATTTTATTGATAATGGGACTTTTAATAGATTAGGTGAGAATCAGAAACGGCGGCGTGCAAATGTTTTGATTATTTGTGCGACAACAGAAGATCCTGATTCTTCAATGTTGAAGACTTTTTTGAGAAGAATTCCGATGACAATTTCAATTCCAGCGCTTGAGGAACGACCATTAAGCGAACGGGTGGAACTGGCAAAGTTTCTTTTTCAGAGAGAAGTCGAGCGAATTAAAAAAAATTTGAGTGTTAGAATCGATGTTTTTATTGCTTTATTGACAGAGATCAATTATGGTAATGTCGGGCAATTAAAGTCACAGGTGCAGCTGACTTGCGCGCAGGCTTTCTTAAACAACATTGATTCGAAAGATGAAGTTAGTGTGCAATTGCGTGATCTGCCAGAGGGATTGCGTCAAGTATGGCTTTCAAATTCGGCCAAGGCACGCAGAAAAGCTAACATATCTGAATATTTGGATACCAATACAGTTTTCTATGTGGACAAAACGCTTCAACCCGATGAAAAAGATAATATTTATGAATTAATTGAAAACAAAGTTAAAGCACTAGCTGCAGAAGGAGTACCAGAAAGCGACATTCAGCAATATATTATGGTTGATATGCACTTGCATATCAAGAACTTTTTCAAACAAAATGTTAGTGACGATAATTTATCCAAGTTTGTGGATAGACGTATTCCTCAGTTTGTTGAACACTTGAAACAAATTGCAGAAGAGCAATTGCATTGTCGTTTTGATCGACGTTTTATTTATTATTTAAGTATGCATATCGACGCTTTTTTTAAACGTGGTAATAAAACAGATCTTTTAATGAAGAACGAAGTCAACAAAATAAAACATGCACATGAACAGGAATATCGGGTGGCACAGACTTTTCAAAAGGAGATTAGCAGGACCTTTGCCGTTAAAATGCCGGATATGGAAGTTATTTATTTGACGATGCTCCTAACTTCAATTAAATCAATGTCCGAAGGTAAAAAAGTTGGAATTTTAGTGGCGGCCCATGGTAATTCCACTGCTTCTTCGATGGTTAAAGTTGCAACAGATCTTTTAGGAGATGCTAACATTGCAGCATTGAATATGCCTTTGACCGTTTCACCAACAGAAATTTTGGACAGTCTTGCTGAATTAACAAAAAAGCTTAATCAAGGCAAGGGTGTATTACTGCTGGTCGATATGGGATCATTGGCGATGTTCAACCACAGATTAGAGAAAATGACAGGTGTTCCGTTAAGGACACTACCTAATGTTACGACATCACTTGTTTTGGATGCATTGCGGAAAGTAAATTATTTAGATATGGATCTTGGTACAATTTATGTTTCGATTAAGCAGGATATGGCACAAATGATAGGTCAACTTACGCCAGACACGACTGGACAGAAGAAAGCTATTGTTTCAATTTGTATGTCTGGCAGCGGGACGGCAAGAAAGTTAAAGCAGATCATCAGTGAGATTGTTTCTAAAACAACTTCGGAACAAATAAAAATCATTACTATTTCAGCTTTGAAAATGGCTGAGGAGATTCCAAAAATTACTAGTGAATATGAGATAATTGCAGCAGTTGGGACCAAGCAGCCTAGTGTGGCAATTCCATATATTTCATTGGAGGACTTGATCGCCGGAAATGGTGAGAAACAATTGATTGCACTGATGGATCCTAGTGTTAAATTTCCAGAATCGACAATTGACAAGAATATAGTTGTGTCGAACATGTGTGAAGATGTTTTACACACGCACTTGGTTTATCTTAATCCGTTTTTGGTATATCAGATGCTTGTTGACTGGATGAATAAGTTGCAGAGTAAAATGCAGGAAGATTTTTCCAATAGTCGACAGATAAAATGTATCGTTCATACGGCTTTCGCTCTTGAACGTGTTTTAAGAAAAAACACGGCCAAATACACTGAAGTACCAAGCTGTGAAGTAAAAGACACTTTACCAGTGGTAAAGGAGACCCTTGCTTTAAGTATAAGACCGCTTAAAATCAAACTCCCGGAGGATGAGCTATATTTTATAACTGAAACTGTTTTAAATTATTAAAAACCTGTATTAAAAGATAGATAGTTGTATTAAAACAAGTCGAACCTGTTCTAGTTTTTTTGGAACAGGTTCGACTTGTTTTAGTTAAAATGCTATTAAATCAGAATTTTGTAAGGGCTTTAAATCTTGGCATGGTTTTTGCTATGTATAAAGTGTAAATGATTTTGAAGGAGGATTGATTATGGTAAAACTTATTATTTCAGGGCATGGAGAGATTTCAACAGGGATTGTAAGTGCTGTCAATATGATCTTTGGTGAAAACGATAATGTTATTGCAGTTCCCTTTAAAAAGGGAGAAGGATTGGAGGATATAAAGAAACATTATGAAAGTGCATTGAAAAATTATCCGACCGAAGAGGGAATCCTTTTCTTGGTAGATCTTTTCGGAGGAAGCCCATACAATGCTGCCATTCAGCTGGCTTATGGAGATGAGAATATCGACATTGTTACAGGTGTAAATCTGCCGATGGTTCTTGAGGCTCTCGGAATGGCAGAAACAAGTTCTTTGAAGGAACTTGTTGATCACTTAAAGGAGTCTGTTCCAGAGAGTTTCAAAATTTTCTCAGAACAGACTCAGCAATTAGCAAACCAAGAAGATAATGAGGAGGATGATTTATTATGAAAATTACAGTAGCTCGAATTGATGACAGATACATTCATGGACAAGTGTTAACTAAGTGGATCAAGTTACTTCCAGCTGAAAGAATTATTGTTGTTAGTGACGAAGTGGCAGAGGATCCTATGCGGAAAACATTAGTTTTATCTGTTGCTCCTTCAAATGTAAAAGCAAGTGCAATTACACCGGAAAAAATGGGGCGGGTTTTCCAAAATCCAAAATATGCTGAAACAACGGCAATGCTTCTTTTTGGAAATCCAGCTGAGATAGTTGAAGCAATTGAAAGCGGAGTTGATATAAAGACCGTCAATGTTGGTGGAATGAGGTTTGATCCAAAGAAAACACAAATCACCGAATCGGTCAGTGTTGCGCCAGAAGATGTGGAAGCATTTAAAAAATTGAGTGCTATGGGAGTCAAGCTGGAATTGCGGCAGCTGCCAGGAGATTCTAGTCAAGATTTCGCAAAAATTTTGAAACAAAAAATCTAACTTTCTGAAGGAGGAATTATTGTGAATATCATACAGATTATTTTAATATTACTTGTTGCTGGGATTGCAGGAATGGGTTCTGTTCTTGATGAGGCTCAAACTCATCGTCCCTTGGTTGCTTGTACATTAATTGGACTTATTCTAGGAGATGTTAAAACAGGTATTATTTTAGGCGGGACACTCGAAATGATGGCCTTGGGCTGGATGAATGTTGGATTAGCAATGGCACCAGATACAGCCTTAGCATCCGTCATTTCAACATTATTAGTAATTAATACACATACAAGTATTGGTGAAGGAATTGCAATTGCTGTTCCGCTGGCAGCAGCTGGACAGGCGTTGACAATTTTTGTAAGAACGATCGTTGTTTTCTTTGTTCATAAGGGCGATGATTTTGCTCAAAAGGGAAATTACCGTGCAATTGAGTGGATGCATGTCATTGCTTTGGGCCTGCAGGCACTGCGTGTTATGATTCCAACGGGAATTGTTTTAGCGCTCAGCACTTCAGCAGTTGAAGGAGTCCTTAAGTCAATTCCAACTGTGATTACAGGTGGTTTGCAAATCGGTGGGGGCATCATCGTTGTAGTTGGTTATGCAATGGTTATTAACATGATGGATGTTCCTGAATTGAAACCATTCTTCTATCTCGGGTTTTTATTCGCAGCATTCACTAAGTTTAACTTAGTAGGTTTTGGGGGCCTCGGATTGATTCTTGCATTATTATATCTTCAACTTGAATATAGTGGCAAAAATAACAACTCTCAAGCTGCAGTTGCCAGTGCGGGATCTAGTCAACAAAGCAATAGTTCTGCTGATGATGATCTAGATGATGATTTGGATGATTAGGGGGATTTTAAAATGCAAACAATACAAACTGGACAAAAGAAAGTTGCACTGACTAACAAAGATCTTAATAGTATGTTTTTCCGTTCATTGTTTTTGTTAGGTTCTTTCAACTTTGAACGTGCACAAAATATGGGATTCTGTTTTGTAATGATTCCAGCAATAAAAAGATTATATAAACCAGGCAAGGAACGAAACGAAGCTCTTGCTCGTCATATGGAATGGTTTAACACTCATCCATGGCTAACAGCACCTATATTTGGGGTGACAGCCGCCATGGAAGAGGAAAAAGCCAACACTGGAAAAGTTGATGAAACGGCGATTGCGGCCATGAAAATTGGATTAATGGGGCCTTTAGCGGGAGTGGGCGATCCACTGTTTTGGGGAACATCTCGTCCAGTACTTGCGGCTTTAGGGGCAGGTATTGCAATGACAGGTAGTATTATTGGACCGCTCCTGTTCTTTGTACTAATCAATGCAATTCGTCTTACATGTAAATGGTATTTCCTGCGGTATGGGTACACTAAGGGAAGCGAAATTATACAGGATATGGCTGGCGGTCGTATTAAGAAGTTAACGGAAGGTGCCTCGATCGTTGGATTGTTTGTTATGGGGGCTCTGGTTTCAAAGTGGACAACGATCAATATTCCGATTGTAGCAACAAAAATCAATGGTAAAACACAAACCGTGCAAGACATATTGGATTCGGTTATGCCTGGTATGCTAGCATTGATATTGACACTTTTCGTTTCATGGTTGCTGAAAAAAGGTGTTAATCCACTGTTAATAATTTTTGCAATCTTCGGATTAGGTATTTTAGGAAAATGGCTCGGGTTCTTAGGTTAAATTAAAGTTGATTATTGAAAAAGCTAAGAGTAATTTGTAATAGGAAAAATTACTCTTAGCTTTTTATGGTAGTTGAATAAGCGTTGGGAGGAAGGGTGATGGGTCATGGTAAATAGTGTGAAATTAGTGGTCAGCGATGTTGATGGGACAATTTTAACCACGAGGCAAACTATAACTGCAAAATTGAAAAGGGTGGTAAGCCTTATCAATACTCAAAATATTCCTTTTGTTTTAGCTTCAGCACGTTCCCCGCAAGGCATGTATCCAATCGCTAAAGCGTTGAGAATACAATCTAACCCGCTTGTAAGTTACAATGGGGCTTTTATTTTAAAAATGAACGAAGATAACATAGGATGCCAGCTTAAAAGTCATCCGATGAAAAATGATGCTGTCAGAAGAATAGTTGAGATAGTCAAAAAGCAATTCTCACAGATTTCAGTTAATATTTACGCAAAAAATACTTGGTTTATCGAAAAACATGATACTTGGATACAGCTCGAAAGTGATATTACCAAATTAAAACCGACTAAAATCAGATTTGAAAGTTTGTATGAAGATGAAAAAACGGAGATTCATAAATTACTTTTGATAGGTAAAACGAAAGAAATTCAGGAATTATATAATTATTTAAAAAAAGTTAAATTTGAAGAAATAGCATTTTATCTGTCAAAGGAGAACTACTTAGAGATAGTTGCAACAAATGTCTCAAAAGAGACTGCGCTTAAGGAATTGGCAGCATATTATCAAATAGATACAAAGGAAATTCTGGCTATCGGTGATCAATTCAATGACATTCCAATGTTGAGGTTGGCAGGTATTGGGATAGCAATGGGGAATTCCCCTGCTAAAGTAAAAAAAGTCGCAACATTTGTAACGACCAGTAATGATAATGATGGAGTAGCCAATGCACTAGTAAACTTTATTTTAGAGAAAAGCTAAATCTGCTTATGTGTGAATGTTGACAAAAATCAAATACCGAATCTGCCACCGTGAACATTTGCAACATTTGAAGTGATGATAAAGGCATCAGGATCAATGATATGGACTCTTCTGACGAGTGGACCGTAGCTTTGATCATCCACAACTACCATTAAAATTGCTTTTTGATTAGCACTATAGCCCCCATGGACATCAAAAACAGTCAGACTATGATCCTCTTTCAGAATCATTTCCTGAATTTCGTCCAGTTTTGTTTGACTCATAATATGAAGCTGATATTTATGATCAAGGCCAGCTTCAATATAACGCATAATAAACGAAGTAATCACTAAGGAGAATGCTGCAAGAAAAAAGGCATTGAGACCTGCAACAAAAACATTAAAAAATGTTACAAGAAGGTCAATAGCTAAAAGTGATAGCGGAGCATTAATGTGAAAATGTTTTTTTAAGATCATCGGTGGGACTGTTGTACCACCACTTGAGGCGCCGATGCGATATAAAGTAGCGATCCCAACGGCAAAGGTTGCACCGCCGATTATAACTGCCAGTAAGGAATCAGAAACAATTTTAAAACTAGGTGTGATATACATTAAGACGGGCAAAAGGAAACTTCCGAGTGTTATGTTTCGGACAACCTGTTTATCGAGAAAAATTGCTGCAAAGATAATCATGACGACGTTAATAATTAAAACGGACAATGCTCGGTTAAAACCAAAAGCTGCGTCAAGTAAAATAGCAATCCCAGTTGCACCGCCCGCAGCAATGTTAATCGGTGCATAAAAGAAGTTGATGGAGATCACAATTATTTCTAAGGCAATTATAAGAATAAAAGTGCGAATATATGTTTTATGAATTAGTTTTTTTTTCATTAATAACTCCTTTTGTTAATTAATGGGTACACCTTTAATTCTAGCAAAGGTTTGCATTTTATTCTAGGAATAAACGAATTAAGCGGTTAATTGATAGATATTCTTGGTTAGTATCAAAAAATAAATTGACACTAAAAAAAAACAATGTTAGGATACAATAAATAGTAAATTAGATGTTGATGAGAAGAGTAAATGGATTTCTATTCTTTAAGAGAGCTCTGGTAGGTGCAAATGAGCGAATAGGATAAGTTGAAGATGAGCTCGGAGTCACAATCGGCGGTGTAAGCCAATGATTCGCTAGGATGCGATATAGTCCCAGACATTATTTGTGTCGTTGAGACTGAGATCAGCAATGACTTAGTGAAGTTGGGTGGTACCGCGTTATGACGTCCCTGCAATATTGAAGAATATTGCAGGGACTTTTTTTCTCATTAATTCTAGAATGTTGTTGGTATTTGTTTGTTAGTTAATCAAGGAGGGGTTTTAAATGAGCAAGACAGAACTAAATTTTGAAACATTACAGGTACATGCAGGCCAGTCAGTTGATGAAACAGGTGCCAGAGCGGTCCCTATTTATCAAACAACATCATATGTTTTCAAAGATGCCAAGCAAGCTGCAGATCGTTTTGGTCTCAAAGAACCCGGCAACATTTACAGCCGCTTGACTAATCCAACGACTGCAGTTGTGGACGCACGTGTTGCCGCATTGGAGCACGGGACAAGTGGTGTAACACTTGCAACAGGTGCAGCCGCTGTTACTGCAGCAATTACTAATATTGCTGGACAGGGAGATGAAATAGTTGCTGCCAGCACATTGTATGGAGGAACCTATAATCTGTTTAATGTTACTCTGCCTAAATTAGGGATAAAAACTCACTTTGTTCATTCTGATGATCCAACTAATTTTGCAGACGCTATAAATGAAAACACCAAGGCTGTTTATTTAGAAACGATTGGCAACCCAGACATAAATTTGGTAGATCTAGAAGCAGTTGCTAAGATAGCACATGATAACGGGCTGCTTGTCCTTGTTGATAATACTTTTGCTTCACCATATCTCTATCGACCGCTTGAACATGGTGCAGATATTGTGATTGAATCCGCAACAAAGTTTATCGGTGGGCATGGGACGACCATGGGTGGTGTGATTGTTGAAAATGGAAAATTTGATTATAAGAAGAGCGGGCGGTACCCAGGCTTTACGACTCCTAATAAGCAATACAGTGGATTAGTTTTCGCTGACCTTGAGGGGGGAGCCTTTACGACAAAAGTACGTGCTGAAAGTCTCCGCGATACAGGTGCAGCTATCAGCCCATTTAATTCATTTCTATTGTTGCAAGGTCTAGAGAGCCTTTCCTTGCGTGTAGAACGTCATGTTGCCAATACGAGAAAAATTATTGCTTTTCTAAATGATCATCCTAAAGTTGCATGGATAAAGTATCCAGAGTTGGAAAAAAGCCCATATCATAAGTTGGCTGAACGTGATTTTCCGAACGGAGTTGGTTCTATCTTTACGTTAGGTTTAGTCGGCGGCGAAGAGGCAGGCAAAGGTTTAATTGAGCATTTAAAATTATTCTCACTATTGGCTAATGTTGGGGATGCTAAATCGTTAATTATTCATCCAGCATCAACAACACATGCGCAGTTAAATGAGGAGGAGCTTAAGGAAACAGGAATTACACCTGATTTAATTAGAATATCTGTGGGGATTGAGAATGCGGACGATTTGATTGCAGACTTAGAACAAGCTTTGGAACAAGTTTAAATTGATAATAAAAAAACAAACATTGCTGCATGCGGGTGTGTGTGTTAGATGTATAATGAAAATAGTTTAATTTGCTGAGTACTGGGAACAAAGTTGTGAGCAGCAGATAATCTTGAAAATACAGGAGGAAATAACGCATGAGTAATGCAGCAATGGCAATTCAGGTTCTGCCGCAGGAGAAAGATACTGCAAAATTATTAAAAATTGTTGATGCAGCAATCGCTGAGATTGACACAAGCGGATTATCTTATGAAGTCGGTTCATTTGAAACAACGATTGAAGGTAATTTAGATGAATTGATAGCGTTGATACCGGCTATCCAAAAAGCTTGTGTTGCTGCAGGAGCAGAAATGATTAGCAATTACATCAAGCTTAGCTATGCTCCTAAAAAACATTTGTTAACAACAGATGAAAAATTACACAAATATCGAAAAAATAACTAAAGCTGGTCGATTTCCAGAAAGTATTAAATTCGTATCTTAATGAAATAATAGGGGTTATGGCAAAAGCTGAGATATATCTCAGCTTAAACCATGACCCCTATTTTAATGAATCAGTATCAGTTAGTAACTAATTTATAAATTGACTGTGTATGCAAATTAATATCAGTGTAAAATGATATTACGGCGAATTAATGTTTAGGCATAGCTGCAATTAAACGTGCAATATTTTCAGCAGTTTGTTCGATATCTTTGCTACCATCAGCGAAAGCTTGTTTCAAGGATTTGGCACCGGAAACAGTAGCGAAAATTGCATCAATGCCATCTTTTTGATAGAGATCATTAACTCTTTTCCCGATATTTCCTGCGAGTGCGATCACTGGTGCATCCGGAGTAACTTCCTTAGTTGCAAGTGCGACGCCATAGGGAGTTTTTCCAAATTTAGTTTGAAAATCAATCCCACCCTCGCCAGTAAAAACAAAATCAGCATTTCGAGCTTTTTCTTTTAGCTGGCTGTATTCGACAACGATATCGATTCCTTTGGACATCTTAGAGTTAGTAAAAGCCAATAATCCCGCACCAAGTCCACCGGCTGCACCAGCTCCCGGAAAATCTGCCAGATTTTTTCCAAGTTCTTTTTTTATAATAGCAGCGTAGTGTTCTAGATTTGAATCTAAAATTTGCACCATATCAGGTGTCGCGCCTTTTTGTGGACCAAAAACAGCCGATGCACCGTTGGAACCAATCAAGGGGTTAACGACATCAGATGCAATTAAGATCTCTGTGTGTTTTAGACGCTTATCTACATGACTGATATCGATATGGTGCAATTTTCCAAGTTCACCGCCCCCAAAAGAAAGCTCATTATCATTACTGTCTAAGAGCTTAACACCGATGGCCTGTGCCATTCCTGCTCCACCATCATTTGTGGCACTTCCGCCAATACCTAGGATGATTTTTGAGACTCCCTTATCTAAAGCATCGATGATAAGTTCACCTGTTCCATAGGTGGTTGTTTTTAAAGGATTCTGAGTTTCTTCATCGATATAACCTATACCGCTGGCTTCAGCCATCTCAATGACGGCAGTTTTTCCATTACCCAGAAGACCGTATTTGGCTGTAACCTTATTTTTGAGAGGGCCAACGACTTTTTTTGTTAATAGCTTGCCTTTTGTGGCATCGACTAAAGACTGGACTGTTCCTTCACCGCCATCCGCCATAGGGACCAGTGTGCATTCGGCTCCTGGAAAGACTTTGGTTATACCCTGAGCAATTGAATCTGCGACTTCTTTTGCAGTTAGACTCCCCTTGAATGAATCGGGTGCGATTACAAATTTCATAACTATACCTCCTGTATTTTACATAATTATAAGTGTAAGAAACCATACATAATAGTAGCGGCAATCATAGCCGAAGCCCCAACGATTGCTTCATATAGTATAGCGCGTGAACGTTCTTTAATATTCATATGCATTGCATTCGCAGTGACGTGGAAATAGTTGCCATGTGGTAATTGATCGATAACGATTCCGCCGGTGTGAATCATAGCTGCAGCTGCTAAAGGAGTAACACCAAAGCCAAGAATGGCTTTAGAGAAAGAACCTGTTGCTAAAATAACGCCAGTTGATGTTGAGGCAGACGCTGCTGCCATCAAGACACCAGATATTGGTGCTAGCAGAATTCCAGAAATGTGTCCCATATTGATAAGATCAATTATCTTAGCTGGGAGATTTGATGAGGTAATTGTTGCTCCGATCGTACCTGCTCCAATCAAGATCAAGACAACATCTGTCATGCGATCAATACCTGACTTAGCATAACTCTTTATTTGTTTTCCTTGTTTCATTGCTAGAGCCCCAGCAATTGCTGCAATAGGTAAAACATACATCGCATCAAGGTTCAGTTTAGTTAAAAATGTAATATGAAAAATAGAACCAATTGGATTTAGAAGAAGGAGTACAATTGCAAGGACAGGTGTCACCAAAGACGATTTCAGAGAAGGAAATTTCTTGTCCGTTGGAACAGAAGTCAAATTTTCTAAGTCGGCGTCAAGTATGGCAGCTCCCTTATGTTTAAGCAAACTAGCGATAATGACCGTTGCCAATAGCGCAAACAGAGCGGGAATAAAGTCAGCAATCATGACCTGACTTAGTTCCAGATTAAAACCTTTTGCAGCTGCAATTGTATTGGGGTTCGGTGAAATAATGTTTCCAGCTTTTCCGCCACCTGATAATGCGACCAATAGTGCTAGTTTTGAAATGTGCATTTTCTTACCAACTTCAAGGGCAATGGGGGCAACTATTAAAACTGCAACAGGGATGAAAACGCCAACAGCAGTAATCACCATGGTTGCTAAAGCAAGTGATAAAATAGCAAAACGATCACCTAATTTTGTAACGATAGCTCTAGCTAATGTGTCAGCAGCTCCTGATTCCATCATGACACCGGCGAGCATTCCGGCTGCCAAAACACGAAGAACTGTCCCCATAACACTTTGCGAGCCTTTTATCAAAATGTCTAATGTTTGGACGAGATTGGCTCCACCAAGCAGCGATCCGATAATAGCACCCAAGATAAGGGAATAGACAGGATTAAGTCTTCTAAGTATTAATATAATAGCAATTGCTAAGCCAGATAAAGCCGCCCACCAAGAAATAACTAATGATGAATCCATAAAAAATGTTCCTCCTTTTTAATTGTGAAAAAATTATAAAGCACATGAATATTATTCTAGAGTGTTATATTCCAAATTACAATGGTTTCTAAATAAAAAAATAAATTATGAGTTGTTTTTTGAAAAATTTGCTAGCTTATTTTATTTTTTATATTAAATATTATAAATTATGTTTACTAAAGTGCACCCATCTACTAATTGATTACTCAGAGCGAGCATAATTAGACTTTAAGATAAGATGCGCAACAAATTAATTGAATAAATAAAGAAAATTCTATAAGATAGGATATATACCGAATGTTTGTTCCGCTTTCTAACGAGAGTATCGTTGGCAAGTAAGGATAGTTTTAAGAATATAGGCAGCTAATTGTCTTTAAAAGAGGCAGTGGCTGTTTTTATAATGTCTTGCTTAACCTTATGGAAGTTTAGGATAACCTTTTTTAACTTAAATGGAAAAAACAGCGATCATTCGATTATTATGAATGTTCGTGCAGGTGTGGATAAGTAAAAACGCAGTGTGTAAATCTAAGTAATACACACATGGATAGCGTTTCGGAAGGTAGTCTGATTATGGGAATACTAAAACCGTATTTAAAAAACAACTTTAGTTCAATAGTTGGGGCTGTTGGGGCTGTTATTGTATTGGCAGTGAGTTCATTATGGCAGCCAAGACTTCTGCAAAACATCATGAAAGCAATAATTTCAGATGATACAGCTGCTGTCAGAAACTATGGGATACAGCTGATTGTACTGGCAGTTATAGGCATTATTGCAGGAATTATCAGTACATATTTTTCTGCAAAGATCGCCCAGTCTGTTACCACAGATTTGCGAGCAGATCTGTACAATAAAATTCAAACTTTTTCATTTGGAAATATTGAAAAATTTTCGTCTGGAAGTCTGGTTGTTAGATTAATAAACGACATGAATCAAGTGCTGAACTTAATAATGACCATTTTTATGCAACTTTTTCGCATTCCAATTTTGTTTGTGGGAGCTTTTATCCTTGGCATTATGACAATTCCGCGTCTTTGGTGGATTGAAGTTTTGATGGTTATTTGTATTTTAGGACTTTCAGGACTCGTTTTTTCAAAAATGGGTCGTTTCTTCTCGAAATTCCAGAAATGGATGGATCGGTTGAATACAATTGCTCAGGAATCAATGCAGGGAATCAGAGTTGTAAAGTCATTTAATCAAGAAAAAAATGAAATAAATAAATTTACTGCATCGTCTGATAGTATTCAAGGCCTGCATCTTAGCATAGGGTATTTGTTTTCACTTATGATCCCGGCATTCACACTCATTTCAAATCTTATGATTCTGCTAGCTATTTATTTTGTTGGAATAGGAGTGACAGATCATCCGAGTGATTTAGCAGCGATAGCTTCATTTATTTCATATCTGATGCAGCTGATGTTTGCTATTATTATCGGGGCAATGACGATGATGATGGCATCTCGTGGATTAATATCTTTAGGAAGAATCAAGGAAGTTTTGGAAACACAGCCGGATGTTGATTATAAAACGGGTGCCCCAAAGGAAAAATTGGATGGTAGTGTCGAATTTAGAAATGTTTCTTTTTCTTATCCAAATTCCGATGACCTTTCCTTACACGACATTAGTTTTAAAGTAAAACCGGGTGAGACGGTTGGAATTGTTGGTGCTACTGGGTCAGGGAAGACAACTATGGCACAATTAATACCGCGATTGTACGATCCTACCGAAGGTACGGTTTATGTTGGAGGAAGTGATCTGAGGATGGTAAACGAGTCTTCTTTGCGTAAAGCGGTCAGTTATGTTTTACAGCGTGCAATTCTTTTTTCAGGAACGATTGCTGAAAATCTCAGACAAGGTAAAAAAGATGCTTCGGAGAAAGAATTACGCTGGGCTTCTGAGATTTCACAGGCGGCAGAATTCATCGATCATTATGAAGATGGATTCGAACATAAAATTGAAGAACGATCCGCCAATCTGTCAGGTGGGCAAAAGCAGCGACTATCAATAGCGCGTGGACTTATCGGAAAACCGCAGATTTTGATACTGGATGATTCAACATCAGCTTTAGATGCAAAATCTGAGAAAAAAGTTCAAGAAGCCTTAGAACGAGATTTGAAAAAAACAACAGTTTTTATAATTGCTGAAAAAATTGCGTCTGTTCTTCAAGCGGATAAAATATTGGTTTTGGACAAGGGAAGATTGGTTGCGGTAGGAAACCACAAAGAATTATTACAAACTTCTCCAATTTATGAAGAAATATATGATGCACAAGTTTCAGCAGATAACAATAAGCGAGGTGAGTGACAGATGAGCGACATGAAGAAATCTTTAAAATATTTTGCAGTCAATTTAAAAAAATATTGGAAGGGATTGCTCTTGGTCATTGTTCTAACAATCATTTCAACATGGTTTCAGGTTAAAGCACCAACCTACATGGGTGACGCGATTACTGAATTGAGCAAATATTTAACTAAGTATTTAAATCCAGCCACTCGTTCGCAAGCGTCTTTAGGTTATTTTTATAATGCATTGTGGGCACTACTATTCTTTAATTGTATGAACGTGGTAACAATGTTAATTTCGAGTCTCTGGACGTCACGGATCAATGCTCTTTCTACTAACCAAATGCGGATTGGGTTATTTGGTAAACTACAGAGGATGACAGTCCGGTATTTTGATCAGCATCAGGATGGAAAAATTCTATCGTTGTTTACATCTGATTTGGATAATATCTTTAATGCGATGAATCAAGCTATTTTTGAACTTATATCTCAAGCAGCACTTTATGTAGGCACGATTTGGATTATGTTTTCTTTAAATGTGAAAATGGCACTGGCAACTGTTGCATCAACCCCACTGGTTATTATTGTGGCTTTATTTATTGTGAGGAAAGCTAGATATAACATTGATATGCAGCAAGAAGAGATTGGAAAGCTGAATGGTTATATCAATGAACAAATCAATGGTGAAAAAATAATTATAACGAATGGTTTGCAAAAACAATCGTTGACAGGGTTTAAAGAAAAAAATGAAAAAGTTCGTAAAGCAACTTTCAAAGGTCAGTTGTATTCAGGATTATTGTTTCCACTTATGCAGGGGTTGTCACTTTTGAATCTTGCGATTGTAATTGCCTTCGGATCGTGGATGGTAGTGAATGACAATATTGAAAAAGCTGTTGGTCTTGGATTAATTGTAATGTTTGTTCAGTATTCACAGCAGTATTTTCAGCCAATTACACAAATTACCTCAATGTTTTCAATGCTGCAATTAGCGCTGACGGGTGCTAAGAGATTGTCAAATGTGCATTCTCAACCAGAAGAAAAAATTAATGCTGCTGAACAAGAATTAGATGGAATAAAAAAAGGTGTGGAACTGAAAAATGTCCATTTTGGATATGATGAGAATAAAGAAATTCTCCATGGATTGGACATTCGGGTTGAGAAAGGCAGAATGGTCGCACTTGTTGGCCCGACAGGTTCAGGAAAAACGACGGTTATGAATTTGTTGAATCGATTTTACGACATTACTGATGGTAAAATTATATTTGATGATAATGATATAAATGAGTTAAATCTCAGATCATTGAGAAAGAATGTAGGAATTGTGCTGCAGGATTCGGTTTTATTCACAGGAACGATTGCTGAGAATATTAAATTTGGAAAACCTGATGCTTCACATGAAGAAATGGTATCTGCAGCTAAACAAGCACATATCCATGAGTTTATCAATTCATTACCTGAAGGCTATGAAACAAAGATAAGCGATGCTGATTCATTATTTTCAACGGGACAAAAACAACTTATCAGTATTGCACGAACGATTTTGACTAATCCTCCGTTTTTGATCTTGGATGAAGCAACCTCCAATGTTGATATGGTAACAGAAGAAAAGATCCAAAAAGCGATGGATAATGTTATTGCTGGAAGAACTAGTTTTGTTATTGCACATCGGTTAAAAACAATTATTAAGGCAGATGATATTGTTGTTCTCAAAGATGGGAACATTATAGAAGAAGGAAATCACCAACAACTATTAAAAGAAAAAGGATTTTACTATGAACTTTATACTAATCAGATGGTGTTTGAGTAAGATCTAGTTTATTTAAAGTTAATTTCATAAGAAATAAAGAAGCTGAGAGCCGTAGCAAAAGTTATTCTGGCCTAGCTTCTTTTTTTATCCTATATTATACGAATTAATACTTCTTAAGGATTATTCTTGCTAAAACCAAATATTTTCATAATCTGCTGTTAATGTCCAGGATTTAATGACTATTAGTATATTTTCTTTAAGCCTAATTTAAAAGCGTATATTACAAGGGATATGTTCTAAAAGTCCAGCAGTTTGTTATAGACCTTTAAGCTAATTAATTAGGAAGAATGAGATTTATTAGTTTGTTATAAAAATTAAATATTATTTTTTTACATTTTATAAACGTAGTTTTTTTGATAGTATTATCTTGTTGCGAAAAATTATATACTGCAATATTAGAGTAATAGGTTCTGACACTTGTTGTTCAATTAGAATATGATTAAGGGAGAAGAAGATGAAACACTATAAGATTTGGCGTCTAAATTTAGGTTGGCAGATTTTAATCGGATTAATTTTAGGTATTATACTAGGAGTTGTTTTCTATGATAATCAAACTGCAACTACAGCCATGCAA
This sequence comes from Liquorilactobacillus uvarum DSM 19971, assembly GCF_001434935.1. Classification (GTDB taxonomy): domain Bacteria; phylum Bacillota; class Bacilli; order Lactobacillales; family Lactobacillaceae; genus Liquorilactobacillus; species Liquorilactobacillus uvarum. Next base: position 12,221 of record NZ_AZEG01000017.1, on the reverse strand, counting down.
AATATTGGAACGATGTTTATTAGTTTGATCCAAATGATAGTTTTGCCAATCGTTGTTTCTTGTTTGGTAGTGGGAATTGCAAACATGGGAGACATCAAGAAATTAGGACGTGTTGGCGGTAAAACTTTAATTTATTTTGAGCTTATGACAACTATCGCAATTATACTTGGATTAATTATAGGCAACATATTTCACCCGGGCGATTACATAAATGTGCATCAATTACACGGACAAAGTATCAGTCAGTACGTTGAAACTGCTAAAACAGCCAAAAATAGCGGTGTTTGGTCTATTTTTATGGGAATAATCCCGACAAATATTTTCAAAGCACTAAGTTCAGGTGACATGCTTCCAATTATTTTTTTCTCAGTATTTTTTGGTTTGGGAACTGCTGCGATCGGAGAAAAGGGTACTATCATTCTCGATTTTTTTCGAGCAGTTTCAGAGGTAATGTTTAAAGTTACAAATTGGGTTATGAAATCTGCACCAATTGGTGTGTGTGCATTAATTGGTGCGACGGTTGCTCAAATGGGGATTAATGCTTTAGCTCCTCTAGGATATTTTATTTTGCTCGCATACGCAACGATGGCTATTTTTATAGTAGTTATTATGGGTCTGGTGGCTAAATTATTTAAATTGAATATTTGGCATTTACTTCATGTTATCAAGGACGAGATGGTTTTGGCCTTCTCAACAGCGAGCTCCGAAGCAGTCTTACCTAAAATCATTGATAAAATGAATAATTTTGGTGTTAGTCAAGGAATAGTTTCTTTTGTTGTGCCAACAGGCTATACGTTTAACTTGGATGGATCTGCAATTTACCAGTCGCTGGCAGCGCTCTTCTTAGCACAAGCATACGGAATTCATTTATCTATCGGTCAGCAGATAACTTTAGCTGTAGTTTTAATGATTACTTCAAAGGGCATGGCAGGCGTTCCTGGAGCATCGTTTGTGGTCTTATTAGCAACGGTGTCTTCCATTGGTGTACCTATGCAGGGATTGACATTCATTGCAGGAATTGATCGGTTGGTAGATATGGGTCGAACGGTTGTTAATGTTGCAGGAAATTCTTTAGCAGCTGTAATCATTGGAAAATCAGAAAAAGAATTTGATGAAGAGAAGAGTCAAAAATATTTAGCTTCCTTAAAAATATCAAAATAAACTTGATTTTAATTTGCGAGATATAATTAAATTAATATGATAAAGAGCGGTAAGTTAAGACGATTGATAGCAAAAGATGATTTTTGCTATTAATCGTTTTTTGTGATGATGGATAATTTATTATTCATTTAAAAAAAGAAGTTTAGATGGTAAAATTTTTTGATCTTGGTGTATGAATAAAATATTTTTTTGTGCTAATATATTACTTGTTAGCATTGAAAATAGTTATCATTGTGAAGAGCATTAAATCATATTAATAGGGTATGCTATTAATTGAAAGGAAGGATTAGAAAATTGAAAAAGCACCAAAAGGGGATGCTTGGTCCTGTTTTAGTGATTATTGTATTGGTTGGTGCCGGAACATACATTGGTGGATTGACATTTACAGGAAATCTGCAAAAAGTACCGTTCGTAAATGAAATTGATCGTTTTATGGATGGGAGTTTGTCAAATAAAACAAATAAAACCAAAGAACCAAAAAAGGTTAATCATGTTAAAATGAATGTCCCATTGCTTAATCAATTAGATGATCCTACTTTGTACAATGGGTGTGAAGTTACTTCCTTAGCCATGTTACTGAATTACTATGGCATTAATGTTACGAAAAATGAGCTGGGAGAAAAAATAAAAACTGTCCCGATGAATTATGATAATGGACAGCATGGCAATCCAAATATAGGCTTTGTGGGAGATGTTACAGGATCAGATCCAGGACTAGGAGTTTACCACGGGCCGATTACCGATCTTGCAAAGAAATATTCTGATAATGTTACAGATATTAGTGGTCAAAGTTTTAATAAAGTTATTGAAGAACTGGAAGAAGGGCATCCCGTTTGGACGATTACAACTGCATCTTTTGCAGCAGTTGACGATTTTCAAGATTGGGACACACCACAAGGCAAAATTAAAATAACATTTTCTGAACATAGTGTAGTAATTACGGGATTTGATAGAAAAAATAATCTGATTTATATTAATAATCCATATGGTAAGAAAAATCAGGCCGTTAGTTGGAGTGATTTTGAAGAAGCATATAATCAAATGGGGAAACAAGCGGTTTATATTAATACTGATAAGTAAGTAGATATTACAAATTAAAATCAATGAGGCCTGTGACAACTTTTTTTGCCGCAGGCCTTTTTATGGATTAAGAAAATTGTTGGTAATTGTAGAGATTTTTGCGATTAAATAGAGTTACAGTAAATCATGTTTTAAACCTAGAACTATTATGAATTAGTTACACTCAAATTTTCTCTATTTTGGGTCATTTCTTTTTATGCGTAAGTAAAAAAGCTCCAAGCCGAATATTTATCCGACTTGGAGCTTTTTTAAATAAACTGATTTAGTTGAAACCTATTTTAGTACCAACCTGTTTCTTGTGAATGTTTTTGAGCATTTGCCCATGAACCGTAACGGCTTTGAACATATTGATCAGCTACGGCTTCTTGGTTAGCTGCTGAATAATCACCATTCAAATAAGATTTTGATAATTGGTATTTACCATAATATTGACCATTTGTTGCTGAGTAACTACCACCTGATTCGCGGTTAGCAATCCAAGCTTTAGCAGCTTCTTCTGAAGAACTAGAAGTTGTCGTACTTGTTTGCTGTGTACTCTGTGCTTGTTGTGAACTAGCAGAGGAAGCTTGTGCTTGGCTGCTTTGTGTTTGCTGTGAACTAGCAGAAGAAGCTTGTGCTTGACTGCTTTGTGTTTGTTGTGAACTAGCAGAAGAAGCTTGTGCCTGACTGTTTTGTGTTTGTTGTGAGCTAGCAGAAGAAGCTTGTGTTTGACTGCTTTGAGCCTGTTGCGAGTTAGCAGCAGGTGCTTGTGGTGTTACAGTATTTGAAGTAGTTTGTGTAGAAGTTGTCTGTGTAGCACTGTTTGAACTTCCCCCAACTTCAAGTTGTTGACCAACAAAGATTAAGTCAACGTTTGACAATGTGTTTGCTTTTTCAATTGCAGAAACCGTCGTGTTATTTTCTGATGCGATATGAGAAACTGTATCCCCAGCTTTGACGGTAACTGTATCAGCGTTTGCAGCGATGGTGCCAGCTGTTAAAATTCCTGTTACAGTTGCAGCTGACAATAAAATTTTCTTAATATCCATATTTATATATTCACTCCTGTGATTTTTGCCAATGTGGTATTTACCACAAATTCTTTCGACCACGTTTGATCGATTCAACAGTGATTAGTATAACTGGTGAATATAACAACAAAGTAGCAGTCAAATTACTATTTCTTGCTTTTTCGTAATATTTTTTCATATTTGTAATATTTCGTAATATTCTTACTAAGTATTTAATAATTGGAGATAGAGGTAATCCTTGACATAACAACTACAAGGCAATTTTTTGATTTGAAATATAAATATGACAAAAAAAGTGTTTTGAGCGCAAAAAAAGTTCTTTTTTTTTCGAAAAAAAAGAAAAAAAGTACAAAAAAACATTTGACATAGCAAATTTAAGGGTAAATATCGACAAATATGACAAAAAAAGGCCTGCTTTGAAACAATTAATGGCGTAATTTTTGAAAAAAACAATGAAATTAATTTTTTAGAGAGAAATATAAAGAACATACAACGTAGATTTTAGTTTTAATCTGTAGTTTTCTCACTAATAGGTCTCAAAATTCACTCATTCTTACCTGGCTGCGAATTATTTACGCAGTTTTTCGTTAGTAATCAAAATTTATCGGTTCCTAGTATGCTTTTTGCAAAATGCTGATGAGAGGAGTGGAAAATAATTTTTTTAAGTGTGACTGCTGAAAGAGAGAATGAAATATTATATAATTTAAGGCGAAAGAAAGTGGAGGTGCGTCAATTGGGTAAAATACTGTTGGTGAACGCAGGAAGTTCTTCTGTGAAGTGGAAATTGTTTGAATCTTCTAATGAAGAAATAATTGCAAAGGGTCTTGTTGAACGGATAAATATGCCAGGCTCAATCTTTGAAGTTGCATATGGGGCAAAAAAATATTCGGAAACTATTGATGATCTTTCTTACGAACGTGCAGCTGCGATGATTTTTGAGAAACTCAAGAATCTCAAAATTATCGCACATCTATCTGAAATAGATGGTATCGGGCATCGTGTGGTAGCAGGCGGACAAATCTTTAAACACGCTGTAAAAATAACAAAAGACAAGCTGCATCAACTGAAAGAACTAAGTGATTTTGCGCCGTTGCATAATCCGACGGAAATCGAATATATTGAAATTATGGAAAAAACATTACCTACGATTCCACAATATGCAGTTTTTGATAGTCAATTTTTCACATCTCTTCCAGAAATGAATGCCATTTACAGCATTCCATATGAGTACACAAAAAAATGGGGTATTAGAAGATACGGTGAGCACGGTATAAGTCATGATTATATTTCAAAACGTGCAGCTGCATTGTTAAAGAAACCACTGTCTTCTTTTAAAATGGTAACATTGCACTTAGGCAGCGGGGCATCTGTTGCTGCTGAGAAAGATGGGAAAGCATTTGATACATCGATGGGTTTTACTCCTTTGACTGGATTAACTATGGGGACTAGAGCCGGCGATGTTGACCCTTCGATAATTCCGTATCTAATGAAGAAACTTGATTTAACTGTTGAACAGACGTTAAAAATATTCAATACTGAATCAGGACTTCTTGGACTTTCTGGAATTTCACCTGATATGCGCGATTACGCTGCTCATCAGGATAATCCTCGTGTTAAATTAACTGTTGATATTTTTGTTAATAGAATAGTTAAGTACGTTGGAAGTTACTTTGCTGAACTTGGTGGTTTAGATGTTTTGGTCTTTGCGGGGGGAATTGGAGAAAATAATGCTAAATTACGTAGTGAGATAGTTGCTAAATTAGCAGCACTTGGTTTAAAAATCGATCCGCAGTTAAATGAGGCAGGCAACGAAGGGATTATTTCAAGTACTGATTCGAAAACGACAATAATGTTAGTGCCGACTAATGAAGAATTATCAATGGTTAGACAAATCAAGAAAGTTTTAGAATAGTTTAACTTGTGAATGAGCTTAGAAAAAGCAAGTGTCAGAATGTTTTTTTACTGACACTTGCTTTTTTGAGAACAAAAGTGTCGTGGTATAATTGTGCACGAACGAATGTTTGATAAGATGTGGGGGATTATAAATGAGATTTTTACATACAGCCGACTGGCATATTGGAAAGAAACTGCACGGTTTTGATCTAGCTGAAGAGCAGATCGATGCTTTTGAACAAGTAAAAAAAATTGCTTTGCAACAAAAAGTCGACGCAGTGGTAATAGCTGGTGATCTTTATGATCGATCTTTGCCAAGTGAACTGGCGGTTGAACAATTGAATCAGATGATTATTGAATTGAATTTAAAGTTAAAAAAACCAATTTTAGCTATTAGTGGAAATCATGATTCAGCAACAAGACTGAACACAGGGCATGAATGGTTTAAAGCAACTCAGTACTATTTAAGTACGAATTTAGTAGAAGCTTTGCAGCCAATTGAGTTTGAAGATACACAGTTTTTTTTATTGCCTTACTTCCAACCTTACCAAGCTCGTAATTTATTTGAAGATCCGACATTAGTTGAAGTGAATACTGCATTGAAACGAATAATCAAAGAAATGAAAATGAAATTTAATCCATTAAAAAAGCACATTTTAGTAGCACATTTTTTTGTTGCGGGGAGTTCAAAAACGGATTCTGAGACAAAAATAGAAGTAGGGGGCTTGAACGCTGTGCCGGCAGAATTATTATGTGATTTTGATTATGTGGCATTGGGTCATCTACATAATAAGGATGCACTGAAAGAAGAGAAAATAAAATATAGCGGTTCGCTGCTCAAGTTTTCTGCTTCGGAAGCAAATTTGAAAAAGGGGGTCTGGATAGTTGATACGGATCCCTTTAAGTGTACATTCATTCCATTGATTCCACTGCGGGATGTTGTTGTACTGACGAATTCGTATCAGGAACTGATCTCGCCGAAAACGGCTAAGCAAATTCCACGTGAAACCTATGTGGCAATCAAGTTAACGGATAAAGCGATTATTCCTGATGTCATGAACAGCTTACGGAACTATTATCCACGAATTATAAGTTTAGAACGTGCATATGGTAGAGAGGATAACGATGCAGAAAAGGAAGATGTTAATCTGAATTTGGACCCTATGGAGTTGCTAACTAACTTTTTTCATGAAATAACCGATGAGGAACTTTCTTCTGAACAAAAGAAATGGGCTGCAGAAAGTCTGGGCACTCTTGAAAAGGAGGCAGACTTATGAAACCATTGAAATTAAAATTGGAGAATTTTGGGCCGTATGAGGAGCAAACAATTGATTTTGAATCATTTGAAGAAACACCGTTATTCTTAATTAGCGGAAAGACGGGCAGTGGAAAGACTACGCTTTTTGATGCGATGTGTTTTGCGTTATTTGGTAAAACTTCTGGGATGGATCGGCAACCGGAACAAATGCGTTCAGATTTTGCTAAGGCGACAGAAGCAACTAGTGTTGAGTTTGAATTTGAACATCACGGGAAAACATACAGTATTGTGCGGCAGCCTAAGCAGATTTTAGCAAAGAAACGTGGAAAAGGAATGCATGAAAGTAATGCTAAGATTGAACTAACTTTTAAAGATAATGATGGAAAAGAGAAAGTATTGACTAAAATGTCCGTCGTCAATGTATTTTTGAAAGATCTTTTACACCTAACAGCAGAACAATTCACACAAATTATTTTATTGCCACAAGGAAAGTTTAGACGCTTTCTTACTGCAAATAGCAATGACAAAGAAGGATTATTGCGCGAATTGTTTGGAACATTCTTCTACCACCGGTGGTCAGAGGATATTCAAAAGCGTGCGAGACAGATTATCCAGGCAAATGAAGAACAGAATCAAACTATTAAAGTGTTGCAGTCTCAAATTCAAGGACTTGATAATGATGGGAATGTGGTCCAATGGCTTAAAGATCTGAACGAACGTGTCAGTGATGAAGCGAGCGCGGTTCAAAAAGGTTCTGAAGATGTAATAAACCAAAGTGAAACCGTCGAAAAAATGGCTTCAGATTATCGTGAAAAATGTCAGTTGCACGAAGACCTAATTAAAATAACAGAATTAAAAGAACAATACGAGAGCCTCAAAGGCCGAGAAAAAAGCATCAATATTTTAAGGGGAAAATTACTGAAATTAGAATGGGTAGAGAAAAATAAAGATTTGTTCTCTAGCTTGGAGTATTCACGAAAGAAAAGCACAGATTTAGAAAAAATGATAAGTGACAAAAAGAAAGCATTGCAACAGAGTAAAAGCAGAAGTATTGAGAAAAAAAGCGAGCAAATTTTATTACAGCGGAAATCAGAAAAAATGAATAAGCTGCGTGTTTCTGTGATGGAAGGAAAAGGACAAGCAGAGCTCTTTAAAAGGGCAGAGGTTTGGCGAGCAAAATGTACTGAGTTAGCAAGTAAATTGAGTGAAGAAAAAGAGAAATTGGAAACTTCGCAAAAAAAGTGCATATCTATAGAAGAAACTCTTGCTAAAAAAGAAAAAAAGGTAGAAAAAAAGGATGTTCTAAATGAAGAGACATTGCTGCTCCAGCAAGAGACAGCAAAGCTAGCTGAAGAACAAGACCAGTTAGCAGCATTGAGTAAAATGCATACAGAAATGATTCAGAAGAATTCAGAACTGCTTAAATTTGAAAAAAACTTGGAAAAAGCTTACCAAGAGTATCAAGATGCACAGAAACTTTATTCTCAATTAGATAATGATTTTGCTTTAACGCAGATTCAGCGGTTGAGTCAACATTTAAAAGCAGGTACTCCGTGTCCTGTATGTGGATCAATGACACATCCTGCACCTGCAAAAGTCGAGTTGGTAAGGGATATTACGGAATCAAAAGTAAAAGAAGCACAAGAAAATGCAAAAAAGGCAGCTGATATTTATCACTCATACAAGGGAGAATATCAGGCTAAAAAGGATCAATCTGGTATAGAAAAAAACAAATACCGAAAACAATATGAAAAGGTTACTAAAATAGTAGTGGGTTCATTCAAAGGTGAAATTCTTATTGATCTCGCGGACCTTCTTGAAAAGAAGAGAGACAAAATACTGCATAGAAAGCAAAAACTTGAAGTTGAGCAAGTTGAAATCGGTGAGGCAACCCGAGAAATCAAAATTTTGCAAAATAAAAATCAAAAATTACAAAAAATAGTAGAGCAGACTAAGGATAACATTCATGAAATCACTGTTGCACATGCCAAAGTCAAAACAACAATTAAACGTTTGATTGAACAGTTACCAACAAATTTTAAAACTTTAGCAGATTTGCAAAGTAGTATGGAAAAACAGCAGACAGAAGTAACAGAATATGATGTCAGAGTTAGAGAGCTACAAGAAGAAGTTGAACAGGCTGCGCTATCTGTTACTGCTTTAGAGACAAATATTCAAAATTACCAGCAGCAGTTCAGAGATGAAGAAAAAGTAAAAAATCAATTGTCTAGCAAAGTACAATTTTCAGTTCAAAACTGTGATTTTGCAGTTGATAGTGATTTTATTGAAAAAAGTTTAAGAGAATTAAGCAAAGCAGTAAATTATCGGGATGGAATAAAGGATTATGAAGAAAAGCTGTTAACTATAAAAACAAAAACAGAGCAACTGACTGAACGAACAAAAAATTTAAAAGATCCTAAACTTGAAGAATTAAAAAAGAAATTATTAATCGAAAAGGAAAAGAGAGATACGCTCGTTGATACAGTTGCGAAGTATAAACAAACCTACCAAAGTGATAAAAACATCTTTGAGCAGGTATCTTCCATGTGGAACAGTCAGCAAAAGAAATTAAAAAAATTAGCTTCATGGAACCAATTGGCGGAAGTTATGAATGGAAAAGGAAGATTAAAATTAAGTCTTGAGCGTTATGTTTTGAAAAGCTATCTGTCTAAGGTGTTATTAATCGCAAATGGTCATCTAGCAAGGCTGTCTCAAGGCCGATATGCGTTTAAATTAGATAAGAACAACGGGGCATACGCTACCGATACAGGACTTGAAATTAATGTTTTCGATGATAATACCGGCAAAGTTAGAAGCGTGCATACTTTATCAGGTGGAGAAAGTTTTATAGCAGCTTTAGCACTATCTCTAGCATTGGGAGAGGTGTTGCAGAATGTGAATGGCGGTTCAAATATTGAAGCACTTTTTATTGATGAAGGTTTTGGCTCGCTAGATGAAGAAGCTTTGGAAACCGCATTGGAAGCTTTGCAGACAATTGAAGGGGCTAATAGATTGTTTGGTATTATTAGCCATGTCGGTATTTTGCGTGATAAAATTCCAGATCAAATGCGAGTTCTATCTAACAATGGGCATAGTACCATTGTTTATGAACATAAATTTTAAAAATTATCATTTGGTATTCTTTAAATTTTATTACATTTAAATGAAATTGAGTTTTTATTATAGACAGTTTTGAATTTTTTAGAGTATAATACTATATCGAGAATGATTATCAATTACGGTGTGAAGTATATAGGAGGATTGTAAGTGATGGTACAAGAGCAGAAAACACTATTGGCTGCTGCTGATAAGTTGAAAGAGTATAAGATAAAAAACACACCTCAAAGACAAGTAATACTGTCTTATTTGATGACATCGCATGATCATCCGTCGATTGAGATGATTTTTAATTATGTAAGAGGCAATGGTTTTAGTGTCAGCCTAGCAACCGTATATAATACATTACAGCTGCTGATTGACAATAATTTGATTATTGAGATAGCGGCGGATAGCGGCGGACATATGCGCTATGATTATTTTGAAGTTCCACATTATCATGTAATTTGTGTGAACTGTAATAGGATCGTTGATGTGTTTGATGATGAGTACAAGAAAAATGAAAAAAATGCACAGCTTGAAACGGGATTTCAGGTTTTTAACAGTCAGTATGAGGTCTATGGACTGTGTCCGGAATGCCAAGAAAAAATAAAGCAAAATGCGTAGCGAGCGATAGTGCTATTGACTTTTTGATGAGAATAGCATATATTATTTTCCATAAACAGCGTTGAAACAGAACAGTAGGGAATTAGTCAATGTGCAAGAGACTTGATGGTGCTGAAAATCAAGACATACTAATGAACGAATTACACTGTGGAGCTGAGATGGTTCATCTCTATATCGATGAATAGAGCTGGCTATTTTTTGGCAATATGGGTGGTAACGCGGAATTGATTATTCGTCCCTAATACTTTTTAAGTATTAGGGACTTTTTGTTTTATTATTAAATAGGAGGTACAGCATGAATATTATTGATGAATTAAAATGGCGTGGAGCAGTTAATCAAACTTCTGATGAGGAAGGGTTGAAAAAGTTAACAGAAGAGAAGTCGATTGGAATTTATTGTGGTGTTGACCCGACAGGCGATAGTTTGCATATTGGACACTTAATTCCCTTTATAATGCTTAAAAGATTTCAGATGGCAGGACACCGTGCGCATATTCTGATTGGTGGTGGAACTGGTTCAATTGGTGATCCGTCTGGGAAAAAAGCGGAACGGGTATTACAATCGATGGAACAGGTGCATCACAACGAACAAAGACTCACTGACCAAATGGAGCACTTGTTTGGACGAGATAATATTACAATCGTAAATAATCATGAATGGTTGTCGCAGATAGATCTGTTAAGTTTTTTACGAGATTACGGTAAACTTTTCAATGTTAATACGATGCTTAATAAAGAAGTTGTTGCCAGTCGCCTTGAAGTTGGAATTTCCTTTACCGAGTTTACGTATCAGATATTACAATCTATTGATTTTTATCATCTTTACAAATACAACGATGTACAACTTCAGATCGGTGGCGGCGATCAATGGGGGAACATCACAGCGGGCATCGATATGATACACAAAATAGAGGGGAACAACGCTAAGGCTTTTGCATTAACAATTCCATTAATGCTTAAGGCTGATGGAACTAAATTCGGAAAGACTGAAGGAGGCGCAATTTGGTTAGATCCGGAAAAGACAACACCATATGAATTTTATCAGTTTTGGCTGAATCAAGATGATAGGGATGTTGTGAAGTATTTGAAATATTTCACTTTCCTAGATCATGAAGAAATTGATGGGCTTGCTGAGAAAGTGAAAAATGAGCCAGAAAAAAGAGAAGCGCAAAAGCGTTTGGCTGAGGAAGTGACATCGTTTGTACATGGAAAAGATGCTGTTGAACAAGCAGAGCACATTTCAAGAGCACTTTTTTCTGGAGAGGTTAAAGATTTAAACGCTGAGGAAATTGAGCAGGGTTTTAAAAATATGCCAACAGTCGAGACATCAATAGTTAAAGAGAATATTATTGAATGGTTAGTAAATACGAAAATTGAAAAATCTAAACGTCAAGCAAGAGAAGATGTAACGAATGGTGCTATCTATATTAATGGAGATCGTATCCGTGATTTAAATTTTGAAGTTGACCCAGCAAAGGCATTCGAAGGTAGATTTGTCATTGCGCGCAGGGGCAAAAAACGCTATTTCTTAGCCAAAGTAGTTGACTAAAGTCACGAGAAAACTGGCACATAGTGAACACCGTTTTGGGGTACGTTAATTCGTAACAACACGAAGTTAGAAAAGGACTGAGTCAAAAATTATCTTTTGACTCAGTCCTTTTTATGTTTCATTGGATAGATAATTAGCTGCCTTAAATTTAATTTATTTGAAGACAGAAATATTTTTGAATAAGCATACCAGGGGGATTATCCGAACATAAAGGTATGGACAGGCGATGTGCAGAAAAAATTGTGGTTAATTAATGATAAATGATTACTATTTTAAATGATTATTCGCTTTTTACAAATGTCCTTTTTAAGGTACAATTATTTGAAAAAAAAAATAAAAAAATATGCTTGACGTATACTGGATACGGGCGTATATTAATAAATGTTGTTGATTGATTCAGCGACGCAAACAAAAAAATAGTTGACATAGCATTTAATAAATGTTATAGTTGAAGAGCCGATTGGAACCGTAAGGCTTGCAATTAGCTTGATGTAGATCTTTGAAAACTGAACAAAGTTTCGACGAATCAAATGTGTAGGGTCTCCTA
>NZ_AZEG01000164.1 GCF_001434935.1 Liquorilactobacillus uvarum DSM 19971 | reverse complement strand
TGGCTTACCATTGAAGTTCATTACCTTCTGACTTTCCCCAATCAAGCTCGTGATCCCGTTTTCCGTCATCTTGCCAGTCCTTAAATAGTTCGTGAATATTGGTTGGGTTCTTTTTTATTGGTGTTAAAACAATTGATCCATTTTCAATGGTTATTGTCATATCTTGGTTATCATCTAATTTCAGTTGTTTAATAATTTGGCTAGGA
>NZ_AZEG01000163.1 GCF_001434935.1 Liquorilactobacillus uvarum DSM 19971 | reverse complement strand
CGATGAATTGCCACGTCGGCTACCATGCCCTCATCAACAAAATTTTCTTGCACATATATTGTCAGTAATTCTTTCTGTTCAGATTCACTTAATTCTACCGGTAAAGCCACGTTAAACTCTTTTGCATACCGTGAGTTTGATTTACGATCGTTCTTTTCAACTTCATTCCACAACTGCTCTCGATCACTCGCCCATTCAGGTGAATTT
>NZ_AZEG01000162.1 GCF_001434935.1 Liquorilactobacillus uvarum DSM 19971 | reverse complement strand
AAATTCACCTGAATGGGCGAGTGATCGAGAGCAGTTGTGGAATGAAGTTGAAAAGAAAGATCGTAAATCAAACTCACGGTATGCAAAAGAGTTTAACGTGGCTTTACCGGTAGAATTAAGTGAATCCGAACAGAAAGAATTACTGACAAAATATGTGCAAGAAAATTTTGTTGATGAGGGCATGGTAGCCGACGTGGCAATTCATCG
>NZ_AZEG01000161.1 GCF_001434935.1 Liquorilactobacillus uvarum DSM 19971 | reverse complement strand
AGGAATTCTAGCAGCTTTCGAGTTTCCCCACTTTGCTAAGCGTGTTTGTTCTTTAATAGGTTCCATATTTCCCCCTCCTAAATTATTATTAAAAATCAAGTATATCCTGTGTAGATACACAATGCAAATATTCTTACTGGAGGTCATTTACATGCAACAAGTTGTCTTACCCATCAAAGATTCAAACGTTCTTAAAGAGGTTCAAGAT
>NZ_AZEG01000160.1 GCF_001434935.1 Liquorilactobacillus uvarum DSM 19971 | reverse complement strand
GGGGGCATGCACTTGTAATCACAAAATTAGCGACTGGTTAATTGGTATGAATGGTAGTCCCCGGTAAAATACCGGAAATATACCAGCCAATTAGCAGATTAGAAATTCACTCCAATTTATGGGTTCACTTCAGTTACTACTTTTATTTGATCGGTAGATTGCAAATTTAATCCGAATTTTTGGACAAATTTGTCAGCATAACCTGATAC
>NZ_AZEG01000016.1 GCF_001434935.1 Liquorilactobacillus uvarum DSM 19971 | reverse complement strand
ATTAATTATGGCACAACTGTTCAGAAATTTATGTACCAAATACTAGGATAGGAGCAATGATTAGAATCTAATGAAATTATTTAGGATATTGTTTATTTATTAAATTAACGCTTTTTTCTCTAAGCTCTCTTAATGATTATTGCTACTCCAGGAATGTACAGTTAGAATTACCTTCATTACGCAAGTAAAATAAAAGCAGCATTATTAGAAATTGGAGGCGTTCTAATGAATTTTTTTAACAGAGCTTTTTTAAATATAAAGGGGAAAGTAGGGCGGACAATACTTTTAACCTTAGTTCTTTCAGCAATACTTCTTTTTGTTTTGGCAGGAATTATTATTCAAAATGCAGCTACCACTGCAGTTAACAACGCTAAAAAAAGTTCTGGAGCGACAGTTACATTATCTGCTAATCGTGATAATGCTTTTAAAAAATTACGGCAGCAGAAAAGCAAAACACCTACATTGAGCCTAGCGAGTGTAAATATTAAGACAGCAGAAAAAATAGGCAAGTCTAAATATGTTAAGAACTACAATATAGCAAGTTCAACTACAGCAAATGCGAAATCATTTGATGCAATTGAAACTTCAAGTAATAGCCAAATGAGTAGTCCGATGGGTGGAAAATCAGGTGCAACTTCTAGCAGTCAAGGAGATCTATCAATTTCCGGAGTTTCATCCACGAATCAAGTCAGTTCTTTTACGTCTAATACAAGTAAAATAACGAGTGGACGTGGCATAAAGGCATCTGATAAAGGAACTAATAATGTTGTGCTTGAAAAAGATTTAGCTAAGCAAAATAGCATATCTGTTGGTGATATTGTTACTATTAAAAGTACTAGCAAAAAAGTTTATAAATTAAAAGTAGTCGGCATTTACAAGACAAGTTCGACGACAAGCCAGAGTGGTGGCATGATGGGGCAAAGTGATCCAGCAAACACAATATATAGCTCATACACATTGGCAAACTCAATCAAAGGGACAAGTACCACAGCTGAATCAGTTGCTTATACAATTAACAATCCAGCAAAGGCTTCAAGTTTTATCAAAGATGCGAAGAAATCAATTAACAGTTCTAAACTTTCGCTTTCAAAAGATGACAGCACATATCAATCGCTGTTAACACCTCTTAACAACGTTAAGTCCTTTGCAAGAAAAATTGTGTTTTTAGTTAGTATTGCGGGAACCATTATCTTAACATTGATCGTCATTTTGATGATTCGTGAACGACGTTATGAAATTGGAGTTTTGCTTTCATTGGGTGAGAAACGGTGGAAAGTGATCGCACAATTTTTTGTGGAAATGGCAATGATAATGGTTGTTTCAATAGCAATTGCTGGTTTTGGAGGTAAATTTGTTGGAGACGCAGTTGGAAAACAACTTGTTAATCAAGAAACATCAACAACTAGTGTAACTGCAAATAATAGTGGTGGCAATAGTCAAGGCCAGACGAATAATGGAGGACAGCCTGGAGAAAATAATCAGCAGACGCCAGGAAAAGCTAACAATAGAGGCTCAGCATCACAAAGTGCCAGTTCAACACAGCAGCTCAAAAATCTTTCAACAAGCATTAGTATAATTTCTTTGATCCAACTAGCAGCTTTTGGACTAATTATTATCCTTTTAGCAATAATGATTGGATCTATTGGGATTTTAAGACTACAGCCTAAAAAAATATTGATATCCTAAATTGCGGAAGGAATGAGAAAAATGCTAAAAACAAAAAATCTTGAATACTGGTATGATCAGAAAGAAAATAAACTTTTTAACAATGCAAATTTAGAATTTGAAGAAGGAAAGTTATATGCGATTATCGGCAGCAGTGGTTCTGGTAAAACAACATTTCTTTCCCTTTTAGCTGGTTTAGATAAACCAAGTGCAGGGACAATTGAATATCAAGGAGTGCCTCTTCCAAAGATTGGGTTAACGAATTATCGAAATAAAAATGTTTCAATGGTCTTTCAATCTTACAATCTTTTTAACTATATGTCGGCTTTAGAAAATGTGCTAACAGCAATGGCGATTACTAGGGCTGAACATGCTAATGATCGAGAATATGTTTTTAAAATGCTTGCAAACATTGGAATTGATCAGGAAATGGCTAAGAAAAAAGTAACGCATCTTTCTGGAGGACAACAGCAAAGAGTTGCAATAGCACGGACTATGTGTTGTGATGCTAGACTGGTTGTGGCAGATGAGCCAACAGGTAATTTGGATGAACAAAACACGCGAGAGGTTTTGAACTTGTTTAAAGATCTAGCACACAAGCAAAAAAAATGCGTTATTCTAGTAACGCATGAACCCGAGGTAGCTTCATTATGCGACCAAACAATAGAGTTGAAGAATAAAAAATTCAGTATAGTATAACCAACTGTAGTAATACAAATTCGAAATTTTTATGAGCTTAAAAAGTATGTTTGGGATATAGTCAATTTTTTGAATGCAGGTAAGATTTTAGCTAGATGGAAAAACTAGGTTTTTGAATGCTTTTATACAGAACCTTCAACAAGATCTTGAGACATAATATAAAAAGAACTCTATGAACGTTAGATAGTATCTAATGTTTATGGAGTTCTTTTAGTTTACGAAAGGGATATTCTGGTTCGCAAATCAGCTGTATACAAGCTCAATTTGCAGACCATTTCTCAGATCGGTTATTATAAAAATTTCTTGATTTTATCAAAACCGAGTTCGCGTCTGCCTGCTTGACAATGCTGGTCTCCACCAGATGCCTTATCAAACATGATTGACTTAACTGAACTTGCATTGACTAAGCCAGTAGCAATTTCTGGAAGACGACTGCTAGGGACATACTGGTCATTTTCTCCTGCAAGCAGTAGAACATCTTGATTGATCAGGGGGAGAATTGGTTTGATGTTGTACTTTTGAAATTCCTTAAGTAGATCATAAGGTGTCTTAGTCCCGGTGTTCTCTAAGCCCTTGTTTATTTTCCAATTTAAGTCAAGATTTTGCTTCATCATCGCATAAAATTGAGTATTGATAATTTCTTTTTGATTAGCAGCCAGCAACTGCTCGACCTTGGTCATTTTGTCATAAGGCAAACGAACACGTAAACTATCCATAAAACTGTAAAAAATATCGAAAGCAACAACTTTATCCAGTCTTTTTTCAAAAGCAGCAGCTCGCATGACCAGGTAGCCTCCCAGTGACATTCCAACTGCGCTTGCACGCTTAATGCCGAAATAATCTAAGATAGTACTAATCGGTTTTTCCCAATTATGCGTGAGCTTTAGACCGTTTTTGAGCGCAGTACCTTGACCAGGTCCGTCAAAGACATAAATGTTATAATCGAGGCCTTTCATAAAATGTGCCATTTGACCATTTCTTCCATATATGAATCAAACCCCGCAAAGAATAAGAGGTTCTTTGTTGCCCCTGGGGTAATTAACTTAACTACTGGCAGATAGCTATTCTCATAAGGAACTTTATAGGATTCATATTCAAAGTCGGTATATCCCTTATAAAAGTTTGTACGGTATTTTTCGTATACAAATTGATCTCGAGGATCATCTGAGTTTAAATAAAATTCTGCTGCCTGATAGTAGGCTGAAGAAATTGACCATTGTCCATCAAGTTCGCGTTCTTGTGCTTTTTGGAACCAGGCCTTGTACCATGATTCAGTATCCTTCAGTTGGGGAACGATTGTTTCCAGATCTTGTTGAACAACTGGATCATTCTCAAATTCATCATTTATGAAACGATTGATTTGCAAATTGAATTGTTCATTTTCAACATATTGTTTGAACATTTTGAAGTACCTCCTCTTAATTTCTCTAGGTGTAGTATCTATGAAATTTCAGAAGTATACAACAAGCAAGTTCTGATTGATTGTAGGATATCAAACCATTGTTATCAATTAGTGTGATATCCTACCAAATGAAGGAAAGGTGATTGTTATGGTGTTGGATAAGCGAGAAATAAAAACTGAAAGACTAATAGAAACAACATTCATCAACATATTATCTGAAAAGGACCTTGCGAAGGTAACGGTAAAAGAAATTTGTGAGGAAGCATTAATCAGCAAGTCAACTTTTTATGATCATTATGTGGATAAGTACGCATTGCTAGATACTATTATTCAAGAATATTCTAGACAATTTCAAACAGAGATTCATGAACGATTCAAGTCAGTTGCTGAACATAATACTTTAAAGGTAATCAGCAGTATTACGCAAAGTATGGCTTCACACAACAAGAATCTGTCTACCATCTTAAAAGCTAGCGGAGTTGATAGGAGCTTAGAAAGTAACTTTAAAAAAATTCTTTTTCAAGAATCATTTGAGTATTTTACGAATCACGAAATTAACAGGAATTTTTCAAGTGAATTTTTAGCAAAAATGTATGCTGAAATTGCGTTGGCATCTGTCTCATTTACATTAACCAATTATGAAAATACAGACTTAATAAAGCAGCAAGCAGATTTCATGAATTTACTCCAACAGGCAATGCTGAAAAAAATCTAGTTTATATTAGGAATAATTGTCTAAGTGGAGCTACCAAGAAAGGTGTATGTGGAAAGGTGCAGCAAATCCGATTAAGCTGACAGTTTATTGTGTTTGACTGAAAAAAGAAGACAAAAAGTAGAAAAAATTTTGTCTGAAGGTCAAATGTAGAATTTTTATATTTGATGATATGATATCTTCTTAAATGCAGTACAGAGAATAGGGAGTATGAGATAAGTCGGCAAATTTTGAATACTAACGCTAAATTATGCATATAGCGTGTTCTCTATGGGCAATTTTAAGTTGGGTTTTGGGTTATGGAACACATTTACACGGAATCAATAAGAAAACTAGAGCATAAATTAAACTTTTGTTTCAACATCAATTACTGAAATATTACTTAAGCTGAAATTAAATTTGAAGCAGAAAGTGAATTTCAGTTTTTTTGCTGAATTGAGTGAGGTAATCCTTAAGTAGAAAGTAAAATCAAAGGGGAAAATTGGTTAAACAAGAAATATAGATTATTTAATAAAGTGCATGAACATAATTACTGGAAGTTAGTACAATATTACCCTATAATATAACTCATTTACAATTTAATTTGTAGATTATCAAAGAACTAATTATAGCTTATTTAAAATATAAATTTTGAGGAGAAAAAAATGCGTAAGTTATTTAGCTTTTTTAAATATGAGTATGCAGTTGTACTATTAGCTATTGTATTGATTTTATTATTATATTTGACTCAAGAAATGTTTGTCGATATTTTTTGGGCTGTCTCAATTTTGAGTTTATTAGGGCTTATAAGTGCTTTTATCTTACCTGATGTTTTGTTAACATGGTTTGTCATTTTAGTGGTGATTGCTGGAACGTTTACCATGATGGCAGGAATAGTATATATGCCGCATTTAGAAAGAGGTCTTTTGATTTTTACAATTCCTCTTTTTAGCGCTTTAGGTGCACTTATCAAGGGCTTGGGCGGGGTAAGAGAATCCGCACTCTCTAATAAAAGCAATATTATTAGTTATACTAATCATATTAATTCTGTTACTAAATTGAAAAACAAAAATAATGCTGCTCGTTTTTATGAGCGTTATATTTCTTTTATTGCCAATAACATGGATAGTAAAGAACTTACAATTGCAGCAACGTGTATTCATTGGGCACACAGTAACCAGTATCGCCAACTTAATTCTACTGAATACAAGCGGATTTTGAAGGAAATAGCGGATATTCTAAAAGTTCATCGTCTCCCTGATGAGGTGATCTGTTATATAGATTCAGGTAATTTTCTAATTTTTTCTTCTAAACTTGAAAAAGAACTAAAAGAAACTATCGATCACAAGGTGAAAGAAAGGTTAGCTGATATAAAATATCAGGATCAGGGAGTAAAACATGATTTGCAATATAAATATGCGTATCAAGCAATCAATTACAAAAATGTGAATGATTTCAGCACGTTTAAAGATTTAACTAATAATTTAAAAAGACAGTTGGAGACGAAAATCGTTGTAGAGTATCAGTAGAATTGAGGTGATCAAAGTGAATTTGACAAATATTTTCTTTGTCTTGGCAATAATTATCAGTGCTTTTTTTGCTTTTTGTACGGTTGGATTTTTCATTTGTCATTTAGTGATTTATCATAGAATAAATAAAAATTTTAAGGCGGTAGAAAAAGATGATTAACCAAGTCTTAATGATCATAACTTTGATTTCAATCTGGTTTTCTTTGACGATGTCTTTGATGATCTTGACTGGTGCAGCCCATTTTTGGTTAAAAAATAGTCGTACTAAGTCGATTGTTGAGAAATTGCCACGTTATCCTTTGATCACAGTTGTAGTACCCGCGCATAATGAAGAATTAGTGATTGCTCAAACAGTTGAGGCTATCTTGAATATGAATTATCCGCAAGCAAGGGTTGAGGTAATGCTTTTTGCGGATAACTGCAGCGATCATACTTATGAGGTAATGAAGGATATCAAGCAACTACCTAAATATCAAATGCGAAATATAAAGATAATAAAACGAAAGGGGGCTGGTGGAAAAGCAGGCGTTTTAAATGATGCCTTGAAAACAGCGCATGGGGAGTACATTGCTGTTTATGATGCTGATGCGATGCCAGAAAAAAACGCACTTTATTTTTTGGTTGCAGAAGCTCTAAAAGATCCAA
The DNA here is from genome assembly GCF_001434935.1 of Liquorilactobacillus uvarum DSM 19971. Lineage (GTDB taxonomy): Bacteria > Bacillota > Bacilli > Lactobacillales > Lactobacillaceae > Liquorilactobacillus > Liquorilactobacillus uvarum. The sequence goes on along the minus strand of NZ_AZEG01000016.1, from coordinate 45,824 downwards.
CTCGACATGTGGCTGCTTTCGGTAGAAATAAGACCCGTAATGCTACACAAAATTTTTTGACGCGTTGTATTAATCAAGAAATCGTTGTTACTCAACGTATTCAACATATAGGTTTGTGGCATCTGTTTAAAATTGGAAGGATACCTGGAACCAATTTTATTATTAATACTGAGTTTGTAAAAAGTATTGGGGGATGGCGAAATGGAGCATTAACGGAAGATACGGATATTTCGTTTAAAATAATGCAGAGCGGTAAACTGATTGCTTTAGCCTACAATTCGGAAGCATTTCAGCAGGAACCTGAAAATTTGAAGGCATACTACCTACAACGTAAACGGTGGGCTAAAGGAAACTATGAGGTTGTTATCGCCAATTTTAAACATCTTTTTGATAGAAGTAATTGGAGGGTAAAGTTCGAAACCTTTTATTATGTCTCCACATTTTTGTGGTTCAATTGTGCGATTATTTTATCGGATGTCATTTTCTTTTCGAATGTCGTTGTTTTATCATTAGGGCTTTTTATTCCCAATTTACAATTACCTTTTATGTTTTCGGCAAGCAATGTTTACATCGCACAGATTCTGTTTTTCAACTGGGGTTTGATGATTCTTTTGTACCTTCTTCAAATTAGTATGGCTTTAGTCACACAATTTGGTCAAGCAACTCCAGAACAAATCTGGCTGGGACTAGCATCATATTTTAGCTATTCACAGCTTTTTATTATTGTTTCGATTTCTGCAGTTTGTTCAGTAATGTTGGATAGAATTTTGCATCGTGATGGAAATGTTTGGGTAAAAACGAAAAGGTTTGATGACTGAGAGGAAGCATTGTGAAGAAAACTATTTTGAATTATGTTTTATTCAGCTCAATTTTATTGATTTTTATTGGTATTTTGATTTTTGTACGTATTAGTAGCTTGAAAAATATTGAGAAGAATCTTTATGATCAATGGCGAACAGCTTTTTTTGTTCCAGACAAGTTGGACAAGAATGCAGCCTATATTCAGACACAAAAGAGCAGAAACAATGCGGTTGTACTGTCTGAAGGTCAAGGGTATGGTCTTTTATTAACTGTAAAGGCCGCTGAACAAGGGTATACAACACAAAAAGATTTTACCAAACTTTATAACTACTATTTAAAGAACAGAGATTCAGGGACTGAGTTAATGTCATGGAAACAAAGGACTTCCCAGAATGGTGTAGTTAAAAAATTTAAAAATAGTGCAACTGATGGTGATATATATATTGCATATGCGTTAATCAAAGCAGGGAAACTGTGGCCAAATAAGGCAAAAATTTATAATAAACAAGCTGAAAAAGTGTTAAATGATCTGTTGAAGTATGATTACAACAATAAAACAAAGAGTTTGACAGTCGGAAATTGGGCAACAAATAGCACTGAATATAATAAATTGCTGCGCACGTCGGATGTTTTACCAGCACAGTTTGATGAATTTTATTATTTTAGCCGAAATGGTAAGTGGCTAACGATAAAAGATTCTATGATGCAGAGTTTGAAAAGCTTGAGTTCGCGGAACAAGACCGGTTTAATACCTGATTTTGCCTGGGTAAAGGGTTCAATTGCGATTCCAGTCTCGCCCAAAACAGTTTCCTCTAAGTATGATGGCGATTATTATTACAATGCATGCCGGATTCCTTATAATTTAGCACAGAGTAAAGATAAAACTAGTCAGCGTGTTCTAAATAAGCTAATGAAGTTTTTCATGACAAAAGATTATATTACAGGTGGTTATAAACTTAATGGAAATAATTTAAATGATTATCAATCAGCAAGTTTTGCTGCCCCAATTTTATATGCTGCCTTGCGCAATCAAAATTTTAATAAGTTGCTGCAACAGGAAAAATATATCTTTATGCAGAAATTAGATCCTAATAGCTATTATCAATCAACTATGGTGGTTTTAACGGCGATGAATGGATTGAAAAATAATTAACAAGGAAAACAATTAACAGATAGGTAACAAAGGCTCAATTTGCGCCAAAAAAATTTTAACCATCAAAAATAAAGTGAAATTTTTTATGCATAATATTGCTTTTAAATGCATAATTAATCATTATTAGACATGCTAAAGCTTATTGACTGGATATATATTTAAGGTTAGAATAGCATAATGGTTTTAAAAATTTGATTTTTACAATTCAAGGAGTGTTGGAATGAAATTGCAAAAATGGCAAGCAAACATTGTATTACTGCTCACAGCTGTGATTTGGGGAGCAAGTTATATTTTTATCAAACAAGCGATAAAGGCAGATATGCCCGCTGGTGTAATAAATTCTATCAGGGGATTTATTTTTGCGATATTAATATATCTTTTCTTCCATAGAAAAATTAATAAAATGACACGTACAGATTTTAAAGTAGGTCTTATCGCAGGCGTAATTAATTTTATTGGGTATCAACTGCAAGCAATTGGATTAAAATATACAACGCCTAGCAACAGTGCTTTTTTGACAGCAACTTATATTGTAATGATTCCCTTTGTTGTTTGGGTCTTTTTCAAAAAAAAGCCGCTATTAAAAAGTTATTTTTCAATTTCTATTTGTTTTCTAGGCACCGTCTTTTTAACGAATACTATCAGTAATGGTTTCAGTCTTGAAGTTGGAGATATTTTAACTTTGTTAAGTGCGTTCTTTTATGCTCTGCAAATTGTTTATTTCAGCAATACTGTCGCTAGTTCTAATCCCTTTATTGTTTCCTTTATGTTGGGCAGTGTGCAGGGAATAGCGAGTCTGATATGGTCTCTGCTTTTTGAACAATCAAGCTATGGATCTATAAATTGGTCAGTTGCAATAGTACCTGTAGTGATTTTAGGTGTTTTAGCATCTTTTGGTGCACAAACAATGCAGGTTATCGGTCAGAAATTTACTGATTCGACTTCAGCAGGTTTAATTTTAATGACAGAATCGCTGTTTGGCAGTATTTTATCGGTAATATTGGGATTTGATAAACTTGAAGGTAATCTTATAATCGGTGGGCTGCTGATTGTACTATCTATTTTTATAATGGAATTCAATGTTCAAAGATTATTTTTGAAAAAAAGATCTTTTTTAAGGAAAAGATGAAAAATCGTTTCTGGAAGGGCAACAGAACTCAGAAATCAGTGAACTCTAATGTTTAATTGCAAACATAGGTTGCTTTCAATTATGAAGCATGAGGCATTAGACGCATAAATTGATTTTTGAAATATGTTAACTTGTAAGGCCTTTGGCCCATGATCAATTTTTTGAAGTGAAAAGTATTAATAAAAGATAAGCTGTGCAGCCAATTATTGGCTGTTTTTTTGTGTCAGAGATTAATTTGAATATTTTTTGAGAGGATGCCAATAGATAACAATATTTATTGAAAGACGACAAACTATAGTACTTATTGATGCGCTTTTGCGTATTTAAATAAGCAATTGCTTAGAATGAACTAAAAACGGAGAATAGTTTCACAGGATTGAATGAATGCGCTTTAAAAAATGATAGAATGATTTTTGAAGGGAGGATGAGATAATGCAAGATGAAAGACTAAACGCGATAACTGAATTACTAAGAAAAAGGGGAAAATTAAGCACGAAATTTATGGCAGAGTATTTTGGTGTTTCAAGGGATACGGCTAGAAGAGATATCATAAAACTTGTTTCAACCGGCAGAGCTAAGCGGATGCATGGAGGGATACTGGCTTACAGCAGCAATACAGTGCCAGAGTACCTAGTTAGATCACACATTTTGTCACCAATAAAAGTGGAAATGGCCAAACTGGCGTTAAAAGAGATCCAAACCAAAGGCCTATTTTTCATTGCTGCTTCAACAACACTTGTTCAGATGTGCGAACATATAAATCAAGCTGGTGTGACAGTTGTCACAAATTCGATTGATAATGCTGTTGCTTTAACTAAAAGCAGTCTCATCAGAGTGGAGTTATTAGGTGGAAGAGTTGATAAACGGAACAGATATACTTGTTCATTGTCTACTTTATCAGAACTTGATTATCTCTCTTTCAAAAAGGTTTTTATCGGCACTTCTGGAATAACATCTGAAGGAATATATTTGTCTAACAAGGATGATGCTGTGGTTATTAGGAATGTAGTTAAACATTCACGTAAGATAATTGCAGTTGCTGAACAGTACAAATTCAATTCTCATAAAGCTGCATATAAAGTGTGCTCTTGCAAGGACATCAACGTTTTGATAACTGATGTTGTTTTAAAAGAAGAACAAGAATCATGGTTTAGTCAAGATATTAAGATCCTAATTGCAGAGGAGGATAAAAAATGATTAAACATATTTTTTTAGATATGGATAATACCTTATTGAATTCCGCAGGTAAACTGTCTCCAGAAAATACTAAGATCATAAAGAATTGCCATATCCCGGTGACGTTAGTATCGGCTCGCCCACCGGAAGCAATGAGCTCTTTTATTACTGAATTAGAATTATCTGGTGAACAGGTTGCTTTTAACGGTGGTGTGATTTTTAAGCTTAAAAACAGTGATTATGAAACAGTTTTTAGTGAGGGACTAGCCTTTAAAACAGTTGTCGACATATTGGTGTCTGTCAGGAACCAATTTCCACAGATATCGTTAAGTTGGTTTACCCTTAAAAAATGGTATACGGATAAAATGGATGAAAGAATTTTGTGGGAATCAAGCATAACGGATGTCAAGCCAGAAATCATGCCATTAAAGCAACTAAGTTATCTAAGGAACAGTATAATTTACAAAATTATGTTGATTAGTCGAGACATGAACATGACAGATGTTGTTTACAAATACTTGATGAGTCTGAATTTGAGCGATATTACGGTTACACGTTCAAACAGCAATTATTTAGAGCTGATCAACAAGAATATCTCAAAAGAAAATGGGGTTGCCTATGTACAAGCTGGTGAAGGACTAGAGAAAAAAGAACTAGCAGCTTTCGGGGATGGAGAAAATGATATTGACATGTTTAATGCTGTAGAGATGTCGATAGCTATGGCAAATGCAAGTAATTTAGTTAAAAACCGTGCAAAATTTGTGACATTGTCGAACGACGATAATGGGGTAGGTTATGGTATAAAAGAAATACTTACAGAAAGATATTTATTCTAATAAAAACATAAAACAAACGGGGCCGCCCTAGTTTTGAACTAGGCAGCCCCGTTTGCTGAATAAATTATTAGTTGAGACAAACACAAACGAATATCATGTTTATACAGGTGACATAATAGTTTGCAAGTTTGAACCTTGATTTAAGAGTGCTAGTCTAAATTGTCATTTGAATTTAACTGCTAAAGCCTCGTAGGGGCGCAATTCAATTTTCTTAGCAAGCTTAGTAGCATCAAGATTATAGTTAGAAATTAATGTTTTAACAGCCTTGTCTTGATATGCTCTTGGCAGATCCACGGTTGTCTTTTTGCCATAAAAATTAGTTAAAACAAGTATCTGATCTTGATTTTCTTGGCCGTTGTTTTTAAGATAACGTTCATATGCAAAGACTTGAGGATCATTTTCGAAAAGACTTTTGAAATGACCAGCGGAAATCAATTTTTCAGTTTTGCGCATCGAAATCAATTTTTGGTAATAATTAAAAATCTCACCATGCTCCAGTTCATCTTTAACATTGATGACATCTTGTCCTGTTGGGCGTAGCCATGGCTTGTTTTGCGAAAAACCTGCATTTAGGCTGTTATCCCAATGCATGGGTACACGTGAATTATCTCGTGATTTAGTTTGAATCAATTCAAAAGCATCTTCACTACTCAGTCCCTTTGCCAAAAGTTTGCGATAAGCATTCAGGCTTTCAATATCAACATAGTCATGGATCGATTGGTAATTCGGATCGGTCATCCCAATCTCTTCACCCATATAAATATATGGTGTGCCGCGCATTAAGTGAATTGCAGTTGCTAACATCTCAGCTGATTTTACGCGATAATGCACTGGATCGCCAAAACGATTGAGCGCCCAGGGCTGATCATGGTTATTCCAAAAAAGAGCATTCCAACCGCCACCGTGATCCATTTGAGTTTGCCATTCAATGAAAAGATGTTTTAATTTTTTAAAATCAAAAGGAGTTTTCGACCATTTTTCGCCATTTTGATAGTCGACTTTAAGATGATGAAAAGTGAAGACCATTGATAACTCATTCTGCTCAGGATGTGAATACTCAATGCAATTGCTGATACTGGTCGAAGACATTTCGCCAACTGTGATTGATTCGGGATCTTTTCCAAAACTTGATTGATTAAGTTCTTTCAAATATTCGTGAACGACAGGAGTATCGGTATAGAGGGATTTTTCTTGAATTGGATCTTCAGAATCAACTAATTGTTCATTTTTTCCGGTAACGTTGATGACATCAAAGCGGAAGCCCTGAACCCCCTTACTGCGCCAAAAGTTAACTACTGAAGCTGCTTCCTTGCGAACATCAGGATTGTGCCAGTCAAGATCAGCTTGCGTTTTGTCGTACAGATGAAGGTAGTAAAGATCAGTCTTGCCGAACTTTTCCCAAGCAGGGCCACCAAATTTGGATTGCCAATTAGTTGGCAACGAGCCATCTTTTTTGGCTGGGCGAAGGTAAAAATATTTTTGATATTTTTGGTTTCCAGCTAATGCTTTCTGAAACCATTCATGTTCAGTGGAACAATGATTGAGCACCATATCAAGCATTACACCGACATTTATTTTTTTTAAGGCCACAACTAGGTCCTCAAAGTCGGCCATTGTTCCAAATTTAGGATCAATATTATAATAATCGGCAATATCATAGCCGTTATCATTTTGAGGTGAAACGAAGAAAGGATTGAACCAAATCATGTCGACGTTTAATTTTGAAATATAATCTATTTTATTAATTATTCCGCGTAAATCGCCAATACCATCATTGTTACTGTCATAGAATGATTTGGGATAGATTTGATAAATAACTTTATTACCAAGATTTAGCATAAGTGCGCCTCCTATTTGATATTGTGAAGTATAGTTTCTGATATCCAAATGACTAATTAAATGAAATTTTTCTGCGCCGAGCGAAATCAATAAATTTAAAACGATCAGGTCTATGATAAGAAGCGGTTAACTGAAAAGGCGTTGTATCGGCCAAATATGTCATACTGCGGACAACAACAGCTAAATTATTGTCGTTCAAAGCAAGTAAAGAAGCAATTCGCTCGGGAACTGGTTCAACAGTGATTTCTTTCGTTGCATATGAAATATCAAGACCTAAACTTTTTTCGAAGTATTCATAAAGAGAACCAGCAGCTGCTTCATCGGGCACATCAGTAATAGGTGGATTTAGCAGATAGTCTTCATCTAAAACAATTGGTATCTGGTCGATTTTGCGTAATCGTTCAATATGCAGAGCTGTACGTCCAAAATCTACGTGTCCTTTCGCTAGAACATCAGGAACTATGTCATCTTTTTTCTGCAAAACTTCTGTTGTTGCATGCATACCTAATGTCTTATTTAGTTCTTGGAAGCTGGTAATTCCAGATACTGGGAAGGAGAAGCGTTGAATATCTAAAACAAGCGATCCTTTTCCGCGGATTTTTTGTATTAATCCCAGTTCTGTTAGTTGGTCCAGGGCTTTTCGAATTGTTTCACGCGAACTTCCATAAAGATCACACAGCTGATGTTCGCTTGGCAACAAATTACCCGGTTGATATTGTTCATGTTGTATTTTTAGTGCAATATCTTGTGCAATACTGTCTTGTTTATTTTTTTTATTATCTCTCGCCATAAAATGTTTCAGCTCTCTTTTTATAGTTTTAACAATTTTTATTTAATCACATTTTGTCTAGACAAGCAAGAAAATGAAAAATTGTATAAATGAATTGCTATATAAATAGTTTAAGATGCAAATATTAAATGTTTGACAACATGACTATACAAGTTGTAAAATTCTTATAGATCTTAAGAAAGCGTTTTATGAGAAAGGGGATAAAAAAATGGCTCAAAGTAAAAAAATGCATTTATCGGCACCAGCAAGTGGAGAAGTATTAGCTCTTAATAAAACAACCGACCCTGTTTTTTCGGGAGGAACAATGGGAGAAGGATTTGGATTAGAACCTGAGAATGGTGAAATTTTGTCGCCTGTTGATGGCACTATTTCAATGATTGCTGATACTAAGCATGCAGTTGGGATTACAACGGATGATGGTTTAGAAATCCTTGTTCATATGGGAATCGATACAGTAGGGTTGAAAGGAGAAGGTTTTTCTGTATCTGTTTCAAATGGACAGTCAGTTAAGGTCGGGGACGTGTTGGCCAAAATGGACCTTAAACTTGTAGCAGATCGTGGCCTAGCAAAAACAATTATGGTCGTTATTACCAACTCTAAAGATAAATTAGAGGGAATGGATCTGGTGGAAGGACCAGCTAAAGCCGGAGATGCAGTGGCAACTGCTTATGCAAAACAAAGCAAAAAAAGGTCTAAGAAAAGAAATTATGATGAACTGGCGGCCACGATAATCGACAATGTCGGCGGTAAGGAAAATGTTAACAGTTTGATTCACTGTATTACACGTCTGCGGTTCACACTCAAGAATGAAGGATCCGCCAATGATGATGTTTTAAAAGAAACTGACGGGGTAATAGATGTAATGCACGCTGGCGGACAGTATCAAGTGGTTATTGGTAATGAAGTTACACAGGTATATGATGCTGTAATGAAACAACTAGGAAATGATTTTGAGGGTGATGTGAGTCAGACACCATCACAAGATGATGGAAGGAATCCGATAAGTCGTGCCTTTGGCAATCTTATTGGTTTTATAACCGGTTCGATGAGTCCGGTGATTGGTGTGATTGCTGCTTCAGGTATTATTAAGGGGATTCTGGCATTATTAACATTGCCGCAACTCGGTTCCTTGTTGAACGCGAAGGGTACGGTATATCTGACTGTGAGTTCGATGGCGGATTCAGCATTTTATTTTCTGCCGATTTTAGTAGGATTTGCAGCAGCTAAACGTTTAGGCAGTGATCCAATTATTGCCGCAACGATTGGTGGTGTGTTGGCATATCCGCAAATTGTCACTTGGGGCCAATCCTTTAAGCAAATGTTTGAAATCGGTGGATTTCAATTTCAATTTTTAAATTATACTTATTCGATCTTTCCAATGATTTTGGCAGCATGGATGGCTAAAAAATTAGGTACTTGGCTTAAGGAGCATCTGCCAAGTTATCTGCAAATGATTTTCAATCCGTTGATCACTGTACTGATAGTTTCCGCAATCACATTAGTAGTTACCGGACCAATTATTCAGGGTGCTGCTAACGGAATTGCCGACTTTATCAATTGGTTGGTCCATGTATCTGGCTGGTCAGGTGGGTTGATTATCGGTGGTTTATATCAATTGTTAGTCATTTTTGGATTACATTGGGGTGTTGTTCCACTGGTCGCACAACAGATTGCCGGCAGTGGTGAAAGTTCTTTGAATGCAATCATATCTGTTACGATGGTTTCTCAAGGGGCGGCTGTTTTAGCAGTTGCGATTAAATCAAAGAAAGCCAATATGAAAGAACTTGGAATAGCGGCAGCAATCTCAGCCTTTTGCGGTGTTACTGAGCCTGCAATCTACGGGATTAACTTACGATATAAAAAAGTTTTCATTTCTGGTTTGATTGGGTCAGCAGCCGGTGGCTTTATCACTGGTTTAATGCATGGTTCGATGTTTGGATTTACTGGTTCACTGATTGGATTTTCATCGTTTTTCAACACGAAGAATCCTTCGGACTTGAACAGTTTTTATGCTTTTCTTCTTTCAAGTGTGGTTGCGTTGGTTGTATCTTTCATTTTAACTTGGGTATGGGGTTATAACGATAAAATGTCTGTAGGTAAGAAAGTTGAAAAGAAGAAAAAGCCAGGCACTAACTAGAATATATCAACTAAAGTAAAGTGAGACAGCTAGCCGGCAATTTTGAACGATGCGGGCAAAAAAATTGATCTTTGGAAAATACTAATGAAAAATTCAAGCTAAACTAAAAAAAGGATTGGGGCATGAGCCGCAGTCCTTTTTAGTTTATCGTTTTTCCACCAATAAGTGACAGTGATGTCACTTATTGGTGCTGAATCACATTGCAAGCTGACACGTGTGTCAGTTATTAATAAGGAAAAATATCATATGAATAACTCTGATTTATTTGTTAAAAGAAGACTAAATGAATTGACTAAAAAGGGCTTTCTGGCTACTGTTATGTAAAATATTTGGTATTAGCAAGTTTGTTTGCTTGTGCTTATAAGAGAAAATGGTCTCTGATAATATGAAATGATCGATAATAATTCTACACTAGTTATTGAGGAGATGTGTATGTTAGCAGCAACACGAGAATTTAAGGTCCGGAACTCCGAACAATCAAGTTTTTTTGTAAATATTGATATGGAAAAATTTTTTTGAAGACTCGAATTCGAGTTTTCATTTTGTTCATTTTTTTACTTGTAAATTAATACAAAAAAACAGCAATGTGGGAGATCCCCCACGATCACTGCTTGAATGTTGTTGTTACCTCTTTTTCTGAGAACGATTCTTACGATAATGATGAAGCTTTTCGAGGAACATAAATACAAATTGAAGTGTTGTAATCAATAAAGATAATTTGGCCCAAAAACCTAATTTATTTTTCATAATATACCCTCAATTCTGATGTTAACCACTATCAACTGTCTTAAGTATAAGGTAAAGAGTAATTATTAACAATTTAACAGCCTGTTCTTCTTTATAGAAGAAATTAAAAAAATAGTGATCTATGAATTGAAAAAATCTTTGTGGTATTAAAATTTAATCCAAGGAGTTTTTGAATGTCTCTAATTGACATTGACCGGTTTAGAGTATATAGTGCGAATGTAGTGAAAAATGCAGGTCTCTAGGAAAGGTGGTGGGTTTTATGTCTGATAATCATATAGCTTCTTCAGCTGGTGATGATGGTCCCGCGTGCAGTCAGCAGGGGACGGATGGGCATTTAACCCATCTTTACCCCATTTAGCACACTGGTTGCACGGTAAATCAATATTCAAACGAGGTGCTTATATCTCTATGGAGAAAAAGATTAATCGTAAATTTGATTGTGTGGCGGATCATAAACAGTATGATCTGGTGGATGGTGTATTCTTAGGAGACTTGGATGGTCCCTTGAAGGCGTTGATTCGTCGGGACTTTCCTAAGGCGACAAATGAAGCCTTTATTTGTAGTGGGCATTTGGTTCATTATCGGCTGTTGAAAATGGATCAGATGATTGCAAAGGACTATCGGCAAAATAATAAGCTTAATCGTAAACTCACGCGAGTGATGGAAAAAGATGCTTATCAGATGGTTGATGTTCGTGAGCAATTGGAAAACTCGTTGACATTTGGGCAAAGAATTGCGGATGCTGTTGCGCACTTCGGGGGTAGCTGGCCATTTATTATTTCTTTCATTGCAGTTATGTTTTTTTGGATTCTAATCAACACTTTTCATTGGTTAGGTTTCAACTTTGATCCATATCCGTTCATTTTGTTAAATCTTTTTTTGAGTATGATTGCGGCAATTCAGGCACCATTGATTATGATGAGTCAGAATCGCTCTTCAGAATACGATCGTTTAGAATCGCGCAATGATTACCACGTTAATTTGAAGTCAGAAGAAGAAATTCGTGTGTTGCATTCTAAAATAGATCATTTAATTCAGCAAGATCAGCCTAACTTATTACAGATTCAAAAGATCCAGACTGAAATGTTGGGATCAATCGAGTCACAGGTAAGTGAGTTAAGGCGATTGCAACAGTATTTTGAAAAAGAAGAAAAAATAAAGCAACCTGAACGACCATAATGTTGATGATGAGAGAAATTGTGAGTTTTTTTTTAGAAGAGATACAGAGTTATTGAATATGTTAAAAGACTTGTTGCCGATTTGGCAAAGCAAGTATCAATATTGTTTTTATGAGGAGAACTATACCATGAGCTTATATTTTGGTGTAGTTCTTTTTTGGTATAATTTTGTCTTTAAGATTTTTGATGTATTCACTGTTTTATACTAGTTTTAAGCTGAATTTCGCTATAAAAATGAAAAATTTATTTGTGGTCACCTTTTATTCTATATGCCAAGTTTAAAAATAGTATTCTTAAAAAGCTGATCTTATTAAAGTTAAAACAAGGCGCAATTATTTTTACTAGTTTTCTTAAGTTACAAAAAGCTATGCCTTTATCTATAACAATTTGAAAATTGTTTATTGAAAACTTTTTAAAACAAATCTAATTGTTCTGGTGGTAATGGACCTAGTCCCTTAAATTTGATGCCAAGCAATTGTTTAAATTTCAATGCATTTGGTGCGGCATCTCCACCGGAATTATTATTAAAAATAACGCAGATTTCTTTTACACTGTTTTGCAGTGGTTCAATTTTTTGTTTAAAAACTGTCAATTCTTCTGAAGAGTAACGATAAAGAGTCCGTTGTTTACGCCATTCCTTGCCTGTACTAAGCCACCCTTGCTGATTACGACCATGGAGCCGTAATAATAACAATTCCGGTGTGGTCACAACTGGGTAGAATGGGACGGAAGCTACTGTTTGCGTGGGTTCATCGATCGCAGCAAGTGTAAAATGATTTTTACGACAAAAACGAATTAGTGAATTGAGAACTGTTGGAGCGTACCAGCTTTGGTTCCGAAATTCTAAGGACAAAGGCAAATTTGAAAGCTGTGAGCGAAAATATTTTAAGTAGTTGATATTTTGACTTGTTGCATTGAAAAAGGGTGGGAATTGGCAAAGAACCGTTTTTAATTGTTTCGCAGCCACGAGTGGCCCTAATGCTTTTGAAAATTGCTGAAACTTTTCTTTTAGCTGTCCAATATCCAAATGCTCCTCTAAGTGACCAGTTAGCACACGATTTGCTTTGACAACAAATTGAAAATCAGAGGGCACTTGATGCTGCCATTTTTGAATGGTCGATGGTTGTGGAATACCATAGAAGAACGTATCAAGTTCAACCGTTGGAAAATAAGCTGCATATTCATCTAACCTTACCGGCCTTTCTTGATTTTTAATTAATGCGCGATGCTCACTCCATGTGGTTAAACCAAGTGTTATCATTATAATGTTACTTCCCTTCAAGTAGTTTGCAGTAGAATTGGGATAGTTGTGAACCAATATGATTTTTAAGTATTTATTTCTGCGTCTATCTTTTATTATATTGGACCCGAACTAATAATTAAATGATTAACTACAGAAGTTCCAATTAGTGACTAAAGTGTTTAATATCAATACTAAACATATTAATTTGTGGTGATTGCTTCTATAATAGGAGTGTAAGTTGCATATCAAGGGAGTGTATACAAAATGGAAAAAGTTTTAATAACCGGTGAGGTACCAGAGCATGCACAGAAGATGCTAGAATCTGCTGGTTTGAATGTTGATGTTTTTACGGGTGAAAAATTGATTGAAAAAGCGACATTGATGGAGAGAAGCCAAGATGCAAGTTTCTTAATTACTCCGCTATCAACAAAAGTTGATGCAGAGGTGATTGATCATGCACCAAAGTTAAAGCTGATTGCCAATTTTGGGGCAGGGTTTAATAACATTGACACTGATTATGCAAAAAGTAAGGGAATCATGGTGACAAATACGCCTTTTGTTTCGACTGTTTCCACTGCTGAGGTAACAGTTGGTCTGATTATTAGTTTGACTCACCGAATACCTGAAGGTGATCATTTAATGAGAACAACTGGTTTTAATGGTTGGGCACCTTTATTTTTCTTAGGACATGAACTTTCAAACAAAGTTCTTGGAATAATTGGAATGGGCCAAATTGGCCAGGCAGTTGCTGAAAGAATGAAAGCATTCGGTGTGCATATTCTTTATACCCAGCACCATCGTTTGAGCTTACAAAGAGAGAATGAACTTGGGGCAGAGTACGTTGAGATGGATAAACTTATTGAAAGCTCAGATATTATATCTCTTCATCTGCCTCTTTCAGACAAAACACATCATATGATTAGTGCGAACGAATTTAAACATATGAAGAAAAATGCAATATTGATAAATGCAGCAAGAGGGCCAATAATTGATGAAGATGCTTTGTTAAGTGCCTTGCTGAATCATGAAATAGCGGGTGCTGCGTTGGATGTCTACGAAAATGAACCAGTTGTTGCAGATGGATTTAAAAAACTAAAGAATGTTGTTCTGACGCCGCATATCGGGAATGCAACATTTGAAGCAAGAAATGCAATGGCAGAGATTGTTGCTTCTAATGTGGTTGCTTCTTTGCAGAACAAAGAACCAAAGTATATTGTCAATGGTGTTCAGACAAGGGCGTGACAGAGGTCAGGTCTTTTTGTCGTACAAGTAATTAGGTCGATACAAAAGTTAAATTTTGAACTAGCTTTTCTATTTACTCCGCATAAACGTGTTCTGTATTTTAATTTTTGAATTGACAGAAAAAATAAAAAAGTCTCAAGCATGGTAATATAACTACCAGCTTGGGACTTTTTAACTGTTCATTTTTTGAACGAGAAGTTTATTTGTGAATGCAATTTGTAATTTTCATCGTAGAGAGGCATGCTATTCAAATTTAACGAATGAAAAACAAAATAATCCAATTAGTAACAATGCAGCTGCAAAGTAAAAACCGATAACCATGCTTCCAGCGAGGTCAATAAATAGACCGGTTAAGTATGGTGCTATGATTGAAGCAATCATACCAAAGAAGTTGTAGACACCGAGTGTTGTTGAAAGCTGATTACGATTGGCATTTTTGTTGACTGTGTAAAGCAGGATAGGATCAATCGCCATTTTACCAGTAAACCCATACATGAACAGCATGATAATAAGAATTGTAAAGTTATTGACTGTCATACCCACTACGAGTGAGATGATTGCAATAGGAACAAGAATATACAACAGCTTCTTAGGATTTGCTAACTTGTCATTCAACTTAGCAAAAATGAGTGAACTCGGGATTGAAGCGAAAGGAACGAGTGAGGCCACCCAACCAACACTTGAACCAGAGATTCCGCGATCAGTAATTAAAAATTGCGGAAGCCATGTCAGCATTGCTATTTGCCCGTAAATTGAGGCAAATAACAGTATATATGTCATAACAAGATTCTTGTTGAACAAGCTGGCGATATCGATTTTAGGGCGTGGCTCTAATGGTTGTGTAGTTTTGGCGTTAGCTTTAGGTCTTTTTTCTTCTTTGACAAGCAGTATATATAACAGTCCCATTAAGATTGTCGGAATAGCAATTACAATAAAAGGCAAGCGCCAATGCAATCCATACTGGAGTACGAGAAAACTCGATAGCAGTGTTCCGAAGGCTTGTCCAATAGATTGACCAGAGTTGATGAGTGCCATTCCAAAAGTTAATTTTTTAGGTGGAATATTTTCAGATGAAAGACTATAAGAAGCACCATAAAAGGTTCCTTCACCGACTCCTGTAAAAGCTCTCATTATCAGAAAAATCCCGAATGTAGTAACAATACCGGAAAATAAGGTCATTATTCCAAAAAAAGCAAAACCTAGTCCAAGGATCCATTTTTTGCCGAAATAATCAGCGATTGCAGCAAAAGGAATTTGAGTAACGGTGTATGTTAAGAAAAAAATGGAGGAGATTAATCCGAGTTGAGAATTAGTCAAACTGAATGAATCTTGAATTTTGGGCATAATCGGATTCAGAATTGTGCGATCTGCATATATAAAAACCCAACCAAAGAAATTAAGAAAAACAATTTTTTTCCATGAGTTGTGCACGCGAACGTTCTTGCTTGAATCTTGCATATTTCTTCCTCTTCTCTAATAGTTTTAATCATTATATAAGGAAAAGTGAAATATTACTTTGTATTAAATGACAAAAAAAATTACATATTTGTTTTATTTAACATATAGAGTCGGATGGCTAATTGCAATTGCTCAGTTTCTCTTGGATTTTTAAAGTTGATTGAGAGCAGTTTCTCAACTTTTTTAAGTCTGTAGACGGCAGTATTACGGTGAATGAATAAACTCTGCGCAGCTTTTGAAATAGAGCGGTTTTCCAGAAAATATTGTTCGGCAACATCTAAAAGTTGTTCGCGCTCTTCAGTGTTTTTTATTTTAAAGATAGGTTCTAATACATAATTAACAAAAATATTAGTTTCTTTCGGGGGCAGTAATTGTAATAAATCAGAGACATGCTTGGGCCTGAATTCATTCGGTTCGTGCTTGTCATCATGTTTAGCTAAAAAAAGTGCCTCGCCCGCTTCACTAAAAAGTTTCTTTACATTGATTAACTTGTGTTCATAGGATGTAAAACCGATTCTAATATCTGTTGAAGTACTATTTTTTAACAAGAAAGTTTGCAATTTTGCTAATTCTGTTTTTAAATTAGGCGTTGCCGGAACTAAGACGAAAGTCTTAAAGTCTTGATACGTAATTATTATTTTTGTTTCAAATTTGCCGTAGTACCAATAAATAAGATTCGATAATTGATGCATTACAGTAGTGTGATTGTACGCTTTACTGGATATAAGTTCGTCTACCGCAAAAGCTTGATAATTATTAGTAGTATTTATGCCATTTAGTTTTAAATTGCTGGCTATCACATTTTTTGACATGTTCTGATTTAGAATAGTTGTAAATATTTCATTTTCACGCATCCGTGAATCTGATAAATTTATTTGAACTTTCATATTTTCTAAACTAAGTAAATTGATAATATTTTCAATCAGCAGCCGCTGTTCCGAGTCATCAATCGAAGATAATTCAAAAATCAGAAACCGTTTGGTAAGATTGCTAGTAGATTTTAAGGGATAAAGCAAGTAACGATTCCATAAAGTTAATGGTTCGTTGATATTGATGATATCAAGTTTGTTAGATGTGTAGTGGAAAAGGCGCGTGTCTATCATTGAGTTCAGACTTTTAGCAATCAATCGTCCATATGAATTTATTAAAAGAACATTGCAGTCTATCAAACCAGAAATTTTTGTTAATATTTCATTGTCGCTGCGGCCGGTTAAAATAAATTTAGATAGGGATAGTGATTGTTGCATGACATTAGTTAACTGATCAGTCTGTTGTTCAAGCACAGTGTGCAGTAGATCGCGAACGATTACTGACAATCCAATGTCTTCGGGTAGTAAAAGAATTGTAAATTTGAATTTATCAGCGGTGTCTAGTATTTGCTGTGGTATTTCATCAAAGTAGCGATGATGTTTAATACCTATAGCAGCAGCCTTTTTTCCACTCATTATTCTAACAAGTTTATCTAAAGCGGCTAAATTATTTTTAAAATGGAACCCAGTGGTGACAAGCAATTGTCCAGGTACGACAAAGTTTGCGATATCTGGAGCTTCCATCATTCCGATGGTAATAACATTGACATCGAGATTAGGATGTTTGTTTGCAATTTTTATACGGCTAAATTGTGGTTGTTCAAGCAGCTCAGATAATTTCATAAATTCACCTTTTGTTTTTTTTTACTAAAACTATACATACATTTGTATTAAATTACAATGAAAAGAGCTCCCTTTTCTGTAATAATTAGTTTTATAAAGAGGGGTTTGAATAATATGACAAAAACAACCAAACAGTTTAACTTGTTAGACTTACTCAAAAAATTCAGCGTTTTAGGACGAACAAGCAGTGAAGGTGTAACTAGACGTGTCTATGATTCAAATTGGGTTGCGGCCCAACTAAAGTATGCTGACCTAGCAGAAAAATACGGATTGAATGTATTTACTGATAAGATGGGTAACCTTTATGCATCTACCTCGAATGACCCTGAACAAGGACCAGTAATAATGACAGGGTCACATATGGATACCGTGGTTAATGGCGGGAAACTAGATGGAACGTATGGTACTTTGGCAAGCCTTGTGTCGCTCGGAGAGCTGGTGGCAGAATACGGAGCCCCTAAAGTTCCAATTGTAGCCGTTTCTTTTTCAGAAGAAGAGGGTTCGAGATTTGAAACGACATTCACTGGTTCAAAATTTTTGACGAACCAGTTCGATGATACAGTTTACAATATCACTGATAAAGAAAATATAACGTTTGAAGATGCCAGAAAAAAAGCATTAGATGAATTGAAATCGAAAATAAAGATGATGCATTCTAAATGGAAAATTGCGAAGTATATTGAACTTCATATCGAACAAGGACCAGTACTTGAAAAAGAACGAATTCCGATTGGAATAGTAACAGGTATAACAGGTCAGATAAGAGTTTTGATTCAAACACATGGTATCGCTAACCATGCGGGGACAACTC
The DNA here is from genome assembly GCF_001434935.1 of Liquorilactobacillus uvarum DSM 19971. Taxonomy (GTDB): domain Bacteria; phylum Bacillota; class Bacilli; order Lactobacillales; family Lactobacillaceae; genus Liquorilactobacillus; species Liquorilactobacillus uvarum. The sequence continues at coordinate 27,632 of NZ_AZEG01000016.1, read as the reverse complement.
CAATGAACATGCGAGATGATGCGATGCGAAAAGCAGTTTCTCTGATGAATGATATATACCAGGAATTAGAACAAACATCTGGTTTGCGCTACACTATCGGGAAAATTACTGCAACACCGAATGTCGCAAATGTGGTGCCCAATAATGTTACTTTTTCACTTGATATGAGGCACTTGGATCAATCGATTTTGAATAAAGTTTTTGATGAAATATCAAAATTAGTTGAGCGACATGATGGAAAACTTACACTAACTACAAATGTTAAGGCATCAAAAATGAATCCGCATCTTAAGAGTGTGCTTGAAGCAGCAGCACAGAATAAGAATTTAGACTATAAGTGTTTGCCTTCCGGTGCAGGACATGACGCCCAAGTGGTATCTTATAAATTTCCCACAGGAATGATTTTTGTACCAAGCATTAATGGAATAAGCCATTCTCCTTTAGAGAAGACTGAAGCAAAAGATCTTATTAATGGAAGAGAAACTTTAAAGGATGCATTATATAAGCTTGCATATTAGAAGAGGAGAGAATAAATATGACATTAAAAATAACTGAACGTTTAATTATGACTCCAGGACCGACAATGGTTGATCCTCGTGTTTTACAGGCGGCATCGAATCCAATTTTGGGACAGTTTGACCCAGAGTTTACTAAAATAATGAATGAAAATATGGAATTCATCAGAAGAGCATTTCAAACAAAAAATAAATGGTCTTTTCCTGTCGATGGAACCTCAAGGGCTGGATTAGAAGCGGTAATTAATTCGATTGTAGCTCACGGGGACAAAGTTTTCATCCCGAGGATTGGACGTTTTGGGAATTTAGCGGTTGAATTAGCAACTCGTGCTGGAGGAGAAATTTATACACTTGATGGTGAATGGGGTCAAGTTCTTAGTCAAGAAAAAATAATTGAAAAAATGAATGAGATTAAACCAAAAGTTGTTATTTTTGTTCATGGTGAAACATCAACAGGAAGACTTCAACCAATGGATAAAATTGGTGCAGCAGCTAAAAAAATCGGTGCATTTACGGTCGTTGATGCCGTTGCAAGTTTTATGGGTGTAAATATTCCTGTAGATGATTGGGAGCTGGATGCTGTTATCGGCGGAGCACAAAAATCATTATCCGCGCCGTCAGGGATTACACCGTTAACGTTTAATGACCGTTTTGCGCAAGAAATCAGTAAGCGTAAAAGAGTTGAGGCTGGGGTTGCAACTAAAGATTCTGCTAAAGCAGATGATTTTATCACTTCTAATTATTTAGACTTAACTCAACTGATGGATTACTGGTCTCCGGCACGGTTAAATCATCATACTGAATCAACTATTCTAAACTATGCATTGCATGAAGCCTTGGAGCTGATCTTGAATGAAGAAGGCTTAGAGAATCGGTTTGAAAATCAGAAGAAGCAGCAGACAATTTTAAAAAATAGTTTGCGTCAGCTGGGCTTAAAAATATTTGGTGATGAAAAAAATGAGATGCCAAATATGGTGGCAGTTGAAATTCCTTCAAATGTTGACGGAGAGAAAGTGCGCAGTGTCTTGTTGAATGAATATGGGGTAGAGATCTCTTCAAGTTTTGGACCAATGGCAGGAAAAATTTGGCGGATAGGGTTGATGGGATACGTTGCGCAAAAACATTATGTCCTGCGTTTTTTATCGATTTTCAGCCAAGTTTTGGAACAGAATGGTGCGGTTTTAAACATAAAAGAAGCATTGGAGTATGCTAATAATGCGTACAAGAAATAGTGCTAATATTATGGAACTGGTGTCACAGTTGCAAATATTTCATCCAAAATGTTCATTCGATAAAAATTAGTTGAGAAAATATATAAAGTTAGAGGAGCTTTAGATGCTTCGGGCGTTTTTCTAACTGTTGTTGTGGGTCAATGTGAATAACTAATGAAAACAATCTTATCCTTTTTAGGATAGGTTGTTTTTTGTTTTAGCGTAAAATGCTGATTTATGGCTGTCAGAGTATATATTTGATAAAAATTGAAATAAAAGTGTTAAAAAGCTTGAAATCGTTACCAAATAGTTTTAGTATAATAAGTGAAGTTATTCACATGACGAATAACTATAAAACATTGCATGATTAAAAAGCGTAGGAGGGAATTATCAAATGGTAAAAGTAATGAAGCCAAAAGCAAAAAAGGTGTTGTCCGCTGAGGAAAAAGCGGCTTTGATGGATGAAGCTCGTAAGTATACAGACATTTTAGTCAATAAGGCATTGAAAGCAGAAAAAGAATACTCTGCATTTACACAAGAACAAGTTGACAAGATCGTAGCCGCTGCTGCCTTAGCAGGTTCAGAAGCAGCTTTGACACTTGCACATGAAGCTGTTGACGAAACTGGGCGTGGAGTCGTTGAAGATAAAGATACGAAAAACCGTTTTGCAACTGAAAACGTTTTTAATACGATTAAAAATGATAAGACAGTCGGTGTGATTCATGAAGATAAAGTTGCTGGTGAAGTTCAAATTGCCGCCCCGCTTGGTGTTTTAGCTGGGATAGTTCCAACGACTAATCCTACTTCTACAGCAATGTTTAAATCCTTATTGGCATTAAAAACACGTAATGCGATTGTTTTTGCATTTCATCCGCAAGCACAGAAGTGTTCGGTGCATGCTGCTAAAATTTTATATGATGCAGCAGTTGCAGCAGGAGCGCCAAAAGATATTATCCAATGGGTCGAAAAACCATCTCTTTATAATACAACGGCGTTGATTCAGAATCCAAAAATTGCTTCTATTCTGGCAACTGGTGGACCGGGTATGGTTAATGCAGCTTTGAAATCAGGTAATCCATCAATGGGTGTCGGGGCAGGGAATGGTGCAGTTTTCGTGGATCATACGGCACATATTGATCGTGCTGTCGAAGATTTGCTGTTATCTAAACGTTTTGATAATGGTATGATTTGTGCAACTGAAAATTCTGTTGTTGTTGAGTCGACAATTTATGCTCAATGGTTAACTAAGATGGAAGAAAAGGGTTCATACGTTGTACCTAAGAAAGATTATCAAAAGATAGCTGATTATGTTTTCAACGATAAACATGGTGTCAACGGTCCAGTTGCTGGGAGACCTGCTAGATGGATTGCTGAACAAGCAGGAATTGAGCTTCCAGAGGGCAAAGATGTGATGCTGTTTGAACTTGATCCTAAGAATATTGGTGAAAAACTTTCTTCAGAAAAACTTTCACCTTTACTGTCAGTTTATAAGGCAAAAAATCGCGAAGATGGAATTAAAATTGTGGGCGAACTTTTAAACTATCAAGGAGCAGGTCATAATGCTGCTATTCAAATCGGTTCGCAGTCTGATCCTTTTCTGACTGAATTTGGTGACAAGACTAAAGCTGCTCGTATTTTAGTTAATCAACCTGATTCAATTGGTGGAATTGGGGATATTTATACTGATGCTTTACGTGCGAGTTTGACTTTGGGTACAGGATCATGGGGGAAGAATTCATTGTCACATAATTTATCAACAAAAGATCTTTTAAATGTCAAAACAGTAGCTAAACGGCGTAATCGCCCACAATGGGTACGCCTGCCAGAGAACATTTACTATGAAAAGAATGCTATTTCTTATTTGCAAGATATTGAAAATATTACTAGAGCATTTGTTGTTGCTGATCCAGGGATGGTTAAATTCGGATTCGTTGACAAAATTTATGAACAATTGGCAATTCGTGATGAGGAGGTTAAAACTTCAATTTACGGAACTGTTCGTCCTGATCCAACCTTGGGACAAACGATTGAAATTGCAAAACAAATGCGTGATTTCGAACCGGATACGATTATCGCAATCGGTGGTGGGTCTGCTTTAGATGCTTCTAAAATTGCCCGCTTTATCTATGAATATTCACTTGATCAGGAACCTGGTTTCTTGGATAGCTATGAGGCAGTAAGTGAGTTATTTACACGTTTACAGCAGAAGTTTATTGATATTCGTAAGAGAATTGTGAAGTTCCATCATCAAACGCATACGAAATTAGTTGCAATTCCGACGACATCTGGTACTGGTTCAGAGGTAACACCTTATGCTGTTATTACAGATGACAAGACACATGTTAAGTATCCGTTAACAGATTATGAGTTGACACCACAAGTTGCGATTGTTGATCCAGAATTTGTTATGACCGTTCCTAAACGAACAGTTGCTTTGTCGGGTCTGGATACTCTATCACATGCTTTGGAATCTTATGTTTCTGTTATGGCATCTGACTTTACTCGTCCATGGTCATTGCAAGCAATTAAGCTTGTTTTTGAGAATTTAGAAAATTCATATAAATTTGATCCTAAGCAACCAAATTTGGCAGGAGAAACTGCACGTGAAAATATGCATTATGCTGCTACTTTAGGTGGAATGGCATTTGCCAATGCATTCTTAGGTATTAATCATTCAATTGCTCATAAAACGGGTGGGGAATTTGGATTACCGCATGGTTTGGTTATTTCAATCGCAATGCAGCATGTGATTCGCTTCAATGGTGTTGCTGGCAGAGTAAAACGGACACCTTTCCCACGTTATGAAGTATATCGTGCTCAAAAAGATTACGCAGATGTTGCGCGTTATCTGGGATTGAAGGGCAACACTGACGCAGAGCTAGTTGAAGCTTTATGTGATAAAATTGCAGCCTTAATGAAAGCTGTAGAGGTCGTTCCAACACTGTCTGCTAATGGTGTAACTAAGCAGCAATTTGACGGGGCACTTAATAAATTGGTAGATTTGATTTATAACGATCAATGTACACCAGCCAATCCAAGGCAGCCACGTCTTGAAGAAATTCGACAATTGCTGATTGATCAGTTCTAAAAATTTAAATAGGCAATAAATAAAACAAGGGTCTCAACAAAAATAATAATTTTGTTGAGGCCCTTGTTATGTTTCAAAATATTTTTACTTGGTGCAAGCTGGCATGAATTTTGAATAAATAATAAAGAGACAAATACTTTAGGTGTTGTCATGAAAAAATAAAAATAATTTACTGAATGACACAATCCTTATTTTTCAATGTAAGCTTCTTTGAAATTAAAAGCTACACCGGCAGTGTTGTAAATAACGCCTTTAACTTTGCTTTTCAGCATTTGTGCTTGTGACAGTTGGTAAAGTGGAGCAACCCCTTGTTCTTTATTCAAAAGTTTTGAGGCTTTGACTAAGTCATTCCAACGTTTACCGGTATTGTTAACATCAGTCGTTTTGGAAGCTGTGATCAACTTGTCATATTCTGAGCTGTCCCACTTACCATTATTATAGGAATTTCCTTTCGTGAATAAATCCAAAAAACTGATTGGATCAGAGAAATCGGCCCCCCAACCTGAAACAACTACATCGAATTGTCCACTGGCAGAGCGAGTGATCCTTGTTTTTTTAGGAAGGCTCAATACTGAAACTTCTGCACCAGGTAAATTTGTTTCCAATTGACTTTGAAGATAAGTTGAAACGTCTTTATTAGCATCATCATCATCACCCAATAAAGAGAAGCTCAATTTCTTAAGACCTAGTTCCTTCAAACCTTCCTTCCACAATTTTTGCGCCTTGGTTTTATTATAGCTGGTTCCAGCTGTTGTGGCGGCATCCTTAGTGAAGTCTTGATCATTATAGTTTGCTAACCCCTTTGAAACAACGCTCTTAGATACAAGAGAACCGTTGCCTAGTACTTTGTTAACTAATTGCTGACGGTTGATCGCATAAGAGATAGCTTCGCGGATTTTTTTGTTTTGAAATTCTTTTTTTGTTTGATTGAATTCTAAATAATTTGTCCGTGACTGATTTAAAGAAACGTATTCTTTATTGTTACTCAGTTGTTTGGCCTGTTCCGCATTCAAATAAGTTTCGTCCAGTTTATTATCTTGATAAAGGTTGTATGAAGTAGTTGGGCTTTTAGTAACTTGGAAAGAAATATCATTTAATTTAACGTTTCTCTTATCCCAGTAACCATTATTTTTAACTAATTTCCATTTTAAATTAGAACCAGTCCAGCCGGTCATTTTATAAGGGCCGTTATAAACCATGTATTTAGCAGATGTACCATATTTTGAACCAAATTTTTCAACTGCTTTTTGATTTTGTGGGAAGAATGGGGTGAAACCCATCAAAAGCTTAAAGTAGGGAAGTTTTTTGTCTAAAGTAACAACCAGCGTATAATTATTGACCGCTTTAACGCCAAGCTCTGATGTTGCTTTTTTCCCAGCCGTAACATCAGCAGCATTTTTAATGCCGTCGAAAAGATAAGCATATTCAGATGCTGTTTTGGGATCAACGGTTCTGCGCCAAGAATAGACAAAGTCTTTAGCAGTTACAGGTTCACCATTTGACCACTTGCTGTTTTTTCGCAAGGTAAAAGTATATTTTAGACCGTTATCAGACACTTGTGTTTTGGTAGCAAGTCCAGGTTCAATTTTGCTATTTTTACCAAGACGGTAAAGGCCTTCAGTGCTGTTACTGATCATATCGGAACTGACAGTATCGACAACTTTTGAGAGATCCAATGTTTGTAGTTCAGAAGGTTCTGACCACCTCAATGTTTGCTGGGATGATGCTTGACCAGAGTTTTTAGAGCCACATGCCCCAAGTGCTAGACTGCATGCTGCAAAAGCAACTGATGTAGATAAAACTTTTTTCCAATTCATATATATTCCTCCTAAAGGGATGATCAACTTTTTAATATAACTGAAAAAAATACCCACCTGAGAATGCGCAACAGGTGGGCGTTAGAGTTCTATATTTAACAACCCACCGTTTTGAAAAAAATTTTTCGCGCGATGGGTCTAATTTTTGGTTTTTTAAAAAGCCAAGACATTAGATGACACATCGCGCGTGCTAATAATGACTAGGCTAATAATTAGAATTACTGATAAACAATAAATTACGAAATTATGTAAAAACGTCATGGTCATCTAACCTCCCTTGTATTTTAAACTGACTGGCAGTTTTTTTAACGAATAATTAAAGTATAGCTATAAAAAAAAAAAAAGCAATAGTAAAAATTAATTTTTCTTAAAGGAAAATATTTGCATAGTAATATTAAATCTAATGCATTTATATGTATGTTGCCAATGAGTAATGTAAGAAACTTCTAAAAATAAGATAATATTTGTCTTATTAGTAACCCAAATTGCAAGTTGTTCAGAAATTTATGGTATTAACAAAAGAAAGCGATTACATTATCCTTTAAGTGTAAAGAAAATTAAGTCAGGAGTGGTTGAATATGTCTAAAGACTGGTTAGAATTAACTGATAAGGTAATCATTGTTACAGGTGGGTCTTCCGGTATTGGGGACGCAATTGTTAGAGAGTTAGCAGGTCATGGTGCTGATGTTGTCAATGCTGATTTAAAACCTGGAAATTTTGAAAGCGAAAGGGTAACATTTGTAAAAACTGACGTAACTTCAAAAAAAGATGTTAAAAATATTGTTGAAAAGACAGCTTCAAAATTTGAGCATATTGATGGTTTGGTCAATAATGCAGGTATTAATCTGCCGCGTCTTCTTGTTGATGCGCAAAAGCCTAGTGGAAAGTATGAATTAACCGAGAATGACTTTGAGAAGATGTTCACAGTCAATGTCAAAAGCGTTTATCTTATGTCTCAGCTGATAGGACATTATATGGCTAAACAAGGACGCGGAGTTATTGTAAATATGTCTTCAGAAGCAGGGCTGGAGGGCTCACAAGGACAAAGTATATATGCCGGAACAAAAGGAGCAATAAATGCTTTAACACGCTCATGGGCTAAAGAACTTGGTGAGTTTAATATACGTGTAGTAGGTGTTGCTCCAGGAATCATGGAAGCAACTGGGTTGAGAACTCTGGCATATGAAGAAGCATTGGCTTATTCGAGGCATAAAACAGTAGCAGATATAAGAGCAGGTTATAAGAGTAAGACAACAACGCCATTAGGGCGAAGCGGGCATTTATACGAGGTGGCAAATCTTGTGAGCTATTTTCTTTCTGAACGAGCAAGTTATATCACCGGTGTTACGACTAATGTAGCGGGAGGCAAATCAAGAGGATAAAAAGGAATGGTGCAATTGGATAGCCAAGGGTTTAGGTTGTTAAAATACTTTATTGTCAATGACTCAATAACAATTGATGAGTTGATTGCAAATGAGCATGTTTCGAAAAGAACCATGACGAAGTATATTCAAGAATTGAATGATGATTTAGACGGTATTGCACAGGTTCATAGGAAGCAACAGCGTTATTATATTCGCGTTAATGACTATCAACAATTGGCTAAAATACAGACCGGACAATTAAAAAGAAATTTGGATTTCAATGATGCTAACAAGCGCTATGCATACATTATTGATCGTTTAATTCGGGCAGATGAGTATATATTACACTCGATGATTTAGCAGAAGGATTGACGGTTAGCAGGACAACGTTAAATAGAGACATTAAAGACTTGCGGAATCAGCTCGATGAGTATCAAGCAGAAATTTTTTCAATGACTAGTAATGGGATAAAGTTAAAAGTTTCAAAAGAGTACGAAGTTCCTATACTCATTGAGAACTTTGTTTACGACTACTATCCAACACAATTACTAGCAAAAATTGAAAAACGAGCAAATTTAAAACTGCTTTACGAGGAACTTCATATTGAGGCACAGACACAAGTTCAATTTGAAAAAAAATTAACTTCACTTTATCTGGCAATTCAAGATGGCTACAGAATAGAACATAAGATTCCATTCTTTCCACGGTTATGGGACAACGAGGGAAGTATTAGCAGATTAATCAATATATTCGAGGTAATAATTGGAGCAAGACTAACAAGCTATGAGTGCGACTATCTTCTGTCACCACTCACTTTTAAAGCAAACCGCTTGCTTTCAAGAGAATTAGTTGAAAAAGAGGCAAGAAATAATTATCAGGTATTTGAACTAGTAAAGAAAAAAAATACTTTTGATATAGCACTTGATTTTAAGCATATTTATGAACAGATAAAATATCATTTGCTTTTTTTGATAAACAGAGCACTTTTTCATTTTAAAGTACCTACGATCTTGCCTGACAATGTTGTTGATCAATATCCACTCGCAAATGATTTAGCGGTATTGACGATACATGTGTTGGAGAAAAAGCTCAATGTAAATATTGATAAGGTTGAAATCAGTTACTTAGCTATTTATTTTGAAATGGAATTGGAAGAAAACAAAGCAGGAACAGTACAAACATTAGAGGTTGCGATTGTTGGTCAAATCGGTGAAAGTGTTATCCGCTTCATTCAGCATCGCTTGGAAGATATTTTTGAAGATGAGATAGCAGTGGCTGTATTCAAAAACGTTGAGCAATTAGACAAACAGAATGCTCATTATTTGCTTATATTTTCAGATAAACCGATTAGATATTATGATCAAGCAACACCAGTTGTTAGGATCAGTGCAGCATTCAGAGCAAATGAATTGCGGAATAAATTGCAAGTCTCGTTCATTGAGAAAGCTATCTCGAGTAATCTGTGTGAATTTACTTATCAAAGGTTGCATAGCAAGGATGGATACTTGTGCGCAACGGAGAAAATGATTCGATCAAAAATAAAGGAAGGGAGCTTGAATGCGAGTTTTCTTAAGTTTTGGAAAAAGAGGGAACAGCAAGGATCCAATGTGTTTGAAAATGGGATTGCAATTCCGCATGTCATGGATAATTCTGACAATGAACGAATATTATTGAGTATCGGTGTTTTCGATTCTGATACTAAATATCAGGATCGAAGAGTTAGAATTGTATTTCTTATTGGGATACCGCAAAAACTTAACTATCAATTGAACAAAGTTTTAACACAAGTTTATGACCTGGTTTTTGCGGTGGCTAACAATCGAGATATTTATAATAATGTTTTGGATTATGATCAGCAAGGACCATTGACACAAATAACGGAGGGGATTTAAATGTCTGTAATGTTTTGGCTGGGTTTGTTTCTGGTGATGGCATTCTTGCTCCAAGGTTTTCTTGGATTTTTACAAATCAAAAATTTTTCAGCTAATTTTGGTGAGCTAAGAAAGAAAGGTAAAGTTTTAATTGGGAAAAACCCCAAGAAAATACGTTCAGGAAGCCTGATTTTAATGGCTATCGACAATGAAGGAAATATAAAAGATGCTCGAATAATGAAAGGGGTTACAGTGTTTGCTAAATTCAACCAACTTTCAAAATTACACAGCATGAATATAGCCGAAGTTGCCTCTGATTATAAATTTATTACTAGTTTTGATAAGTTAACACAACAATGCATTTTAAATGCCTATCGAAATTATATCAATTTCAAAACAGGCAAATTGGCGATAGATGACCTTGATACGAGTATCAATCTTTTTTCAATGCCTCTTTTTGAGAAAATAAAGATGCAAATTTTACAGATTTCAAACTTTATTAAACAAAGATTTGTCCGTGAAAAATAGACAGGATTGAAGGAGTGATAAAAAATGAAATATATTACTGACTTTGCTTCAGGATTTATGGGATTATTCCAAACAGGTGCTAAAACTTTTATTAGTTGGATGTCTTCAATCGTACCTGTAGTTCTGTTATTACTGGTTTTGATGAATACTATAATTGCCTTTTTGGGAGAAGAAAGGATGGAAAAGCTAGCTCGGTCGTCTTCGAAAAATGTTTTTACGCGCTATATGCTGTTACCATTTCTAGCAGCCTTTATGCTAGGTAATCCAATGTCTTTTACATTAGGGCGCTTTATGCCTGAGTTTTATAAACCAAGTTATTATGCAGCTTTAGCTCAGTTTAATCATACCAGTAATGGTGTATTTCCACATATCAACCCGGGTGAATTATTCATCTGGTTAGGTATTGCGCAAGGTGTTCAAAAACTTGGTTTGAATAGCATGGATCTGGCAATCCGTTATCTGTTGGTAGGATTAATTATGAATTTTGTTGGAGGGTGGGTCACTGATTATACGACTGCATATGTTTGCCGAACAAGTGGAGTCAAACTTTCCAAAGAAGTTAATTTATCAGTCAGTCAGAATACACAGGATTAAAAACGTTAAGGAGTGAAATGTTATGGCATGGAGAAGCGTTAAAATTGAACGTGGAACGGGTGGTTGGGGAGGCCCATTGGTTATTACACCAACTGAACAAAAACATAAATTTATTTATGTGACAGGTGGAAACAAGCCCGATATTGTTGATAAAATAGCTGAATTGACAGGTATGGAAGCAGTTGATGGTTTTAAAACATCAATTCCTGATGATGAAACAGCACTAGCGGTTATTGATTGTGGTGGAACTTTACGCTGTGGTATTTACCCTAAGAAGGGTATTTTTACAGTCAATGTGTTGCCGACAGGAAAAAGCGGACCTTTAGCAAAATTCATTACACCAGAACTTTATGTTTCCAATGTTGGTGTTAATCAAATCAAACTTACTGAGGATGTTCAAGGGAACAAACCGGTGGATAATGCAAACACTGAGCAAGTCCAAGATTCTAAATATGATAGTCAAAAGACGATTACACAACAGATGGAACATAAAGGGTTTATTGCCAAAATTGGTATCGGGGCTGGTAAAGTTGTCGCGACTTTTAATCAGGCAGCTAAAGACTCTGTCCAAACAGTGATCAATACTATTATTCCATTTATGGCCTTTGTGGCGTTGCTGATCGGTATCATTCAAGGATCAGGAATTGGAAAATTATTTGCAAAATTAATGACGCCGCTGGCTGGGAATGTATGGGGATTAATGATTATGGGCTTTATTTGTTCATTACCATTCTTGTCCCCATTATTAGGACCTGGTGCAGTGATTGGACAAGTTATTGGTACCCTGATTGGTGTTGAAATAGGTAAAGGCAATATTGCACCGCAATATGCGCTGCCAGCGTTATTTGCTATCAATACTCAGAATGCTTGTGATTTTATTCCAGTTGGCCTTGGGCTAGAAGAAGCTGAATCCAAAACAGTTGAAGTTGGTGTTCCATCAGTCTTGTATTCAAGGTTTCTTAACGGTGTTCCACGTGTGTTTGTGGCGTGGCTTGCAAGCTTTGGGCTCTACGCTGGAAAATAATTGTGTTAATTGGAGATGGGGAGAATGAAAACAAGTGAAAAAGTAATATATGAAACTAAAGTAAACGAGATCGGCAGTGAAGCCAAAGATTTCAGAGACATCCAAATGTTAATATTATTTGGAAGTGAGGCTCCCGATGCATTGCGATCTTCGTGTTACATTATCGATGTTAACAATATCAATGGAAACATTACTGCGGGTATGTTCTTAATCATAGATCATAGTAAGTATAAAATTACAGCAGTTGGTAATGAAGTTCAAAAAAACCTGCAAAATTTAGGCCATATTGCGATTAGTTTTACGGGAATGGATGCGGCTGAATTACCAGGAACATTGTATGTTGAAAAAGGAGTTTATCCAGAGATTAAAGTAAATACTGAAATTGAAATTGCTGCTCTAAATTAAGAAAAATAGAAATTTTTTGAATGTAAAAAAAATATTTTTTTAGTTTCGAAAAACCCTGCCAATTATTATTGTGGCAGGGCCTTTTGGTTAATGAAAAGTTCTCAAAGAAGTGCAAATACAAGTTATATACTTTGAAATAGAAATTGATTAATTTTTCAATTTATACGTGCAAGTGCTTGCTTGTGCAAAAGGACTGAAAGTGCTATCTTAAAACTTGAAAGACAGTTGAACTGCGCAGAATCTATCTTTCAAAGATGCGTGATGTCGAATTGCAGTAAGTGAATTTAAATAATAATGAGGTGAGGATAGATGGCAGGAAGATTGGAAGGAAAAGTAGCGATTATTACCGGTGGAGTTGCAGGAATTGATTTAGGAATTGCTGAATGTTATGTTCGTGAAGGTGCTTGTGTCGTGTTGACTGCTAATCATAATGTGAAAGGTGGTGAAACTGCTGTTCACAAATTTGGTTCAAAAAAAGCGTTATTTGTTCAACAAGATGTTTCTAAGGAGAAAGATTGGCAAAAAGTTATTGAAGAAACGTTAGCAAAGTTTCACAAATTAGATATCTTGGTAAATAATGCAGGTATTTGTGGAAAATTAGTTCCAATTGAAGAAGAGGAATTGAGTGACTGGCAACAAGTTATCGATGTAAATTTAACCGGTAACTTTTTAGGTGTTAAAGCAGCAATCCAAGCAATGAAGAAGACAAATAATTCTAAAGGTTCAATTATAAATATTTCATCGGATGCCAGTTTAGTGGGCTTTCCTTTTGCACCAGCTTATTCACCAAGTAAGGGCGGTACAAGATTATTAGCTCATTCAGCAGCGCTTTCGTTAGCTCATCGAAAAATAGAAATCCGTGTTAATTCGGTTCATCCAGGATGGATAGACACGCCGATGGTGCCAAAAGACATTTATGAGCAGATCATTCCTGAAATACCAGTAGGACATGTGGGGAAACCCAAAGATGTTGGGGAGCTGTGCGTTTACTTGGGGAGTGACGAGTCCAATTATGTGACTGGTTCAGAGTTTACAGTTGATGGTGGTATTCGGGCTTAAGCGCTTTTTATGCCTAGATTAGATAAGACAACAGACAATTATCCGGTGAGAATGTTAAAAAGCATAAAAAAATTCTTGACTTTTTACGCAGCTTACAGAATAATGTACATTAACATAATAATTGATTAAGATACGTTGAGAAGAAGGAACAGCAATATCAACTTGTACAGAGAATATTCGCGATGGTGGAAGAATATCTGGTTGGGTGCTGTTTGTAGTCTTTGAGTAGCAGCAACGAAAAGAAATCCTTTAGTTGCTGATGTGTGCACCCATTAAAGTGCCAATGCATCGCTCTTTTGGGAGCCGCGCATGAGAGATTAGAGTTGTAGCCTATTTTTTTCAGGTTGTGATTTTCTGGTAACAAAGGTGGTACCGCGTTAAAAGCGTCCTTGGATTTAATTCAAGGACGCTTTTTTGTTGTAAAAATATGGAAAGAAGATGATTCAAAACAGAAGTTGAAGCAAAAATTAACAATTGGAATGTTTTATTAAGAAAGGGTAGGTTTTTATTATGAAAGAAAATAAATTAAGTTTTAGAGGAATAATTTTGATTGCATCACTGATTTTTGGCATGTTGTTTGGGGCAGGTAATCTTATTTTTCCAGTACATTTAGGGCAGTTGGCTGGACAGAACTGGTTGTTAGCATCATTAGGTTTTTTAGTAACTGGGACATTGATACCATTGATAGCGTTGATAGCATTAGGAATTTCTAAGAGTCACGGATTATATGACTTTGGGGCGCCTGCTGGTAAAAAGTTTGCTGTTTTTTTCTTAATAATTACACATTTATCTTTAGGACCATTATTTGCAACACCACGGACAGCTTCAACTGCTTTTCAGTTATCGTTTGCAAGTATTTTACCAACGAAGTATCAAGGTTTAGGTCTGTTTTTCTTTTCCGCAATTTTCTTTTTTTTGGTATATCTTTTTGCACAGAATGAAATACATCTTACTCGTTACATTGGGAAATGGCTGAATCCATTGTTTTTATTATTGCTAGCAATTATTTTTATTATTGGTATAAGCAAACCCATGGGGAGTTTGCAACAAAATGTCACAGCTATTTATCAAACAGCACCATTTGCAAATGGGTTTTTAGAAGGTTACAACACAATGGATGCATTGGCAACATTGGCCTTTGGAATAACAATCATAAAAGCGCTCAACTTTTTAAAAATTACCCATCCGAAAGAAATCGCAGGTTCGTTAATTAAAACGGGTATTCTTGCGATGAGCATAGAAGCAATTATCTATATTGGGTTAATCATGTTGGGAGTAGCAAGTTTAGGCCAATTTAAAATCTCCGCCAATGGTGGGATTGCATTGGGACAGATCACACAGTATTACTTAGGTTCTTTTGGAACTGCCTTTCTAGGAGTTATGGGGACGCTGGCAGTATTCACAACAGCCTTGGGATTGGTAACTTCTTTTGCACAGGATATGCACAGCATTTTTCCAAAGATCAAATATAATTACTTCCTTATTTTTACTATCGCCGCATCATTTTGCACGTCAAATCTAGGTTTGACCCAGATCATTGCTTGGGCCACACCATTACTGATGTTCCTTTATCCATTAGCAATGGCTTTGATATTACTTTCATTGCTTACTTTCTTATTTAAATTGGATTCTATTGTATATCGTTCGACGTTGATTTTTACTAGTATTGCTGCGGTTTTGGATGGCATCAACGCTGCACCTAAAGTACTAAGCAGCCTTTTTAGTGGCATTTTAAGCGGATATCATCAATGCATACCATTTTCAGGTGTTGGCTTTGGATGGATATTACCCACAGCAGCAGGATTAGTACTGGGGATTTTGTTGCATTGGAAAAAAAGTGCGGCTGAAAAAGCTTTAAGTAAACGTAATGCAGCATAAAATATAAAGATTATTCGCTATTAAAATATTGCAAATATTCTCCTTCATTTTCTTGGCAGCTTAGAAGCAGATGCTAGCAGAAAGGGTTAATCAATATGCAGATCAGTTAATTGGTGCGTGTTTTCTAGATCTATGTGCCACTTACGCAGAAGAAATTACCACTTGTACCAAAATCATTTACCCGCCATTCGAAATATGTTCTACTTAGAGTGTGAAAGGGATTGTCTATGAAAATAACAATTGATATCGATGGCAATTTGAAAGAAACAGAGGTCGTTATACATGCCCCGAAATATTCTGAAGAAATCGTGCAGTTAAACGAGATGCTTCAAGCTAAGCAGAAAAAAAATTCTCTTTTATTTTATAAAAAGGCAACAGAGTACTACTTAGATGTTGATGATATTCTGTTCTTTGAAACAAATGCTCGTCAAATCCACGCATATACAGAAGATGATGTTTACGTGGTCAGATATCGTTTATATGAGTTGGAAGATATCTTGCCAGATGAATTCATGCGTGTGTCGAAGTCGGCTATTTTAAACATAAATAAAATATTTGCATTGACTCACTCTGTTTCCAACAACCTTATCCAATTTCAAAATTCACACAGGCAAATCTACGTTTCTAGAAAATACTACAAACTATTAAGGAAACGTTTAGAAGAAAAGGAGAAGGATTTATGAAAAAACAAAGATGGTTTTGGGGGATTTTTTTCTTACTGAGTGCAGGTTTGTTAGTTGCTGGCCAAATGGGATGGATTAGTGCGCAAATTAGTTTTTGGAGTGTTATTATTACACTTTTCTTAGTTGCAGCATTTGTTCAGAGCGTGGTTCACAGAACTGTTCCAGGAATGGTTTTTTCGATAGCTTTTTTATGCATGCTCTATGCGGAACCACTGGGGATTAAACATCTGGTTCCGTGGACAATACTTGGAGCGGCAGTGTTGTTAAGTATTGGTTTTTCGCTACTATTTCATCAAGGAATAAGCTTTGGAAAGAAAAAGCGAAAGTATGCATTTGACAAAACATCTGCAACAAATGATGCTTCTCATGTCCACATCAGTGGAAATATGAATTCGAGTATCCAATATGTACAATCCCAGGATTTCAGGCAAGCTGATGTTGATGCATATGCATCGGGGATAAAAATTTATTTTGATAACACAAGAGTTGAAGAAGATAATGCGATAATCAATATAAATGCTGCATATAGCGGAGTTGAATTCTATGTTCCGAAAACCTGGAAATTAAAGAAACAAGTGGATTCTTTCTTAAGCGGGATAGAGGAAAAGGGAAGACCCAACACAGAAGAAGGACCGACTGTTATTTTAAACGGCAATTTGAAATTAAGCGGTTTGGTGATTCATTATATTTAAAAAATAGTTTTAATTATAATTT
The DNA here is from genome assembly GCF_001434935.1 of Liquorilactobacillus uvarum DSM 19971. Classification (GTDB taxonomy): domain Bacteria; phylum Bacillota; class Bacilli; order Lactobacillales; family Lactobacillaceae; genus Liquorilactobacillus; species Liquorilactobacillus uvarum. The sequence continues at coordinate 10,881 of NZ_AZEG01000016.1, read as the reverse complement.
ATAAAGAAAATAGTGCCTATCATATGAAACATTCTCAGAGTAAATAAAAAATTTTGAGGATGTTTTTTATTTTGCAGAAAGTGGAGCATGCCAGTATCTGCTAACTTGAGCATTAATTAAATTGTGAATAAAGTTTGGCTTTGAATATCGATTCATGGCTAAAAAAACATGCTAACTTGTATAGTACAAGTCTCAAGGAGAAGATTAGGTGAATATAACTTTTAGTGCAGGCTCAGCTATAATGTGCTTAATGGAATTAAGCAGTTTCGATTTTAATCTGAATTGATGGGGAAAAACAGACTAGGAGAGAAAATAACAAGCTTTTTTGCTTATTTTTGTAATAAAAAAATAAAATGGTTGTGTTTGTGGTAATGTGATTAAATATAGTTAAACACTCTAAGGGAGATTAGTTCATGAAAAAAGCTCGTTTTAAAGTCAGAGATGCACTGAAAGAATTACTCAACCGTGGTCATCAGAAGATATCAACTGAAGAAATTGCGAAAGCCGCGGGACTTACACGTGGTGTAACTAGTTCATATTTGTCTCAATTGCGTAAAGATGGTTTGGTTGTTAAATATGGAACTAAACCTATTTATTGGAAAATAAAAGAGAATACAGATGTTTTTTCAAAATTTATAGGTTCATCAGGCAGTTTAAGGAAAGTCATCGAGTCTTCTAAATCATCAGTTGTTTATCCGCCTAGTGGCTTTCCGTTGATTATCACAGGTCCTTCGGGTACGGGGAAAAGTTATCTTGCATCCCTTATATATAAATATGCGCACCAGAAGCATGCTATTGCTGAATCTGCAAAATTCATTGTGTTAAATTGTGCTGACTATGCGAATAATCCGGAACTTCTTTCTTCGGTTTTATTCGGTTACAAAAAAGGTGCATTTACTGGAGCTGAGAAAGATACCGCTGGTTTGGTCGAACAGGCAGATGGTGGCTACCTTTTTCTAGATGAGATTCATCGGTTGCCAATAGAGAGTCAGGAAAAATTATTTACACTGCTTGATACTGGGTATTATTATCCATTGGGAGAGAGCAAAGAGGCACGTCAGGTCCACATCCGCTTTATTTTTGCCACAACAGAGAAATTAGATAACTATCTCCTACAAACATTTAGGAGACGTGTACCTTTGAAGCTTGAACTGCCATCATTTTCGAAAAGGCCTCTATTTGAGAGATATCAAATTATACTTCATTTTTTTTATCAAGAAGCTGTTTCTATTCAGTGCGATTTGAAAATTGCCTATGGCATTCTCAGATCGCTAGTTGCAATTTCCTCGGCGGGAAATATTGGTACCATTCAAAATAAAGTAAAGCTAATGTGTGCTGATGCGTACCGTAATGATAATAACGATCGACACTATATAACGATCGATAATAAGCAGGTTTTCTTGGAAGAGTATATACTTCTTGAGTATCAAAAAGTTGAGAATTTTGAGCCGGTAATGTCCGTTGGTGATAAGCAGGCAGTTTTAAAACTTATTAGTGTTTTGAATAAAAATGAACATCAAAATGCACCCATTTCGGATAATGTTTTAGAAATTCAAAGTTTTTTACATGATATGAAACAGGCAGTCCTTAATATTGATTTGGATGAGAAAATGGCTGATGTAATGGCGAAAAGAGTTAAAAAAGTAATTTCTTTTTTAAGGCATCGTTATGGATTATCCCTTAATATTTCAGATAGTGATGTGAGGACTTTAACGCAGTTTCTGGACGTGATGATTCATTTTTCTGAGCAGCTTAATTTGAAAGACATCGAAAGCTTGGCACGATCTGTCAAAAAAAGATATCCACGGACAACATATCTAGCAGCACTTGCTACACAGCAATTAAATTTTAAGGAAATACCTCAGAATTTAGTTGTCCTAGCGATGGTTTTCTTGATTTTTGCACCTAAAGTAAATGACATCGAAAAAATAGATATGTTAGCAATCATTGTGTCGCACGGAGAAACGATGGCGGCCAGCATTCAGAGTATTGTTAATAATTTGTGTGGTAATTATATTTTTGAAAGCTTCGATATGCCGATTGAAACTTCAATGATGGATATTAGTAAAAAAATCGGCAATTTTATCAATCAACAGTCTCAAACATATAAGGGAACGATTTTGATGTTTGATATGGGATCTTTAAGTCAGATGTATAAAGAGATAAAGCCATTGCTTTCCTCGGATTTATTGGTTATCAATAATGTGACAACAGCAACTGCATTGGATATAGGCCTTCAAATACAACAAAAAAATCAATTTAAAGAAATTGCTGAAAAAGCAGAATCATATCGGGATGTTATCAGTACGCAATATTATGAGGGATTATCTCAGAAACAAAATATTATTGTTTCATGTATGTCAGGGGAGGGACTTTCTAAGGAAATCAAAAATATTATAAAAAAGGTTTCTCAAACCGATACCGATATCATAACGATGGATTATAAAGACCTGAAAAACTCTTTGGACAATCACGATCATGAATACTTTCGGAACACAAAGGTAATTCTCACTACCACAGATATTCCACAGCATGCAGCAACCTCAATCATTAATATTTACGATATTATGGATAAACCGGGTACCCAAAAACTCTATACTTTGCTAAAAGAACTTGGAGAAAGCGATCAAAGTATTAATGCTTTGATCGAGGAGCTACTGAAATTTTTCACGATTGAAGGCATCGGGGATAGGTTAGAGTTTTTAAATCCAGAAGTTGTGATAAAAGAAGTTCAGAAAATTACCAGCAAGTATGAAAAGTACTATCATTTGAGCTTAAGTGGAAAAATAAAATTGAATTTGTATATGCATATTTCTTTAATGCTTGAAAGAACACTGGTTTCAAATAATTCCAGTAATAAAGGACATACTATCCATGAGCAGATGTCAGAAGCGCAATTAGAATTTTATTCAGTTTCAAAGAATATTTTTCATGATGTTGAAGTGAAGTACAATATTACGGTGAATGATTATGAGATATCATTGATGTACGAGTTGTTGAGGCCTCTGATAGTTGATTGAATGTGCTTAAACAAGTGCTCAGAAAAGAGTACTTGTTTATTTTTTTTGCTCAGGAAAGTTGAATTGAAGCTTTTTGTAAAAGTTGGCACGGAAGTTGCTATGTAATAATTGTGAGAAAGAAGAATAGAAAGGGATGGTTTTGTGAACAAGTATTTGATTGCAACACATGGTGAACTGGCAAAAGGAATTAAAAGTACAATTGAACTTTTTGCAGGGCAAGAACAGCCAATTAGTTATATTTCTGCATATACAGACGGTACAAAGGATTTAGATGAAGAATTAAATAATTTCTTCGATGGATTAAATGGCGAAGATAGTGCAGTAATCTTTACTGACCTGTACGGCGGTAGTGTTAATCAAAAAGTAAGCGTTATTGCTACTGGACGAAAAAACATCTTTATTATTGCTGGATTTAATTTGCCTGTTATTTTGGAGACTGTGTTGGCACAAGAAAAGATTACACAAGATTTTATTGAAGGTGTGATTAAAAAAGGAAAAGATAATTTAAAACAAGTTCAGTTACAGTCGGATGTTGATGAAAGTGAACAAGATTTTTTTGATTAAGCAGATATAATAAAAAAATAAATTTAGGGAGAGATTAAAATGATTCAAGCTTTACGAGTAGATGAAAGACTTATTCATGGACAAATTGCAATGGTATGGTCAAGAGCACTTGACTTAGATGGTATTGTGGTTGCTAATGATGAAACCGCTGGCAATGAGACACAAAAAATGGCGCTTAAGATGGCGGTTCCTACAGGAATTAAGGTCATTATCAAAACAATTGATGGTGCAATCAATTTGCTAAATGATCCTCGTGCTGGAAAGATGAAGTTACTTGTTTTAGTTAGAACAATTGCAGATGCAAAGGCATTGGCTGAGAGTATTTCAGGTATTAATTATGTCAATATTGGCAATGTGGGCAAGTCTGTTCAAGGAGATAAAACGACTCTAACTCAATTTGTAATGCTAACAGATCAAGAAATAGAAAGTCTTAAGGAATTGGTAAAGATCTATCCAGATACTGCACTTCAGAATCTGCCAGATGATAAAAAAGAATTGGCAAGCAGTGCTTTGAAAAAATTGAGTTTGTAAGGAGGAAGCAAACATGTTGTATCAAGCTATAATAGTTGCCTTAATAGTATGGCTCACAGTAGGTGGTCAAGAACTACTTGGGTTCACTCAATTAGGAAGACCAATCGTTATTGGTCCACTTGTCGGTTTAGCATTAGGTGACTTAAAAACAGGTTTATTGCTGGGAGCCGCACTTGAAACAATCTTTATGGGTGTTGTTAACATTGGTGGTGCGAGTTCTGCTGAACCAGGATTGGCAAGTGCGTTAGCTGTAGCCTTTGCAATTAATTTACATGGTGGACTGGGTGTTGCTTTGCCTATTGCAATTCCGATCGGAATCATTGGATTGCAGATTAAGACATTAATTTATGTGTTGTTTGTTGGACCTTTTGCCAGCAGATTTGATACGTTGGCTAAACAAGGCAATCAAAAGCAAATAGTTGCACTGCATTATGGGCTGTGGGCCTCGCAGTGGTTTATTTATTCATTAATTCCGTTTTTTGCCATTCTTTTTGGATCAACAGCTACGCAGGAAATTTTAAATATGATTCCTAAAACGATTGTCAATGGACTTACGGTTGCTGGAAATCTGCTGCCTGCCGTCGGAATGGCAATGTTAATGAAAATTTTATGGCAGAACAATATTTCAGTATATTATTTCTTAGGTTTCTTGATCGTTGCATATTTCCAAGTTCCATTGATTGCAGTTGCGGTTATGGCGATTGTAATTGGAGTTGTAAGCGGACAGCGTGATTTTGAAATGCATCAGTTGAATAAAAAAGTAACTGAACAAAAATCATTAGCGGCAGCAAACGTTCAAAATGCACAAGTAGCTGGAGCTGGAAACGATATAGAAGATGATGATTTCTTTGATTAGTGGAGGAAAAAAAGATGGCAAACAATACTTTAAGTAAAGATGAACAAAAATTATTACATCAAATGTACTGGCGTTCCTTTATGTTGTATTCATCTGTAACACCAGCAAAACAAGGTGCTTCAGGTTTTGAATATTCAATGCTTCCATTCATCAATTATTTTTATAAGGATCCTGAAGATAAAAAAGAAGCTATGGTTCGTCAAATGTCCTATTTTAATACTAATTTAGCCATGAGTCCGTTTATTATGGGAATTACAGCATCAATGGAAAAAGAAAACGCAACTAAGAAAAATTTTAATGCCGACTCTATTAATGCCATAAAAACAAGTTTGATGGGTCCATTAGCAGGAATAGGTGATTCAGTTTTCTGGGATGTTTTAAAAGCAATTGCAGCGGGCGTTGCCATTAGCTTAGCCAAATCTGGTAACTTCCTCGCACCGATTATTTTCTTGTTGATCTTTAATATACCGGTTCAAGCTGTTCGTTGGTATGGTGGTAAATTAGGTTACACACTGGGCTCAACCTATATTTCGAAACTTTATGAAAATGGACTTATCAATATTTTGACAAAAGCTGCAAGTATCGTGGGATTGATCATGGTCGGAGCTATGACAAACCAAATGGTGCTGTTCAAGGTCAAGTGGAATATGGTAATGGCTGGAAAAACTGTTTTAAAGACTCAGGTAATGCTTGATCAGATTTTTAAAGGGTTGGTTCCGTTACTAATTACTTTGCTGTGCTTTTATCTGTTGAAGAAAAAGAATGTTTCAATCAATTATCTGATCTTTGGAATAATTATTTTAGGAATTGTTGTTTCATTACTCGGGATTGCTTAAGGAGTGCATAATCGTGGAAAAAAAATGGTGGAAAAAAGCAGTCATTTACCAAGTCTATCCCAAGAGCTTTTTAGACACTAATGGAGACGGGATAGGCGATATCAAGGGAATCGAAAAGAAATTAGACTATCTTGTTAAATTAGGAATCGATGCCATTTGGATAAGTCCAGTTTATTTATCCCCACAAGTCGATAATGGATATGATATTACGGATTATCGCAAAATCGATCCAATGTTTGGCGACAACAACGATATCTATCATTTGATTGACAAAGCGCATGAATATGGGATAAAGATTATTATGGATATGGTTGCTAATCATACATCAGATCAAAGTCTTTGGTTTCAGGAAAGCCGCAAATCAAAAGATAATTTCTTTAGTGACTTTTATGTTTGGCGTGATGCCAAAGAAGATGGAAGCGAACCAAATAACTGGGGATCAAACTTTGGAGGATCCGCGTGGGAATGGGATCAAAATCGTAAACAGTATTATTTACATTATTACGCGAAACAGCAGCCTGACTTGAATTGGGAGAATCCAAGGGTACGGCAGTATATTTATGATATGATGCGTTTTTGGAAAGCAAAAGGTGTCGATGGCTGGAGAATGGATGTAGTTACATCTATTTCTAAAGATCTGCATTTTCCAGATAATCCTAATCCGCATGGAAAGCCATATGTTGTGGGCAATCAAAATAACGGTCCGCGGATGCATGAGTTCATACATGAAATGAATCAGGAAGTTTTGAAACCTTTCTCAATGATGAGTGTAGGAGAGTCGCCCGATTCAACTAGTCAAGATGCGACTTTGTTAGTTGATCCAGAACGCGAAGAACTTGACATGATATTTACCTTTGAACATATGCATGTCGATCGCGCACAGGGTGGTGTAAATGGACGTTGGGATATTCAAAAAATGGATCTGATAAAATTAAAGAAAATTTTGTCTTCTTGGCAGATAAATTTAAGAGATCATGGATGGAATGCATTATATTTTGAGAACCATGATCGTGCCCGGGTCACCTCGCGCTGGGGAAATGATAAAAAATACAGATATGAGAGTGCGACCGCTTTTGCAACCATTTTATATGGTTTGCAAGGGACACCTTTTGTTTATCAAGGCGAAGAAATCGGCATGACAAATCCAGATTTTGAAATTGAAGATTATGAGGATATTGAGCTTCTGGACAATTATCGTGAACTCGTACTTGAACAAAAAACGATTTCAAAGGAAGATTTTCTCAAGGCAGCTCGCAAAATAAGCCGCGACAATGCTCGAACCCCTATGCAATGGAGTGGGACTGATAATGCTGGCTTTACGACTGGAGCTCCTTGGTTTAAGCTTAACCCAGATTATAAAGAAGTTAATGTAGAGGCTGATTGCAAAAAAGATACATCTGTTTTTAAGTACTATCAGACTTTAATCAAGCTCAGGCACGAATGTAGAATTTTAACAGAAGGTTCTTATGAACTGCTTTATCCAGAAGACCCAAATGTTTTCACGTATAAGAGAACATTGGGTGGAAAAACTTGGTTGGTAGTTGTTAATTTGAGTGATACCCAATTTGAATTGAGTGATTACTTACCGCAAGGGCTGAAGAAAGAGACATTGGTAATTGCTAATTACCGGGATCGAACCAGTACAGACGGTCTTTTAAGGCCTTGGGAAAGCTTAATTTTAGCGATTTCTTAATGGATTAGTTACTAAAAATGTGTCAAAAGTCGAGAAAAATTAGGCGCAGTTTAACCGTCCTTTACAGTATTTGCGGTACTTTTTGTGGCCTAACTGAAGAAAAGGGGAAAGTGAAAATTCATGTATACACATTATGTAGCATTGGGGGACAGCATAACAGATAATAGAACCTCATATACCAGTAAATGGTATCATGACTGGCTTAATGAGTGGTGGCAGCCACAGCAGACAACTATTCTTGGAACTGCTGGATCAACGGTAGCCTTGGGACATGATTCGATGGTCAAACGATGTCAGCAGATTCCAGCGGACTGTGACATCTTGACTATTTACGCGGGTATTAATGATTTTGGCAGAAATCAGGCTTTGGGACAGTTTGGAGATAAAACGGTAGAAACTTTCTATGGTGCTTTAGAACAGTTGTTTATGAAATGTATGTCAGCTCACCCGGATATGGCTATATATTTTATATCTCATGTTCATATCGGGACAGACTTTTTCCCCCAAAAAAATAGTTTTGGTTTACTCCAACTGGATTATGAAGAAGCTATTTGCAGAATGACACAGAATTTTGGAATTCCTCATTTGAGTTTGTATCATAATGCGGGATTTAACTTCTTCATTCCGACACTAGCTGAAAAATACAGTTATGACACACTGCATCCTAATGACTTGGGACATTACAAAATTGCACAAAAAATTCATAGTTACATCAATAGTTAGTTTTTAATACTTTAACAAGGTGTTGGGTCAAAATAAAAATGACCCGGCATCTTGTTTTTACTTGGTAGTATGCGAATTAATGCTTAGCAGTAGGTTTTACGTAACTGCGAAGTGCTCATAAATTGAAGTCAGGCAGTATTCATAATTTATCGCCAATTACGTAAAGGTTAACAATTATTGCTGCATTTCGGTTAAGCGACTTCAGTTTAAATAAGAGAATAGCAGATGAATTCTAAAATTAATAATGGATGGTTACACACTTGTAATTTCAATGTGTGACCATTCTTTTTTGTGGTATAGTTATTTCTTAAGCGTGTTTTGCTTGAATAATAGAAAACTAATAATTTTTCTAAATAGTTTATATACGAACTTTTGAAATGTTTTACTTAATGTGTACTGTAATTGAGAGGCAAACTATTTTTTTAAAAGATACACTTTGAGAATTGAGTGTAGAATTTTGAAGTGCTGCTGTATTTCTAGAGTTTAAGATAGTATAATATTTGTTTTCTTGAGAATGTTTGAGATAATAAGGGAAATTAGACGGGGGTCAGATTAATGAGACATAGGTTTCATATATTAGAATTTATAACGGTATTATTGAGTTGTTTCTTATTTTTTATTGCACCAGCACATGCTGATAACACTTATAAGATTAAGCAATATCATATCAATGTGAATGTTTTAAAAAATGGAGATGCGGAATTAACGCAGCAAATCACTTATGATTTTGATGGCAATTTTCATGGAGTTTATTATAATCAAGATCTTCGCGGAATTAAAGGAGTTTCAAATATTGGTGTTTCTTCAGAGCAGAATAAAAAGAAAACTAATTTAACGCAAGCAAATACTGGAACTAATAATACGTACACACTGAACCAAACCAAAGATAATTTGCAAATTAAAGTTTTTCATGCTATTTCTGATGAGGTTGCAACTTTTACCTACCGCTATTTATTGCGTGGTGTAGTCACTAATTATAATGACACAGCTGAACTGAACTGGAAGATAATCGGAGAGAAGTGGGATGTCCCCTTAGAAGATGTCCTAATTACAATCCAGTTGCCACAAAAGAACATTCAATCTCTTCAAGGATGGACTCACGGAAATCTGAATGGTCATACGAGCGTCCGGAAAAAGAGCGGACAAGTTGTAATACGCTTGAATGAAAATCCCGCGAATCAATTTGTTGAAAGTCGTCTGCTATTTCCAACAAATGTGACTTCGGCTAATACAAATAAGGTGAACAAAGATGTTAAAGAAAAGATTCAGCAGCGTGAGGCTGAACTAGCACACCAAGCTAATGAAAAGCGCAAACGCAGTCAGCAGCGTAACATGTTTATAAAGTATACAATGATGATTTTGGGTCTATTAATTACTGGTGTTTGGTGGCTGTGGCGTTGGCGTAACACAGGTAATCCTCGAAAAGCGCTGCCGCCGTTGGTTCATTCTTATGAGATACCGGAATATTCAGCAGAAATTACACAAGCGATTATTGATGATAATGAACCTAGTTCGAAGACGTTTAGTGCGTATTTGCTAGAACTTGCAGCAGTTAAGAAAATAAGTATCAGAAAGACAGAAAATGAAAAGAATGACTATGAGGTAGCACTACTTGAAAAGAAGCTCATAGAAGAAGATAAATTATTGAAGACCTTGTTTACAGAGGTCGGCGATGGAAACAAATTTTCATTAAAACAACTGAATAAATTCGGTAAATCATCGAAACATAGTCTGAAAATTCAAAGAGCTTTTAACTCATGGCAAAAGAAAATTTTCAAACAGGCACGGAGTTTGAATTACCATGATAAAACTAATGCTAAACTACGAATAATAGCTTTATGGGCGACGATCGTCAGCAGTGCCTTTCTGGTGGTATCAGCGGTGATATCTTGGAACACTTGGTGGTTCGGGCTGTTTTCATTGTTAATAATACTGAATATTATAATTTGTTATTCGTACCGTAAACAAAGACCAAAATATTCGGAAGCTGGTTGGCAGATGTTTTATCGTTTTTCATGTTTTAAAAAGATGTTACAGGATATTGGCCGTTTTGACATGAAAAAAGTCGGTGATCTCATTTTATGGGAACAGATTTTACCATACGCTGTAGCCTTTGGATTGGCTAAAAAGGTTATTAAAGAGTTGAAGGCTAATTTCTCTGTTGAGGAATTAGAGACAGGATTTGGAAATTACTATCCCATTTTTATTTTAGGCAGTGCTAATTTTGAAACTGCATTTAACAGCAGTTTTTCAAGTGTGATTGCTGGTGATGCTTCGTCAGCAGGCGGTTCATCTGGTGGCTTTAGTGGTGGTTCGTCAGGTGGCTTTGGCGGTGGTTCCGGTGGTGGGGCATTCTAACTTACCGTTGTTATAAATTTTATTATATTAATTAAAAAAACTATGGAGCATATCAGGAAATCTGCTTAACGGAAAAATTTCTATCTTAAAATGGTTATTCTAAATACGTTGAGAAGTTGTGACATAAGTTGGTATAACTTGAGTGCTGACACGAACTTGTGAATATAGCATGTTTCTTTGTTACAATTAATTCGAAGTTAGACAGAGAACTTTAGCTTATGGGACAAATTTATTTGTAATTAATAACCTGAATTATTCACCATAAGTTCTCCAAGTACAGTGTCACCCCGTTATCATGGG